>JAUXWQ010000013.1 GCA_030680235.1 Coxiellaceae bacterium
CTATCAAGCCTTTCCAATAGGCATGATTCTCTTTACAAATACCCACCATGAAAAATATCTCCTTAGTCGTAATTAATGACAGGAAATATTTTCTAATAGTTTTTTATCCTTGCGTAGATGTGTTTCCCCAGACGTTTACTCCCCAAAAACTAGACCAGCCTTTTTAGAAAGATCTGACTGTTGGAGGTACTACCCAAATTCTCTACATGTGCAAGTAAGCAAAAAAGAACGGTAGTGAACAAGGGTGTTACTACTTGATTTTTAAGGGTTTAAAAAAGCTGGTGAACGGATTCGAACCGCCGACCCGCTGATTTACAAATCAGAGTGGCTTCTGTGGCACCACTGTTGCAAACAATCGCTGCGCACAACATTCCCCTATTTTTACCTCTCGAGGAAAAATGATATCAACGTGGTGATGATGAGATCGGCCAGCGTCAATTTATCATCGCTGATCCTGATGGTTATTTTTAAATGATGGCATCACCCTTCGCATAAATTGATCAAACAACGGCACAGTAAATGCCATGTCACCATGAACAGGACTATAAATCATACCCTTTTTAATTAATTTTGCGCGAACGGGACCGAGACTGGAAAGTTTAACACCTAGTATGTCTGCAATTTTTCCGGATCGATGCGCATCAGGTCCAAGCTCTGCCATCGCGCGTAAATAATTTTTTTCGCTCGGTGTCAATCGATTAAATCGAACACGAAAAAAATTTTCATCTAAACGACGAATGACTTCAGGCGTTATCGCTTTAATTAACTTCAACGAAATACTGTGATCAACTGCATGATTCCAAGATTGATATCCCCATTCTTGAATAAAATAGGGGTGTCCTTGCGTTAAATAATAAATTTCATGAAGCGCTTCTTTTGAAAATTTCAAACCAGCGATTTTTACCGGATCATTTAACGCTTTCGCAGCATCTGCTTCTGATAATGGCCCAATATCAGGAAATTGAAATAAACGTTCCGCATAACTTTTTGATTCACCCACTAACGCGGGCAAAATAGGCAATCCAGCGCCAATTAATACCATAGGAAGTTGGCGTTGTTGCATTTTGTGCATCGCCATAATCAATGCGCTAATTTCTTTCACAGCAAAATACTGAATTTCATCAATCAATAAGACAACTACGGTTTGATGTTCGCGCGCTGCTTCTGCAACAGCAACAAGTAAACTTGGCAAATCAGATTCAATATCGCCACTATCAGCAGCGCCGCGTTCTGCTTCGATATCTAAACCAACCTCAACCTCGCCCACCTTGATTTTGACAGCACTAATAAAACTTTTTAAGACTGTTAAACCACGCCTAACTTTTTCACTGGGTTGTAAGTTAAAAAGCAGTTTTCGTAATGACTGTATCAACAATATGCTCAATGATTTTTCTTCATGCGCTTCAATCAATACTGTTTTGAATCCCTCTTGCTCTGCAATTTGTTCCATTTGGTTTAACAATACCGTCTTACCGACACCGCGCAATCCTGTGAGCAAAAGACTTTTTTCTGAACGTTGATTCCGAATACGACCAAATAAAACTCTACCTTGATCAAGAACAGGGTCTCGACCAACCAGCTCTGGTGGCGGAGATCCAGCGCCTGGAGAAAATGGATTTTGCATGATGTCCATGTGAATACATCCAACTATAATAATTTATACCTAAGTATAAGTTATTTTGAGTATAACTGGGTATAATTTGTTATACTTTGTTTAAGCTAAGTTATCCCTAACATCTGCAGCATTCCCTGAATGTGCTTATCTCTAAGTGTAGGGATTTTGTAACGTACTCAGACTGTTTGTAGCTTGTATTAGACTGTTTTAGACTGTTTTTCGCCGTAACGTGCATCGCAAGGCTTTGATTTATTGATGTTTGTATGAGATCACTCGATCTCTTAATCAGTAGGTCCACGGTTCGATCCCGTGGCGGCCCATCAAAAAATCAATCAGAATCAAGCAGCTACAGCGTTCTCTCTCACGGTATTATTGGCAACTTTCTCAGAGTGTAGCCAATTTGTCACCTTCATCTCATCGCTGCGCTCTTTAAATACTGACTCGACAGGTGTGGATAATGCAGAAAACTAGACTGCCAACAGAGCCAACCCATAATGATCAACCAAAGCTAATAAATTTAGAGCGATTCCATTGGAGTTTTTCTGCCCCTGCTTCTATTTTTGAATCATAGACATAGAGTTGTATTGAGATACAAGGCAAATACAGCCTGACTGACTTTAAAACGTCTGCGAATGCACTTTATTTGATTGGGCGTGTATTTTTTTTACTGGTGACAAGCACATTGCATCGAAATCACGTAACGTTTGTTCGCTCATCACTCCCGCTTCATGAAAATCTTTAGCAGTTTTATGTATGACTTCACCAAGTGTTTTTCCTTCCATATTTCACCTAAATCAGTTTATCAGTCTCAGCCAATTTATTTAACTCATTTTCCGTATAGGAAAGAAGCTCCTTTCCAAATTTTTTGTTTGCTTTAACTCATCCGGTATCTTAGCATCCCACGTTAACTTAACGCATTAATTTGGGTTGAAATTATATTGAGATTCTTCAATTCCACTCCAAATACGCATTCGAAATAATTTTTAATTGAAGTCGACCACTAATTTCATAAGCAAAACGATCAATCTGCGGGCGTACCACAATGCCTTCTCGCATATGATTCGCGCCTTCAATTAAAGAATCACCTTCTGCCAATGCTTTTAATTGCTCGATATCAAATGGATGCACGCCCAATGATGGGACCAATTGAAAATTCGGGACGTTTAATAAAACATCCAATGGCAAGTATCTTCCTGCACGCATAATATCAAACACACGAATTTGATAATGCCCCAGCTTTAAGCCGTATCGCAACGATTGCACACTGCCAAATACTTCACCATACACCACATCCCCCGGATGTTGTCGACAATAGTCTTCAAGCCAAGGATTTTGAGAAAGCGCACGCCACCATAAATTTTCCAAATCCGGTTTTTTCCATTCATTTTTTGAGCCACACCACATGCGATCTTGATGCCATACAAATCGACCATTTGCACCATGGATTTTTTCAGTGACATGTACCAGTTCATTTTTTTCAAACAAAGATGCATAACGCAGCATATTTTCTACATCATAGGTTGGCGCAATAAGATCTTTGGGTGGACTTTCCGTTTGGCCATGTGTTGTTGCATTTTGTAGAGGTGGCTCATAATGCGTCACGCCTAATAATGCAGTCACATCATCCCCAATCTTTGAACCTTCGGGCGCGGAAATTAATAACCCCATCGACACAACACCACGCAATTTTCGCACTTTAATACGTGTTTTTCCTTGCAAAAAAGCAAAGCGCTCATCGTTTGGTACTACGCTATCAGGCGGGATATAAGCGCCGATTGCTTTATCATTCCAATCTGCGGTACGCACACAGACAGTATAATCAAATACTTTAACAATAGATAAACTATCTGCGTTTGGATGCGGTTCCAATACAACGGGAACAATTTCAACTCTAAAAATAGACATGATGCTCTCAAAAATATTTTCTGCAATAAAAATTCTACCAATTAAAAAATTGCATGCAATACCGTGTTTTTCAAGAAAGACGTTAAGAGCACTGCAAAAGGCTGGGTGCAGCCAACATCGCTAAGACGCACAATTATTCTTTATGTTTTACCCAGTCAGCAAAAGCAAGGTCTTCAAATTGATAAATACCATATCCAACTTTGGTTATAATATTTTTGTTGCCTAGTCGACGCAATGCGTTATGTATTGTATTTTTATCAACACTATCACCTACGCCAAGCTCCCTACCCAAACGCTGTAATGTTGCCTTACTATGTAAATCAGAGGCACCTATTGCAATTAGCGACAACGTAACTTGATCCGCTGGTAGCAACGCGTCCCATTGCTGCTTAAAACTTTCGTCACTAAACACCTTTGCCTTAGTTGCTTCTAAAGCATCTGCAGAGCCTTGTTGCGGATTGATAATGTACCCTTCAATGTATCGTCGAAAAAATTCTGGCGTATTGTTAAGTTGAGAAAATGCTTCCAGTGCGTCCAATAATGAGAGAGGATATTTTGAAATGGTATTTACTTGCTTTACCATCATGGTAACAAATTCTTTTCCGAGTAACTCGAAAGGTTCCAGTGGAGCCCAGTTGAAAAAAGGCTCAGATGACACACCAAACATTCTCCGCAAGGTCATTTCAGAGCTTCCCGCAAAAATAACCTTGATACGATCTTTTCTGATATCAAGCGCTGCACGTAATGCATGCGCAAAATGCATATTTTCCTCACAAGCTAAAACTTGTGCTTCATCGATGATCAGCATTAACTGCATGTTTGTTTTATCAAAAGCGGTCATTGCCTCCATGAGCAAGGTACCTATTGTTCTATCACTTTGGGATAAATCTGCTTCAATTGAAGCCTCACCGATGACCGGAACTTTGCCAGATGCCTTAAACTTACTCACAGGTGATTTGAGATTCGCCCAAATTTTACCAAAGCCCTTTGGTTCAATGGCCTTATATATTTCTGAAAAGTTCTTAAATAGTTTAAGAACTTTTAAGACTATGATATCGCTCTATTGTGTCCATGTTTTTATGGACATAACGATAGACTCGCTTTTTCTCATTCCATGCCGCTCCAGTTCCAAGACCGAAGCATTTTATACATTTTGTACGGTTATGTATGCCAACCTATTTTTCAAGAAATTGCTTCAATCAGGTGTGAATGGTTACCTTATTGTTTACTATAACAGTACCTATTAATTTAGAAATAATTTTTCCATTCACGTAAGGCATAGAATACATCAACTTCGGTTTCGCACGGTTTTCCTAGCTGCTCTGAAGCACTGTTGATCACGGCTTGAGTATGGCAACGCAAAAATGGGTTAGTGTCTTTTTCTAATTTTAACAATGACGGCACGGTGGGTTTATTATGAAATCGCAATTGTTTGGCGTCTTCAAAGCGTTTTTTCAACAGCTGATTATTCGGCTCAACCTGCAAAGCAAATTTGATATTAGACAAGGTGTATTCATGTCCACAATAAACTTGTGTGTCATCAGGCAATACCATTAATTTTTTAAGCGATGTGAGCATCTGTTCTGCCGTGCCTTCAAATAATCTGCCACAGCCATTCGTGAATAAGGTGTCGCCGCAAAACAACATTGGGTTGCAATAATATGCCACATGTCCCAATGTGTGCCCTGGGATATGGATCACTCTAAATTCATGATCATTGATTTTAATGACATCGCCATTCATCACAATATGCGTGGTTTGCGCGATATTTTCTGTGGGGTGCGAAAATACCAGCGCTTCGGGAAATTCTGATAATAATGCTGAAATACCACCCGTGTGATCGTGATGTTTATGCGTGATCAGCAAGGCTTGAAGTGTTAACCCCTTCTCCTGCAAAAAATTCAGAACAGGTGCAGCATCTCCTGGATCAACGACGATCGCCTGTTTTTTTACATCATCCACCCACACCCAAATATAATTATCGTTGAATGCAGAGATGGGAAAAATAGACTGTATCATTAAATCAACTCAATTTGATAACCATTAGGGTCTTTTATAAATGCAATGACCGTTGTGCCGCCTTTCACCGGCCCTGGTTTTCGGGTCACTGTACCACCCATTGCCTCAATGCGTTCGCACGCCTGATACACATCATCTACTTTAAAACACAGGTGACCAAAAGCATCACCATGACGGTATTCTGCCCTACCCCAATTGTATGTCAGCTCAATTAACGTTTCTGAATTGGGCTCATCGGAATACCCTAAAAAAGCCAAGGTATATTTATATTCTGAATTTTTGGTCTTCCTTTGCAATTTCATGCCAAACATTTTCGTGTAAAAATCGATGGACACTTCAAGATCATTGACTCGAATCATTACATGGGCAAAGCGCATAAGAACCTCAAAGACGTGTGTTATTTTTAATCAATCTGACAGAAATAACGAGCGTATGCGCGCAAAATGATTTATTCGCTAGTTTTCCACAGCCTTACGCACACTGCCTGTGGAGAAATTGTCGGTGTCGCGATTCACGAAAAATTAACTCAGCAATCGTACAACCTGCTCCATCAAATAAAATGGAATGGATACCAACGTGTATCTCACTTCATTTCCTGTGCGACTTTTTACAGAAACCTGAGTTTTACTTGGCAAATCTCCATTCACTCGCGCAGCCAGTTGATAATTTTTTAATTCCATCAGTACATGTAATGACTTTAATCCACCTGTACTACCCGCCTTTACTTCAACTGGAACAACCTTGTTACCATGCTGTATGACATAGTCAACTTCAGCGCTATATCATGCTTCATCTCGTAACCAGTAAAATAATGCCGGTTCCATATAAAATGGATCTATTGTCCTTAATAATTACCCAACAACTTGCTCTGCTATCCCGTCTTGATTAATACGCATTAAATCATTGGGTGACGCAATGTTTGAAAAATTTAATTTTAATGCCGCGCTACACAAGCCCACATCTAAAAAAATGGCCTTAAAATATTTTTCTTTAAGTTCAGAAGCCAGTGGCACACCATTGGCAGAACAGGCAGAAACACGATGACACACGCGCTCTCGACACAATAATTCAAAACTCTGTTTTACACTGTTGGCTTGTGCCTCTGGATTAATACGACGATATACAAATTTTTCTCCTAATAATTTTGGTACAGCGCTCATTGTTTCGTAAAGTCGATCAATTGCAATCCTTCCGCGATATTTTGAAAAATCATCACTGTAAGTTGCAAGTACGTCTTGTTGAATTGTCGACATATCTTGTAACGATTTTGTGGCAATCCAACTTGAAACAACAGCAGGTAATCCGCCCACTAAAACATATTCCCTAAATAACGACAACAAATCATCATGAATAGACTGTGGAATTGTATTGATAAAATCAAATTTTTGTAGATACTCATGCAATATTTTTTTATCATGCGCCAATAAAAATTCCAATAACGATCCCGCTGCAATAACAGGTAATTCCGCACAATCTTCCGCAAACCATCGTAGTTTACTAAAAACAGAAGGTGCGGCTTGTATTTCGTCCAAAAATAATAGGCATTTTTTAGGGTCGATGGGATGGTTCAATGCAGCGCTTAATTCCAATAAAATTTGCTCTGGATTATTACTCTTAAAAAGATCTGCTCTGTCGGGACGCTTTTCAAAATTTATCTCAATAAGCGCAAGGTTCATTGTTTTTGCAAATTGTCGAACCAGCCAAGTTTTTCCAACTTGCCTAGCACCTCGCAAAATAGGAACCCCTAAATCAGCAGGTTCCACAAGGGTTTTTGTTATTTTTTATTGCATAGCAGCAGGCTCATGAGATTGAGGCAATACAATACCAACAACAGGAGCATTAACTTGCCGAGAAAACAACCCATAGCTGTTAGCAACTGAACCAACAACAGGGCAACAGCAAATGGCGCATCCACTCACTTCTGTACGTCTAACCAAAATATATGCGTCTGGATATAATTGCTGTTCAGCTAAATCATCACTCACTTTTACCAGTTTTTCAGGGGTTCGATTATAATCATACATTTTCTCACCACATGAAATTAAAAAAATACAGGGTAGACATACAGTACAACCGCCTTTCGCCTTAGATTCAACATCTCCTTGGTAATAAGCATAATCAACTTTCAAATTGACACTGGCATTTAATAAACAAAAAAGGAAAGAGCATACAAGCCCAGATCCATTCTCACGAACTCGTGTAAATCGAACATCATCTATCATCACTTCATCAGTATCTCTACGCATTCGTTTTCTCACCTGAAAATTATAAAAATCTACATTCTATATTACAAAGCGATCTTATCAATAACTCAAAAAACCTCACGATTGAAATTAATTTTTTCTTAACTATAATTTTTTTTCAGTAAAACATAAAGTTATTTCTTATAGGAAATAAAATGAGCACGCTAGATGCGACAAAAAAGGATAATCAAAAAAAAAGCAATTATCCAATGGGGTCGCGAATGCTTTTTATCTCAGAGAGATAGACTAACAAACGATCAATCAGAAGAAATACAAAATACACCCTACTCTAATCTGCAGGTCCACGGTTCAAAGATGTTGTTTTTAGTATTGCCTTATTTTCCTCTACCCCTTCATCATTATCTAATATGACTTCTACGATTGACTTATTTTTTAGAAATGCGTTTAAAAGTATTTTTCTACTTTCTTCCGTTAGATGACAATCAAATAAATTTATATAAGTAAGTGTTGTATTTTTTTCAATGGCTGCTGCAAGACGTAAAACTTGTTCTTTATTAAGTGGATACGTATCAAAATAAGCATGCGTATATTCTGAATTATTTTTTTCAATTTGCTCGATAATTGTGTTTGCTCCTACGAAAAAAAACCCATTATGATTAGATGACATAAAATTTCCTCGTTAAAAAATGATACTGTATCTAGATAAAATATAATAAAATTATTCTATAATTTCCTCTGTCCAAAAAAAACCTGTTCATTTAGCTCTACTGGCTTCAAGCCATCCTCAATTAATTTTAAACTTGCTAAAGCTTCTTGAAGCTTACCTTTACTATCATTATAAGCTGCCTTTTCATCTGCAGATTTTATAATTTTTCCAATAACATCTGTCTGCAGTACTTTAATTTTTTCAAAAATTTCCTGACTCGTTGGTTGAAGACCGCTCTGATCAGTTAATTTTGCTCTTATCTCAATTTTAATGGCCCTCTCAA
Organism: Coxiellaceae bacterium; assembly: GCA_030680235.1. GTDB lineage: Bacteria > Pseudomonadota > Gammaproteobacteria > Coxiellales > Coxiellaceae > 2-02-FULL-42-43. The sequence continues at coordinate 8,733 of JAUXWQ010000013.1, forward strand.
TTGCTACTCTCGCTTCTTCAATTGATGAAAAACCAAGCTGTTTTGCAACTGTATTTTTTAAATCCAAACCTGATTTTGTTGCCAACACAGCATAAGAAATTATGAGCTGTTGAAATTCACTTTCTGCACCAGACATCATTTTCTTGTAATTTTCTGCTCTGTTCTTGCCGCTCATATTAATAACTGATGCCAACACACCTGTTTTATGGTTTTGATATTCTGAAATTCCATTTAAAACTAATTTATTTGCACGAAATGATACTAACTCGTATGAAGGAAGTTGTTTTGCATTAAGATATACATCACCAAAAAAAGTATTTAATTTATCCCACCCCGCCTCTCTAACTTTTGAAAATTCCGGATCTATTTTTGACATGTTGTCATAAAATGCGTGAAAATTTGGTGGCTTTGCAGTTCGCGCTTGTATTTCGTCTACTGAACTTGCTTGATAGTCGGGCACTAGATTTTGCTCTGGTAAACAATGTGAAACAGGACCCAATACTTCATGTAAACTATGAAATCCACCAGATACCATGTATGCGGTTACCGTAGCCATATAACTTTGTTTTTCCGCTTCTGTTTTCATTACATCAAAACCAATCATTTGCCCAACAAACATGCTTGTCATTCCAGAAGGGCCTGCTACATAAGGGGTGTCATTAGCAATTAAACTTTGCAGATAAAGAGACTGTAAATTTGGTGCCTGCGCCTTCGCATCAGCTACCCAGGTTGATTCGTGACTTGGGAGTCCCTGTGCGCAAACTGCATCCTTTCTTGATAGCAAACCCATTTGTTGTGTAGTAATCTGAGAATTGAACCCGTCTTCTTGACGGCCTCTTTCCTTATAATAAGCTGAGTAATACATTTTTTTATCTGAAATATTTGAAGTATTAGTTGCAACGGTTTTATATTCTCCAGAAAGACAGCGAGTGAGGCTTTGCGCGAATTTAAAATGCATGTGCATAATTGCAGCTAAATCTTCAGACTTATTTTCGATTAGCACATGTTTCACCCCTTCATACGTTGGTGCTTTTTCACTTCCAAAAGCAATAGCATGCGCATTCTCCGGCAATGTCTCTAAAAATGCATCTTGTAGAGAAATTCTTGTTCCCTTCATTGTTTGATTTTTCTCTAGAATTTCTAGCATCTTTTCAGATATTTTTTTGACAGACGCCATCATTGCATTCGTTGGGCTCTGCAATAATTCAATTTGTAATTGTGATTCAAAGCGACGACCAATTGGGTTTTCCCATTTTTCTTGTGACGTTTGTTCATATTTATTTTCAATAATATTTTGTGCAACTGATGCTAATGCCATTTTATCTTTATGGTCAATCGCTGCGCCAAGAGCTTTTAATAAATTTTCAAGCGTAGTAGAAACGGCCTGTGGATTTTGTTCATGATTCTCAACTAAAATACGAATTTCTTCTATCGCGCGTTTTATTTTGGCGAACTCTTCACTTCCCACTGGAAATTTTTTTGAAATATTTTCTAATATATAAATAGAATATAAATAGGCTTCTGTTTTATTTGTAAATCTCATAAGGTAAATCTCGCTTTGGAGATGCTCACTCTTAGTATAGCAGCGTTCTGCACAGAGCTGTCCCAAGTAATTTAAAACCATACGCATTGGCGTACATTATCGCTAAACTATTCCATTTTAAATGGGGTTATGCGATGAAGCGAGGAGAAAACGGGGAAATACTGGTTGAACGTGAAGCAGGAATTGATAATTTTTTGAAGGTATTGGCAAACAACCTATTGTCATTGTCGCGGTTTTGACAGTCGCGTCTCGCAATCACGTGAACGATAAGACATAAAAGGAGCTCCAACGATAGAATCATCCCACCCGTGATTGCCACACTAAGAATCATCTGTGCTTTTGACGATGGACGATCACTAGAACCATCTTCACTGATCTCAAGAGTCACTGAAGGAAAACGTGTGCTCTCTGCCATAACAAAATTCATCAGCTTAAAAAAATTTAGTGCCACTACCGCTGGGAAAGAGCGTCTCATTTCTGGAGGTTTCCATGTTGTTTTTAAAATATACTTCAGTGAAAATAACAGTATGATATTAAGATAACATCGCAATAAATAAACACATGGGGTTTAAAAATCGAGGTGGTCAGTGACAAGTTTATTACAACCATTGCAATGGTCTGTCCTTGCAAAGCAGTTTTTACCACGCGATTCACAAGCACATAAGGGGGCATTCGGGCACGTCCTTGTCGTTGGAGGGGATTATGGCATGGCAGGCGCAGTGCGCATGGCTGGAGAGGCTGCACTGCGTGTAGGGGCAGGATTAGTGTCTGTCGCTACGCATCGAGAACATCTCTCTGTTGTTAACAGCGGTCGTCCAGAAATTTTATGTCGTGCGACAGAAACAATCTCCGACCTTCTGCCATTACTACAAAAAGCCACTGTGATCGTGTGCGGCCCTGGTTTAGGGCAAAGTACTTGGTCGCATGCATTATGGAAAAGTATTTGCGAAACAACATGCCCCAAAGTAATAGATGCAGATGCCTTACGATTGCTGGCGGCACAACCGATTAAAAAATCAGATTGGATTTTAACCCCACATCCTGGCGAAGCTGCCGCCCTATTAAATACAAATATCGCAATGATTCAATCTGATCGTGCAAGTGCTGCTAATGCAATTGTAAAGCGGTACGGTGGTGTTGTGGTACTGAAAGGCGCTGGATCCATTGTTCAGTCAGAAAATGATACACCCCATCTTTGCACAACAGGAAATCCTGGTATGGCGAGTGCTGGAATGGGAGATGTCTTGAGTGGTGTGATCGGCGGTTTGTTGGCCCAGCAGTTTTCATTCTGGGCAGCTGCTGCTACGGGAACAGTGCTGCATGGGATGGCAGGTGATCAGGCCGCGGCTGCTTTAGGTGCGCGCGGTTTACTCGCAATGGATTTAATGCCGCACTTAGAAAAACTGGTGAATCCGCAATAAATGTAAAGCCAATACGCTGTTTTTTAAAACTCTGTGTTATTTTAGGATCTGTTTACAATTGGATCACCCTACTGCAAAAGATAAATCAAATACAAATAGATTGATTAGTAAAAATGCGCAGAAACATGATAAAACATTATCAAAAAATTATTTTATTAACACTTTGCTTTTTTTTAATAAGCAATGATGCCTATTGCAGAGATAGCAACAAAGAATGGAATGTCGGGGTTATTAGCGGGCCTTTTTCAAATGATAGCGCATGGCAATATTATTTAGAACCTCAGTTACGTCTTATTAATGATCGGTATGTGTTTAATCAAGCCTTTTTTTTAACCGGTATCGGTTATCAATTCACACCCACACTTAAACTTTATGTCGGACCCGGTTATATTTTTACTTTAACAACGGATGGAAAAACCTACGATACTTACCGCGTCTGGCAACAGCTGGATTGGCAAGCAGTAAAAAATAGTTCTTTTTGGCTTGCGAGTAGAACACGTCTTCAAGAAGACACACGAAGCAACAACACAGGTGTGCTTGTCATATTACGCCAACGTTATTGGTTAAGAATTCCCATTAAAAACACAAACCATTATTTTTATTCATTGTTCGATGAAATTTTTTTAAATGTAAATGAAACGAGCTGGAGCTCACACACCCTGTTTGAACAAAACCGTCTATTTGCCGGCATTGGCAAACAAATTACAAAAAACGTTTTTTTAGATTTTGGATACCTGAACCAAGCACAGTTTGGTTCTCACAGTGCAATCAATAATGTGATTATATTTAGTTTTACAGTTATGCTCTAAACAGTTTATGCTGTTCTCACTCAAATACAAGGATGTTATGTGATGAAAACACTAGTGCTATTGTCTACGTTTGTTTTTTCTTGCACCGCATTGGCTTCTCAAAATCACCCTTTTTACATTGCTGCAGATGGTGGTATTTTTCAAGGGAGTTTTAATAATCAATATTTCGACCAAACTGATGCCATCGCACAAAACTTTCAACAAACCGTCTTACAAAATGGCTATACAGGCGGTATCGCATTGGGTTATCACCATGGCTTTACCAATAGACGTTACGGATTAGGCATAGAACTCTCTGGACACGGAGACACCAATAAAGCAACTTTTCAAGAAGGCGCTTCTTCTGCCGCATTTTCTGATACGACACAAATTAACGCCCATATGGATTTAACCCTAGTACCAACCCTATATTTTACAAAATCATTGAATGCTTTTTTAAAATTTGGAATGTCTCTCGCTTGGATACAAGACAATCTTATCTCACCCGTTGGTAACACAGCAGCCATGACAACCTATGCAAACAGTAATGCAACACTGGGTGCTGCGCTTGGCCTTGGCATCGCAAAAAAAATTGCAAAACGCTTTAAATTATATACGGAAGCAGACTATCACGATTACGGCACCACCCATTTTCCTGCTTTTCAGAACTTTACAGCAACCTACACACATGCCAGTCATATCTACAGTTATGATGTTGTTTGCGGCGCTGCTTATACTTTTTAAAAAGCTGTTTAAGATCTCCAGACTCAAGCGAAAATGCTATGAAAAAACGATTACACTTATTTTAACAGGCTGCGCCATCCATTCAGGGTTTTCAGCAGACAAATACTATCCAACCATCAACGGAACTTATATTATTCCTCAATCCACACTGAGACATCCTAATAGCGCAAAAAAAACCGAGCAAACTTTTAACATCATTATTAAGCCAACCCTTCAAACACAACCACCCACCACCTGTGAAACACCCGCTTCGCTTGCATGTGTCTATAATTTGACACCCACAACACCTGGCTGCCCAATTGCGACAAGCACAATAACACCCGCCACAGGTGCTGGAAAAAGCATTGCTATTGTGGATGCGTATGATTACAACGCACAAGCAAGCGATCTCACTACGTATGTTGACGAATACGGGCTGCCCCCTGCAAACCTTACGATTGTTGGCGGCGGTGCAGGCGCTAGTTGTTCTCTTAGTGATTCGCTACCATCATCGCAAGGCTGGCAAGATGAACATATTTTGGATTTAGACATGGTGCATGCGATGGCACCTGCTGCAGCCATTTACATGGTTGAAGCCAATTCCGACAGTAATGATGACCTTATGAATGCTGAAGATTGCGCAACCAGTCTAGTTGCACAAGCAGGTGGCGGCATCGTGTCTAATAGCTGGGGCAGTCCAGAGAGTGCTGATGAAACGAATTATGACACTCATTTTCAACACCCTGGAGTTGTCTATCTCGTTAGCAGTGGTGACTTTTCCGCACCACCCAATTATCCAAGTGCTTCCCCTTATGTGGTTTCTGCAGGTGGCACGACGATTCTGCGTAATTCGCAAGGTAATTTTATCAATGAAACAGGCTGGAGCACGACTTATAGCCCTCTTATCAATCAAGATATCGGTTCAAGCGGTGGACCCAGCCTTTATGAACAACGCCCGCCCGCGCAAGTATTTGTAGAAAAAATCGTTGGCACGGCTCGTGGCACACCAGATATCTCATTTGATGCCAACCCCAGCACAGGGGTATGCATTTATTCCACTTTTAGTGGTGGCTGGATCCAAGAAGGTGGCACAAGTGTTTCAGCACCCGCACTTTCTGGCATCTTGTCGAGCGCATCTTATTCTGCCGCTTCGTCTCAAGATCTGCTTGGCTACATCTATTACCAAGCAGTAAAAGGCTATCATGCGTACTGGAATGATCAAATCATAGGGAATAACGGATACCCAGCGCTGGCAGGATATGATTTCATTACAGGGCTTGGTAGTCCAAGAGGCTATAATGGCAAATAGCGTTGCGGCGCTCATAGTCGATTTGCAGGAGTTCCTGCTGAATAAAGCCTCAGTAATTCCCCATGAATAAAAAATTTTCATCTTTTGGCGATCTTGAACGATAATTTGTCTCGAAAATGCTCAGGTACTTCGTGACCATTCCGCTTCTCTCAACAAATTATCGTTCAACCTCGCCTAAAATCTGAAAATTAGCAGTTTTTCAGACATTCGCGGGGAATGGCTGATAAAACCTTCATTTAATGGCACCCCATGTTAAGCTATAAAAGAGCGTGCACGTCTCTAACACGTCTCTAACTTAAAACAATATCACGGAGGATATTAAAATGCGTCGCATTCTACTCAGTCTATTAGCCTTAGCTTCTTACTGCTGCGCCACGATCGCATTAGCAGCGACGCCCGCTTACGTACCTATCTTTGTCTACCATAATTTTGAACCCTCAAAAAAAGGGTCCATGACAATAAGCACAGAGCGCTTTGAAGAACAACTACAGTGGCTCAAAACAAGTGGTTATACGGTTATTCCCCTGAAAGAAGCAGTCGCTTATTTACAAGGAAAAATGGCATCCATTCCAGCAAAATCCGTTGTTATTACGATAGATGACGGACGCGATACTGTTTATCGATATGCACTACCCATCGTACGCAAATACAATATTCCTGTTACTTTATTCATTTATCCCTATATTATTTCACGCGAACCCTACGGGCTCACTTGGCAGCAATTAAAAACCCTGCAACAGACTGGATTATTCGACATTCAAGATCACACCTATTCACATCCGAATTTTAAACAAGAAAAAAAGCGCCTCTCCCCCACCGCTTATGAAAAATTCGTCAACAGAGAACTTGCTGGCTCTAAAAAAATGCTAGAAACAAAGATGGGGTCTCCTGTTAATTTATTGGCATGGCCATTCGGTATTTATAATCATGAAATAGAACAAGCTGCAGCAAAAGCAGGTTATACAATGGCGTTCAGCATTGACTATCGCTGCGCTACGAAATCAGACAACGCAATGGCCGTGCCACGCTATATGATTCTACAAACTCAAACTATGAATTTATTTAAAATGATGGCGCAATGCCGTATGCAACCGAAACATCATACTGCTACATAATTGAGGGTTGAGATGCGATTACATGCCGTTAAACGGTATTGATCGCATCTCTACCATAGAGGCCATAGATCACCATGCACTATACTGACGGAACCGCAGATTTCACTTTATCAACGAGCAACGCACTACAATCATTCAAACAATCACTATATTTTCCTCTATGAAACCAACCTGATATTTTTTTATTCTCAGCTTTACTGCTTTGTATCGCCGCTTCCATAGACTGGAGATCCTCACAACATAGTATTGCTGTTTTAAGCTGCACAGCTGCTTTTACTTTTTCCTCAGTAATTTCTTTAACCCCTTCCATGTCAAAAAATCCGACGCCCTTGGTTTTTATTTGTGTTGATATTTCAAACACTGTCTTCTCTACTCGCGAATCAAGATACGCTTCAATACATTCAAAAATCGCTATTTTTTTCTGTATAACTTGAAAATTTTCGTTTGGCTGATAACAAACAATCCTTTCATTAAGCTTGCCAAACAGTTCTTTTTTTTCTCCTGCTGTTAATAATAATTTATTTATATGAATAACAGTAACGATCGCTTTAACACACTCAATCGTCGTTGACGCATCCAGATTGTCAATTTTTTTCTGCAACTGATCTAAATTAAAGGACATTACCTCTATAAAATGCTTAGCAAAGTCCTGCTTATTTTCCGCTTTATTGTAAAAATAATCTAGCGTCTTAAGTGTATTTTCAGACAAACCTTTTATCACATAAAATACCTGTAACGCAGGAAATTTATTGTCTACAACAAAATCACGAAAAATCTTTCTATGTAAATCACTTGATTTATAGAGCTGATTAAAATAAAGCGCTTGTGCAATTGCCTCACTGGATTGTGCCAGCTGCACAATTTGTTGGTATTGCTCTGGAAAATTATCTTGCAAATTAAGAAAAATACTTGCTTCCTCGTCCTCATTTTCATATTGCTCAAAGACTAGAGCTTTCGCAATTGCTAAACATAAATTTTCATCTTGTTTCGCTTTTTCAATAATAGCTGTTAATTGTTCAGGATTATTTCTAGCAATAAAATATAAGCCAAATTCTTGCACTATTTCAGCCGAATCTGTAGTGACTATTTCCAGATAGGCTTTACGTAATAATTGAATTTTTTCTGCTTCAGTACTATTCCAGCTCGCAACCTCAAGACAAAGTGAGTTTCCAAGCGTCTTTTTTATTCGCTTAATCAAGCTTAATTTATCGCTATACTCTGTTTCACCGTCATTATTATTTGGATCATAGAAAAACCATTTTTGTTGATTGCTGTCATATCTGATTGAACAGGCATGACCACCTGATTTGATAAGACAAATGGCTTTTGATGAAAAGACTGCTTCATTAAGGAACGCTAATAAATGTTTATTGGAAAAATATCCAGCTGCTACTACACGAGATTCTGCTTTGATTGTTTCATCATTTTCAGATCTAAATAATCCATTGGGTGTCAAAAAATCAGTTTGTTCAACATTGGTAACACTACCTTGTTGAGAAAATAAAACATCGTTAATACGTTGCTGAAATAGCCTATCATAGGTTTCATTTGCGGCTTCATGCGCAAGCGAATCTTCCATACCATCCCATTCACTCATGATTTTTAATGTATTTTTCCATGCATCTAATTTTTCCGTTGCATTCATATAAGCATGCATAATAGAAAAGCCATGACAAAGCCCTTTTCTATAGTTGCTTTCTTCTTGTTGTGTCAATGACGTGTGCTTTTGAAGCAATTGCGCTATCTGGCTTATCCGGCTAAGTGCTTTCTCATCCAAAGGTTTTTGACTTGACAGCGCTTCTCGTTCTAATACTAGTTTTTCGAACGCACGCTTTCGCGTGATATTGATATATGCGATAAACTTGTCAACCAATGTTTTTTGACTAACATTACGCATAACCGACCTCTTAATAGCAGTAAAAAGCTATCACTCAAATAGTTAACTCACTAGGCACTCACCTTAATTATAGTATGTTTAATAAATTCAATTTGTTGTGTTGTAAAAAAATAAGCGAAATTTGATAAATCACTCACTACACTCGTGGCTCGCATCATGCGCAATGTATGATGCGAGCCGCGAGTGTAACGAGCGATTGTTTTCTTAAGTCATATATGGACCCCGCCCTGGATGCAAACAATAAATTCAATTTTTAGCAAAATAAAAGTGAGATGCATTCATATATTCGGCCTCTTTATTCTTGAGTGATTACGTTCACTCGGGCCCTG
>JAUXWQ010000003.1 GCA_030680235.1 Coxiellaceae bacterium
GGCCTACCCTCATCTCTTGTGCAGCATAGCTGCTTGGGGATGTTTTCCCCTTGCGCCTTCGTGGCACACTTTCATCGGCGTGAAGTGTGTTGCCCTGCAGCAGATGCCAGGTCAGACAATCGACCAGAGGTTGCAGGGCTGTGCGCCGGTGCAGCCCACCCATTGCGTCAATGTGGAGCGCGATAGCGTGACCTGTTCGTGTGCGGCCATGCCGCCGTCGATCACAACCGGTGGAACCGTTTCCACAGCGCAGTGATGGTTTCGCAGGATTTGCACGCCTACTGCGGGCGAATGTGGCGATGCACGATGCGCGGCAGATGATCCTAAAAAAATCAGTTAAGCAGCTTGCTATAATCAGAAGCAGTTGAATTAAATGAGTTAAAGCATGAAACTTCCGCCTGGAATCATTCACCCAGATGGTGAGCATGAAATAACTGTCGCTCAAGAAGAAATCGGCGTACTGAATGCGGATACATTTGATGGGAAAATTCACATTGAGTGGGATCCACAAGCCCAGGTTACTCCGATGGGTCAACTTCCATTTTTCATTCAATACTTAAAGATGGGGCATTTATTCCAGCCCTGGGTTGACGAATGTCCCCTGCAATATGTCAGCAATAATGCGCCCAAGAAAGTAAATATTCTCGGCTCGTTTTTACTCTCAATACTTTCAGGTCATACACGCTATGCACACATGACCAGTTTAATGAGCGACAACATTAATGCCAAATTGCCAGGCATGACCAAGGTTGTCAGTGATGACTGCGCCCGCAGGGCACTACAACGACTAGACGAGGCGGCGGGTGTTCGCTGGTTACAATCGCACTTGTATTACTGTTACAGCCCTTTACTCAGTCAGCCCTGGATACTCGATGTCGATGTCACAGTAAAGCCCTTATATGGTAAGCAGGAAGATGCTGTCATTGGATACAATCCACACAAACCAGGGCGTCCCTCACATACGTATCATACTTATATGATTGCCAACCTGCGTCTGATTTTGGATGTTGAAGTTCAGGCAGGTAATCAAAGCGCGTCAAGTTATTCAGCACCTGGGTTGTGGTCATTACTGGATCGTATTCCACAAGAACACAGGCCTGCTTTTATAAGAGGTGATTGTGACTGGGGAAATGACGCTGTGATGACTGAGGCTGAACAACGCGGCATAGATTACCTGTTCAAGCTGCGTCAGTCTAAATATGTCAAGAAACTGATCCTCCAAAGTCATTGCAAATCTGGCTGGGAACGTACACATACAGGCTGGGAAGCTTTGTCTTCAGAACTTAAGCTCAGCACTTGGAAACAAGCCAGACGAGTAGTGCTAGTCCGACGACGCATACAGAATGACATCGTTATTGCGCCTGACACCAATAAACCTTTACCGCAGCAACTCTCGCTGATTGAACCAGCTGAAAGTATGGCAGCTTATGAATACAGTGTGTTGGTAACTTCATTGGATAATGAGGTTACTACCATCGTTCAACACTACCGAGATCGTGCCGACTGTGAGAATAACTTTGACGAAATGAAAAATCAGTGGGGCTGGGGTGGATTTGTCACCCAAAAAATCAAGCCCTGTCGATTAATTGCCCGAATGATTGCCCTTGTTTACAACTGGTGGACATTGTTTGTTCGATTGGCAGAGCCAGATAAACATCTGGAAGCGATTACTTCCAGGCCATTGTTATTACATGGCGTTGGTAAACAGACCTCTCATGCAGGTCAAAAGACCTTAACCATTACCAGCACACACGGAAGAATTGATTATATTAGGCAGGCATACCAACGAGTTAGTGATTTCTTTGATCAATTAAAAGCAAATGCGCCGCAGTTAACACCAATACAATGTTGGTATCGTATTTTGAGTGAGGCTTTGAAGAAATATCTAAAAGGTTCTTTCTTAAAACCTCCAAATTGTCTTCACTCTGAAAACTAATTCGCAGGTTAAACTAAAAACCGGCTATCGATTCTATGCTGAAAATTATTGGTAGGCACATGTTCAACTGATTTTTTTAGGATAAACTGGCACGCTCAAATTCTATCTCGCGCCCGACCAAAGCGAGCACCTGAAACAGCGTGTCAATCATGGGATAAGACGTCAGGGCGATGCCCAGCGATACATTGAATGGTGTAATACGTGGTGTGGAACCCGGTAGTGCAGACTCGACATTTGGCGTCATGACCGAACCAAAAATACGATGGATTGCATTCCGATAGTCGGCAAGTGCCGGTACCACAATGCCAACTGACTCCGTACTATCCGCCTCAATCCGCGCACGCGCCCATACGGCCGCGCGGTAAATTTCATCCCGACTGTCAACACAGGCAACACGCTGCAAGCTGCCATTGCGTGGCTGGTCGCGAGAGACGGGTTGCGACAGCATCACCGTACAACCGGTAGCAACTAATTTTTCCAGAAATGAAATCTGCTGCGGCGTAAAGGTATCGAAACCATAGCAGATCAGGTGCTTTATTTTTTTTATCTGGAGCTGTTCATATAATTCCGTAATCAGATCACACACACGCGCATCATCTGTTTGATGATGTCGTTTGGTAATCTGTTCATAGCGCCGCATCCACTCCTGAAATGCCTTACCACCCTCGTTTCGAGGAAAATTTTTAAATCGTGGAAAAAGTTGCCAGGCCTGTACCAGTTGCCATGCTTCATGCACAAACTTTGCGGTTTGGGGAACCGCAAGTAACAGTTGACCCTCATCTGAGCCATAAATAACCGACTCCCACAAAGCACGTGCCTGAACAGGCGTGAGGAGAACAGGTAATTCAGTTATCGGTATTGAATAAAGCGCATCCCGGTAGATGCGCTCTATAAAAGCAGAAAATGGCAGTATATCGGCCGATTCCCAGACAGAATTTTTCTGAGTAGCCTGATAGTAATCGAATTTGTTTTTAAGCGCTAACCCAAGCCGTCGGTTTGGTGTGACAACTGTAGTACCGACACCCACCCCAGCAGCAAGGCACTTAAAAACATCAGGTAAGGAAACTCGAGAAAATTGCGAAGAGATCGACATGCGGCAGATAAGTTACCGCTGTTCGATTAGCGTTCCAGTTTATCAAACTTATCCGTTATCTTCGCCCAATCATCGGCATCTGGCGGCGCATCCTTTTTTTCAATAATCGGTCGCCATTGTGTCGCTAAACTGGCATTAAGCTCAATGAAATGCAACTGATCTTCCGGTACATCATCCTCGGCATAAATTGCTTCCACCGGACACTCAGCAACACAAAGCGTACAGTCAATACATTCATCTGGATCAATTACCAGAAAATTAGGACCTTCCCTGAAACAATCTACCGGACATACATCAACACAGTCAGTATATTTACACTTAATACAATTTTCAGTTACAACATAAGTCATGGCAACTATTCCTTGCGTAGCACTTTAGTAAAGTGCGCGATTTTAACAGAAATTTAACAGGCATCGCTATCACTATACCAATCTTAATTTTTAATTAGTAACGTGGTTAATAAGTTCCGAACATCAAAGCCGGTCAATAGAAATCTGACTGCCAACAGAAATCCGTCATCTATAGCCCTCACTATCGCCCCCTATACTCCCAGCTTACTCGTCCGTTGATTCCAACGCTGGCGTATACTCTCCATAGCGTGCGGCACTGTTTAGTCTGGCACGCTTATACATTGCCTCTTGAGTGCTTCTGGCATTGGCCACATCGCCTTTCCATGCCAGCAACGCCGACTGCTGCAAGGCGCGACCGTAGGAAAAACTCAGTTCCCACGGTTGTTGCGGCAGACTGTTCAGCGCGTTAAGGTTTGCCGTGGCCTCCTCAGGTGTCTGCCCCCCAGAGAGAAAATTGATACAGGGGACAGCTGCGGGTACCGTGCGGCGGAATATTTTAATGGTTTGTGCTGCGACTTCCTGCGGGCTTGCTTTACTCGAATACGCTTTACCCGGTATCACCATGCTCGGCTTCAGCAGCATATGTTCCAGAACAACACGATGGCGATGCAGCGCGTGAAATACTTCATGAAGAACAGCTTCCGTGACCTCGGCACAGCGATCAATGCTGTGATCGCCATCGATCAGCACCTCAGGTTCAACGATCGGCACAATACCCTGAACCTGGCAGATGGCAGCATAGCGCGCCAGGACTTCGGCATTGGCCTCAATGGCAAGCCGACTCGGCGTGGTTGCGGAGATGAGATAGACATCACGCCATTTTGCAAATCGGGCGCCCTGAGTTTTGTATACCTGCAGACGTTGCTCCAAGCCATCCAGACCCTGGGTGATTTCATCGCCGGGCGCGTTAGCCAATGGCAACTTACCCTGGTCAACCTTGATGCCCGGCACAATGCCTTGCTGAGCAGCCAATACAGGCAATGGCGTACCATCATCAGCGCATTGCCCAAGTGTCTCCTCAAATAAAATGACCCCGCTGATGAACTCTCCCAAACCGGGGGTCGCCAGAATAAGATTACGATAATTACGACGATTCTCTTCCGTCGATTCAACACCAATCGCTTTGAAGCGCTTTGCTATAGTTGGACTACTTTCATCGGCGGCGAGAATTCCTTTACCTTTCTGAACCAATGCATCAACTGTTGCTTGAAGTGCATCTTGTGTATTCATCATTATTCTCCATTTGGTTTTTCCCTGGCAGCTGAATAATTCAACTGCGGAATGAAAACAATACAACAGGCCATTTTGATCCAATGATTCATGTCATCCCCCGTGCCTGTTTACGATTCTGATAGCTTGAATCAAGATATACGAGATTGACCCATCTAAACATTAGTTCTAAATTTTGTCTATGCCTACGTTTGGATGGTTGATTCTTTTATACAGCGCTCTAATTTTTAACTTGGAAATTCTACCTCCCTGAAATCTTAAGTACGGCAGACGCTTCGTTAGCATGAAAATCGCTGGCAGGCTCCTGGCGCAAACTGATAATTGGCCAATCATTCTTTTCCGCGTGATTTCTAAGTGTTTCATCCGGGTCGACCGCGACAGGATGCGTTACTTTAGCAAGGAGTGGCAAGTCATTTAGCGAGTCGCTATAAAACCAGCTTTGCAGGAAAGACAGCCAGGTTAGATTGTGTTCGTCGAGCCAGTTCTCTAAGCGTGTAATTTTTCTTTCTCTAAAACAAGGGATTCCCGATACCTGCCCTGTAAACTCACCATTCTTTTGCTCTGGCTCGGTAGCAATTAGATTATCTATGCCTAACGCCTGTGCAATCGGTGCCGTAACAAAACGATTGGTCGCCGTAATAATGATACAAAGATCACCGTCAAGTTGATGCTTTTCTATCAACTTATATGCACCCGGCGCAATTAATGGCTGAATCTTCTTTATCATAAATTCACGACGCCAGGCATCCAGCTGGCTACGGGGATGACGCGCCAGTGGTTTCAACTGAAAATTCAGGAATTCATGTATGTCGAGTGTACCGGCTTTATATTGTTCGTAAAACTCCAGATTGCGCACTTCATGGAGTTCACGGTCAAGTGCATTTTGTTCGATCAGAAATTGCCCCCACTCGAAATCACTATCACCTGCCAGCAATGTGTTATCCAAATCAAATAGTGCTAAATTCATAACGCTCCCTGCAATAATTCGCGTAATAATGGCATCGTAATTTGCCGCTGATTAACGAGAGAATAGCGCCCCAGCGCATCAAGCGTCCCCATCAATGAAGGTAGATCACGTCGTCCATGTCGCAATAAGTAATCACATATATCCTGTGGCAAGTCAAATCCGCAGCCAGCCGCATGGCTTCTTAGCGCCAACATTTTTTCCTCATCGGTTAATTCATGAACCTGGTACACCAGACCCCAACCAAGACGTGTAACCAGGTCCTGGCGCAGTGTCAGCTGTGCGGGCGCAGCATGACCACTGACCAGTAGAAAAGCATGACCTTCACCACGAATCTGATTATAAAGATTAAATAGTTTGATCTGGGCGGAAGCATCAAGGCAATCTACATCATCAACCGCCACACAGTCAATCTCGTCGCCTACAGTCGCATCCAGCTGAGTACCTCTCGTAAAATAAGCTACTTTTAACTTTTTTCGGGCATAGCCTTGAACTATAGCTTGTAATAGATGACTCTTACCACACCCCGGCCCACCCCATACGTAAACAAAACGTTCTGGTTCCTGCCCTGCCAGCACCCGCTGTAATAATTGCAATAATTCCGCATTGTGCCCTGGCAGAAAATTTGTCAGCGTTGGAGATGGCAGCGGCGTAATATCTAATAATAGTTGCTGCATATGCGGAAGCTACGATTTATAAAGATTACTTCTCAGATATTGCTGATGAATATAGCGTAACCATACCAGTAAAACGGCACTGACTGGAAGTGCCAGCAGAATACCAAAAAAACCAAACAACTGACCAAACGCCAGTAAGGCAAAAATAACAACAACCGGATGCAAACCAATTCGATCCCCAACCAGCCAAGGTGTTATCACCATACCCTCCAATAATTGACCAATACCAAACACGATCCATATTGGAATCACATCACTCCACCCTTGGAATTGCATGAACGCGGCAAATGTGGCAAGCGTCAGGCCAACAATCATACCCAGATAGGGAACAAATACCAGAATACCCGCCAGCAACCCGATCGGCAAAGCAAATTCCAGTCCCACTAGCCACAAACCTGTTATATAGCAGATACTCATCAACAGTATCACCGCTAGCTGACCGCGCAGGAATTCTGCCAGAATACGATCTGTATCACGCGCTAATTCACTAATTTTTTTATGCCAGTAACGCGGAATCATTTCATCGACATGTTTAACCAAGGTATCCCAATCACGCAGCATATAAAATAAAACAACAGGCACTAACAATAAACTCACAACAAATTTGACGATCGCCATACCGCCACTGGTCAATGAAGGCAACACCTTCGCCGCAATTCCCCCCGCACTTTGCCAATGCTCCGTCAGCGCCTGTTTAAGCATTGCGATATCTGGCTGCAGGCTGATACCAAAACGCGCCTCCAGCCATGGAATCACCGTACTTCTAAACAGATCAAGATAAGCCGGAATTTTCTCAATCAAGCGGGATACTTCTTTCTCGAATATGGGCACCATGATCAGAATCAATGCTGCAAATGTATTCAGTAACAGCAGCATAACCAGAATCGTGCCAATGGTGCGCGGCACTTTTCTGGCAGCCAATCGGGTAACCATGGGATTACAGATATAAGCAATCACTGCTGCCAGCAGAAAGGGCGTGAGTATTGGGCTTAACAAATAAATCAACGCCGCAGCAACACAAGCCAGTGTCAGCCACCATAAATAATGCAGATCCTTGGAGTGTTCAGGACTCATTTGCGGTGAAATCACAATTAAAGATAGCACTCTATCTGTAACAGCGTAAGAACTCAACTTGACTTGATGAAATATCCGGGTTAAGAAAGCACTGGTCAGCCCGCGTTGGGCGTGACCCATTATTTAAAAACACCGAGAGGCAAATGACAACAGGCCACGGATCTTGTTACGCCAATCATTTGGTAACACGCACTGGCACTCGAGAACAGATAAAATTCAGATCCTCAGAGTGTTCAGCGCTCATTTGCGGTAAAATCATAGTTTATGCATAGTACGCCATCTGTAACAATGCGAGAACTCAACTTGACTTCATCAAACTCTGGAAATTCTAACTCAACTCAACTTTCCTATCGTGATGCCGGTGTAGACATCGACGCCGGTGACCGCCTGATTGAAAATATCAAGCCTTATGCCAAACGCACGCTTCGACCAGAAGTCCTTACGGGTATTGGCGGCTTTGGTGCATTATTTGAAATTTCCAAAAAATATCGTAATCCGGTGCTGGTATCAGGCACTGATGGTGTCGGGACCAAACTGAAACTGGCATTTCAATTAGACCAGCATGACAATATCGGCATTGATCTGGTTGCCATGAGTGTCAACGATATTCTGGTGCTTGGGGCGGAACCTTTATTTTTCCTGGATTACTTCGCCTGCGGTAAATTGAATGTTGACACGGCCACTACTGTCGTCCGTGGTATTGCCATGGGTTGTGAGCAAGCAGAGTGCGCATTAATTGGTGGCGAGACGGCCGAAATGCCCGGCATGTATCCGTCAGGTGAGTACGATCTTGCCGGTTTTGCTGTCGGTGTTGTGGAGAAAGAGCATATCATTAATGGATCAACCATCGCAGAAGGTGATGTGGTCATTGGACTCGCTTCCAGTGGCGCACATTCCAATGGTTATTCATTGATTCGTAAAATCATCGAAAACAATCAGATTGATTTATCTGCCGATTTTAATGGCAAAACGTTGAGCGACGTTATCATGGCGCCCACGCGAATTTACGTCAAACCGCTACTTGAATTGATGAAACAATTGCCGGTAAAAGGAATGGCGCATATCACGGGAGGCGGGCTCATTGAGAACCTGCCACGTATTTTGCCGGAAGGTGTGTCGGCTATGTTGCAAAAAGATTCGTGGGAGACGCCGCCCTTGTTTCACTGGCTGCAACAGCAGGGTAACGTAGCCGATAATGAAATGGTTCGCGTCTTTAATTGTGGCATCGGCATGGCTCTGGTCGTTGCGCCGAATCACGCGGGTGAAACGATCAAAATACTCCATGCTTCAGGTGAAACCGCCTGGCAAATTGGTAAAATCAAACGACGCGGCACAAATGAGGCGCCAACCACCCTTGTGTAAATACACCCGTCTAACTGTGTCATGAATTCCCTGGTTATCCTCATATCTGGTCGTGGCAGTAATATGGAAGCGCTACTGGAGGCAGCGCTACCGATTGAGAATATCATTGTTATCAGTAGCAATCCTAATGCAGGCGGACTGGAAATTGCCAAAACACGGCGCATTAAGACCCTCATAGTTGACCACCGCACTTACCCTGACCGTGCTTCATTTGATGCCGCACTGGCCGAAAGAATTGATCGCTATCAGCCGGATCTGATTGCATTGGCCGGCTTTATGCGTGTTCTGAGTGACAGTTTTGTTAATCGCTACCAAGGTCGGTTAATGAATATTCACCCCTCGCTATTGCCTGCTTTTCCGGGTCTTAATCCACATAAAAGCGCATTACAGGAAGGGGTCAGGATTCATGGCTGCACAGTACATTTTGTAACGTCACAAGTTGATCATGGTCCTATCGTTATCCAGGCAGCTGTCCCTGTATTACCTGACGATACTGAAGAAACACTCGCAGCCCGCGTATTGCAACAGGAACACCGCATTTACCCGCAAGCCGTACGCTGGTTCATGGAAGGCCGACTGAAATTCTCATTTAATCGTGTGGAAGTAAGTAAGCCTACTATCTGCAAGACAATTCTATTTTCGCCAGGATTACAAAAATGAAATTTTTCTCAACTATTTTTCTATTGTGTGGATTGAATTTTTCTGTTTCTGCGACAGACTTACCCACACGTATTGATATCAGCTATGAAGTTAAAACAGGTCTCGGTCATGGAGAACTGAATGAAACCCTTGAAATCAAACAATTCAATGGTTTACCTGCTTATCATATTACCAGTGAAGCCCGTGCAAGTGGCATATTCCAGCTAATAAAACCCGGCAGTATCGAACGTGAAAGCCGAGGCGTGATCACAAAACAAGGATTACAACCGACCCATTTCTCAGACCAGCGTGTCAAAAAACGACCGAGCACGGCTACTTTTGATTGGAAGAACCATGTGCTGACGCTGCGACATAAAGACGAAGAAAAACAGGAAACTTTACCTGCTGGCACGCTCGATCGCTTAAGTTTATCTTACAACTTTATGTTCGCTCCACTGCCCAGCAACTTTGTAGATCTATATATAACGGATGGGCGTGGCCTGCAACTGATCCGTTATTTAGTGAGTAAAGAAATACTGCAGACACCGATAGGAAAACTTGAAACCATTGTACTGACCAAACAACAAAGTAAACATGACCAGCTTAATCGAAAAATCTGGCTTGCAGCTAACCATCACATGTTACCGGTACGTATCGTTTCCACTGAAAGTGATGGTCTCAAGCTTGAAAAAATCGTGACGCAGATAAACTTAAGCTCTGCAGGCGACCATTAATCCAGTTGCAACTATTCATCCGTCATCTTCTTAGGAAACAAATGCAACTCATCCCAGCTCAACTGAGCGCAGCTACAACTGCCATTCGCGCCGTGCTCCCCATGGAATACCCTGCCGATGCGGTTTTGCGCCGATTTTTCCGCGACAACGCGATACTCGGCGCCCATGATCGCGCATTTATTGCTGAAACGGTATTTGGTATATTACGACACAAATTTTATCTTGAGTGTCTGACAGAGATCACCACGCCACGGACCCTTTTACTGGCCTATCTGGCAAAATTTCAAGGAATGAATTTGCGTGAACTAACGCCTCATATCAGTGAAGCGGAAGCAAAATGGCTCACTAAAATCAAGTCGATCACATTGGAATCACAACCACTTGCAGTTCAGGCGGAATTTCCTGCCTGGCTGACAGAAAAATTACAAAATTTTATGTCAGATACGGACATTCTCGAGCTGGGACGTTCATTACAACAGCCCGCAGCGCTGGATTTACGCGTCAATACCATTCACGCAAAACGTGACAAAATACTTGAGACACTCCAGCAGGAAGGAATTGACGCGGAAGCCACACCCTACTCACCCATTGGCATTCGCCTTAGCGGCAAACCCGCCATTAATCGGCATCCACTGTTTCTCTCCGGTCAAATAGAGGTGCAAGATGAAGGCAGTCAATTACTGGGTTATTTACTTGCGCCTAAACGGGGTGAGATGGTCGTCGACTTCTGTGCCGGGGCTGGAGGAAAAACATTATTACTGGGCGCCCTGATGAATTCAAAAGGACGTATCTATGCTTTCGATACTTCCGAAAAAAGACTGAATAATTTAAAACCACGCCTGAAACGTTCCGGCTTGTCCAATTTACATCCTCAGCTTATTACCAATGAAAATGATATTAAGGTAAAACGTCTCGCAGGAAAAATAGACCGTGTATTAGTCGATGCGCCATGCAGTGGCCTGGGAACCTTGCGCCGCAACCCGGATTTAAAATGGCGACAATCCCTGCAAAGCATTCAGGAACTCAGACAGAAACAAGCAGCTATCCTGTCAGCTTCATCAAAATTACTTAAACCGGGCGGCAGACTGGTTTATGCAACTTGCAGTTTTTTACCAGAAGAGAACCAGGAAATTATTGAACAGTTTCTTTCCAGCCATCCTCAATTTAACTTGCTGAATTGCGCGCAATTATTCGCACAACAGAAAATTCCGCTCGATACCGGCGAGTTTCTGCAACTATCACCCCAGCTGCACAGTACTGATGGTTTTTTTGCTGCTGCATTAGCCGTTAAAAAAGATACGCCTCCTGAAGAAGAAAAGCAGGAAAAAGCGAAAGAAGAACAGGAAGAGCAAAAGTAATTTTCAAGTGTACGACTTAAATCAAATTGGCACCGTTCAACAACGAGTTCCAGTAACCAGCGGGATGTTCAGGCTCATCACAAGGCCAGGCCGCAAATCAAGAATAGCAAGTGCCCCTTGCCAAAGCTTTATCCCTCAACTTCACGCCGCTCAATCGAATGCAGCAATGCCGGCAATATAACCAGAACACAGATCAAGGTCAGCACGACACCAACGGCCAGTAGCAATCCCATACTGGCCGTTCCCTGGTGTGGAGAAAATGCCAGACTTCCAAAGCCAGCCAGTGTCGTTAACGAACTATAGAAAATAGCGCGCGCCGTGCTGGTGTGCAACAAGTTGACATCCCTACTTTCTGAATTTCGACTTCGATGCACCATGTGGATACTGCAATCTATACCAATACCCAGTAATAGTGGCAATGCAATAATATTGGCAAAGTTAAACGGGACGCCCAGCCAAACCGTGGCCGCGCTGGTAAATAAGGCGGCCAGTAAGAGTGGAATCAATACCAGTATCGTTGACGTGATGTTTCTTAATAATACGAGGAGTGCCAGCACCACGCCAATTAATGCCAGTGAAAAAGCATGAATAAATGCAGCCATAACCGCTTCACCTGCTTCCAGACTGATTACTGGCACACCTGTGACTTGCGGCGTTTCATGTTGTACTGCATGTACAAAACGTCGTAATGCATCATTATCATTAATGTTCTCCGCAGGATAGACCGCAATTCGATACACATCATTCTGGCTGTGCCAATATTCGCGCAATGAGGTCGGTAATTCCTTGAGAGTAAACGGCTGGGCTTCAAGTGCAATTTGCAGACGTTCCAATGCATCAGGAAGCAAGCCCAGCAGGTCTCGGCTAATTGCGTCAAGAAACGGTTCCACGTTATTCCGGTTTTCAATGCTGATGGTATTAAGTTGCGCCAATAATTTAGTCAGTGATGCGCTGAGTTCGCGAACCGACATTGCCGCAGAATGATCAGGCTGTTCAACGATAAATCGATCCAACGCGTGCTTCAATGTTTCAAGTGACTGCCGTTGTTGAGTCATGCTGCCGTCACCACCTGTACCGATCAATGGCGTCGAGACCGTGATGGGTCCCAGCGTCAGTGCCATTTCATTAATAAGAAAGTGTTTCATTTCCTGTTCTGTCGGCACCAGGTCGAAAATTGTGACGACTTTATCCACTTCATAAAGTACTGTCAGACGCTCAGCGATTTGCTTTGTTTCCTGCTCATCATCAGCTAACACAATGGCATGCCAGGGCGAATCTTCTGCATCTGCTAATAATTCACGGAAAGTCCGTACAGATTCTCTTTGTGGATCATTCAGATTCAGCAGATTATAGTCAAATTTAATTTGGGGTAGTGCCATGACGGCAGCGAATAGTACTGCTAATGTCGCCACAAACACCGTTTTACGTAACTGACGTGGCAATTCCAATAGTCGGGCAAATGACATTGCTATGATTGAGGGTGTTCGCGCCGCCATCTGCCGTGCTTGTATAGGCAGATAGCGTTGCAAGGCAGGTGCCAGGGTCAGTGTCACGATCAAACTGATTAGCATGCCGGTGCCCGAGATTAATCCCAACTCCGCAACGCCGCGATAAGTCGTCGGCATGAAGGCATAGAAGCCAATGGCGGTAGTAACGGCACATACTGTCAGCGCTCGCCCAATGTCGCCACTGGTTGCGCACAAGGTACCCAGAATCGGCTGGTCGTTATTTTTTAGTTCCTGATGTCGCAATAAAAAATGAATCGCATAATCGACACCAAGACCAATATATAGCACTGCAAACGCAATAGAAATAAGATTCAGATGGCCAACTGCGGCGGTAGCAAATGCAGCTGTCAGTAATAGTCCCAGTATCAGGCTCACTAAAACAGTCACCACCGCGCCGACAGTTCTCAGTGCCATGAATAATACAACCGTCACCATTACCAGTGCGAGCAAGCCGCCATCCTGTGCGCCTCGCATCGCACTGTAGAGTTCATCGTGCGCTAAAGCAACGCTACCCGTAATCCTTAATTTCTCCGCTGCGTCATCGGTTAAACCCATGTCTTGTGCTGCGGCACGAATTGCGGCAAGTGGTTGTTCCGCCGCAAAAAGCAGCGTGTAGTCAAGCTTCGGTTGAATCATGACCAATTCTTGATAAGAAGCTTTTTGTGTCTCGCCCGTAAAAAGTTCCTGCCAGGACAATGCACGTGGCGCACCTGCAAATTGTGCCTCCAGCGTTGCACTCACACCGTTTAATACCTGTTCCAGGTCCAGTTTGCGGCCTGTGCGTAGCTCATCAATGGCTTCGGTCAATACAGAAGCGAAGGTATCGAGCGTCGGGTTATCTGCAATCCTTGCTACCAGCGGTTGTGCCGCTGCCAAACGATCTGTAATGTTCTCCAACTCGGCCATACTCTTGTAGAGCAAACCATTACGTTCCAGAAAAGGATCTCCACCGGCATAATAGGCCTCTTGAATATGAACTTTATCTTGTTGCAGATTTGTTGTTATCTGCTTCGCCATGGCAAAAGCCTGTTCTGGGGTGGGTGCGTCCAACACCAGCAACATCGTATCTTCATACTGGGGGAATGCTTCTTTGTAACGCCCATGATTTATACGAAACGGCAGATCTTCCGAGAGCATGTCATTCGTATCTGTATCTACACCCAGATTACGTACAGTATAGATACCACTTGCCACAGCAACCAATAACGCGATCAGTATTATCCACACGGAATTTTGATAGGAAAAAGCAGCCCAGCGCGAAAAAAATCGATAGCTAAAGCTGCGTGATGTATCCGCCATTATGAATATCCTTCAAATAATTGGGTATTTACGTAATTGGAACGATTCGCCAGCTAACTCCGTTCCGCTTGAAGAATCTTTTGCCTTAGCATCTCAACAAGCGCTGAAAAACCATCCCGTTGCAGGATAGCCCGATACTCAGTCCGTTTTATTGCAAGTTCACTGACACCTTCAGCCACGATATTGACGATATGCCACCCCGTTTTCCTCTGTTTCAGGAGATAGCGCAAATCTACGGTACCTTTGTCAGCTTTGATCAAATGCGTTCGTACCTCTATGTGATCCTGAGGAAAGGAGCGTTGCTCCAGAATTTCAAATTGCTCCCCGTCATATTCCTTGAATTGCTCTGCATAAGTTGCAACACTCAGCTGACTAAAAATTTCAGTAATAATACGTTGCTGCTCTTGATCCAGTTCAGTCCAGTTGCTACCTAGTATTGTCCGTATAATAAAACCAAAATCATGGGATTGATTGACGACAGGTGCCAGAAGATCAAAACGTCCTTGATAACCCAGCGCTTCACCTTCACGCATCACCTGAAGTAATGCTGCCTGCAGATGACGTACCGTCTCTTCCGGACTCTCTGACGATGTTGTCTCGGCCCAGGATAAAGACATAACAGACAGCATGGCTACTACGGCCAGAACAAGCAATATAGATTTAATTTTGAGTATTACTTTCATATCGGCGATCCTTCCAACTGGCACGTTCGCCTTGCCAGTAGCGTATTGCTGAAGTCCACGCCATGGCCAGGTACAGAGTACCAATGATTGGTAATGTAAATCCCCAGAGTAATGAACGACGATAGTAAACGAGTATAGGGATATAAGTTAGAAACATGGCAGCCCAGGTCAACAAACCAATCACAAAAATAGTCGGATCTGGAAGGAAAAATATTGCAAAAGGCGCGATCCAGAACATACATACCATCACCAGGGTACAGATGGCAAGTAGTACGGATGAATAATTCAACTGAGTGTATGCAGTGCGCGCGACCATTTCCCATATTGGTTTTAACTCATCATAACCACGTTGACTTCGTGCTGAATGACTAAGTCCAACCCAGATTCGCAAATTAGCCTGTTTGATACGCGTTGCCAGTGTACAGTCATCTATCAATGCATCATGAAGGCCAGCAAATGCTCCTATTCTACGCAAAGCTTGGGTCTCAACCAGAATACAGCCACCTGCGGCTGCGGCAACACGGGAAGTGGGTTTATTTGCTAACGAAAAAGGATACAACAATTTGAAGAAAAAAATAAAAGCAGGCATCAACATGCGTTCGATAAAACGTTCCAAAGGTAGCTCAGCCATTAGCGATACTAAGGCCAACTTTTCTTTTCTTGCTTTTGCCCGCAATGTCGCAACAATTCCCGGAGTCAATTCAATATCCGCATCAAGCAATAGGACATAGGGTGTACGAACTTCATGTAATCCTTGCTCAAGTGCCCACAACTTCCCACTCCAACCGGTTGGCGGTGTGACACCAGAAATTACCCATGCGCCATAAAACTTCGCTTGCTCGGCCGTCTCGTCATCAGACTGATCGTCCACGACAATGATGCGCAAACCAGATCCCTGTTTACTCAAGGCTACCAAGGTCTGTTCAATGAATGGTGCTTCATTACGTGCTGGAATCAATACCGTAATATCATCCAATTGTGCATTTTTTATTTTAGTATCCGCTTCAATCTGCTCTCGAGTGCTCCAGGGCCGCCAAGGAACAAGTAACAAACTCCACCAAATTATTGCGCCAAAAAGGGCCAGGCAGGCAACAGCTGCCATCACTATTCCTCTCCTGAACAGATCAAAGTCACTATCAAGGGGCTCACTGGCAATTTCTTTAGCAAAGCTTATTTGATAACTGTAACCGATATATCCGAAAGTTTTTTACCGCCCTTCTTTTCTTCAGTTGCCCATTGTGGTTTAGTCTCAGCCACCATTTCTCCTGTTGTTCTTGGACCTCTAAGCGCAGCCAATAATGCTTTTATCGGATGCTGCAATGTATCTTCTACAGCCGTCGCTTCATAGCCACAATGCGCCATACATTGCGCACATTTTGGATTGTTAGCATGGCCGTACTTCTCCCAGGGCGTATCTTCCAGAAGCTCTTTGAAAGTACCCGCATAACCTTCATCAGACAGCAAGTAACAAGGCTTCTGCCAACCAAAGACATTACGTGTCGGGTTACCCCATGGCGTACACTTATAATCTTGATTCCCCGCCAGGTAATCCAGATAAAGCGCTGAGTGGTTCAGCACCCACTTACGCTTCAGTTTCTTACCAATTTCAAAAATACCTCGAAATAGTTTCTTGGTATCCTGGCTTTTAATGAAGACATCTTGCTGTGGCGCGTGTTCATAACTAAATCCCGGGGCAATCGTTGCGCCTTCAACTCCCAATTCCATAGCGTAATCGAGAAACTTAGCAACATCCTCTGGCGTTTCTCCCTGGAACAGCGTGCAATTCACTGTAACGCGGAACCCTTTATCCAGCGCCAGTTTTATAGCTTCAACCGCACGATCAAAAACCCCATCCTGACAAACTGAGGCATCATGCCGCTCTTTTAAACCATCAAGATGGACTGAGAAGGTTAAGTAGGGTGACGGCGTATAATCATTAATTCTCTTTTTCAACAAAAGTGCATTGGTACATAAATAAATGTACTTTTTGCGCGCCGCGATTCCAGCAACAATTTCTGGCATTTCCTTATGTAAAAGTGGCTCTCCTCCTGGAATGGAAACCATCGGCGCACCGCATTCATCAACAGCCTGCATACATTCTTCATAGGAAAGACGCTGATCAAGAATCTCTTCTGAATGCGCAATTTTCCCGCAGCCTGCACAAGCCAGATTACAACGAAACAAAGGCTCCAGCATCAGCACCAAAGGATATTTTTTAACTCCTTTTAGTTTCTGTTTTATTAAATAACTGCCGACTGCAATCTGTTGCCGTAAGGGAACTCCCATGAGCAAATCCTCCAAAAGTACTTCAATAATCTAATTATTAATCACATGTACGCTTTACATATGGATTTTTGATCTTCATGGCGCACAATATACATGGAAAACGCGAGAATGCTGCCGTAACACGCTACTTCCGGACTTTCTCTTAACGCTTCTTACACTGTATGCACTGAACACCAGAATTTCAGTTCTGGTACAAGGGTTATATTATGATTGCGCTCTCAAACTTTGGATATCAAGATAACCAATCACTTTAGGAAATCGCCGCAAAAAGAATAGCTGCCTCACAATGTCTGATGCTATCGGTAATGACCTCATTAAAAAAATGAGATGGCGAATTTTACGGCATATTTAACAAACCGCAAAACAAATAAAAAGAAACAAACAGTAATGTCGATACTTTATATCAATGTTATTTGCACTTCCCAAAAAAATCATAATCCAGGTAGAGAATTATGTTCATTCAAGGTAACAATCGTTAAAAGATAGATTTAGAAGAGACATTGCTATTTATTGGAATTATGCGGGGAATTATTGTTACAGAGTAGTTTGTAATGACAATCGAGCCTGGGATGCATCAAAGCATCCCAGATAAATACACTCTAAAAACAACAGTTATTATTCAAAATCTACGCCGAGTGCTCGTAATGTTCCTTTTGTAACCGGGCCAACTGCAAGATTATTTTTTGCCTGAAAACTTTCAATTGCGGCTACCGTTCTGGGACCACTGAAACCATCCACTGGTCCAGGTTTAAAGCCTGCATCCACGAGTGCCTGTTGAACACCACGTGTGATTTCAGCTGTCATAACTACGACTTCCGCTGCATCATCAACCAAAGCTGAAGTCGGAGCCTCATCAATGGCAGCCAATGGAGTCCCTTGTGTTTCGTCAGTTAAATCTTGAGCAACACCCTTGTTTTCATCAGCAGTTCCGCTAATCTCGCCGGTCTCCATATCGATCTTTTCATCGGTTGTTTCTGCGATACCATCCAGTATATCTTCAATAGAATCTATTGGTTCCATGCCTTCCGAACCTTCAAAATCATCTGTTCCAATACTCGACGTTTCTTCACTTAGCATTGGCGCACCCGCCACTTCCTTACTTTCTTTTTCCGAGTCTTCCGATTTACCAGCACACCCCGACAACAGTCCTGCTGTTAACAAAAGAACGGCGCCTGTCGCCAAGATACTTGTTTTATTTGATTTCATTGATACCCTCCGTAAGTGTGTAAACAAAGTCTTTAGTCGTGAAAATCCATAGACATACTACCAACTCTTTAATGATAAGTCGAAATGCACCCAATGTTTTACTAAAGGGCACCTCTAAAATAACAATAGAAAGACGTCCGATATTCTAGCAAGGAACATTTTGCACTAATTTATAATAAAATAAAAAAGGAACTCTGGTAAGCTTATCATTTTTTGGCAACAATTTGGTATAACAATAACCAACCATAAATTTTTAACGAACCTACTTGTTCAGTCAGGTAACTCGGTCATAGCGCATGTATGAATATCCAACCGCCTTATAAAAAGGATTTAGTTTTAATTGGCGGCGGTCACAGCCATGTTGCTGTAATCAAACAGTGGGGCATGAAACCGTTGCCTGCCATCAGAGTCACGCTTGTCAGCGACGACACTTATACCCCTTATTCCGGCATGCTACCTGGCTTGATTGCTGGACATTATTCCATTGATGATTGCTATATAGACTTGCGCAAACTTTGTCAATGGGCTGGCATTCGTTTTATCCGTAGCGCAGTTAGTCATCTGGATCTCGTGACAAAAGAGATCGTCTGTCATCAATATCCATCGCTACGCTATGACTTACTATCCATCAATATTGGTTCACAACCGGCACTCCATACAATTAGTGGCGCACTCAGCTATGGTTATGCCGTTAAACCAGTCAGCAAATTTCTAAGCCACTGGCACCAATGGCTCAATTCAGTTCCTACAACCAATACAAACCAACCACAAAATATTATCGTAGTCGGCGGTGGTGCTGCTGGCATTGAGGTATTGCTCGCCATGCATTATCACCTACAAAACAATACCCAGATTAAGGCAAATTTTATCCTGATCTGCTCGGACAAAAACATACTGGCTTCACATAACAAACGTGTACAGAATTTTTTCCATAACTACTTAAGCATATTGGGTATAAAGATAATTACTGAAAACAAGGTAACTTCTGCTACCGCAAATCAATTATTGTTGAATAGTGGCAAATCACTGGATGCTGATTTTATCGCTTGGGCGGTTAATGCCGGCGCACAATCATGGCTAGCGGATAGCGGGTTAAACTGTGACAGTAAAGGCTTTATACAAGTTGATAAATTTCTCCGCAGCATTTCACATCCGGAGGTGTTCGCTGCGGGTGACAGCGCCGCATTTACGCCAACTCCATTACCAAAAGCTGGAGTCTATGCCGTACGTCAGGGATCCGTTCTGACGGATAACCTTATCGCCACCCTCAAACAGCGTTCTCTACGACCCTATAAACCACAACATCATTTCCTAAGCTTACTTACCACCGGGAGACGCCATGCAGTCGCTTCACGTGGACCACTTTTCATCGAAGGAAAATGGGTCTGGTACTGGAAAAACTACATTGATCGTCGGTTCATGGCCCGTTTTAGTCCTGCACCCATGGTCACTAACAATGATACAGACGATAACATAAATGAGAAAATGCGATGCGGAGGCTGCGGTGCCAAGGTTAGCCGCAATATTCTGCAAAAGGTTTTATCACAATTAGATATTCGAACTAATGCGGATATTGTTAGCGGCCAAGGCGATGACGCTGCGATTATTAACCCCCCAGCCGGGGTATATTGGGTCCAATCTGTTGATTTTTTTAGAAGCTTTATCGATGACCCTTATTTATTTGGCCGTATCGCCGCGAATCATAGTCTGGGAGACATTTATGCCATGGGTGCCAGATCCCACTCGGCATTGGTCACTGTCGTCATTCCCTACAGCCAGGCATCCATTATGCAGGAAACATTGCTACACGTGATGCGAGGAGCATTGAAAACATTGGATGATGAAAATACCGTTCTGATTGGTGGCCACAGCGGAGAAGGATCAGAGCTTGCTTTGGGCCTAACGGCTAATGGCACATTGATGCCAGGGCAAGCTTTGACAAAAACAGGGCTTAACCATAATGACGATCTGATTCTAACCAAACCGCTTGGAACCGGCGTATTACTGGCTGCCAATATGGCTGCACGCTGTCAAGGCCGCTGGTTAGACAACGCTTTTACTTTTATGCTTCAAAGTAACCGTACGGCCGCAATAATTCTAAAAAATTATGGTGCTCGTAGTTGCACCGATGTGACGGGCTTTGGCTTGCTGGGACATTTACATGAAATGCTAACTGCATCCCAGTGTGGCGCAACATTGAGATTTAATGCAATACCTATTCTGGAAGGCGCATTACAATGTAGTGCGCAAGGTGTACAAAGCACACTTTACACTGCTAACAAACAATCCAGCAGCTGCCATAACTACACAGGATATCACCCTGCATTTCCTTTACTATTCGATCCTCAAACCGCAGGGGGATTGTTAGCGGGCGTACCTGCACATCAAACTAAAAATTGTCTTCAAGCACTCACTGATACGGGCTATATTGCGGCCAAAATTGGGACAGTAGATAAACTTGCGCCTATAAACTCAGTAACACTTAATGAATAACCAAACATTTCTTACATCAAAAAGAATTTTTCGCACCTACTCTCATGCTTTTAATTGCCCCGACAGCAGTTGCCTTTTGTCACAAAATGCAGCTTGCATGACTAGGTGATTTTACGAAGGTGCAAACCCAGCGCTAAAGTCCATAGCTGATTCCAGGATCCTGCCGGATTTAAGTGACCGTAGCAAGCAAAAGGGGGAAGCAAAGACGGATTGACCTGATTTTGATGCGCACAGTCATTCTATGCCACGATAAATCAAGGTAGCATAAAGCCCTCATCCCATTTGTGTGGCAGATCAACCATAAGGGCACCTCTAAAAATTCAGAGTTCTAAACAAGACCAGGCGCGAATAAAAAATATTGACGCAGCATATGATGGATAGGTAAAGAAATATTTTTTGCGGGCAACAAAGTATGGTGACGAAACGGGGTAAGCAGGCAAGCCGCAAAGCGGCTGCTCGCAAATATGGATTTCTAGGAGTCTGTCGGACTTAAGTGATCGTAGCGAGCAAAGTGGGAAAGCGAGGACAGATTGGCCGGATTTTGAGGCGCATAGTCATTCTATGCAACGAAAAATCAGGGTAATATGAACCGCTTGTCCCATTTGCGCA
>JAUXWQ010000017.1 GCA_030680235.1 Coxiellaceae bacterium
GGTCACAGTTCCAGCGCCATTACTGATAAATACATTGATATTGAAAAGCGTGAAAGGCATCGTTCAGCGCGAAAAAAGCAAATTTCAGAAGACGATTAATTTTCTATGACGGTTTTGGACCGCTTATGTAGTTGGACCCAAGCATATGCTTCGCTTTCGTCACATTTCCGCAACTCCAACACCTTCCGGCTTATTCCCCGAAATTGTTCTGGTTAATTCGCATGATGGCTTGTCGTCTTATCGCCTCATGGCTGGCGTGTTCCGCGTAGTTTGTTCTAATGGTTTAGTGGCTGGTGATTTTTATGGTGAAACCAGGGTGCGCCATCAGGGCAACGTCATCGGCCAAGTGATCGAGGGCAGTTACTCAGTTATTAAAGAATCCCGGGGAATGATTGAGTCAGCAAATAAAATGTCATCGATTTCGCTAAGCATTCCAGAGGCAAATCGATTTGCAGAAGAAGCTCACGCAATCCGATTTTCAGATACCCCCCTTTTTGATTCAATAAAAGCAAACTACTTACTAGCACCTCGACGCTTTGCGGACAATAAAACAGACCTCTTCACTGTGTTTAATGTCGTACAAGAGAACGTTATCAAGGGTGGCATTAGAGGGTACTCAGTAAGCTCAAATTTTCGACCAAAAAGGGTCACCTCCCGAGCCATCAGTAGCATTGATCAAAATGTAATTACTAATCGCGCACTGTGGTCGCTTGCTGAAAAAACTATGTATCAAAAACTAGGCCATTAATGGCCTAGTTTTTCGGTATCTAATAATTTTTTCTAAAAGCCCGCTGATCGATTTAACAACACAAAATCACTTGTATTCAACATATAAAAACTCAATCGCCGTTCGGCTACCAGTAACACCCCCTTAATCAAAAAAATAAAAATTGAAACAATAAAACAAAATAATCATGCTCTATAAAAGCCAACGCACCCACACACTACGCCGTCCCTAACGGCAATTTTAATTCATTGATAAAATGTAATTTTTAGACTGTTTTTTAATTTTTAAAAAAATAGTGGCGCCCCTAATTCACCCCTACTTTTCTCCTATTTACCCCTAAAACACCCCTAGTTTTTCCAAACACACCCCTATTTCACCCCTAATTTGATATACTGCTTTTCTTAAGGAATATGGAAAATGAGGTGGTTATGGCAAGAATTGAATGTTACGTTTCGGATTCGGCGAAAGAAAAATTAGCCAAATTAGCTGCTAAAAAATCAGTTGCGTTGTCAAAGTATATTAGTCAGGTTCTTGAGAGCCATTTAGATGACGGTGAAAACCAATCTGTTTTTCAAAAAAAGGTAATGACAACTTTGTTTGAAATATTAACCTGCGTATACAATTCAGAGGCTCAAAATTCCAATCATGAAACCGTTGCATTACTGATGCGAGACATTAAAAAGCAGTGCGAAGAAGTATTTTTTGAAGCCTAAAATTGAAACTTTTTTGATTTTAATTTTCAAGAATTTTTCATCATTATTGTGCACAGGATTGTGTTATATTATGCGTCCATAGGGAAATTTTCATGATCACATTAGACACACTCGCCAATTGGCTAACATCACGAGAAGATGAACATCTCGATTTCAAAGAAGCCAAACACCAGTTCGATACAACCAAATTATTAAAGTATTGCGTTGCCTTTGCGAATGAGCGCGGTGGTCACTTAGTATTGGGTGTTACTGACAAACTTCCACGAAAAGTAGTTGGCACAGACGCGTTTCAAAATACCGGAGATATAAAATCGAAAATTTTACAGCAGCTAAAAATCCGCGTGGAAATTCATGTGCTCGATCATCCTAATGGACGAGTAGTTGTGTTTGACATTCCGCCAAGACCAACAGCTCATCCAGTGAGTCTGGATGGGGCCTACTGGATGCGATGTGATGAAGAGCTGGTTCCAATGACAAACGATCAACTACATCGCATTCTTTCGGAAGACAAACAAAGTTGGTTTTGGGAATCAGCAAAAAAAGACGCTAGCGCTGATGAGGTTATTGCGCTGTTGGATACCCAAGCTTATTTCGACCTCATGAAACTTTCATATCCAACAACTCGCGATGCTGTTTTAGAACGTCTTGTCAGCGAAAGATTGATTACTCCCCAAGTCAATGGTAATTGGATGATCACTAACTTAGGTGCTATTTTACTTGCCAAAAAATTAGATGTTTTTTCACTATCTTTGGGAAGAAAATCACCGCGTGTAATTATTTACAAAGGGGCTGGAAAATTACATACCCAGCAAGAAACCATTTGGTCGAAAGGATATGCTGTTGGCTTTGAAAGCTTGGTAGATTTTATTTATTCCGCAGCACCACAAAATTATTTTGTAGAAAATTTACTGCGCGAAGAAGTAAAAATGTTTCCAAAACAGGCATTACGTGAATTGATTGCCAATGCTTTAACTCACCAGGATTTTTCTGCCACAGGTGCTTCGGTGATGATTGAAATGTATTCTGATCGAATAGAAATATCAAATCCTGGAATACCCCCAATTAGTACAGATCGTTTTATTGATGAGTATCGTTCACGCAATGAAGCGCTCGCTGACTTTATGCGTAGGCTTGGGATTTGCGAAGAAAAAGGTAGCGGCGTTGATAAAGTGGTTGAAGCTGCTGAGGCATTACAATTACCCGCACCCGATTTTAGAGTCGGGGAAACGCGCACAACTGCACTTTTATTTGCACACAAAAATTTTGAAGATATGACAAAAAAAGATAGGATCAGAGCTTGTTTTCAGCATTGTGTCTTGTTGTACGTGCATAACAAGCGTATGTCGAATCAATCACTCAGAGAGAGGTTTAAACTGCCAGAATCAAAAATGGCGACGATCTCTTTGGTTATTTCCGCAACAAAAGAAGCTGGGTTGATTAAACCGGATGAGGAAGATACAGGCTCCACTCGTTATGCGCGATATCTACCGTTTTGGGCTTAAAGTGCTTTAACGCAAATCGATAAAACAAGTGTTTTTTATAATTTTTTCATATAAATCATTGAGTTAAGTGCTTTAAAGCAAAACCATTTGTAGACACTTAAATGTACAGCTTTAATGATTTAGCGGAACATGCTATCCCAAAAATTCTTTCTCCATATCCCGATACTGCTCCTTTAGTTTTTGTGTTTGCACATTACCATCGGATAGTTGCGCAGCGCTTTTATACTGTTCAAAAGCGCGATTGATATCCCGCGCAATTTTATGCGACTGCCCAGCTTGCGCCAAATCATTATAATCCGTTTTTTTATTATTAATGGCTTCAGAACAAATACAAACAACACGTTTTCCATGCTCTTCAAAATGCCTCATGGCATTTTTAATGACGGAATCGTGAAGTGGGTTTTTTAAATCATTATCTAATACAAGAACTATGGTATTGGCTGTTTTTTGTAATGGAATATTTTCTATATTATTTTTGCCAAGTGTTGCAACAACCTGCGAATTTTTTATTTGCATTACTGTGTCACGAATGCTTAATGCTGTTTCAATACCTTCAGCGACAAAAGTAATATTAGGTGATTTAATTTGCGGGGTTAGATTAACAAAAGCACCCGTTGGAGAATTAAGTGTGCGTTTTGCAATTGGCAAACCAAAGATTTTTGTGCCAGTTTTTTTATCAAGATAAGTGAGCTGAATAGCTTGTGGCTTCCCATTCTCATCGTGCGCTATTGCCATCAATGCTGATGAAAAAGGTATTTTATCTTTATTGCCCCCGCCTGTTTGTACATGTTCCAAAAATCGCAACGTCGTATTTTTTGTATCTTTAATTGCCCTGCTCTGTAAATATTTTTCAGCAATTGTGCCGGCAAGAGGCTTAGACTGTGAAATTAACTTATTAATATATTCTTTCTTTTTTTCAGAGCCAACAATAGTTTTGGTTAGTTGTAGTTTTTCTTGAACAGGCACTGATTGCTTTGTGAGTTTTGCACCACCTAGTAAATTTGATGCGTGCTCAAGCGCATCTTTAAATGGCAAGCGAAGCTCGCTCATAAGTAAACTAATCATGCCGCCTTTTTCGCCAGTCTCAAAATTATGAAAATAACCGGCCTTCTCACCATCAACCACAACAGACAAACTCCCCTTAGAGCCATATCGCCAGTTAATGTCATTTGAAAGAGAATGATTTGGCTCACCCAAAATATGTCGTGCTATTGCCTTTGCTTGAATCGCTAAATTTTTTTCAACTAATTTCGAATCTAAAGAAATTACCTTATTGACAGTTATGATTTCTGGTTGTGTTTTTTTATGCGACATTGATTGCCGCTTTTCAAGCAATCCCATTGATTCCAGCGCACTTGCCTTTTCGCCTTCATTCCAGATAATTTGTCGTTTAATTTTTTCCTTATCGTCTGTAAAGATAATCGCCTTTTCCTGTGCACGCGTAAGTGCTACATAAAGCTGGCGCATAGTATTAGATAATTTATTGTAGCTGTTTGATAAAATAAAAACGGATTTTGAAGTCGCTGCCTGTAAGCCATGGGTTGTTGAGCAATAACTATAATCAACGTGTTGATCGTTGTTTTCATTAGAATAAATTGTATGTTTTTCATCTTGTGCAGTTTTTGCAGTAATTGTCTTATTTTTAATATCAATCGACTCGACAATTAATGATAAATTTGCACGTATATTACGATCACGATCTGTTTTAGTAAATTTGATCCGTTCACCAGGATTAATTTCAATATTTCTTACATCATATAATTCAATAAAATCGTTTTTCGGAAGATGTGGCAATGATAAAATTGAAATCACACCTTTTTTATCGCTTAATGTAATAAAGTTATTTTTAACATCAGACTTAACAACATTTTTATATTCATTTTGATATTTTACTATCATGCCACTTTTATAGTGTTCTGAAACGCGAAGCTCTGCATCCGTTAAACGAGAATCATCTAGTATCTGCATTGAAATACCATTTTGAGACAATTCACCTTGTTTTTTTAAACAAGCCCTAATCTCATTATTTATTTCAATTCTGTCATTATTTGTTGCTGCGGCAACCAATGTTTGAATACGATCACCTTCACAGGGCAAGCCAGGATACGTGTCCAGAATTGCATCCCTGTATTTTTAGTGCTCAAGCCAACTGAATCGCCGATTTTCTTTTGTTGAGATAATTGTAAAACGATGGCCTGCTGACATTAAAAATTTTGCAAATTTCATCGACTGTGATTTTCTGTTCATCATAATATTTCAGCATTTTTTTCACTTCATCTGATTTAAGTAACGGTGGCCTTCCGCCCATTCTTCCCCGAACACGCGCAGCTTTTAAACCCGCCTTTGTTCGTTCTTGAATGAGATCACGCTCGAACTCCGCCAATGCACTAAAAATATGAAATATTAATTTTCCGCCACTGGTTGTCGTGTCGATATTTTCTTGCAGACTTTTAAATCCGACGCCATTTTTGCTGAGCGTTTTAATAGTTTGAATGAGGTGTTGCACTGATCGACCCAGGCGATCTAATTTCCACACAACAATAATATCACCTGATCTTGCATACGCTAATGCTTCATCCAATCCAGGTCGATCCGTTTTAGCGCCACTCGCAGTGTCCTGAAATATCTGCTCGCATCCCTCACTTTTGAGGGCATCTTCTTGCATGTAAATATTTTGATCTGTTGTAGAAACTCGCGCATAACCGATTTTCATTGTTGATTCCTTGATTTGGAAAGACAAAATTGTACAGAAACTCGACGTAGTAATAAAGATAATTAACATTGATTTTTAAATGGATAATTGAACAGCGATTTGCTTTAATGAACACCCCATTTTCAAAATCAATCTCACGTTCAACAAACGACCGTTTATTAGACGGTATTTTAATTAACGCTTTTTTGGTGAAAACCATGACATCCATTTATAAAACTGCGTACCCGTATTACAGCGACAAGAAAAAAATCGATCCGGAAATAGTGGTGAAAGACTACGCACTGACGCGTGAAGAAATAATGTCGATCAAAAGGAAAATGCAAGATGACGATGCATCGCAATTAAATTACGCGGTTTTATTAATGGTCTTTAAAAATCTATATTATTTTCCAGAAAGCCAAGTTATCCCAGTT
Organism: Coxiellaceae bacterium; assembly: GCA_030680235.1. Classification (GTDB taxonomy): domain Bacteria; phylum Pseudomonadota; class Gammaproteobacteria; order Coxiellales; family Coxiellaceae; genus 2-02-FULL-42-43. Next base: position 6,069 of record JAUXWQ010000017.1, read on the forward strand.
GAAATCATTCAGTATGCAAAAGATCAATTACAAATTAAAAATGCGCAATTCAATAGTTGTCATCCATCTACCGCCACGCGTCACAAAAAACGTATCTACAAATATCTTGGCGTGACTCCGTGGAAGCACATCAAATACAATGATCAAAATGAAAAAATTTATCCGACCAGAGTATTTGCGGAAAAAACAGCCACTGAAGCATCAAAAATACATAATTATCCGGCTGATATTATCAATGTTGTCATCGAATCTTTGAAGCAAAAACATTTTGAGCTGCCAACGTTTTTGCAATTAGACAGACTTGTGCGTCATGCGCGTGAAACTATCAATCAGAAATTATTTTATGATGTGCATATGACATTAAATCAGGATAAAATCGCTTTGCTAGATCAGCTTCTTGAAACAACAGAAGACTATAATCGCAGTGATTATAATCAGTTAAAGATGTTGCCAAAAAATCCGACCTTATCCCATTTTCGCGAGTTGCTAAAACATCACGACTGGTTAATGTCATTTGGCAACATGAATCATCATCTCAAAAATATTATCCCATTAAAATTAAACCAGTTGGCGCAGCAAGCACGCACATTAGATGCAAGCAATATGAAGGATTTTTCAAAATCAAAACGCTACACATTGATGCTATGTTTAATCTGTCATTTGCAATGTCGCGCAAAAGATTCGCTTGGTGTCACATTTTGCAAAACCATTTTTAGCATGCATAAAAAATCAAAAGACAAATTAGAAACGCTACGAGAATACTATAGAAATAGAACACAAGAACTTCTTGGGATTTTTTCAGATGTATTGGATGCAATTGATAATCAAAAAAGTATGCAAAAATCAATGAAGAAAATTTGCACAGCCATTAACAATGAGGGCGGCGCCAAAATTCTCAAAACAGATTGTGATCATTCCGTTGCATTAAACAGCAATAATCATTTACCTTTTCTATTGGATTATTATAGAGGAAAGCGAGAAACACTGCTTAAATTACTTGAAATATTAGATTTATGTTCAAGCACTCAAGATACGACATTGTTAAAGAGCGTTAAATTTATACTAGAGAACCGAGAAGAAAAATCAGAATATATTGCAGGTAAAATCAATCTATCATTTACAACAGTTGCTTGGCAAAAACTTATCATCAAAATAAAAAACAAAAAGACATTGCACCATCATTACTATTTGGAGTTGTGTGTTTTATCACACGTTGCAAATGAACTTCGATCGAAAGATTTATTCATCGCTGGTGCAAATTCATTTGATGACCATAGAAAAGAATTATTACCACAATCAATGTGCGAAAGTTTATTAGCTGATTATTGCAAAAAAACCAATATCCCAAGTAGCGCCAGTGAATGTGTTCGTGAATTAAAGGAGAAACTCGAAAACAAAGCAAAATCAGTTGATGATGCCTATCCAACGATTGCTGAACTTACAATAGATAAATTTGGCAATCCGGTATTACATAAACGTAATGCAAAGAAAAAATCAAAAACTGCTACATGGCTTGAAAAAACAATTAAACAGAGAATGCCTGAGAGAAATTTAATTGATATTTTATGCAGTAGCCATTTTTATTGTGAATGGGCAAATGAACTGGGCCCCATATCTGGTGATGAGCCGAAAATTAAAAATGCCATTGAGCGCTACATCCTCACTTGTTTTGCCTATGCTACGCGATTGGGCCCTGCGCAAACCTCACAACATGTGCGTGATTCTGTGAGTGCTCATATGTTGTCATGGATTAACAGGCGTCATGTAACACCGGAAATGTTGGATCGCGCACGAGAAAAGTTAATCAATCTGATCAAACAATTCAAATTAACCAAATCCTGGGGTGATGGATCATCTGTTGCAGGTGATGGCACAATGCAGGAATTGCGCGAACAAAGTTTGATTGCTGAATTTCACTTTCGATATCGAAAAAGAGGCGGTATTGCATACCATCATGTTGCAGACAATTATATCTTATTATTCTCGACGTTTATGTCATGTGGTGTGTGGGAGGCTGTTGAAATTATCGAAGGATTACTAAAAAATAACTCGGAGTTACAGCCTGATATTATTCATGGCGATACACAAGCGCAATCAACCGTGGTATTTGCATTGGCGTATTTATTGGGTTTTCGTTTGATGCCACGCATTCGCAACTGGAAGGATGTTAAATTATTTCGCGCAGATAAAAAATCAACGTACAAAAACATAGATAGCTTGTTTAGCGACACCATTAACTGGAATTTAATTGAGAAGCACTGGGGCGATATGATGCAGGTTGTCATCTCAATTAAAAAAGGTAAAATGAGCTCATCAAAATTATTAAAAAAATTAAGTACGTACAGTAAGAAAAATCGCTTGTATCAAGCATTTCAGGAGTTGGGTTACGTCATTCGCACGTTATTTTTATTGGATTATATTTCAGATGTTGAGGTGCGTGAAATCATTACAGCGCGCACCAACAAAGTAGAATCATACAATTCATTTGAAGATTTTTGTTCGTTTGGAAATGAAATATTGGTTGCCAGCAATGATGAAAATGAAATGGAAAAAGCAGTAAAATACTGCGATATTTTAACAAACTCTGTCATGCTACAAAATGTTTCCGACATGACTGAAATCATTGCGGAACTTAAAGACGAAGGGCACGCAATCAACAAGGATGATATGTCGCATCTTTCACCTTATCTTACCGAGCACCTTAAAAGATTCGGCGATATCGTGATGAATTTAGATGGCATACCAAAAAGTGTCGAAAAAAGCCGCAGAAAAGTGCTGTGGTGATAGTTTCAATGGAAAATGGAATGATGGTGATTTTTTCAAAATCACCATTTTATTTCTACTTCCAAACTGCAGAAGCAACACGTAAAAAATTCTTGCCAAGGATTTTTTCTATGTCGATATCGGAATAGTGATGACTTAATAATGTTTCAATGATTTCATCAATCTGCTCAGGCTGAATACCTTCGTATGAGCCTAAATACCCTTTTGGATAAACAGTGCCTGATTTTTCATAAAATATAGGCAACATCTCTGCAAAGTAAACCAGATCTAGGCCTAATGCGATATGATCAGAAGAACCCGTTAAATGAGCGATATAATTAATATGTTCAACTAATTTTTCAGTGGTTGGTTTTTCAACCCCTAAAATAAGACCCATTCCATTGATTCCAATAATGCCATTATTGTTTGCAATAGCTTTGATTTGCTCATCAGTTAAATTACGAACATGCGGATTAACACCTTGTGCATTTGAATGAGAAAAAATAACTGGGTTCTTTGAGGCCGAAATAATATCTAAAGAAGTTTTAATGCCACCATGAGATAAATCTATTAGCATGCCAACACGATTCATTTCTTCAATGACTTTAACACCGAACGCACTTAATCCCGCATCATTTTTATCGAGTATGCCGTCGCCAATTGCATTTCGATTATTATAATTCAGTAATATCTGACGTATTCCCAATGAATAGTAGGTTTCAATCATATGAATATCATTAACCAATGGAGCAGAACCCTGAAACCATAACCCAAGCGCCAGTTTTTTTTCGCGCTTGGCTTTTAAAATATCTTCCACTGTTTTCACAATAATAAACTTGTCATTTAAACACTGTATTTTTGCTTTCTGTCTTGAAATATAGCGAATTGCTGTATCAAGACTGGTAAGATCACCGCCTACAGCAATATTGAGAAACTGAAAGCCTGATTGATGATATCGATCCAGGATATCCCACATAATAGGATGTTCAACTTCAGGTAAAAAATCCATCGCAATGTCTGCAATAATGGCGTTATTTTTAATGTCATTAATACGGGATTTATTCATAAAGTATTTCCTGATGAGTTAGCTTATTTTTGATTTTGATCAATGACTCGTAAAATATTTTCGCCCAGGATTGCTTGAATATCGCTCTCAGTGTATTTGCGCTCAAGCAGTTCCTCGACTATATCAATTATTTGATTTGGCTTGATACAAGTGAGCATCGTAGGATCAACCATCTTTCCATAAGCAGAAGGATTAGTGATAGGTTGATTTTTCATAAACTCATTAAATCGATCAGGAAAATATAAGTGATCTAATCCAATTGCAACATGTTTTATGCCAACTAAATTGACAATGTAATCAATATGGTCAACATATTTTTTAATAGAAGCGTTTTTATCGCCCAGCAAAAGACCAATGCCGTTTACACCAATAATACCGGCTGATTTGGCGATTGCTTTAATTTGCTCATCTTTAATATTTCTAGGAAGGGGATTAATGCCATAAGCACAAGCATGAGAAATAACAACAGGTTTTGATGATATTTCAATGGAACCCATGATGGTATTCATACTGGAATGTGCGCCATCAATAATCATTCCGATTTTATTCATTGCATGAATTAAATGTTTTCCTAAATGACTTAAACCAGCGTCTACTTCTTCAATACATCCGTCACCCATTGCGGTTCTGATATTATAAGCAACAATCATACTGCTAATTCCAAGCTGGAAAAAAATTTCAGCTAGGTGAATATTCATTGATAGCGGTCCTGCACCTTGAAACATCAAACGAATGGCAAGTTTATTTTCTTTTTTTGCTTGTAAAATATCTTGTTTTCTTACTGCTAAAATATATTTTTCAGGATGAGAAAAAATATGTTGGCGTACCATTGCTAGATATGCCAATGTTTCTTCCAGCTTACTTTCATCATTGGCGAGTGATAACGTCACCGAAGTGACGCCAGCATCAGCATAACTGTCTACTAGTTTCCATTTTTCTTCTAATGGTCCTGGCATGGCCAGCTCAACCGCAAAATGACCATCAATAACAATGGATTCTTGATAGATTTTTTTAGCTTCTTCTTTTATGCTCATGATGGTATATCTCATTTTTTGAATACAGTGATATGGTATATTATAATACAATTTATTGTATACACACAAAATTGGTCCTAAGTATCAAAAATTATACCGAGAAATATGATGCCTAAAAGAAATGAATCGTTAAGAGAACGTTGTGATTTTGAACTAACCATGGATTTAATCGGTGGAAAATGGAAAGGAATTATCATTTATCATCTATTCAAAGGTCCGAAGAGATTTTCAGAATTGCGGCGTTTATTGCCTGAAATTACCCAACGTATGCTGACGTTGCAGCTGCGTGAATTGGAGAGTAGTAAAATCGTTTTGCGTACTGTGTTTGCGGAAGTTCCAGCTCGAGTTGAATATTGTTTAACGCCTATAGGGAAAGCATTAAAAACCGCTTTTTCTAAAATCAATGACTGGGGAAAACTGTATAAACAAAAAAATCAACACTAAAAGTCATATGAGTTTTTATACATAAAAACTTTGTATATGCTGAATCAATTATGATTTGGATAGGTCATGATGGTAACAGATTGATCAGAGGTGCAATTCTAGACACGTATCCTGGCTTGCCCTGAAAACCACCACGTTTTATTGTCAAAGACGGAAAACGCACTCCTAATACACAATGGCGCCCCTTTATTGTCACAGTTTCCAAAGCACAGTATCGCCAAGGTGAAACGCCTAAAATTAAGGACTTTGAATTAACGCAAGGTTC
>JAUXWQ010000018.1 GCA_030680235.1 Coxiellaceae bacterium
CCTTTGCCAAATCGATACCTAATACTTTAATATTGCTCATTGGACCCCTCCATTGAATTTGAATGACTGATACAACTTTCATTCTGGCTCTTTTAGAAGCCTTTAGTAAGTGGCGGGGTCCATACAATCAATGGCTGTGATTCCTGCTTATTGTCATTATTACTTTGCCTCAGATTAAAAATCTAGTAATCTTATTGCCTTCGGGGCATAGCGCAGCCTGGTAGCGCACTTGCATGGGGTGCAAGGGGTCGGAGGTTCAAATCCTCCTGTCCCGATAAAAAATGATCAAAGTCAGTGCAAAACCCTGACAATCCATCAAAATAAGTCGTTAAAAAACAATAACATACCGAAATACTTCTGAATCTCCTTATTTTCACTCGTTTTCACTTTTGCACATAGTTTTGCACTGCGCTATACTGAATCTGCACCCTATATGCACCCTGAGAAAAGCAGATGACAGACAAAAAAGAATCTCCAACCGCGTTAACGACAACGATCGTAGAAAAGCTTCAGCCACGTGATAAAGCGTATGATGTTCGCGATACCCGTTTAATCGGATTTTATGTCCGGGTTGAAGTGAGTGGCACTAAAACATTTCGTTGCATTTACCGCCGAGGTAAGCACTATACGATTGGAAGAGCGGATAAGTTAAAAGTGAATGAAGCGCGTGAAATGGCTCGTGAGGTAATGGGTCAAGCGGCGAGGGGCATCGATCCCAATGAAAAGAAAAAACAGGAATCGTTGGCAACTCATGCTAAAGATAATCAATATACCTTTTCCCGATTTCTAAATGAAAAATATGAGTTGTGGTACAGAGCAGCTTATCCAAAGACTGCACATGCAACCATCCACATGTTAAAAGAAAATTTTGAACCCATGTTCGGCCGACAGCTGTTGTCTGACATTACCTTGGAAAAAGTGGAAAACTGGCGAAGCAAGCAGCAAGTAGACCGCCGGCGAGTACGGGTACAAAAAAATTCTCACGGTGAAAAAATCAAAGCTGAGGTAGCTATCAAACCCGCAACACTGAACCGTTACATTGAGCGGTTATCAGCTTTTTTGAGTAAGGCAGTGGAATATGGTTGCTTGGCAAAAAATCCTATCTTGGGCATCAAAAAATTAAAAGTATCTCAGGCCAATCGTATTCGATTTTTAGCTGAAGAGGAGTATGTGCGGCTGGTACAGGCGTTGGATCAGCGTGAACGAGAAATTATTGAAAATCGTAAAAATGGAAATGCTTGGCGCAAAGAACGACATCGCGCATTGCTACCTAATCTTTCAAAACAGTTCTTTGCAGATTACTTGAAACCAATGGTTTTGATAGCGCTAGGCAGCGGTGTTCGTTTTGGTTCATTGGTGCGGTTGCAGTGGGATAAGCATGTTGATATGCAATCCAAAGATTCTATTACGTTAAAATTAACGCCGGATATTGTAAAAACAGAAAATGGATACGAAGTACCGCTAGATGGAAGCACCTCTAAAGTAGTTTATGCGTGGTATCAGCAAACCAGTGCGAGACATCACGGTAAAGGATGGGTATTTCCAGGTAAAAAACCAGAACACCACATTACAACTGTTAAAAAAAGTTGGAAGACATTATTAGAAACAGCAAATATCGAAGATTTTCATTGGCATGATATTCGCCATGATTATGCTTCTCAGCATGTGATGAGCGGTACTGATTTATATACGGTGATGGAATTGTTGGGTCATACTGACCCCAAAATGACAAAGAAATATGCGCATCTTGCATCGGAGCATAAAAAGGCGGCTGCTAAGCAATTGGATGAGCGGCGTCAACGGATTTTAAAGGAAAAATCGTAAGCAATGGTGAGTTTGTTTAGAATCACTACCCCTGACAAATTTTAACAATAAAACCCATTTTACATTATTGGGTTGTTTTCTTAAAATTTGAGTTGTTACTTTATTTCATTAAATGTTTGCAATTAATGAAATAAAGTAACATACTCATATAATGAGCCAAACACAAATACAGCGCGTCCTTAAACTCTTTCACAAGACAACAACGATACGCGCCTCTGATTTGAAAGAACAAGGCATCCCACGTAGTGTTCTCGCACGCATGGTTTCTAGTGGGTTGTTGGAAAAAGTGTCGCATGGGCTTTACCGGATAACGAATACTCAGATGTCTGAAAAAGAGGAAATGGTGAACATCGCATTGCGTGTGCCACAAGCCGTTTTTTGTCTTTTCACAGCACTCCAGTTTCATGAGCTAACAACACAATTGCCGCGAGAGATTTGGATTGCGATGCCGCAAGGATGTCATAAACCACAAATTGACTACCCGCCCATCCAAATAATTCGACCGACAAAAAAAATATATGGCGAGGGTATTGATATTGTCATTGTGGATCAGGTGCCAATTAAAATATATAACCCCGCAAAAACAGTCGTCGATTGTTTTAAATATAGAAATAAAATTGGCATGGATGTGGCGCTTGAGGCATTAAAAGATGCACTTCATCAAAAAAAAGTCACCAGTGACGAATTGTATTATTTTGCAAAAATAGAACGGGTTCAAAAAATTATTTTACCTTACATGGAAGCAATCCTATGACAAAAACAAACATGGCAGAGTCCGTACGAGCACGGTTACTCAATATTACTCGCAACTCAAAACAATCTGGTTTTGAAAATATTTTACTGCGTTTTATGTTAGAGCGAACTTTATATCGCATTGGACAATCTCGTTATCAAAAACAGTTTTTATTGAAAGGCGCCATGCTATTTGCTTTGTGGTATGACATGCCTCATCGTCAAACACGCGATATAGATTTATTGGCATTTGGCGATAACGATCTTTTGGCTGTGAAGAAAATATTTCAAGAAATAGCGAAGATTCCGTTTGATGATGGCATTGTTTTTGATATTGAGCATATTACTGTTGAGCGTATTTTAGAAGAAACAGCATATATCGGTGTAAAGGTTACAATTCCAGCGGAACTTGCTAAAGCAATTGGCAAAATACAAATAGACGTTGGTTTTGGTGATGCAGTGACACCTGGCCCGGTTGATTCGCAATATCCGGTGTTAATAAAAGAATTTCCTTCGCCACAATTGCAAACTTATCCTGTATATACCGTTGTTGCTGAAAAATTACATGCAATCGCTTTTCATGGTGCTGCGAATAGTCGTGTAAAAGATTATCTGGATTTGTTTGTTATTTTTGAACGTGAGCAACTTGATCCAAGGTTATTACAAAAAGCAATTACAGCAACATTTGCAAGGCGGGGCAGTGTGATATCAAAAACACCATTGATTGGTCTAACAGATGATTTTGCAAATAATCCATTAAAACAAACCATGTGGTCTGCATTTTTAAGAAAAAATAAATTGTCAGATAAATCATTTCCTGCTGTTGTCAAAACGTTGCGGGGAAAATTACAGCCAATTTTGGATGTTGCTATCGTATGAAAAAAAATACAATGAATTAAAAATTATTCTCAGAAAAATATCATGATTCGCTGCCCTGTTTTTCAATTTAAAATAACACTAAAAGAAATTGAACCTGTGATATGGAGGCGCATACAAATTTCAATTGCTAGAGATAGCTGATTTATGAGCACCCGTACCCACCCGGCATAAAAATTACAATAAAACAGCTAAAAATTGAAGAATTCAAATAATTTTTTCAAAATTAAATAGTTGAATATGTTGTCTTTAAAGAATTGTGTGTTTAGTAATATTAAATGAAATAATTGGGAGGTGTATCAATGAAAGAAATGAATGATAATCCCTCAATCGAATCGAGTGATAATGATTTTCAAAAGGTAAGTAGAGCGATTCTCAATATAACTGCTGGTGCTATACCTCTTGTCGGTGGTGTTTTAGCTTCTATTTCTGCTGCATGGTCTGAGCATGATCAAGATAGGGTCAATGACTTTTTGAGATACCGTCAAAACCTGCTAGAAAAAGAGATAAAGGACCAGTTACAAACCATTAATGAAATCATGCAAAGATTAGAAAAAATCCATGGTGACGTCTCGAAAAGAATAAAAAGTTCTGAATTTCAATCATTGGTTGAGAAAAGTTTTCGCAATTGGTCGGATATTAATACTCAAGAAAAAAGAGAGTATATAAGAAATATACTTTTAAATGCTGCTTCCACAAATATTTCGTCGGATGAAGTAATCAGGCTTTTTATAGAATGGCTTTATCGATATTCCGATTTACATTTTCAAGTTATTGTCTGTATATATCGGCATCCTGATGGTATTAGTCGTGGTGAAGTGTGGCGAATGATTGGAAAACAGGTTGTCAGAGAGGATTCTGCGGAAGCTGATCTTTATAAATTATTAATTCGAGATTTAAGTACTGGAGGTATCATAAGACAATATCGTCGAACAAATTCTCAGGGTGGTTTTATTAAACCGAGTGCAGCGAAATTATCACAACATGCATTTGAGCCAGCATTTGACTCCTCTAAACCATATGTTCTTACTGATCTTGGCCAGCAATTTGTTCATTATGCTATGAGTGATGTATCAATGAAATTAGAGCAACAAACAACAAATAGATCTGAGGTTTAATGGTCGGACATTTATAATCAAGGTTAGTTCCTATTTTTGCATCAAAATTTTTATATTTCTTTTGAGTAGTTATATTATTTTTTACCCCTGTCTCTGTATCAAGCAAGCCTTCAGGCGCAGCTTGAGACAGTGACAGGGGATGCAAGCCCCTGTTTTATTTAGGTAAGTTATCAGGTTTTTAAGTGACGATAAAGTGACGGCGGCTTTTTTAGACAATAACATCGTTATTTTCTAAAAAAGCCGTTGCAACAACAATAGTAGCGGTTCACGTAGTTCAAATAGCATCGCGTGCCATTTAAGCGATGTAAGGCGCAAGCCTTTGGCGTTAAGTTTTCAACTAAAAAAATCTAATTAGCCAATTCGGCTTATTCAACAATCAATTAATCAATTTTTTCATTCATATTATTTTAGACAATAGTTGTAGTTCAGGCTGTAATTCATTCTTTTTGTTAAGTGATAAAAACTTAATTCTTAGTCAGTTAAAGGTATTTTATATTTAGTTAAGTTATTAAAAATATTATTTGGTAATTTTTTACTTCAGCATTTTAGTATCCAGGTATTATATTTTTTTTATAAAAAATAGATCATTAGTGTTTAGTTCATTTATCGTTTTTAATTTTATTAATTATATAGGAGGTAATTTTTATGCGTTAAGTATTCAGGTTTAAATGTAAAAGTTCAATTTTTATCGGTTAATTTGTAAATTTATATGGGAAGTTATTATGAGTCAAATAAATACAGAAAAAAATAAATCAGTTATTGATAGTTCAGTATTAGATGGTCAAGAAAAGCATTTTATTGAAAATGAGTTATTTGAAAAGCTGTTAGCAGTACGTGAAGAAATTTATTTAAAAACAGAAATTAATGTATCACCTCGTAAATTAGTCAATATGCTATTAAAAAAATCTGATTTTGAAGCGTTACGTGATCAATTAATTCAGCAATATTCTTAAAGTTCTACATTATTAGTAAAGTCAAATTTTAAGGTATAGACAATATTTATTGTGTCAAAAAAAGTAGCGTTGGAACCGTAGGTCCCAACGCTAACGGCGAGCATTCGCCATTGTCGTATGCAGTGTTTTCACTGCTAATTTCGCACTTTTGCAGCGCAAGCTGCCGCCATCAATAGATGGTCTGTGTGCGAACACTCAACGAGTTTTAGAAAGCGACGCGACACAAGATTTATTAAATAATACACAGAGGAAAATTGATATGTCAGCCAAGCATGATTTAAAACATTCCATTATTCATTTAACACGGCACAATAGGGATGGCAGCTTTAAAACACAAGGCAATCGAAAAGAGCGTTTGTTATATATTGCAGATCAATTATCTGAAGGGGGTTATAAAATTCAACACATGAGGCAGCTTAAATTCAAACATGTGAAATATTTAGTTGATCGTTGGCTGCAAGAAAATTTAAGCGCTGGCACAATTAAAAATCGCATGACTGATTTGCGTTGGGCGATGAGTAAATTTGATAAGGCAGGTGTAATTCCCGCAACCAATGCGGCGCTTAATATTCCTAATCGTCAATATGTCACCAATGAAGATAAATCTATTAGTATTTCAGAGGGTGATTTATCAAAAGTCACTGATGAAAATGTAAAAATGAGTTTAATTCTGCAGCGTGAATTTGGATTAAGGCGCGAAGAATCAATTAAAATCCGCATTCATGAGGCTGTTATTGGAGATGAGTTGCATCTTAAAAGTTCATGGTGCAAAGGAGGGCGTGCTCGCACAATCAAAATTCGTTATCCTGAGCAATGGCAGGCTATTGAGCAAGTAAAAGCCTTTCTGGGAGAAAGGCAACGTGCTTTGATTCCAGATGATAAAAAATATGTTGAACAAGAAACAATGTATCGCAATCAGACAGGCCGTGCTGACATTCATCATGCCCATGGGTTGCGTCATGCTTATGCGCAACGACGCTATGAGGATTTAACGGGCTGGCCTTGTGCCGCCAAAGGCGGGTTGTCAAAGCGTGAGATGACTGTAGCGCAGTTAGCGCTTGATAAAACAGCACGTCAGACTATCAGTGCCGACCTCGGTCATTCGCGCCTGGAAATCGTTTCGGTTTACTGCGGAAGGTAATCAATTGATTTCTAAATAAAAATATCTTCATTCGACATAATTATGTCAATCAAGTTGACATAATTTAATTAGCGATATAGTATGCAAATAGGACAAACAACATAAGGATTTTATTATAAGCAAATTTTGAGGTATTCAGCGATGAATAAAAATAATGAGGGCATTGGATTTGATTTGTTAACTCAGAAAGAAGCGGCTGTTATGATCCGTATGTCTGAGGCTTGGTTTGAGCGACAACGTTGGGAGCATAAAGGCATTCCTCATATCAAAATCGGTGGTCGCGTATTTTATGATAAAGAAGATTTGGTGAGTTGGGTAAAGAAGCAAAAAAGCACATAGAAAAATTGATATTCAGTGACGGGCTCGAAGAGAGGGTTGGCAATTGCAGATTTATGGCATGCAAAAATATAGCGAGTTTTTAAAATTATACCCACAATAAAATTAAAGTGTGAAGAAAACAGTTGGATGGAAAAAATGTTTATAATTGAGTTAACGTATTTGAAACCATTGGATGTGATTGATCAACTTCTTGTGGCGCATCGCTCATTTCTTGATGAGTGTTACAAGAAAAATTACTTTTTTGCATCTGGTCCAAAAAATCCGAGAACGGGCGGCATTATTCTATCTCATTTAACTGACAGAAAAGCAATTGATGAAATTATTCAACAAGATCCTTTTTACATAGAAGAAATAGCAGAATATAAAATAATTGAGTTTTCACCAGTAAAATATGATGGACATTTTTTGTATTATATTGCAGATAAATAGGGAGTCACGGAATGAATATTTTAATTACTGGTGCTACAGGCATGATTGGACAAGCCTTGGTCTCGCATCTATCAAAACAGCACCAGCTAACCTTACTTGGTAGAACACATGAAAAAATAACACAATTATTTTCAAATCGATATGCTATTTTGACTTGGGATGATCTGAACTCACATAGCGAAGATCAGTTAAAAAATATCGATATCATTGTTAATTTAGCAGGCGAAAATATTGGTGAAAAACGTTGGTCATATGATCAGAAGCAAAAAATTCTAAACAGTCGTGTTACAGCGACAAAAGCCATCTCAGAATTATGTGCAAGCTTAGGTGAAAATGCCCCAAGAATATTAAATGCTGGCGGTGTTGGTATTTATGGTTTTTCAAAAGAAAGTGACCCAGCAAACACCTATTTTACCGAAAAAAGTACAATATCAATGAACCCAGACTGTTTTCTTACAACTGTTGGGAATGCGTGGGAAAATGCATTGTCATTTGCTGAAAAAAACAATGTGAAAACAGTGAAAATGCGTTTTGGTGTTGTGTTGTCAAATCAAGGTGGTGCATTACAAAAAATGTTGCCCGCTTTTCGGTTTGGGCTTGGCGCTGTGTTAGGAAATGGAAAACAACCCTTTTCTTGGGTTGTGTTGGATGATTTAGTGCGTGCCATTGATTTTATCATTTCAAAACCTGATATTACTGGCGCTGTTAATATTGTGTCACCTGGCGTGACTACGCAAGGTGATTTTGCAAAATCACTTGCGCGTTCATTGCATAGACCGTGCTTTTTGCGCATGCCAGAAAGTATTGTGCGCCTTCTGTTTGGTGAAATGGGTAATGAGTTGTTGTTAAAAGGGCAGCGTGTTAAGAGTGAACAATTGTTACAAATGGGGTTTCAATTCCAATACACGCAAATTGATCAAGCGCTGCAGTTTTTATTTATGGGTAAGAAATAATGGATAATAACATAAAAGATTTATTTCATGATTTTATTACCGCAACCGATATTAATCCAAAAGGAATTGTGCCGCTGGGGCCGGAGTTAAAGTTTGATGAGCCGCATAATCGGGACAATAAATAATTACAGGTGCAATAAAATAATGAAAAATTCAACCATAACAATCAGAAAAGCGTTGTTATCTGATTTACCATCAATTGTTTGGTTACTATTTGATGACGAACTAGGTAGTAAACGTGAATGCTATCAAGATCCATTACCCAAAAAATATTTAACTGCATTTTCAAACATTGACTCAGATAAAAATAGTTTTCTGATTATTGTAGAAGATGAGGGTAATGTGATTGGCACAATGCAATTAAATATAATTCAGTATCTGACGTATCAAGGTGGTCAGTGTGCGCAAATCGAAGGAGTGCGTATTGCAAAAAATCACCGCGGTCAAGGTATTGGAAAAATAATGTTTGAATGGGCGATATCAAAAGCACGTGAATTGCAATGCCGTGTAGTACAATTAACGACGGATAAGAAACGACCTGATGCGCTGGTTTTTTATCAAAAACTTGGGTTTATTGCATCGCATGAAGGATTAAAATTACATTTATGAGGTTGAAATGACAGTCGAAAAAAATAAAATTCTAATACAGCGATATTTTGAAGAAGCTTGGAATCAAGGAAAATTAGAAGTTTTAGATGAAATCATTGATCAAAATTATATTAATCACAGTCCAGGCTCTCCAAACCCAGAACCAGGTCCAAAAGGATTAAAGCCGATTATTTCTGCTATTAGAAAAGGATTTCCTGACCTGCACTTTGAGATTAAAAACATGGTTGTAACAGATGATCAAGTGGCTATTCATTCTGTGATGCATGGCACGCACACTGGCGAGTTATTTGGGATGGCACCTACTGGAAAAAAAGTGGCTGTGAACCAAATGCAAATTGAACGTATCAAAAATGAAAAAATAGTTGAGCATTGGCGTCAATCAGATGACATGGGAATGATGCGGCAGCTTGGGCAAATAAAATAGTGTTAGGGTAGCAGGCACTATTTTACGGCATTACTTTTTTTCGAATATAAAAAATGAACTAATAGCGCTGATAGCATGACAATTACACTGCCTATAAATGTCATCGTGATTCTGTCAATTGCAATAATATTTTGATAATTGCCCAATAAGTGTGTAAATCCCAATACAAATAATTCAATAAACAGAGTCATCAGAAAATAAGAAAATCCTAATGCAAAAATTAAAAATAAGAATAAAGTTAGCATCATAAAATTAATCATAAAAACGGGTGGTATAACGTAGTTAAATAAAAACACAATGAGTAGCGCACCTGTGGTATTTGAAAAAATTCTTTTAACTGATGTTTGAATAGTTTTCCCTTGAGACCCCTGTATGATTACTAACGATGTCATCGGTATCCAGTATAAGTAAGAAAAATGGCTATATTTTTGCAATAACAAACCAACAACGAAGCCCAATGTTAAAGACAATCCAGTGACAGCAGAGATTAATCCGGAGTTGCTAATTTTGTCGCTTTCGATTGATTTTCCTAATTCAACATTGCCAAAAAGAACATTAAAAATAACAAAAATAATTGATACAACAATACCATCTAACATATAGCGCATTCCATCCTTCAAATTAAATGGAATTGCTGAAAGAATTAAAAATATGATTGCGCCAATAACAAACACATTTTTCTGGTTTTTTGTTTTAGAAAAATAAAATGCTAATGACGCATATAATACGGTGAGCACTTTAGCTAAAATTGGAAAATAAAAACCGGTGACTCCACCCAGTACGGTCGAGATTACGATAACAATTGGGGCTAATGTAACATGTTTTAAATTTCTTTTTTCGACTGAAAATGCAGCAGCTGATGACATTACTGCCATATTAAAAATAATGAGCAATGTATTATTTGAGGCACCTGATAATTTAAAAATAAGTGCTGTAATTAAACAAAATAGAGTAATTTTAACAGATTCCATGACAAATTTTTTATAATTAATTTTTTGCATCTTAGTCGTTGATATGAATTCAAGTGTGATCAATACAATAATTGGTACAAGAAAAAGTGCGCCAAATGTTATAACAATCCACCATGCAATTTTCCCGCCTAACAATTTTAGTGATAATGTTAGAATAAAAATCAATCCCAACAATATTGGCAAAAGAAACATAAAAATCCTTTTTAAAATTTATTACATCACCTATATTAATGAAAAATTTTTATAATGACTTTTCTGTAGAAAAAATCTCAATAATTTTTTTAGCCACGGCATTGGCCAGTAGTGCATGCTGATCCTCATCTAAATGAAGGCCATCAATTTGACTGGCATGAACAATTAATGATGCATCTAAAAAGTCACAATCTTCATTCATTGCAACTTTTTGATAGAGGTTTGGAAGTAATTTTGACTTTTCAACAGATGTTTTATCACAAACATCCGGTAAATCGGGAATTAGAACAATGGGGAATGGTGCGATAATTAAAATTTTAGGTGCAGAGCCATGCACACCTTTATTGCTGCCCTTTACAATTTGAACGCATTTACGCATTCCATCAGAGATTTTGTCTGCTGAAACGTTAAGTTGAATTTTTGTATCATTCAATCCCAATAAAAAAATAACCAAATCAATTGGATAATGCGCCTCAAGAAACAGCGGTAAATCATTGGCACCATTACGATACGGTCGTCCCGGAGCACCGTTGGGAAGAATTTCGTCGAACATTGTTGAACGACCGCCCATACCTTCTTCGACAACATCATAATTTTTACGTAGTTTTTGTTGTAGTAATCCAGTCCAACGCTTACTTTTAATGCGTACTTTCACTAACTGCGTTCTGTCCTTAGTTTTTTCTGGAATAACACCGCGAACATTAGAATCGCCATAGCATAAAATTGTTTTCAATAGATTATTCCCTGGAATTAATATCAATCAGTTTTTAAGCTGTGTAGTAGCCCCCAATTTTTTCAAGGAATCGCAATATGCCTTCCATTCTTCTGTATTTTCTTGAGGAATAAATATTCGAGAATCGCAATAATCCCTATATACTTTTATTTTATCATTTTCAATTTCAAGAATAGTAACCATGTTTATGACAACTTTTCTTCCCTTGAAAGTAAAATAACTTGTCCGCTCTAAAACCGCATTATTACCACTAATAATTTTTCGATGAATAACCCATTTATTATCATTTTGATCATGTGACACGTCTTTAAAAAAATTATTCCATAATTCCTGAATTTTCTCTTGGCCATATGTAACGCCACCAGTTCCAACCATCTCTGCAAATTCAGAATCTTTGGCAAATAATGCTCCTACTGCTTTTGCATCACGGCGCCTTACTGCAGCAACTAAATCATCAATAATTTTTTCTACGCTCATTTCTAATTCCCCTGTTGAAAAATTGAAGTCTCATTTTCTGAAAAACAGCTTAACAAAATCAGGATAATTTTTTTCTAAATCTGCTTTAAATGCATTTACATCCCAATAAGAGTCAATCATATTTATTTTTTGTTCCGGAGATATTCCAATGATCCATATGCATACAACGGAAGGACCGTTATCAGCATCTGGTTTTTGAAAAAAAATTTCAAATTCGACGGCAACACGTTGCCCGTGATCTTTAATAAGCTTTTTTATAATTTTTACTTTTTTTACGAAAGAGTAAAATTTTAAATCATTGTCATTATCTACAAATTCTTTGAGGGATATCGTTCCATCGACAGGACAATAATTTTTACCGTTCAAATCAAAAAGCTCATAATCCGCATGATCCTGCTTTTCCATTTTTTCAAACATTTTGTCAACGACGTCCATTTTTCACTCCTTGATTTGATTCATAATTTACATTTTATGCTACTAAATAAAATCGCAAAATCCCTTTGCTTGATCGTTACATCATCCCAGCAACCCGTATTAATTGTTCGTTTGACATGCCAGTATGTAAGCGATCGTATTCCCCTCTATTTGAGAATAGGCTGAAAATACATGCGCAACAACCAGCTTGTTCTTGATTATCAATTAATGATGGTTTATCGGTATTTTCTGTAGTGGTTTTATCTTTTTCTAGCGTGTTTCTCATATTCTTCTCCAATAAATTATTTATTAACGTTATGATAATACAAAGCAGAAGGCTGTTTTGTAACCGCACTTTTGTGCGTGTTTCAACCCATTGAATAGATAGAAAAATGTCACCATTTCTGAAAAGCATTATTGATGCAGTGCGATTACTTTCGCAGGCATCACCAAAGCAGATGATCTGCATCAAGGATGTGAACTCTGTTCACGTCTATGCTTCCGGTTATCTATTGCAATTAATGGATGCAGCGGAAGTTGATGTCATTGGTAAAAAAGTGTGGCTACCGCTCTATGGTGATCAGGTTGAAGTTGAAAAAATGATTTTGGCAGAAGATCAAAAAATCATATCAGCGCGTGAACCAGCGCTTCTTCTAAAAGTTAATAAGTTTTCAACAGGACTAAAACCTTACTTCTGTTTTAAATCCCCACTTATCAATTTAGAAAATAATAGTGTTGAAGGATTGATTATTTATGGGTTTGAAGCAGGTTTAACTGCTTTTAAAAAGCATTTTGTAAAATCAACTGCGAACAAATCCAGTTTAACAAATACAGCTATTCATTTGACTAAACGAGAAAAGCAAGTTATTTACTTTTTTATGTCACATTTAGGTAGTCAAGAAATTGCCGATGTTCTGCATGAGATGGAAGGCAAAAAAGTTTCTAAAAGCACAATAGACACTGTTTTCAATAAACAATTATATCCAAAATTTAAAGTCTATAGTCGTTCTGAACTATATGAAAAATTACAAAATGCAGGATATGAAAATCTCATTCCAAAAGAAATTTTGCAAAGTGGGTCATTTTTTCTTCCAGTTTTACAGGTATATTAATAATGCAAACCTTGTCTTTTTGTTTTAAAATAATTTTTTACTTACTGAGATAATGGCATGGAAGTCAATCAAGTCTGTTACCGCACATTACATCTTCCCGAATCATGGACGCTAAAAGCCTATGAATCCGTTGGTGGCTATCAAGTATTGCGAAAAATTTTAAAAGAGCAAACACCAAAAACTGAAATTATTGAAACGATCAAAGCGTCTGTATTGCGTGGTCGTGGAGGCGCTGGATTTCCAACGGGATTGAAATGGAGCTTCGTATCTCCGAATGTGCCTGGGCAAAAATATATTTTATGTAATTCAGATGAAAGTGAGCCAGGCACCTGCAAAGACCGCGATATTTTACGGTTTAATCCGCATCAATTATTAGAAGGCATGGCAATTGCGTGTTATGTGATGGGTGCAACCGTTGCCTATAATTTTTTACGCGGTGAATTTTACGAACCTTTTTTGCGTTGTGAAGGTGCATTAAAAGAGATGTATGAAGCAGGTTTTGCAGGAAAAAATGTTTTAGGATCAGGTGTTGATTTTGATATTTATAATCACTACAGCGCAGGCGCTTATATCTGCGGTGAAGAAACGGCATTAATGAATTCATTGGAAGGCAAGCGTGGCATGCCACGATTTAAACCGCCATTTCCTGCAAATTTCGGGTTGTATGGTCGTCCAACTAATATTAATAACACCGAATCCTATGCATCAATTCCTGTGATTTTAGAAAAGGGTGCGAAGTGGTTTGCTGATATGGGCCCTGAAAAAAGCGGCGGTACAAAAATATTTAGCGTGAGTGGCCACGTGAATAAACCGGGAAATTATGAAATCCCAATGGGTACACCATTTTCAGAGTTATTAGAATTAGCCGGTGGTATGTTAGATGGTATCCCACTAAAAGCAGTTATTCCTGGCGGCTGTTCCATGCCTGTTTTAAACGCTGAAATCATGATGAAAACAAATATGGATTTTGACAGTTTAGCAAAAGCTGGTACGTCATTGGGTTCAGGTGCAGTGATTGTGATGAATGAAAAAACTTGCATGGTAAAAGCATTAAAACGCATTTCAAAATTTTATATGCACGAATCGTGTGGGCAATGCACGCCGTGTCGCGAAGGCACTGGTTGGATTTATCGGCTAGTTAAAAAAATAGAAGATGGTCAAGGATCGATGAAAGATATAGAAGAATTAAGACGTGTGGCGAAAAATATCGAAGGCCGAACCATTTGTGGATTTGGTGAAGCAGCGGCATGGCCTGTCGGTGGCTTTCTCAAACAATTTTATGACGAGTTTGTTTATCATGTCGAGCATAAAAAGTGTTTGGTTGAGTAATCTTTAGATTCTAACTGTGTCAACTCTTTTTAATAAATACTGTATTTTTACGGTATTTTTCTCACGTGTAATCGTGTTCTAATTGCAGCAATATGTCACGTGATCCTGAGAATCTAACATATCAGTTTTTTAAGTCACTTCTACCATTAAAATTTGTGAATATCCTATGCCTTTAGAATCGATTCTTTTCCCGAACATTATGCGCTTTAATGCTAACATCGACCCCGATGTTTTTGCGCGCATAAAAGCAGTAAAAAAATTACATGAGTATCTTGAAAAAGAACCTATAGCAGAAGAAAAAGCGCATGCAAGATCGCGTGTAGATTTTGTTGCCAAATATAATAGTAAAACAATATCAAAAACGGCGATGATAACTATTTTGTCTGGATGGAATCTTTTTTCAATGTATGTAAGGGGTAGTATTCATGGCTTGGATATAAGAGAACACAAGTCAAACGATTATGCGTTTTTTGTATGTCTTGCCTTTTATTTAAGCTGTATTTTCCAGTTAATTTCTATCACATCATTGTCATCGACAACCTATAAACATAAAATGCAGATGCGAAATGCAGATGACTTTATTAACCAGCGATCAATTGATTATCGTGCAATTATCACAGCAATTGAAAAATTAACCGAGAAACCAATTGAAATTTCTGCAGAATACATTTGTTTAATTACATCCAATATTGTAACCAATCCTGTTTGTATTTATCGTAAAACCGGAAATGAAAAAATAGAAGGTGTATTTAATAGAGATGCATTGGGTGCCTGGTTACGTGATCGCAATAATGTAATTCCACAAACAAATGAAACTTTTGATGAAAAGCTACATGAAATAAGATTTGAAGGTGCGATATTGATGGGACTGAAAAATTTTATACTATCAGAAATTGATAAATATGAAAAACATTGTTTAAACGGTATTGCAGTACAAAAAGTTGATGATCATGCGGCTGTAGAGGAAACCTTTCAATCTGCATTGACGGTTTAGAATTCTATAAAATTGATATTTATATTAATGCCAAACATGATTCAAGGCTAAATATAACACTGTCCCCAAAAAAAGACTGATCGTCATATTTCGCCATTTCCATTGCACTAATAGCGTGACAACCAATGCAATCAGCTGCTGCGGTATCAGTATCATGAGCGATGGCTTGGCAATGCTCATGATATAGTAAACACACAGCAGAAAGATAATACTAACAGGTAATCGATTCCCCAAAAATAAAATCAACTGATTTTCTTTCATTTTCTTGCCGAAAATAAAGGGTAGGGCGCGCGTTGTACAAGTAATGCAAAATAATAAAGCAATAACGCAGACTGTATAATTACATTGGATCATGCTTTTTCCCCTTAAAATAAAATAGTATCTGGAGAACGCAACTGATTAAAATGCCTGTTAATAGCATCATGTTAAATGGCACGGCAATCAACGCAATGATCAGTGCAATTAATCCAATCATAACTGGCTCAATTGACCTGAATTTTAAATAATTTTCAAAAATTAAAATTGCAAAAAATGCGACTAAAACAAACTCTAAGCCTTGTAAGTGGGGTAGACGATTCGAAAAAAATGCACCAATGAGTGTGCCCATTACCCAATAACTGCAAATCAGTAAACCCAAATACAAACAAAATTGCTCATCTTGTTTTTTATCATGATACGGAGGGTTTGAATTTAGCACCGCATAATTCGTGTCAACCAAAGTGAAAATTAAAATCGCTTTTTTCCATAGACTAACCTGAAACCGCTTTAAAAAACTTAATCCGTAAAATGAATTGCGAGCAGCAATAAAAATGGTAGAGAGCAAAATAAGCAAATAAGATCCATGCTGGTGCATAATCCCAATCGTGACAAATTGAACAGCGCCAGAGTAAGCAAATAAGCTCATGATGGGCGCAAAATACCAGGGTTGGTGTAAATGATCGAATAAGATGCCAAATACAATGCCCAATGAAAAATAGGAAAGAAAAACGGGAAACGATAATGTTAGAGCCAGTCGAAAAGGATTTGTTTTATGTGGTGAATAACTGTTCATTTAGGGTCTGCCAAAGTTTAAAAATTCTACCGCAAAAGCGCAGTTGGGCCAATTAGTAATTGGGGTTTTCTTGTAAAATCTGGTTTAATATCAATTCTTTTAAAACACTGGAGAAACAATCGTGCCAAGAGAAACAGGTGTAGTAAAATGGTTTAACGATCAAAAAGGATTTGGTTTCATTGCGCGTGACAATGGCGATGACGTTTTTGTTCATCACAAAGCGATTAATGCAACGGGTCGTCGTACATTGCATGAAGGTGCGCGTGTGGAATTTACTGTCGTTAAGGGCGACAAAGGATTTCAAGCAGAAGACGTGACCATGATTGAATGATGAAAAAAATATTAATCAGCGGCTGTTTAATCGGCCAAAAAGTCAGATATGACGGCAAAGATTCGCTGCAAGCAAATGCCCGTTTGCAGCAATGGATCAAAGATGGAAAAGTCGTTTCTATTTGTCCTGAAATGGCGGGAGGGTTGCCAACCCCACGACCACCATCTGAAATTGAACCTGTAAAAAGTGCAGAATCCGTTTTGCAATTTCAGGCACGTATACTCACCAATCAAGACGTAGGCGTAAATGATGTAATGGTAAAAATGTAATGGTAAAAATACGGTATTTTAAATTTTCTTGATATGGGAATTTTTAAACTGTAGCTATCCATGGACTTTTTTCAATATAAAAAGATTCATTGGCGCCGGACCAAGGCGGCATTGTTACGCAAATAAAGGTTAAATCGCCATCAAGACTTCGGTATTGAAACGTTGTGTTGACTGGAATATCAATAGTAATGCCGGCTTCCAATGGTGTAATAGATTCTTCAGCTCCATTTTTCCGCCATATTTCACCTTTTCCAGAAATGATATGCCAAAATTCGCTGACAGTTTTATGTTGCACCGCGTGAGATGTTTTTTTATTTTTTAAGGTGCAGTGGCATATGCCACCATGCTCATTATTTGATAATAATCTAACTTCAGCACCATCTGGCGCAATATAGTTATATTCTTTTAGAATTGTTGTTGTTTTCATCATTAAAATCCAAATTATTTAAATGGAAATTCTATTATTAAAAATGCATCAGTGTTTTTTTCGAGTTGCTAATTGCACAACGAGTCTTGTACTGTCATCAGGATCTGTTTCTTGCGTAACAGCACCACTATGATTGCCAGATTGATTTAAAAAATGATATAGGCTTAATCGTATTTCATCTCGTGTTTCATCATCTAAAGCGATATCAGAACATAATATACGCGTACCTGGTTTGCGACTTACCGGCCTTGTTCCCCACAACGAGTCGGCAAACATATGACCTTCCGCAGCAAGATACGCTTTGGTTTTTCTCTCAAGTAGTCGCTCATCGGCTTTATCTGTTTCGTAACCATCATCATCGGGTGATGCAAATTGTCCCGAAAATTTTGCATCTAATTTTTCTGAGAGTTTAACTATTTGTGCCAACGCCACATCTAATTTCGCCGCCAATAAACTTGCATCTGCGCCTTCTGTTTGTTGTGTGCCTGAATGCGTCCATGTATTAACGCGACCTCTCAACAACTCCAATTCTGTGATAGTCGCCTCAGCCCAGATATAAAGCGGATTTTCTTTAATATCAAGCGGCATCACTCCTGTAAGCGTAAGATCACTGGCTTCTAATGTCTTTGGGTGCGGCTGATTTGAAACGACGCATTTTACACCTTTTTGATATGCAGTTTATTTATTACCGATGGATTTTTATATTTTGATTTGTGAATCCTATTAAATTCCTGTTCTTCGTGAAATTTCCAATATGCAGTAAAATCACCACTCGCTTTTAATGACCTTAATTTTAAAACCGCTTCTGCGCCGGTCATTCTCCATCGTGCGCCTGTAATATCCATGCGATCTTTTATCAAATATCGACATGCACCTTCGATAATTCCCGTTGCAATCGGAAAACCTTTCGCAAGATATTTGTGATATTTTAAATACGGGGATTTATTTAAAAGATAATCACAGCATGTATCAATAGCTTCTCGCTGCGCTTTTCTTAATTTTCTATTTGTTGCCGAACGCCTTATTCCTGCGGCAACAGAACTTGATTTTCCTTCTAAAATAGCAATAAATCGCTCATTAACCCACGCTTCTGCCTTGATGTCGCCTTTATCGAAAAATCCCCATGCCGCTTTCCATAAATACTCAATCACATGAATAATGTCGCATACAATGATTATTTTTATGCCGCGTGATTTTGCTTCTTTTTCAATGTTTTTTATTTGAGTTGGTGCGCCATCAACCAGTGCAACCCATGTTTTATTTTTTTCTGTGTCACGTAGCGATGCCTCATTAAACATTTCTTTTACAACTTCCTCTGGCGATTTTTCAACACTTGCCCATACGCGTTTTGCAATAGGTTTTGGTCGTTCTATTTCTTTTTTAACCACTTTAACTGAAGCCAATTCATTTTTAAAATCCTTGGCGGTGCGAATGAATGGATCGATATTATAAACAGATGCGACGGTCGCCATCCGCTTAGAATTTCTTTTTTCTCCTGATGACAGGCGTTTTTCAAGCTTGTGATTGCTTGCGTCTGCTTTTTTACGCGTTGCTTTGCGCAAATCATCTTTATGCATCACAATACCTTTGCCATCCGTTGTTAAAATCAACAGTGGTGCTTTTTTTGCATCAATCATATTTTTTTGCGACAAATTAGCCTGATAAAAAGAATCGAAATCATTAGTGACAGCAACGGTTATGTGTTCAATTTGTTGTTTGTGAATTAACTGCCCCGTGTTTTCTGTAATTGATTCTACCGCATCATCAAAGGATCCGCTCATTACTTCTCGTGCTACACGTCTTTGTAATTCATAGGAGTGTGAATTTTCAGGTAAATTAAGATGGCTGTCTTTTGGAAATAAACTTTCTGCGTTGCGATTTCCATAGCCCATGCGTTCACACTGCACAGCACCGAAAATACTTTTTATTTGTCGCTCGCCGATTCTTTTATGTGTTCTTCTGATACCATCCATGCCGTCAATGAATGCGCCTATATCACCGTCGCCGCGCGAATCAACATGCGCCTGCAATAACAAGCGCAACAATTCGCGACCATCGTTTTCAATTAATTTTTCAACGTCAGAAAATTTCATGGCTAAAGTATGACGAGTTTGCAGTGCATCAGTCAATTTATAAAATTTTTGTTCTGCAGCTGCGAAAAAACCAGCTTTTGTAATCGATTGTTCACTTATTTCCATGCGCACTAACATATTCCTTGTCGTGAGATAACTTAATCGCGGAAAGTAATGTACAGGTAAAGAAGGAGATTTTGTAGGAAATAATTTCTAATTCATTGAATTTATTGTATCATGATGTCGTTTCAAATCAGCCGCACCCAATGTCTTTTTGTCCATCAGATTTTTTAATAGACTTTGTAAACGGTCAATGGATTCTGTTGAATTAGCATTGACAATGTTAGCTAATGTTTCTTTTATCCAAACAGCTCGCAATGGTTTTTCGAAATCTCGCGTACCCATTAAATTTGAGAAAGCATGAATTTGAAGGCTGCTTGATTCCAGGTTTTGAAGTGCTTTTGTAAATTCCACATCTGCCAATAATTCTGCGATAGCGTAATCGCGATAAGATTTCAATTGCGCGTGAACACGAGTTGCCGCTTTTTTCGTTAATGCTTCAAGTTCTTTTTTATCAGCAGTGGTAATAGCCCATGTGCCCTCAGAGCGATGAAAATGTGCTGCAATGTTCAAATTTGTATACGTGGTTGTATGTGGATGATGATCGCCATTCGCGTCATGATATTGACTAAGGCCTGAAATAAAAACTAATGAGTCTTCCTCTTCGAATTTAAGTGCATTTTGAAATTTGTGATTAATATCAGCGCCTATTGTGCTGAGGTTTGTAATGTTCATATCAACATTTCTTTCGACTGCAATTTTCTGTAATCTTAAGCCTAATGATAATTTTTTCTCAGTATCGGTAAGTCGCATTTCGTCAATAGCAGGTTTTATTGTTGATTTATAATGCTTATTTAATTCATCCCACGCCACTTTTGCAGCATTATGAAAAGTGCAAAATCCTGGCCTAATGCTTGGTGGATAAGCTTCCTGAATATTTAAATCCTCTGTTAATAACACATCACTATTAAAAATACCCAAGTTTCGTCTATCGTTAGCTTGAGTTTTACCCTGAAAATGAATCGGCGCTCTTTCGCAACTTTCCTGAAAATAACTACCTACTTGATTTTTACTTGCTTCATCAAACGTCTCATCCAGTTGCATCAAACGTTCACCCGTTGCAATAGGTATGCACGATTGTTGATAAAATTTATTTTCTTGTACATGCAAATGTTCTTGAATTAATTTTACAATTAAATCTAAATCACGATGATAATTTTCAACTAATTTTGTAAATAATGGCTCACTATGCATGATACCATTCAAAAAGTTTTTTATTGCTTTGGCGCGAACTAAAACGGCATCAATTTCTTTTATATGTAAGTTTTTATCACGTGGTATTTTCGGATTAGCATCTGTTAATAATTTTTGATAAGACGGTAGCGTAAGATCCCATTGACGTGGATTGGCCATTAATTCCGGCTGTGCAATAAACGCATCAGAACCCACATGATAATTTGCCAATCCTGCTAATAATCCCAATAAATCACGCAATTTATTTTGAGACACATCAGTGAATTCAGTTTGATGCCGCAACTTACGCGAAATCATTACGGGATTAATCATTAATTCATCATCGCAGTGTCGTACTGCATCATAACCATTGGCTGCGGCTGAGCAACTGGTGTCAGTTAGAAAAGTTCGGATGCTATTTTTGCACTCTGTATACTCTGGCAGTGTTAATTGGCTTAAATAAGCGGGATCTAACACACTTAAAAGCGTTGTCTTGATAAGTGTATGTTGAAGGCCTGCAAATCCTGCTTCAATCTTACTGGTTTGCATTTCAACTTGATGCGCTAAATTTTCTTGCGCATGTCGGCTCTCTAAATGATGCGAAATAATTTCTTTTGTTTGCGCTATCACGTACTCAAAACCAAGCAACATTCGCCGTCGTGTTTCACGTTCTTCTGCAATCACATGTTTAAAGCTTTCGCGAAATTCTTGATGCATCTCATCTAATTTCGACATAATCGCTTGCAATGCTTGTATGAGTTGTTGATGCTTTGGATCATCTTTCGGCGCATCCTCTTCTTTCATCAGCATGCTAATAACCATTAGTGCTGCAATACAAGCCATTGCAATAGGCCCTGCGCATGAACCCACTGTGATGGTTGATGCTGCAACCGTTTCACCCGCGGCTACCGCTGCTGAGGCAGCCAGCGCTTCTGTTGCGGCAGTTGCTGTTAATGTCGCAAAACCGTTATAGGCTTGATAAGTCATGACACCTGCCATAATTACCGTGCCAGCATCTTTCACGCCAGGTTCTTTAAAAACATCACCCGCCATTCCAAACAATTGGCCGACTTTACTGTAGCCGTCACACTCTTGCTGGAATGCTTTTTCTTTTTGTTGTTCTTTTAATAATTGATCAGATTTAATTTTTTGATCATATAAAAATGCCGCGATTTCTTGTTGACCTTCTTTTAGTTCTGCAATATCAGCAGCATTTTGATTAACAGCGCCTGTTAATTTCTTAATTGATGTAACAAATTGTTCGTGATGTTGCTTTGCATCTTTTTGTAAAGAACTCACTTGTTTTGAAAGCGCTTCATAGTGTTCTTTTAATTCCTTATGCCTTTCACTAAATTTAATTTGATCCACCGTTAGATCTTGATTAATCGGCAGCGCAGATAACACTTGCTGATAATAAAAAGATCTCGCATCTTGCGGAACATGTTCTTTATTCATTAATTCCGTTACACGATCAAATCCACACTCAAGTGAATTTTCTGAATAACGCTGCATTTTATCTAAAAATTCGAATTGATAACGACTGACAGTTTGTTTGGTGAATGCAGCAGCATCAGGGCTGTCGCCTTGAATAAAATCAATTGTTTTTTGCGAAATTTGATCAGCATGATCGGCAAAATCATTCGGAGAAGAAATATAATGCGCCAATTGCGTTAAGCCTGCATTTTTTGAGCTGTAAAATACGCGTGAATTAAATGTGCCGCCTGCGGCTCTTCTATGCGCTGCAAATGTTTCTTGAACTTTTGCACTTTCATAAGCCGCGCGTGCGGAGGCTGAGTTATCACTCATGCTTTGAATATCGGCATAAACACGACTAACATAATCCGTCACGGCGTTACCTATATAATCCACGGCGTTGCTGATTGTTGAGAAAATGCCGGTTGTTTGCACTGGTTTTGCAGTGGCTGAACTTGATGTTTCAGCACAATAAACGACAGAATAATCTTCAATTTTTGATTCAGAAATAGTATCAATTGTTCTTACAACAGGTTTAGGAACACGTAGTTCGTCACAATACAATTCAAAGTTTCCTGCGTGACCAGCGCCATAAACTAATACAATTTTTTTTGCTGCTATTTTGTTTTCCTGGCTATCGAGTGCTTCTTGGATGCAACGCATCGCTGCTTTTTCACGCAATGAAAAAATATAAGGATTGGTTTTATTCATCACAGAATTTTCTTCTGTAAATTTTTTTACCGCAGCTAATTGTTTTTCTTTATCGGTAATCGTTCCAATCACAGCTAATTCTCTTGTCATCATGACTATTGCGGTTCGTGCCTTTGGCATAATGTCATGCGCTGTTCCTTCGTCAATTGTTCTATGTAAATGCGAAATTTCTCCCAGGCAAAATTTCACATACGGGGCACAGTGACGATGAAGCAAGTCTTCTTGTTCGCTATTTAGCAAAGACACATCATTTGGAACGCCTGCTGGAAACGCGCGTCGAATTTTACCTTCATCAACTAAATTACTGCGTCCGCGCACTGCTGGCGTGAGTGTTTCAAGCGTCGCTTCATCTAAAATGATCGCATCTGGATGTTTTTTGATAATGTTATTAATTGCATTAGAGATAGTGATTTGTGATTTCAGTGTTATTATTTTTTGCGAGCGCTCTTCAAATCGACCCAGCGAATCGTGATGCTGCTGTGTTAAATGGATGATTTCATCGATATTGGTAAAGTGGCCAAACAATTTTTCAGCAGATCTTTTCGAATTCAATTTGAAATAATCTTGTTGAAAACCCGGTAGTAATGCTTCTAATTTTTCCAAGTCAGAAAAGGGAATGGAGGGGATATCATTAGGGCGCATTAATAACTCCAAAAATATTTTTAACATCTCCTTGTCTATTTTATTTCAATCTGTTAAACGTACAGGACCGCAAAACCTAATTAGCGCTTTAAAAATCTTATCAATTTTAAACCATTTTAGATTTGAAAAATACAGTATAAATACGGTATTTTAGTGACGGCGTTTATTCCAGTAAATGGAGATCAGTTCTTTAGAATTTCGACAGTCATAAATTTGACGCACATAAGCGAGATAACTTTCAACGGTACGTCGTGATAAATTTAATTGATTCGCAATTTCTTTGGCTGAGAATCCCATTGATAGCAGATGCAAGCAATTCATTTGCTGTTTTGACAAACGTGGATGATTGTTTAATTTACCTGAAATATCATGGTAAAATTCTTTTTTACACTCGTCTAGTGATATTGATTTTTTATCGACAAGAAATTCAATATCAGTATGTTTTTTTTTGATAATTAACTTTGTATTTTTCCAGTTTGATAATTCTTTTGATTCACTTACAGTAGCATTAAAATATTGAATAAATGATTTTAATGAATCAATATTGCTTAAATACACTTGATTCATTGCAACAGATGAAGAAGGTGTCGCGAAATGATAAAAGCTTGTGCCATCTGTTTCTTTTTCAATTAATGTAAAAAATTGTTTATGTCCTAAATCAACAGCGTCTTTTAGCATTGCATTAGATTTTCCGTTGCAGGTAATGCTGTCCCACAACATAAATTCACCAAATTGATTTTGATCAGCTGCGTGAATATCAGCTTCATGATAATTTTTTGCTAAATAATTAGCGACAAAGCCAGGACGATTGTGTATGCACGTCATTTCAGAATCATGATTAATGTGCACGCGGCTAAATAAATTAATATTAAAACGTTCAAGCGGTATGCAGATATCGGAAAGCGCCTGCGCTTGTGTGAAGATGGGATGTTTGGACATTGAAGTAGACAGCATTTTATTCTCGTCGGATTTAAGTATTTTTACAGTGGTATTTTTCCCACTGTAATTATACGAGTGGTAATAATACGACTTTTCCGTACAAACAATCGAGCGTATTATATCGTCCTGGTCAAAAAAGTAACAGGAGTTCTTATGTACACGATGTACGAAATGATCGTAATAATCCGAGAAAAGCATGAGAAATACGTATTTAGTCATGGGTACTGGCGCATTAGGTGCGCACATAGGATCACTATTGCATCGATCAGAAAAGGCCGTTGTCTTTCATTGCCGCTCAAATTATTCAGCCATTCAACAATCTGGGTTAACGGTTAGCGATCAAGAACAGTCGTGGACCTCGTATAATTTATTATTATCAAACGAGTTAGCAACGGCACTTCCATGCTCTGTCGGTTTGTTGTGTATAAAAAGTTATGAAAACGACAATCTTCTGTGCGAACTTGCAAAAATAAATTATCCAAAAATAATTATTTGCATGCAAAATGGTATTGGTATAGAAGAAAAAATTCTGCAATATCTTCCTGATGTCACTGTTATTTCCGCAGTGTCTTTCATTAAAGTAACGCCGAAATCCAAAAATCATTTCCATCATAATTTTGGAAACACTGTAGCACTTGCGCAATATAATCCATCAACAAAAAAATATCTAGAAAATACGGAAATTTTATCAAAAATTAAAATGGATTTTATTTCTGCTGGTATAACTGTTAATTCCAAAAAATTCAAAGATGTATTGTGGACTAAACTTGCGTTTAATGTTCCGCTTTGCCTGCTGTCCATTATTTACAATCAATCCACAACTGCTTTAGTGCGTGATGATAATTTTCGAGCTCGGTTTTTTCAATTATTAAAAGAAATAGAGATGATCGCACAAAAGGAGGGTGCTGACATTGATTTACTGTTTATTATGGCTGATTTAAAACGATTTTCATCGACAAAAACAGAAGTGTTTCATAGCATGAAAACTGATTTTGATAATAATAAACGCATTGAATCTGAGGCGATGTTTGACAATGTGATCAAAATTGCAAGAAAACATAACTTACAAACACCGTTGTTAGACCAAGCAATGCATCAATTATCGTATAAAAGATCGATTTCAGCGATTATAAACAGCAAGAAGGTAGCGTGTAGAAGTGGTGAAGATTCATATGTGAGTTTTTTAAGATCATCGTTATAAATTTATGTTACAAAAAACGTGACCGTATAAACTGAATAAAATATTGCAATTTTTTCGGGATGTTTTTCTGGCGATACGTGGTTAAATATACTTCTGCATTTCTAATCGGAAATTCATCGAGCACTGAAATTAACTCACCTGTTTGTAAATATTTTTCAACCATAAATAAAGGCAGTTGTGCAATACCAGATCCGGCACGCGCCATCTTTAATAATAAATGTGTGCGAGAAGCGTAGAGTGTTCCATCAACGTGAACGGATTCATATTTCCCATTCACATTAAAATGCCAATCATGAATTGGTTTTTCATATAAATAATGCAATAAGCAATTATGATTTATTAAATCTTGTGGTTTTTTAAGTGCGCCATTTTTTTGCAAGTATGCAGGTGTTGCGCATACTTTGATGGGGTACTCTTGAATTAATGTAGATGTTAAATGCGAGTCTGTCATATCATTATCAGTAAAATATAAATCAAAGTCCTTTTTTATTAAGTCGATATCATTGCTTGTTGTGAATGAATGCAATTCAATCGTGATGCCAGGATGAATCGTCATAAAATCAGAAATTGTTTTCATTGCTTGATCATCATTGGCAAAATAAGATGAAAAACCTATTTTTAATTTTCCGGTAGGACGTTCGCGTAAGTTGGTAATTTCAGAAATAGCAGCATTTAACGAATCATCAAAATTTTTGCATCGATCATATAAAATTTGTCCGGCTTCGGTGAGTGATAATTTTCGCGTGGTGCGTTTAATCAATTTTGTTTTTAGGCGTGCTTCGAGTTGGTTGATGCAACGGCTAACGGTAGGCTTTGAAAGCCCTAATTTTTTAGATGCTTTCACAAAACTATTGGCGTTAATCACTTCAATGAAGACTGCGACATCGTTAATAACATCTTGAATCATAATGATTATCTCTGAATTAGTAAAAAATATAAAACAATATGTTTCAATTATACCATATTGTTTTAAATATCAAAATACTGTACATTTTATAGTCTATAATAAATGGGAAGAAACATTGGAGGGAAGTGCAGCTTAATGACGTGAGGGCATCATGCGTTTCACACAATGGCAAACAGATTTAATCAATCAAGTCTTCAATGCACTGACAGACTTCTATTGCGATCCCGAAAAATTAAATAAAGCCGCACTTGAAAATTCACTCGCTGATATATTCGCGCAATTTCCAGATAAGCCTGAAACAAAAGAACAATATAAATTATTTCTTGATGAGGTCAATAAAAAACTTAAGCAATTTGATTCGCATCTTGAGCTTGGGTTTGAACCTGAATTCATTGCTGAAAGACAAGGAAATGAAATTGTCAGAAGTGCGCATTCCGCGCGATTTGATTTGCGCGAAGCACCACCGTCCAAAGAATGGCTGCATGATAGAGTGGAATGGGAATCTAAGCCAGAAATTAATTATGGATTTGTGAGTCAGTCACCAGCAAGCATCCCTGATGATGTGGGTTATTTAAAAATAAATCATTTAATAGATCCATCATCTGGTGAAAATGAATCTGAAGAATATCAATTGGGCCCGAATGCAACAAAAGCTGCAACAGCAGCATTGCAAAAATTAGCTGGAAAAAAAGCAATTATCTTGGATTTACGCGAATCAAAGCAAGGCGGTGATCCGGACATGGTGCAATATGTTATAAGTCATTTTATGCAACAGCATAGAGGATTAACTATCGGCACAGGTATTGATACGCGGACAAATGAAACGACAACTTATAAAGTTCTTCCAACGCCGTGCGATTTATCGAATATTCCCGTTTATATTCTGACAGACCATACTACTTATTCAGCACGTGAAGCGATTGCTTATCATTTGAAACATTTTAATGAATATGTTCATCCGGGTGAATCGCCAGTCACGGTTATTGGTGAGAAAACAGTTGGCGGTGCACATCCGACTTATTCATTTCCATTAGTAGATTCATCAGGCGAAATAAATAAAGATTTGATTGCGTGGATACCTTGTGGAAAGGGCATCAACGCGTTTACAGGAAAAGATTGGGAAGGTGTTGGTGTTGTACCTGACATAAAAGTAAAAACTGATGAAGATGCATTAGCCATTGCGCTTGATCTTCATCATGCTGCTACATATAAAAAAGATACCGTACCCCAAGCAGTATTAGATAATGCAAAAATTCCAGCGATGTCTGCCGCGTGGCATCAGAATAATGAGACACATTCTCTTGTGGGCGGTGTTGCTGATCCTGAAAATTCAAAACCAGCGGATGAAGTAACGTTATTTCAAGCTGCATCGTTGAGCAAAGTGGTTTCCGCTGCAATTATTTTGGATTTGGCAGCTGATGGGAAATGGGATTTAAATAAACCGCTTGCAGAAATGGGCGTTCCCTTTGGATCGGAAGAGATGCAAAATGATCCGCGTTATGCAGAATTAACCACACGCATGATTCTGGCGCAATGTTCTGGATTACCGAATTGGTTTTCAGCGTCTGAAAAAACATTTATGAAAGATGCGCAACCCGGCGCTTATTTTACTTATTCTGGTGAGGCTTATGAATGGTTAAAACAAGTAGTTGAAAAACAATTTGCACCGAAAACCTGGGGAGAGCTCGCACAAGAATTTTTTGATAAAGCGCGTATGCAGCATTCCACCTTCCAGCTACCTGAAAATACACACTTAAAAGACAGCACTATTGCACGTGGACACACAGGTGATGGCACTCCAAGTCCTGTCCCATCGTCTGAGGGTTTTAAAGAAGTGCCCGCGGCTTCTTTGCTGACTACGTCAGAAGATTATGTGCGTTTTTTACGGTATTGCCATTCACAGCCACCTTCAGCAGATCCTGCAGTCCCTTCTTTACGGGATTTATTTACGAGTTCCACTCATCTCGATCCTATAGCACATCCAGAAGCGCATGAAAAAATTACTTGGGGTTTGGGTATGGGTGTGTTTAAAGAAGGTGAGCGTGAAATTGCATTTCATTGGGGTAATAATCCCACCAGCCATGCTTTTTGTGCGATGGATATGAAAACAGGTGATGCAGTTGCTTGTCTTGTGAATTCTGAAAATGGTTGCAATGTATTTCAGATATTGAGTGAAGAAATTGTAGGTAAGATGGACCCTGTTTTTGAATTGTTGGCGAATTATTGCGGTTTTAAGTCGGTTGTTAAATCAGAATCACCCGAAGCATTACAAGCATGGGCAGATGATGTAGTAACGCGACCATTGTCGAGCATGCTTTTACCAAAACCAGAGCCAACGCCTCAAAAAGCAAGAGAAGAAGAACGAGATGAGGTGAGTATAAGAGCGTTGCCGCGTATGGGATTGATGGGTAGCGGTCATGTATTTGTCGGTAATGCTGTTCCAGCACCAGAAATAAAACCAATTGATGATCAAGAAGATAAAAAAGAATTAGGACAATAAAGGCCAATTATGAAAATATTAGTTGTTACAAAACACAATAAAACTGCAGTAGAAAACGCTGATGATAATGTTGCGCGCTTACAAGCAGCGCTTGATCAAAAACAGTTTCAATACGATCAAATTACTGATGAACAAACATTAGAAGAAATTTCAAAACAAATCAGTGATGGAAAGTACGATATTGTGTTTTTTGAAAGCGGTGTCAATTCGATTGATATTTCACAACGTCTTGCGCGTGATTCAACGTTACAAAAGCCTAAAATGGTTTTTATTGATGGAAAAATTGAAGACGTTGCTGATAAAGCATTTTCTGATGCAACATTTTCTGGAACAGTGGCTGTTTACAAGGGTGATGAAACGCTTTTTGCAAAAGGATATCAGGCTGAAAATCGTTATATTCCAGCTGTTTCAAATAATGAGCATACGTTATTTAATATCGCATCGATGGATAAAATGATAACAGGTTTGGCAATGGTCATGCTTGCAAAAAAAGAATATTTTTCATTAGATGATAAAATTATTGATCATTTGCTACCGAATTATCCGTATCGACACTTATTTCAAAATTTTACGTTTCATGAATTGCTTACTCATACTTCTGGATTATGGCGTGGCGGATTAATGGAAGGTGACGCATTTGGTGCACAGATGGCAAATTTTGAAAAGGTAAAAGAATTTTTACCGATGTTTTTTTCAGATGACCAAAAATTACAAGGCCCACCATCAACGGATGGGAAACATTCCTATAGCAATGCCGGCTATTTATTATTGGGCTTATTTATTGAGGCAACACAGGAAGGTGGTTATTATCAATTTATTCACGATAATGTATTAACCTGAATTCGCCTTCAGTTTTATCCACCAGGATTTAGCAAGTTAATTAAATTTAATAAAATCCCCGTAAAATTAGTATCCAAATGAATTCTCGTAATGCTTGCTTATATATTATTTTTTGCTATTCTGGTGGATAATTTA
>JAUXWQ010000040.1 GCA_030680235.1 Coxiellaceae bacterium
TGAAAAACGTCGACGTTGAGGTGATTTTTTGTGAAAAGCTAAAACAAAAGCGCAGGCGTACTTGATTGGTACGTCGAGCATTTTGTTTTAGCTTTTCGCGAAAAAGCGCCCAACAGCGGCGTTTCTTTCTAACGGAGTGAGGAGTTACAAATAAACGTAATAATTCAATTTGATTTCTTGATGCGTCTTACATCCAATCTCTGCACGGTTTGCGACCTTAGCACTGTACGAAATGACAAAAAAATACAGGAAATCATAACTGAAGCAAATTTAGACAAAAGGTCTAAAAAAAACTATGATACATTCCATTAAAAATAAACGTATCATTTGGAAATGATGCAAATTACCGTAAGGAACATCACAGCGCGAAGGCCTCATGAAAATTTATCAACAACTACTCTTAACTGGAATGTCTGTTTTAATTTCAACAAGCCTACTTTCTACCAGCGTATTTGGAAAAGGTGTTCCTGTCGATTCTAGCGGCGATACACTACCCTCTCCCACTGGAAACATTCCCTATTTTAGCGTTCCTGAGGTTTTTGCTGCGAATGATTCGGGTGAATACACTTGGGATTACAGCGGCACACTTGAAAACGCAGATCAGCGCTTTTCTTTTCAAGCGACCATCGCACAAATAACTGCCAGTAATAGCGCAGCGCTTGATTTGAATTTATTTTTATTTGGCTTTGAAAAAAACGGGCATTGGTTTTTTAGCAACAGCACTTATGGTGGCGATGATCAAGAAACACAAGCTGCTGCTCAAAGCCTCAATATCGGACAATCTTCAGCTGATTTAAATCACTTTTTAACCAATGATGCATTGATTGCAAATTCTGCCGCGCAATGGAAAATAACAGCTTTGGACGCAGCACCTAAGGCGCCTTTGTATAAAGGATGGGTCGGGCAACCCGGTCGCGACTACAATTTAAGTGGTACTGGTAGAACCTTTCTCTGGCAATACGATGAAGCCACCGGCAAAAAAACCATTGCACCTTACAATTATACCTTTACCGTCACCGTCATGGATACGCGGGGCATCACAATGGAAGGCATGGCAAATGGCTATGTTGGTCCACAGCTCGTATTTGAAAATGGGCAAGAAGATAATTCCGTGCACAACGTTGAGTCTGAAATCTCACAACCACGATTACGCGTATTAAATTGGGATATCAATCTCACTGCTGTTAATAGCGCACAAACTGGCTTTGATTCACAATATCATTTTTCAGGTGGAGATGGCATGTTATGGAATGATTTTGGCCCCGTGGATCAATCCCACATAACCAACTTTATTCACAATGGAAAACTAAATGCCCTGATACAATCACAACTGACCCATAATCTTGCCACACAGTTTTCATCATTGAGCGGGCAGCATACTGGGAAATTAGGATCTTCTACTCTTTATAATGGCAACTGGATACCCATTGAATTTACGCGCGGAAAATATGCTGGTGCCTCACTTGCTTTTTCTGTGTTTTGGAATAAAAGCGAAACCTACCCAAGCGATCAATCAACCAAAAATTTAAATTGGTCAAGCATGGGCTGGTGTAATTATTTTTCAGGATTAATTCCAAATGAAATTGATTCTGCAACATCCACTGTTGAAACGCTGTATCCTGAAAACCCTGCACTCCCATCTGCTGGAACAACAGAAACGCCCCCCTACCAAATTGATCTAACAAAATTTACTGATAGAAAATATGGCATGGCTTTTCCTTGGGCACAGGAAGTTACCATTACAATTAAAGCCAATACGCCTTTACGTTATGCATTAGCAAGTTATGCAGATCAATTAGCCAAAAGCACAACAGCAGATGACCCAAGCAAAGACATCGTTATCACCGTTTCTGCCATATCACCTATTACACAAAATACGGTATTTTCAAGTGCCATTACGCAATTTTACGAAGGCGCTGCCATCCCAAAAATAGATGGACAAGTTGTAGGATATTCGTGGATTGAACATATGGTTTGAGACTGGCTTCACAGCCATTGATTGTATGGACCCCGCCACTTACTAAAGGCTTCTAAAAGAGCCAGAATGAAAGTTGTATCAGTCATTCAAATTCAATGGAGGGGTCCAATGAGCAATATTAAAGTATTAGGTATCGATTTGGCAAAGGAT
>JAUXWQ010000019.1 GCA_030680235.1 Coxiellaceae bacterium
AATTTTCAGATTTTAGGCGAGGTTGAACGATAATTTGTTGAGAAAAGCGCAGTGTACACGAAGTCCATGAGCATTTTCGAAACAAATTATCGTTCAAGATCGTCAAAAGATGAAAATTTTTTATTCACCGGGAATTGCTGCCGGAAGATCATCCAAAATAACGTGGAGTTAGTGTATGGAACCAAAAGGTCAGCTCGCTATTCGCACATTGGCAATGCCTTGTGACACCAATATGAATGGCGATGTGTTTGGGGGTTGGGTTATCTCTCAGATGGATTTGGCTGGCCTTAGTATTGCGCGTAAATGCGCGCGCGGCCGAGTGACGACTGTTGCTATTGATAAGATGGTTTTCTTGGCACCAGTGCATGTAGGTGATTTTATTTGCTGCTATGCAGCGTTGCTTAAAACTGGGCGTACGTCGATGACAGTTTTAATTCAAACCTTTTCGACAGATGAATTAACAGGTGAAAGAAGACATGTGACGGAAGGAATTTTTACGTATGTGTCAATTGATGACAAAGGGAAGCCAAAACCGCTTGAGCAATAAAACATGGGTGGTGTTACGCCACGCGTGTTTGCAGAAATTGACAGAGATATTAAAAATCGCTTGCTACGCGCGCGGCTCGCATCAAAAATCGACTGCTACGCGCGCGGTTCGCATCAAAAAACGCTTAAGTTGACCCTATTGGCTGGCTTGTTACGTTAATCATTTAAATATTTTGATTTAAACCAAACAATGGTAACCCAATAAATAGCCCATACTGCAATGCCTGCGCCAGCAAGAATCATGCTGAGCGTGCTTTTATGGATAAAGAGACCGACTGTTGGCAGCAATACTTGAATTAAACCAAGATAGGTGAGAATTTTTGTGGCATGGATTGCATTTTGGTCTTTTTTAACAGCATTTCTGAGTGAAAGTGGAATACCAAAAGGGATCATCATCCATTGAAAAACGAAACCAACAATGGGAACAAGAAAAAACCAGACAAACCAAGCAGGAAAGACGCGCTTTTCTTCAGGTACTTTTCGCAGTATCAAAAAAAGAGTCGTGCAATAAGCCGCCATAAAGATAAAAACAATGACGCCAACAATAAAAATAGTTCGATCATCCATGTTGCTATGCTCCTAAGGCGATATATCATCAGTACAGTTTAGTGGAAATTGGGGGGATCAACAATAGGGACTTACCAATACCAAATACCCCTCAATCCACGCTGACTTTTGCTTTCGAAGTGCAATAGTGTCGAAGCGCAACAGTTGGAAGTGATTTTCTTGAATAAGTGATTCTAGGTATTTTTTATTGTGGGCATAGCGAATGGATTTTTGTAAAACGAAATCTGCTTCAAAGGTTTTTTCAACTGTAAAAATAAATAATCCTTTATTGGATAATGCGCGAGCAGCACTTTCAAAAATGGTTTTTAGATCACCAATGTACGTAAATACATCGCCCGCAACAATTAAATCAATATTATTATGCGCTGCCATTGCCGTGGTAATGTCATCCTGAAGTAAACTATCGTAACAATTTTTTTCGCGTGCAAGGGTGAGCATATTGTCAGACAAATCAATGCCAATTAACTCTGATGCATAAGGTTTTAGCAACATACCGCACAATCCTGTTCCACAGCCCAAATCTAAAATGCGTTTTTTAGCATCAAAAAAATGTGGATTTTCAAGGGCAATGGTTTTGATAATTTTTTCAGGAATCTCATAAGACAAACGATTGGTTAAGTGCAGGTCATAATAGGGCGCATATTGATTAAATAAACTTTGAATAAAGGCATTAGGCGCCTGATCTGGAACCGTTTTTTGTGTGAGCGCTGATAAAATGTGGAGTATTTCAGGATCAGTGGGTTTTAATTGCTGTGCTTTTTGATAGGCTGTAATTGCCAAGTCGATTTCATTTCGTCTGAGATGAATATTCCCACGATTTAAAGCAAGTGCAAAGTCATCAGCATTTATTTTTTCCGCTTTATCAAAGTAGAGTAATGCTTCGTTAAAACGTTCCTTCATCATCAATAAAACCCCTAAATTATAATAGGTTTCAAAAAAGGGATTTTTTTCAAGTTGTTGAAAATAATGATGCATTGCTTTTTCGTGTTCTTTTAGTTCAAGTAAGGTATTGGCAAGATATTGATTTGCTTCTGGGTGTGTATACTCTAGCGCTAAGACAGTTTCAAACTGCTTTGCTGCATCGTTAAATGCTTTGAGTTGATAATAGCAAATGCCTAAACGATGCTGGCACTCCACATTTTCAGGCATTTCCACAATACACTGTAAAAATAAATCACGTGCATCCACAAAGTGATCATGACGCAAGTAGCAGTCGCCTAGCTGATTGATTGCTGCCAACAAGCATGGATTGTATTCAAGCGCTTTTTTTAAATGGATGATTGCATTGCTGTCCTCATTCATTTCTACGCATAAAATACCTAAATTACAGTGTGCATCCGCGTAGTTGTTTTTAAGTTGGATGGCTTTTTCATAGCATTGTTTTGCAGAATCTATTCTTTTTTGTTGGAAATAAATAGCGCCTAGGTTGTTATAAGCTGTGGCATAGTGTGTATTTATTTTTAGGGCTTTTTTATAGGATTTAATGGCCTCTTCGGGTTTTTTTAGATGTCGAAAAATATTGCCTAAACTGTTGTGATAAGTCGCTTGATTTTTGTTTTTTGCAAGGGCTTTTTGAATAGCATTTTCTGCAGCTTGAAAGTCTTTATTTTGTGCAAATAAAATACCTAGTGCATGCCATGCCTCATCATCAGTGGGGTTTTCTGCCAAATGTGCTTCGTAATGCAATTTAGCAGTATCAAAATTCCCCCGTCTATGTTCGCGCTCAGCTAACTGTTTCATAGTAAGTATTCAACGTAGATTTACATTCAGAGTTTCTGGTCATACTGCTTTTCTATTGCGCGACTGAGTTGATAAACGGCCATGGCATAAACAACGTTGTGATTATAAGTCATGATCACATTGAAGTTAGGATAGGTTGCCCAATACTCATTGCCATTTTTCATCGGCAATGTCGTTAATTTTGCGCCATTTTGTAGTGAGTCTGGTTTTGCGCTTAATTGGTGTGCAATAGGCTGATTTGCGTGCCAACCATTTTGATGAAAATAATTGGCAACGCTTGCAATGGCATCAGCATTGTTAAATAAATCAACGCGACCATCAGGTGTTGTAGAAACACCAAAATGACGATAACTGCTCGGCATAAATTGTGGAATACCTAATGCACCAGCATAAGAGCCTTTAATGCTTCGGAGTGGAAGATGATTATCACGGGTTAATACCAAATATTCGCCGAGTTCCTTTCTAAAAAATTTTTCCCGGTCGGGGTAGTAAAAGCCTAAGGTAAACAAAGCATCGAGGACATAGTATTTTCCGAGGTGGCGACCGTACTCTGTTTCAACACCAATAATTGCTGTAATAATACTAGCAGGAATACCATATTTTCTTTGTAGCTGCATCAGTTCGTGATGGTGTGTTTTTAGGTACTGCGCGCCTAGCTCAATGCGTTCTGATGTAAGAAAAAAATGACGATAATAAGACCAAGGTTGTTTTTCAAAAGGTTTTGTCATGGTATTAATAATTTTTTCATTGGGCTGTAATGAAAAAATCAATGTTGTCAGTGCTGCTCGATCAAAGTGGTCGTGTGTGACTAATGCTTGAATAAAAGCCCTTTTTTCAGCAGCAATTTGTGTATTGGTTTCTGCCATACCATTAAAGCTAATCAATAAGGCTAAAAATGCAGCAATTTTCCGTTTCATGTCATTTTCCATATTCAAAGTGTGCGTGTTAACTTGCCCAGAGCCTGCGATGCGTGTGAATTGACATCATAATACCAAAATTAATCATGAGTGTTGTCATAGAACTGCCGCCATAGCTCACCAAAGGTAGTGGTACGCCAACCACGGGCAATATACCAACGACCATACCTAAATTAATAAAGGCGGACATAATAAAGGTTAATCCTAGGCTGCCAGAAAGTAGGCGCGTAAAGTTGTCTTGGGCATGCAAGCTGATGTACAAGCAACGACTAAAAACCAAGAGGAATGCGATTAAAATTCCAATACAGCCAACGAGCCCCAGTTCCTCGCCGCTGACAGCAAAAATAAAGTCTGTTGTGTGTGCCGGTAAGAATGACAAATGGGATTGTGTTCCATTTAACCAACCTTTACCCATAAGGCCACCTGAACCAATGGCAATTTTTGATTGAATAATATGGTAACCGCTCCCAAGGGGATCGCGCTCAGGGCTCAAAAAAGTGAGTACGCGATCTTTTTGGTACTGGTGCATAAAATGCCAAATGACAGGAGACAATCCAAGCAGTGTGGCGCTTAATAAACCAATGTATCGCCAACGAATCCCTGCTAGTAACAAGACAAAAAACCCCGAAGTCGCGACGATAATCGCTGTTCCTAAGTCAGGCTCTTTTGCGATGAGTAAAGCAGGCCCAAGAATCATCGCGCATGAACCCAGGATATGAAAAAAACCGGGAGGGAGTTTTTTTTCGCTAAGGTACCGGGCAACCATAATGGGCATTGCAAAGGTCATCAATTCAGAGGGTTGGAAACGAAAGAAGCCAAGCGAAATCCAGCGCCTGCCACCCATGCCAACTTTGCCGATGACAAGCACCGCCATTACCAGAAAAAAACTAATGCCAAATAGCCAAGGTGCCCATTGTCTATAGTAATTAGGTTCAATTTGTGC
Source organism: Coxiellaceae bacterium (assembly GCA_030680235.1). Classification (GTDB taxonomy): domain Bacteria; phylum Pseudomonadota; class Gammaproteobacteria; order Coxiellales; family Coxiellaceae; genus 2-02-FULL-42-43. The sequence goes on from JAUXWQ010000019.1 coordinate 4,714, forward strand.
AAACAGAAAAAGTAGTCCAAAAGAAAAAACGAGTCGGTAGGCTTGTTTTTCAACAATGCTAGGAGAGGCATTGCCAGCACTGTATAAAACACTTAACCCAATGAAACTAAGCAGTAGTATGCTGAGTAGCAGCCAGGGGTCTATATTTAACTTTTGCCAGCGGAGCGTCTTCATTTTTTGAGTGAGGCGTTCTTCATAGGTTTTGCCAGTCATAAGCGCACGCATTTTTTGAAGTAAGTAGATTGGATTTTCAAATTATACCGATTTCATTTAAGAATGCGAACTTTGTGCTTGGTGTAAGCATAAGCGTAGCGCGTGTTTTTTTCAGGGTATCTCGATATGCATCGCCCTGCAAAAACACTCGCTACATTCATGCTTGCAACCATATAATGTAGTATCATGCGCATTAAAAATTGAATGATTATAGTATATTTTTACGTTACACTTTTAGATAAAATGACGGGATGCAGCTTATGTTGCTTTTTATTATAAACACACTTTTTGGTATAGGGCTGTTTGTCAATGCACTCTTGTTTTTGCCGCAAGCTTTGCGACTATTGAAACAGAAAAACTCTGCTGATATTTCTTTAATCACCTTTTTTGGATTCTGTATCACCCAACTGTTAGCCATTTTGTATGGTTATTTGCATCAAGATTGGATTTTAATGATAGGCTATATTCTCTCATTAACTACCTGTGCATTTGTGACGGGATTAGCAGTTTTTTATCGTCTAAGATCGGTGAATTGCGTGGGAGCGCCTTAATGCGCTTTACCTGTCTTGATTTATTGCCGCAAACCTCCAGTACGACTATTCGTGATTCCAAAATGAGAATGTCGTTGTTGAATTTGCTCAGCTTTATTTTAGAAAACCTTATTGAAGCCCAGCAACTGTTTTTTCAAAAAAATGCGTATTACTTATTTGATCCGCATGTCGGTGAAAATGGCTGTCAATCACGCGCCCTTCACTTGTTGCTTTCAGCGCATAAGCCAAAAAAAAACGATACTGAATTAAAATCCAAATTAAGTAATCTGAAAAACTATGTGTCGCATTTTCAAGAAAGAATCCTATTTTTTCAGACGGGCTTAGTGCTAAATCATGAGACAAGCTTGATTGAGTTTTTAAAGAAGAATGGCCTTTTATTTTTATTAGAGGTGGATCAAAAATATATTTTTATCTGCTATTTTTTAACAAAATATAAAAATATTGTGAGCGATCAACAAAGTATTATTGATATACGGCGAATTGCTTCAGATGGAAAAATTAGCCAAAAATTGGCAAAAAAACTTGTTCATTACTATCAGAGTGCATTGACAGATTTTTGTTGTGACAACATTATACAATTTTCTAAAGAGCTGGGTTATACGTTTCAGTATGTTAATTTTTTAAAAAAAGTACTTCGAAAAGATGATGATAAGCGCAGTCAGTTACCCAGTTATTTTTTAACTGAGGTTATTATTAGTAAGTTAAAAGATGAAAAAATACCGATTTTGATTGTGATACAAAACACGCATCAGACTGAGCCGCCGAGATTGTTATATTTTTATTTTGACACAACACTTAAAAGTTATCGTTTTTTAAAAAGCATCACAGAATATCATAGGGATCAGCCTTGTTTTGTAATTGAGGCAGAAACGGAGCTATCCTTGATAACAGAGAATGATCTTTTAAAGATGATTGAAAAAATAGAACAGCGACGATTGAGTCGCGTGATTTTAAGTTATATGGCAGCGCATCCTCAGTATAGCGGGAAAAATTTGTTTGCTTGGCGTGAGAATCCTTTTTTGCGAGCTGACTTAATTGGGCATCCAATTTTATCAAAACGATTCAAAACCGATAGAAAATTGGGTATTAGTACGGGTTGTTATCTTTATAATAAATCTTTCTTTTTTATACGCCATATTTTTTGCGACACTTATCGACATCAATCGGAGCGCATTTTTGCAGACAATAGCATTTATGCGTTTCGGGGAAATCTAACTTGCTGGGAAAATTGGCCTGATGTTCTATAGAAAAAAAAACGATGCTGATTTTGATTGGGAGTCTTTGCTGATCAATCTCCCATTTTCTGTTTATTGGAAAAATAAATCCGGACGGTATTTGAATGGAAATCTAGCTTTCGCTGAATTCTTAGGAGTTTCTTCAATTGAAGAAATTATTGGCAGGACAGATGAAGAAATTGGCGTTGATCAGAAAGAAAACTTTTTATTAACCTTAAGAGACCATGACGTTTTAAAATTGCACAAACCAGTTGTGATTAAAAATATAAAATATTTCGTGGTTAAAATGCCCTTACGAAATAAAAACAATGTAGTGATTGGTATTGCGGGTTTTTTTTGGGATGTTTCAAAAAATCAAGAAGATAATGCGCGTGAACTTCGTATGCTGGATGAAATCATTGAAGTGATGCCGGGACATGTGTATTGGAAAGATCGTCATTGTATTTTGCAAGGGTGTAATGAATTGCAGGCTAAAGACTCAGGGTTAGCCTCTCGTCAAATGATCACAGGAAAAACCGCTTATGATTTGTTGCTTCAAAATCAGCCGGAGCATGAAAAGCAGCAGCAAGCTGCGATCACCAATAGTTATGATGAAGAGGTCATGAGACTGAATAAAACGATGACTTTTGAAGAGCATGTTGTTTTACCAGATAAAGCAGTTGCCACCTTTCTTTCTAAAAAAACACCTTTACATGATGAATACGGCAATGTTATTGGACTGGTCGGTATTTCATTTGATATTTCCGATCGAAAAAAAGCAGAAGAATCATTGCGTATTGCAAAAGAGCAGGCAGAATTTGCAAATCGTGCTAAAACTGAATTTCTAGAAAATATGCGACATGATATACGTACGCCATTAACAGGCATTATTGGTTTTGCAGAACTCATCCAAAAAGCAGCAGATAATAAGATTATTAAAGAATACGCGGATAATTTGGTATTAGCGACTAAGGCATTGTTAGATTTTCAGAATGAAATTCTAGAAGTTATTAAGGTTGGTTCTGCAGATTTTTCCGTGGTTAATAAGGCATTTGATCTTCGTGAAATGGTAGAAAAAGTGATTTCTCTATTGCGACCAAAAGCCATTGTAAAAAATTTAGCTTTATCATTAGTGTATGATGAAAAATTACCAAAAAAAATATCTGGTGACCATAAACGATTATTTCGTATTTTATTAGAATTAATTACGAATGCGATAAAATTCACCGAAAAAGGAAAAGTGTGTCTACGTGTTTTGCCAGTGAAAATGGTTAACGATAGATTTATTTTAAGACTTGAGATTTCAGATACTGGTATTGGCATCCCTAAAGATAAACATGAAGCTATTTTTATCCGCTTTCAGCGATTATCTTCAGCAGCTTCTGGTGTGTACGAGGGTACAGGTCTTGGGTTAACGGTAGTTAAACAGTTCATTGAATCACTTTCTGGAAATATCACTATTGAGAGCTTGCTTGGTAAGGGAACGACATTTACTGCAGAAATTCCTTTAGAAATTGTAAAAAATAACGATGAAGTAAAAAAAGATAAAAAACATAAGTTACAAAATGTTGTGCGAGCGCCAAAAATTTTGCTGGTTGAAGATCATGCTATGACGGCAAAAGTAACCTGTCTTTTATTGCTTGAATTAGGCTGTCTAGTGGATATTGCTTCTGATGCAAAAGACGCTTTGGCTTCCTGTGATCAAAAAAAATATGATTTAATCCTAATGGATTTAGGATTGCCTGACGCGAGTGGTTTTTTATTAGCGGAAATGATTCGAAAAAAACATGGAATGCAATTACCTATTGTTGCCTTAACGGCGCATAAAGAGGCGGATGCTGAAGATCGTTGTTTAATTTCAGGAATGAATGCCATTTTTCAAAAACCATTATTAAAAGAAAATGCGATTCAGTTACTTAACACCCATTTAGAGGGAGAAATTTTTCTGGAAGAAAAAATAATTGATTTAAATTTTGGGGCTGGTCGCTTGGGAAAAACTCAAACAGATGCGCACGCCATGTTAGTGATGCTATGCGATACAATAGAAAAAGATAAAATCAGTATTGAAAAAGCGCTACAGAAAAAAGATTGGGTTCAATTAAAAGAAGTGAATCATAAATTATTGGGTGGATTGGCGTATTGTGGTGCGCCGCAGCTAGAATCAGCTTGCCTTGCTTTGCATGAGCTGCTTAAAAAGTCGGATGACGATGGGATTTATCAGCAAGGGGCGCGAGTGATTGCTGAGATTGCGTTGCTTAAAGGGGCGCTGTAGATCTTGATGCATGAGCGTAGCGAGTGTTTTTGCGTGTATCGAGATTTCCTGCAAAAACACTCGCTACGCTCATGCTTGCATCAAAAAAACGGGAGCGTTTTTTTATATCGCGTTGCATGGGGATTGTCTCTATAATCCAATCCATTGAAAAAACCTTTTCGCTACAATCGCCTGCATCGGCGTTGCAGGATGCACATCATTCCAGAATAAATAATCTTTGCAGTTAGCGGATGGAATTTTTTGCACGTTATCATAATTTCCTGCACTTAATTGGCAACTTTTTCCGAGGGTATTTTTGAATTGTGTACTGTCAGCCGCTGCTTGATACCATTCGTAAGTTGGAACAATGATTATTTTTGTTGATGAAAAAACATTAAAAATACCGCTGTAGACTTTTAAAAAAAAGTTAGAGGATTTGACGACAAAATTGCCAAATTTTGCAATGGGGACTTTGTAAAATGCAGGAGACAAGCCTGGATTAAAAACGGTAAAAACATATATTTTTTCTGGTTTTTTTTCATCAGGTAAATGCTTTAACAATAATGTTATGCTCTGAATAATATGAAATGACGTTTCGCCCAGCATGATTTCAAAAGTTGGCAAAGGATTATTATGTCGCTGTATGGCATTACCTGCGACGATCAAGTCATTGCCACCAATCCAAATTGCATAAAGCGTATTGCGATCAACCGACACCTTTTTGTTGTGTTTATCTGCTAAAAATAAGCGCACTTGCGTTGATAGTCCGGGTACTTCTATATTTTTGTAATTATCAGAAGAAGGATTGCGCGTGTAATTTTTTCGGGCATTTAAAATAGATGTTTGATTACAGTTTTTATGTTGATACTGTGGATTTACGCAGTCAGCAAAAGAGGTAGCATAGCCCCAAGCATAGTTAAATGAAATAGTAGAGGGGATGTTGCGTGTAGCTAATAAATAGCTAGGTGAAATTATATCGGCTGTTGTTTTATTCTTATAGTTGGCAAGACTCAAAAAGAACGCTGTCCAGCCAATGCTCCGATACATCCTTTTTTTACCATTGATGGTCGTTTGGGGTGCCAAATATTGGCTATTGAGCGTTGGCCATGGAAAGTTTCCTGTATTTTTTGTGCGCGTATCAACAGGGTTTGCAAAAGGGACATAAAATTGTGCGATTGCATTGAAGAGGTTTTTGGGTTTTGATTCATCCCAATAGATGCGCGGGGATTCTGGAAAATTACCCACATCCGATAGGCTATCGCCAAAAACGATCATATTGCTAAAGTGTGCACACGCAAGCTGGGTGAAAAATAGTGCTGCTATTGTCAAGATTATTTTTTTCAATGACACAAATATTCCTCTATTTTTGCACATAAAAAATCGTTATCATTTCTACTCTTAAAAGGAGCATACCATGTGGTTTAAGCAAGCAACACTTTTTCAATTTTCAAAGCCATTTTCATCGTCAATCAGTGAATTAAACGATCTCTTAAAACCTTTAGCATTCACCCCTTGCTTGCCATCCTTTTCCTCCAGCATTGGCTGGATATCCCCTTTGGGGCAAGCGCATCAAGAGCTGGTATATGGATCAAAACGTTTTTTATTAATCGCGCTGCAGTTTGAAGAAAAAATATTGCCGGCTACAGTAGTGCGTCAAGCAGTGATTGAAAAAATTGCTGAAATTGAAGCAAAAGAAGCAAGGAGTGTGCGTGGAAAGGAAAAGCAAACTATTAAAGATGAAATGATGCAAACCTTGTTACCACGGGCATTTTCTAAAAAAAGTATGGTAACTGCTTATATTGATTTGAAAGAGCAACGCTTGGTTTTAAATTCGAGCACGCCTTCAAAGGTAGAGCGTTTTATTGCCTTTTTTAAGCGGGCTATTGCACCCACTGATTTGCATAGCGTGGAAGTTAAAAAGCCAATTAATTTAATGACAGATTGGTTAAAAGGTGAAGCCATACCGCGCAGTTTTGAAATTGGCCAGGCTTGTTTGATGCGTGATCCACAGCAAGAAAAGCGCATGATCCGTTGCCAGCATCAAGATCTATTTTCTGCTAATATCCAAGCATTTTTAAAAGAAGAATGTGAAGTAATGAGCCTTGCAATGGTATGGAAGGAGCAGGTTAAATTTACCTTGACGGGTGAGTTTTCGTTGCGGGGCATTCAATTTCAAGAAGCCGTCTTGTCACTCGCAGAATCCGATTATACGGAAACCGCAGAACAACGTTTTGATGCGGATTTTGTCTTGATGACAGAATTGATGTCGCAGTTGTTGGATGATTTATTGCAATCATGCCTAGCAGAAGCACCAGTAGCAGCATGAAAAAAGCGCTTATTTATGATGACGAAGGTGCTTCCATCCAGTCAGTTATTGCACTAAAAGCGTATTTTAATGCGCGATCTGTAACGGGTGCCTTTCTACAAGATAATGCTTGGATTTCAAAAACGGATTTACTCATTATACCGGGTGGTCGTAGCTTACCGTTTTATCAAATGCTCACCGATGCGGGTAATCGTAACATTATTCAATTTGTGAAAGAGGGCGGGACTTATTTAGGCGTATGTGCCGGCGCGTATTATGCGGCGCGTAAAACACTTTTTGCGCGTGGGTTACCGCATGAGATAGTGTTAGATGGCGCGCTGAGTTTTTTTGAGGGTGAAGCGATTGGCCCTGTTTTTTCCGAAGCACAGTTTGATTATGGCTCGGAAGCAGGTGCACGCATTGTTGATGTTATTATGGATGAAAAAAGTTATCCGGTTTATTTCAACGGAGGTTGTTATTTTTCAGATAATCCCTTTACTGTCGCGCGTTATCTAGATAATGGGCTTTCTGCAATGCTCGCTTTTTCTTTTGGAAAAGGGCGTGTTGTTTTGTCAGGCGTGCACCCTGAATTGGATTTTACGACGATCCCTAATGATGCAGACTTGCATCATCAATCGCTTCGAAAAATGCTATGTAAATATGATGCACAGCGACGAGAACTATTGGTCAAATTAAGTCAGGAGTGTTATTCTGATGCAGACTCATAGAAATTGGATTTCACAGCAATGCTTAAAGCGTCGAAGAATAATTGTTTTCAGCTAAAAGCGGATTTTTTGCCGATTACAACACTTAAATTATCCCATTATGATGCCGAACTTTTTCGCGCACAATTAGAAAGTACTATTTTAAAAGCGCCACATTATTTTACCAATGCGCCAGTAATCATAGATTTTTCTGCTGTGGGAGATCACAATTTTTCTGATACAGATTTAAAACAACTCTCAAATTTGATGCGTGAATATCAAATGATTCCTGTTGCGGCGCGTGGATTGGCAGGTCAACACATATTTCCTAATTTGCCTGAAACAGCACCAAAACAACCTGAAAAAGCAAAAATAGCCGAAGTAAAACCCACAACCAAAATCGTGACAAAACCTGTGCGTGCCGGAACGCAAGTATATGCGAAGGATGCAGATTTGGTGATTGTTGCACCAGTCAATGCAGGTGCTGAAGTCATTGCGGATGGTAATATTCATATTTACGGTTCTTTGCGTGGGCGGGCGCTTGCGGGTGCCAATGGCAATGTGAACGCACGTATTTTTTGCCATGATTTAGATGCCGAATTAATTTCGATTGCTGGGCATTATCTGCTGAGTGATCAAATGCAGTCACGTTTAAGCACTAAAGGCATGGCCCATGTTTTTTTAGACAATGAAACAATGCAAATAGAAATGATTTAAATAGGAGAAATAACTGTGGCAAAAATTATTGTCGTAACCTCAGGTAAAGGCGGCGTTGGTAAAACGACAACGAGTGCGTCGTTTGCTGCGGGGCTCGCTTTGGCTGGTCACAAAACAGTAGTGATTGATTTTGATATTGGCTTGCGTAACTTAGACTTAATTATGGGTTGTGAACGCCGAGTTGTGTACGACATTGTGAATGTAATTAATGGGGATGCCAATGTAAATCAAGCGCTGATTCGCGATAAAAGAATCCCAAATTTATATATTCTTGCTGCTTCACAAACGCGAGACAAAGACGCATTAACAAGAGAAGGCGTTGAAAAAATTCTGAAAGAATTATCAGAAACCTTTGAGTTTATTGTCTGTGATTCACCAGCAGGTATTGAAAAGGGTGCATTGATGGCAATGCATTTTGCAGATGCTGCGATTATTGTTACCAACCCTGAAGTTTCTTCTGTGCGTGATTCTGATCGTATTCTTGGCATGCTTTCAAGCAAGACACAAAAAGCAGAGAAGGGTGAAGCATTGCCTGAGTATTTGGTTATTACACGTTATGCAAAAAAACGTGCGGACATGGGGGAAATGTTGTCGGTTGATAGCGTTCAAGAATTACTAGGTATCCCACTGCTAGGTATTATTCCAGAATCAACTAGCGTGTTAAGTGCTTCTAATGCAGGTGAGCCTGTGATTATGGACCCAAAAAGCGATGCGGGTCGTGCTTATGAAGCGATTGTTGGCAAATTTTTAGGCAAGAAAGAAGCGCCAAAAAGGAATATTTTTCAGCGTTTATTACGTAGCAAACAGGAGATAACTGCGTGAACCTTTCAAACATTATGAGTTATTTTCGTCGCAATAAAACGGCACAAACGGCGCGCAATCGTTTGCATATCATTATTGCTCAAGAAAAGTTTCAAAAAGATGCACCAGATTATTTACCCATGCTGCGTCAAGAAATTTTACGTGTTGTTGCTAAATATACCAATGCAGATTTAGATAGCGTCAATATTGAGCTGCATCATAAAGACAACAATGCAATTTTAGAGTTAAATATAACACTGCCGGATGGTGTGACGGTGGCTGTGTAGGCATGGTGGGTGCATGGTGCGAGGATGAGCGTAGCGAGTGTCTTTGCAGGGTTTTTACACGCATCGAGATATCCTGCAAAGACACTCGCTACGCTCATCCTCGCACCACGCTCTCATCATGTTCCCATCAAGCGTGTTCTCTTGTGTCGTGAAACTCAATCTCCGGCCAGCGTTCCATTGCTAATTCTAAATTCACGCGTGACGATGCTAAATATGTTAATAAGTCTGCATTGTCTAAAGCAAGATAGCGAGAACATTCTTGTTTAAATGCTTCTAACTTATTTTTATCCTTGCAAGTAATCCATCTCGCAGAGAAAGTGTCCGCTGTTTCATATTTGCATTGCACGTTGTATTCATTGAGCAATCGAAATGCCACTACATCAAATTGTAAAACACCAACTGCACCTAGAATAATGTCGTTATTATTAATAGGGCGAAAAACTTGTGTTGCGCCTTCTTCGGATAGCTGAATTAATCCTTTTAGCAATGCTTTTTGCTTTAAAGGATCTGCCAATCGTACAAGACGAAATAACTCCGGTGCAAAGTTAGGAATGCCGGTAAACTGTAAGCTTTCGCCTTGTGTAAAGGTATCGCCAATTTGAATTGTTCCGTGATTATGTAACCCAATAATATCACCAGGTAGGGCAGTTTCAATTTGTTCGCGACTACCTGCCAAAAAGGTGAGTGCTTGATTAATTTGTACCGTTTTATTTAAACGGACTTGGAAGGCCTTAATACCAGGCTCAAATTTTCCTGATACAACGCGTAAAAAGGCGATGCGATCGCGATGCTGTGGATCCATGTTTGCTTGAATTTTAAAAACAAAGCCGCTGAATTTATTTTCATCAGCATTGACCGTACGGGTCTGTGTATCACGTGGTTGAGGTGCTGGCGCATATTTGATGAAGTCATCAAGCAATTCGCGCACACCAAAAGCATTCATTGCTGAACCAAAAAATACAGGGCTTAATTCGCCTTTTAAATACCGTTGATGATCAAAAGGATCACTGGCGCCTTTTACTAAATCCATTTCCTCACGAAATGCTTTTGCATCTTGTTCGCCAATGAGATGATCAAGCTCAGGGTTATTCAATCCTTGAATAATATGAATATGATCAATTTCTTTTTTGTGTGCAGCATCATAAACAATAATGGCATCGCGTGCTAAATGATAAATACCTCGGAATGATTTTCCAGAACCAATTGGCCAGGTCAGCGGTGTGCAACGAATTTTTAAAATACGTTCGATTTCATCCAGCAATTCCATGGGGTCACGTGATTCACGATCTAATTTATTGATAAACGTCATGATGGGACTGTGGCGCATGCGACACACATCCATTAATTTAATGGTGCGTGGTTCAACCCCTTTTGCGGCATCAATCACCATTAAGGCAGAGTCAACAGCAGTCAATGTACGATAAGTGTCTTCAGTAAAATCCGCATGGCCTGGCGTGTCTAATAAATTAATCACATGCCCGGCGTAAATAAATTGCATAACAGAGGTTGTAACAGAAATACCCCGTTGCTTTTCCAGTTCCATCCAATCAGAGGTAGCATGACGGGATGATTTTTTGCTTTTAATTGTTCCTGCCATTTGAATTGCACCACCGAACAATAATAATTGTTCGGTCATGGTGGTTTTACCAGCATCAGGATGCGAAATAATCGCAAAAGTTCTCCGTTTTAAAAACGCACTCACAGATTAGGTCCTACTAGATTTTTGGAAAGTATATTGCGTATATTAAACCACTCCTGATTAGCTTGTGCTTGTAATTTTGCAGAATCTTTTCCAGTCAAAAAGGCTTCTTTACGCGCACTTAAACGGGTGTAATAAACACAGACCACATTGACATTTGGATCGTTTTTATAAGCATTGGCAACATCAACATCATTTTGATAAGTATCATCAACAAAAATAATGTTACTGATTCTAGTTGTTTGCTCTGTTTTTTCCAAAAACTGTTTGATCATAACCCCTTTATCTTGTCCTGCTACATAAAGCCCACCATTCACATAGGCAATTTGACGCGGTGAATTTCCGTTCCAGGGTGTTGGGTAATAATAATCAGGGAAGCTGATGTGATTGGTTGGTGTTTTGAGAGCGCCATTTTCAATGATGCTTAGAATATGATCTTGCGAGAGTTGATTTTCTGTTTCAGAGATCATGTCGTAACCGCGTGCTGTCACCATAACGGTTGATACACCCAGTTTATTCGCATTCTCAAGTGTAGAAGGAATTGCCGGATCAGTCAGCGGCATGCTGCTCATAGCAAATACTAATTTGTTAATGCTCAGTAACTCACCAGTATTTTTCCAAATACGATCAGCGCTTCCTTCAGCTAGGCTAGATTGCCATTGATACCAGCTAGGGCCACCTAAGTGTTGACAATTCCCAGAAGAGTCGCAAGGCATCGCTGTTAAAGTGTCATCATCATCGAGTGCTAATAGTGTATTGCTTGGCGTTTTGTCTTTTGCAATTAATGCGTTAACGACATCAAAACTGTTGGCGGTGATAATCGTTGAATTGGCAAAAAGCGTTTGTGAACAAATAAAGATCAATGAAGCTATGCATACTGTACGAAACATATATTTTCCCCGTATTGTTTTTGAGACCGAGCAAGGATACCATTTGACAGATTATTTTAAAACGTCAAAAGAGGAACTTATGCGCATACAAACTGTTTATCGTCCAATTATTGCCATTAATCAAACGGCTGCTAAAAATGCGGTTATTGTTGTATTGGCTTCCGTGGTTCTTGCCCTGATTTCGCAAATTGCTTTGCATTTGTGGTGGCCAGTGCCAATTACCTTGCAAAGTGCGATGGTGGTATTACTTGGTTTAAGCTTAGGATCAAAAAGAGCGTCAGCAGCAGTGGCGTTATATTTATTAGAGGGCGCTCTTGGGCTGCCTGTTTTTGCAGGGGGCTTATCGGGTTTTGCATACTTATTGGGTAGTAGTGCTGGTTATCTGTGGGGATTTTTACCCGCAGCATTTGTGGCAGGTTTTTTGATGGAAAAAGGGTTTGCAAAAAATTATATTTCTATTTTTGCAGCTGGTCTGATTGCAACCACTGTGATTTTTTTCTGTGGCTTTTCGCATTTAACGGTATTGATAGGGTTTCATAACGCTTATGTTTTTGGCGTAAAACCATTTTTATTGGTTGAGCCAATTAAATTGATGGTTGCGACCTTGGTTGCAAAATCAGCGTGGCAGAAAGCATCGTAATCAAACAGGGTACGCGCTGCTTGATACGAGTGCAGCGCGTGTTTTGTAGGAAAATCAGATCCTGCAAAACACGCGTTACATTCATGCTCGCATCAAGCGCGTGTAATCTTAAGGTGCTGCTGGCGTTATCCCAGGACTAGGGATGAAGTCAACCACATAGCTTTTATCCGCTTCACATGCATAATCACTGCCCGCATCACCATAAGCATAGGGGTAGACGTTTTTAAAGTTGTTATAAACGTTATCAACATAGGTTGATGTATTAGCAGCAACTTCAGTTCCAGAGGTCGCATCACAGGTTTCAGGTGTGTTATAGGCGCCTGTGCAACAAAACTTATCGGCTTCTGAAGGTTCATTTTTCTGCGCATAAGTACAAGGGCTCATACAGCCTGTAAAACTACCGACGGATAATGCCCAGGCAGTGCCTGTATTTCCAGGTGGAAGCTGTGAGCTGCTAGTACAAAGGGTATTTAAGTTTGTGATTGTAGCGGTAGACAAGAAAATTTTTGCCAATGGCTCACTTGACGTATACAGCCCTGCGCCCAAGATATTTGAACCTTCGGGTGGAACCGTATAGGTGCAGTAAGCACCTGCTGTACCGACAGTTGGACCGCTTCCTGTTGTATTTTCAGGATACATCTGTACAGCCATGTTAAAGCCATCTACCGCAGAAACGTCAACGTTAGAAGCGCCAGAGGGTGTGCTGCTATTTGTCATTGCTAGAAAAGTTGCCTCAACCTTGGTTGCATAAGGATGGCTGCCGTTAGTCCCGTTATAACCACCTGTTGAAACCCAGTCGCCTCCTGTAAAATTAGTGGGGCAATCAGTCGTGTTATAAGTAGCAGCGGTACAATACCCTGTTACATAGAAGGCTGCTGAGGTCAGTGCAGCAGTACCAACAGGAAGGAGCGCAGAAGCACCATTTTGGATGGTTTCGTCAAATGCATTATTTGCACAAGCCGGAAGGTCAGCACAGTTACCCTGCAATCTAATGGCTGCATATCCCGTATTATTTTCAAAAATAATGCCACGATCCGAGTACAGGGGTACCGTTGGAGAGGTAGGTTGGTCTGTTCCTGTAAAAGTGGTTGCGCCTACTGCAATGGTATAAACATTAGAAGAAGCCGCTTTGGGTGGATTGATAACAGCGCCTGAGCAAGTTGTTGTGCTGGTATCAATAGTGCCTGAAGCAGTAAAAGCGATATTACAGCTCACGTAAGTTCCGCTACCGCTAGGAATATAATAGAGTGAAAAGGTTTTGCTTGCTACGCCAGCGGGATAAGTGCCAAGAAATGCCTGCGTGCTGGAAGAAGGAATATAATTAACCTGCGCCCCACCTTCATAAGCATAAACGGGATAGTTAATGACCGTTGAAGGCAAAGACCACATTAAATAATTCGAGCCAGCCGGTGGGGTTGGTGGTACTGGTGGTGGCACGGGCGGCTCGGCAGTCACCGTGATGGAATCGCCGGGCTGCGGCACAAGTACATTAAAAATGGCGTAATTAGGATTGACCTGCACGGTTGCTGTACCCGGTGAAAGCAATGCGCTATTCAAGTTAACTTGTACTTCACAAGTACCTGTCATGTTTGCCAATGTTTGATTGCAGGTATTGGAACCAATGGAAAAAGCTGCAGAGGGGGTTGCATTTAACAGCATGCCAAAATAGGGCACAGAATTACCCGTTTGATTTGCAAAGGTAAAAGTGGCGGAATAAATACCGCTATTTTGTCTCATGGTCGCTGGAAAACTGCTGGCTTGATTCCAGCCAATGGGATCGTTTGGATTATAAGCAAAAGAAGCGGAGACAACAAATAGTGCCGAGACTAAAAACAAAAAAGAAAATTTGTTGGTCATAAATCAAATTCCATTTGGGTATAGGTTATTTAAAAATATAATTGAGTTCAGCAATCACTTTATTAGCAGTTAGTTTTCCAAAATTTAATTGGTTGTTTGCATTGGTTACGTAGTTATATGATCCATTGCCGCTTTTTAAAGTTCCCAGACTTTCATAATCGTACCCAACAGATAATATATAATGTTGTTTGAATGCATAATCCAAGCCAAAACCGAGGTCATACGCAAAACCAATGTTTGAATTTGATCCAAAAGAAACATTCCGAGGTGTTGCATTATTTGCTGGTGCTTCTGAGTAATCTTCAAAGCTATTAGAAGCCATACCAAGGCCAATTCTGCCATAAGGCGATATGCGCCAGATTCGTGAAAGGTCAAATTTTCCAAACAGTAGTAGCACATTTGAGCTTGTATTTGAGCTGAAATTATAAGGAAAAGTTGGATTGTTAAGAACGAGCAAACTGCCATTTACCTTGCTTGATAGGATGTGCTCATAGCGAAGACCTACAGAGTAAGTAATATCGGATGCCCAGCGATAACCAAAATCAGCTGTAATTGAACCGGCCGTTGAAGAATGATCATTGATATATGGATCAACATACGGATAAGGTGTGTAGTAAAGTGTATTTGTTGTCTGTCCGTATAAAAGCCAATTCATACCAGCGCCAGCGCCAATAAAAAAAGATTTGTTGGGTTTAATTAACGCTGTCACTTTCATATTGGCAGCATCTGTTATTTCGTCGTTTGCGTAAATAGCATTTGAAAAAGATAATACGTACGACGACGCAAAAAGGCATAGAACAATCTTTCGCATGGCAAGCCACTTCCTTGAAGTTTGCCAGTAATTCCCTGCGAACAAAAAATTGCCATTTACCGGGAATTACTGGAAGTTTGCATTCAGAGTTGCTGAAGTTCCAAAATTTGGAAACCAATCTGACATAATTTGGCTTAGGGTGCAATAGTGTTTTTTTAAGCAGTCTTAAATAATTGCCCGTACCGCTTTCAAAATTCTTTCAACGCTCGGCATATAACTTTTTTCTAATTGTGCATAGGGCATGATAGTGTCGTAGCCCGTGACCCGTTGAACAGGCGCTTTTAATGAATCAAATGCATACTCACATAATTGTGCTGCAATTTCAGCAGAAACACCGCAGGTACGAGGTCCTTCTTGCACAATGACACAGCGACCGGTTTTTTCAACAGAGGATAAAATCGTATTAGTATCAATGGGTGATATGGTCGCTAAATCGAGCACTTCTACAGAAACGCCTTCATTTTCCAATTGTTCAGCTGCTTCAATGGTTTCTTTCATCATCGCGCCCCAAGCAATGAGCGTAACATCATCACCTTCTTTTGCAATAAAACATTTATCAAGTGGTAATGCTTCCCCGTTATCAGGCACTTCTTGTTTAATTAATCGATAAATACGTTTGGGTTCTAAAAATAAAACAGGATCAGGATTGCGAATGGCTGCCAATAACAATCCATAAGCCTTAAGCGGAGAGGAGGGGATAACAACGCGAATACCGGGTATATGCGCAAATAAGGCTTCCATACTTTCAGAATGATGCTCAGGTGCGTGAATGCCACCACCATAGGGCGCACGATAAACAACTGGACACGTTAATCTTCCGCGCGTGCGATTCCGTAAACGTGCAGCATGGGAAAGTATTTGGTCGACCGCGGAATAAATAAATCCAGAAAATTGAAATTCAGCGATAGGCTTTAATCCCTGCGAGGCCATCCCAATGCTCATGCCAGCAATCATGCTTTCTGCAAGTGGTGTGTCAAGGACGCGTTCCGGCCCAAATTTTTCAAGTAAGCCAACCGTTGTACGAAAAACACCGCCATTCACGGCAATGTCTTCGCCGAAAATAATCACATCAGGATCATGGGCCATTTCATAGCTAATGGCTTGGTTGACTGCATCGACTAATGTGATTGTTGCCATGGGAAATCCTTAATTTTTGAGTAGCTATATCGTGCTGTCTAAACAGTTAGGGTTTTTTCAAAACCCGAATATAAAAATAGCTTTTTTTTCAAGATAATGCACGCGCAATCTGAGTGCTAATGGAGTGTTATAATGAAAATAGATATTGCTAGAATAATGTTGTTATCATATCATAATGATATTAAATTTGAATATGATAAAGAAAAGTCAAAAAGCAATAAAGAAAAACATGGGATTGATTTTGAAGAGGCAAAAGCTTTGTGGTTTGATTTTCATGTAATTGTTGAAACTCAATCACCTATCGAACAAAGATTTTTACTCATTGGAAAGCTAGCAGAAAAATTTTATTCTTGTTTTTTTACAGTAAGGGGTACGAATTCAATTCGTTTTATTTCAGTGCGTTGCAGTAGAAAACTAGAAAAGGTGCGATATTATGAGCAAGAAAAAAATCAAAAAAATCACAGGGGAAGAGCTGGATGAATTATTTGATCGTGGCGAAGAAGACATCATGCAATACATGGATTTATCCACGATTAAAATGCATTATCCCATGCAGCGCATTACCATTGATTTTCCAAAAGAGACGCTGGAAATGCTGGATGTGGAAGCTGCAAAAATAGGCGTAACGAGAACATCGCTTATAAAAGTATGGATTGCAGATTGCCTAGCAAAACAACGCGCCAAAAAATAGTTTGCCAACAAAAAACGCAATAAATCGCCGTCTCTGGCAAAAAACCATCAACGCGCGCTTATTGCGACAACAAATCATCCCGTTGATCAATCATCGCCTCTGGTAATTTTTCATAGAGATAATCAAACATCGATTCTGGTTTTTGTTTTGTGCGCTTAAAATATTGCTCAATATTACTTTCAACAAACGCTTTACAGTGCTGTTGCAAGGCGGTTTCTTTATCTTTATCCCACAATCCTTGAGATTCAAGATAATACCCTAAACGTGCAATAGGTTCTTTTTTCCACGCATTTTTACGTTCTTCTGGGTCACTATAGCGCGTCGCATCATCGACCGTTGTATGATCTGCGAGACGATAAGTAACGGCTTCAATGACAGTCGCTTTCCCGCCATTTCTTGCTTGATTTAGGGCATGAGCAGTTGCATCAAATACAGCAATAGGATCATTGCCATCGACCTGCACACAATCCAATCCGGCAGCAAATGCTTTTTGCGCAAGTGTTTGACACGCTGTTTGTTTTTGGCGCGGAACAGAAATAGCCCATTGATTATTATCAATCACAAAAACAACCGGTAAATGCCAAGCACCCGCTAAATTCAAAGCCTCGTAAAAATCACCTTTTGATGTGCCGCCATCGCCAATATTGGTGAGCACAGCACGCTTTTCGCCGCGATATTTTATAGCGTAGGCAACACCCGTTGCATGAAGGCATTGTGTCGCAATAGGAACGCAGGTTGGGAAATCTTTTTGTGCGGCAGCAGAAGCATTTCCGCGTTCATCACCAGACCAATAGGCCAAAATGTCTGCCATGTCGTATCCACGCTCAATCATTACGCCATGGTCGCGATAAAAGGCACATAATACATCGTCTTTTTGCATAGCGATTCCTATAGGAACAAACACGGCTTCTTGCCCAAGGGATGACGGAAATGTGCCAATGCGACCGGTGCGATGCAAATTTACCATTTGATGATCAAATACGCGCAATAGGGTCATGTGCTCATAGAGTTTGCGTAAAAAATCAGGTGTTGCAAAATCAGGAAGGTCTTGCGTCAATTGGTTATGTTCATCAAGATATTGCAGATAAGGCACCATAAAGGAGGCGATTGATTTTAGTTTTTTCATGGGGCGGTCCTTAATCGCTCAAAGGCAATATCTTCTGCGACACGCGCGGTTGTTTTTCCTGTGGATGCAGCGCGTTCTAATAAATGTAAGGTTGTAGCGTAAATCTCATCAATTTTTTTATTAGCAATTGTGATATCTTGGTATCCATAAGTCATTGCTGCATTAATTAATCCACCGGAATTAATTAAGAAGTCCGGCAAATATAACAGTCCTTTTTCTTGCATTAACCCTGCAATACTGTGATGCGCTAATTGATTATTGGCAGAGCCTGCAATAATGCTTGCAGTTACTTTTGAAATAAAATCATGCGATATAGTACCCCCAAGCGCACAGGGTGCATAAATATCACAATCGATGGTTTCAATTTTATCTGGTGCAATAACTGTTACGCCAAGCATATCAGCGGCATGTTTGGCAGCTTGTGAATTGATATCAGAAATAAAGACATGCATGCCATTATCAACACAGTGTTTTGCCAATAAAAATCCAACGTGGCCAGCGCCTTGAATCGCGATGCGCAATCCACTGCAATCATCACGATGCAACTTAAATTTTACTGCTGCTTCAATCGCACGAAAAACGCCGCGTGCAGTAGAAGGTGAAGGGTCTTCATCAATACGACCAGGACCCCGTGCACCAATAACATAAGATGTGCGCTCTAAAATAGTTGTCATATCATCAACGGTTGAGCCAACATCCATTGCAGTGATATAACGGCCACCTAATGTATGCACAAAATCACCAAAGGAACGAAATAAATCAGGGCGATTATCAGCGCTTAGGTTTTTAGGTTTGAGAATAACAGCTTTTGCACCGCCATGCGGTAATCCACAGGCAGCTGCTTTTAACGTCATGCCATAAGCCAATCGCAACGCATCTTTTAAAGCGAACTCAGCGGCTGAATACGTGTAAAGGCGGCAACCGCCAATAGCGGGGCCAAGGGTTGTATTGTGGACGGCAATTATTGCATGCAGACCGGTCTCTTTATCGATCTTTGTATGAATATCTCCAAATCCAAGCATTCTTGCATAACGTGATAAGGCATTAAAACCCGGGGTATGAAGTTTTGTCATTCAAAAAACCTTTTTTATAAGTTACGGTAGTATAGTATCAAGATTGTGTGAACTTGTTAATTAAATGGATTTTTTTATGACGTGGCACTTACCTTTCGCAATTGCGCATCGTGGCGCATCCCAACTGGCTCCTGAAAATACACTAGCTGCATTATCCCTTGCAAAAAAAAAGGGCGCTATTGCTGTAGAGTGCGACATTCAATTAACCAAAGACAATGTGCCTGTTATTTTGCATGATGCGACATTAAATCGAACAACAAACGGATCTGGATTACTGTCGCAAACAGCCTATAAAAAAATTGAGACACTGAGTGCAGGAGAATGGTTTTCAAAAAAATTCGTGAAGGAAAAAATCCCAACGTTACAAGAATGGTTAGAAACAGCGAGCACATTAGATTTGTTGCTGAATTTAGAAATTAAAGCGCGCACTGAAAAACAAGCGGTAATATTAGCCAAGGTGGTCTGTGATCATATTGAAAAATTTTACGCTAAAAAATTGCCATTACCTTTAATTTCCAGTAGCAATTTATTTGTTTTAAAAAATATTTTTAAAACAAATAAAAAGTTAGCGCAGGGCTATCTTATTGAAAAAAAAGTTACACGCGATTTTATGCAGCAGTGTAAAAAAATTAATATTGTTGCCATAAATCAGCCCTATGCTTTATTTAATGCGCATTATGTTCAAGAAATTCATACTCATCAATTAAAAACACTGGCCTATACCGTTAACGATAAAAATCTTGCAAATGAACTTAAAAAAATAGGGGTTGATGGTATTTTTACAGATAATTATCAATTGTTAAGGGAGCGTGCGTGCTGAAGCACACGGCCATTGACTTAAGAAAACAATCGCTCGTTACACTCGCAGCTCGCACCACACACTGCGCATGATGCGAGCCGCGAGTGTAGCGAGCGGACATACGTGATCCATCCTTGCCTGATAATTTCTGCAAAGCACTCGTTACACTCATGCTCGCATCGAGATAAGTGAGCGCATTATTTGAGATGTTGGGTGCGAGCCGCGAGTGTAGCGAGCGGATTTTAAATAATTACTATTTAATTTGAATTCGCAGCGCATGAATATGCGTCTGCATCAATGTACCCAGCGCACCATACACCATGCGATGACGTTCAATCGCATTTTTGCCTTCAAAAATAGGGGATTCGATAATAACGGTAAAGTGTCCGCTGTCTTGGTGCGCATGACCAAGATGCTCATTTTTATCATCAATCACTTCTAAAGAAATGGGATGGAAAGTTGCAGTTAATGCATTTTTAATTAAAGAAATGGTGGTCGACACGATTATAGCCCCTCTGGCAAAACGATTTTAAAAGGTTTGACGGTAATACGTTGATAGACTTCTGCTGTGACATAAGGGTCTGCTGCGATCCATTCTTTTGCTTCATCGAGTGAATGAAACTTGGCGATAATTAAAGAACCAAAAATACCAGTTAATAGGGGATTATCACCGTCTTGATTTTGCAATGGACCTGCAGAAAGTAGGCGGTTTTCGTTCAGCAATAACTGTAATCGTTCCAAATGCGCAGGACGAATGGCTTTGCGTTTTTCTAAAACATTTTCCGCATCTTCACAAAAAAAAGCATAGTATTTCATAGGGATTGCTCCACTTTTATATAGCGTGACATATAGAGCGCTTGTCCAATAGCAAATGCTAAAGTCAAACCCAGCGTGCCAAATAATTTAAAGTTGACCCATGCATCTAGGCTGTAATGGTAAAGCACATAAACATTTAAAATACCCAAAAAAATAAAGAAAAATGCCCAGGCAACATTGAGCTGATCCCAAATTTTTTCAGGTAAAATAATTTTATCGTCGAGCATGCGTGCCAATACATTTTTCGAAGAAAAATAATGACTGCTTAGCAAGACGCTCGCAAAAACCCAATAAATAATGGTGGGTTTCCACTGGATAAAAATAGCGTTGTGGAAAATTAACGTAAAACTGCCGAGCACAACCACTGAAATCAGTGTAATTAGGTGCAGTTTTTCAAAACGACGATGCATTAACCAGTAAATGATATTTTGTAAAGCGCAGGCACCCATTGTGACAGCAGTAGCAACGTA
Organism: Coxiellaceae bacterium; assembly: GCA_030680235.1. GTDB lineage: Bacteria > Pseudomonadota > Gammaproteobacteria > Coxiellales > Coxiellaceae > 2-02-FULL-42-43. The sequence goes on from JAUXWQ010000019.1 coordinate 25,766, forward strand.
GACACCAAAAAACTTGTATGCAATAAAGAAAAAAACGATGGGGAAATAATCGAATAGTAGCTTCATGGCCTTAGTCCTTGCTCTAGATCCTCGGGAAGCGCTGCTCCATTAGCGTAAGCCCCAGGGTTGCGGGCACGCCAATAAAGACAGCAACAACAGATTATTGCCAATGCAGCGCTTGCTGTTAGTAGTGCTGCAACGACAGGTGCAGAAAGTGTAATGTCTGATCCATGGTGAGGTGGGTAAAGTGGTTTAGAAAAAATCATTTGGGCACCTTTGGTTGTCAAATAGGATTGCTGTACTGTATCATAATCCCACTATCTACCACGAGTTTTGGCAATGGATCAAGCACTTATTCAAGACATTATTACGGTCCGTGGCGAAGTACTCCATGAATTGCCACAGGATCTGTACATTCCGCCGGACGCGCTCCGCGTTTTCCTGGAGACTTTTCAAGGGCCGCTCGATTTGTTGCTGTATCTCATTAGAAAACAGAACTTGGATATTCTCGACATCCCCATCAAGCAAATTACCATTCAGTACATGCATTATGTAGAAATCATGCAGGAATTGCAGCTTGAATTGGCGGCAGAATATTTAGTGATGGCGGCGATGCTAGCTGAAATAAAATCGCGATTATTATTGCCGAAACCACCGCAAAGCGAAGAATTTGAAGGGGATGATCCACGCGCAGAATTGATTCGTCGTTTGCAGCTCTACGAATGCTACAAGAAAGCAGCAGAAGATTTGGATACTTTGCCTCATGTAGACCGTGATATTTATTTGGCCAGTGCCGTAAAACCTGAAATGCCCTCTGAAACACCGCAACCCTACGTGCCGATGCAAGATATGCTGGATGCCTTTGTTGCTGTCATGACCCGTGCGCGATTATTTGCAGATCATAAAATTGAAAAACAGGTGTTATCAATACGTGAACGCATGTTAAAAATATTAGAGCTTATTCAATCGTCTGAATTCATTCCATTTACTGCCTTATTTACGGTAGAAGAAGGGCGCATGGGTGTTGTTGTGACTTTTATAGCTATTTTAGAACTCATTCGTCAATCGGTTATTGAGGTTGTTCAAAACGAACCTTACGCGCCGATTTATGTTAAATCGAAACAAGAGGCCTCACATGACGACGCTGCCTGAAAACATGGATAAAATACTTGAAGCGGCTTTATTTTCTGCGCCAGAACCTTTGGCTGTCGATAAATTGGCGGAGTTATTTCCTGAAGAGAATCGCCCATCGAATGCAGATATTCGTGAAACACTATCACAATTAAAAGCGAGTTATGAAGATCGTGGCGTTGAATTAGTGGAAGTGGCCAGTGGCTTTCGTTTTCAGGTGCGCATTGCTTATGCGTCTTTTATACAGCGCCTAGAAGAACGCAAACCTGCGCGTTATTCGCGTAGTTTCTTAGAAACACTGGCCTTAATTGCCTATCGTCAACCCATTACACGCGGTGAAATTGAAGATATTCGCGGTGTTGCTGTAAATCCTGCGGTGATTAAAATTTTACTTGAGCGTGATTGGATTAAAATTGCAGGTTATCGTGATGTGCCTGGAAAGCCAGCCTTATTGGCAACGACAAAAGCATTTTTGGATTATTTTAATTTGAAAAATTTGTCGCAATTGCCTGCGCTATCGGAACTGGTCGATTTCGATTCTTTAGAAAAACAATTAGGGTTTCAGCTGCCTGAGCAATCACCCCAGCCAGAAGCTTCAGAAAAAAAAATTGAATCGGAATTGTGCGAGCACGCGTGAAATTTCACATTAACCCTGGCGCCCTTATCCAAGGGGATATCACTGTCCCTGGCGATAAGTCTATCTCACATCGCGCCATTCTGTTGGCGGCCATTGCAGATCACCCCACTGAAATTTTTAATATTTCACTGGGCACAGATGTGCTTGCCTCAATTGATGCGATGCGATCATTAGGGGTTCCTATTTTTCTCGATGCTAAAAAAAAATATGCGCGAGTAGTGGGCGTTGGCTTGCATGGTTTAAAGCCTTCAAAAAAGCCTATTTTTTGTGGGAACTCTGGCACATTGATGCGATTGCTGACAGGAATTTTATCAGCACAAACCTTTAATTCTGTATTGATGGGCGACGCCTCATTATCAAAACGACCCATGCTACGTATTGCGGAGCCATTGCGGCTAATGGGTGCGCATATCGAATTATCTGAAAAAAATACTGCGCCCATTAAGATTACAGGAAGCCCATTAAAAGCCATTGATTACGCATTACCTATTCCAAGTGCGCAAGTTAAATCAACGATTTTATTGGCGGGCTTATACACAAAAGAAAAAACTGTTGTTCGTGAGAAAATAAAAACACGAGATCATACTGAACGTATGCTAAATCTCCCCGATATTGCTGGCGCAATATCAACCTCCTTTGAAAAAGGGGGTCTGTGCGCAGCACCGGGGGGATTTATTCAGATCCCTGGCGATATTTCATCCGCTGCATTCTTTATTGTGCTCGCAACGATTAGCAAAGATTCACACCTTGTGATTCGCGATATTGGAATCAATCCATTTCGGATAGGTATTATTACTATTTTAAAATTAATGGGTGCTGATATTGAAATTAAAAATGAACGCAGCTTTGGAAATGAGCCGATAGCGGATATTCAAGTAAAATATGCGCCGCTAAAAGGGATAGTAATACCAGAGAGTCATATTGCATCAGCTATTGATGAGTTCCCTATTATTTTTGTAGCAGCTGCCTATGCTAGTGGAAAAACTATGTTGAGAAATGCTAAAGAATTACGCGTTAAAGAATCGGATCGTATTCATGTCATGGCAGAAAATCTAAAAAAAATGGGGGTTTTTGTTGAGGAATATGAAGACGGATTATCTATTGAAGGAGCGGACAAGCTTCAAGGGGCGATTTTAGATGCAAAAGAGGATCATCGTATTGCAATGGCACTTTCTGTTGCCGCACATCTGGCGTTGGAGCCAGTTTCAATAGATAATTGCGATTTTGTAAAAACATCCTTCCCCGATTTTGTGGCAATAGCCAATTCAATCGGAATGTGTATTGAGGAAAAAATAGTATGACGCCTGTTATTACCATCGATGGCCCATCTGGCAGCGGAAAAGGTACAATTGCACAAAAAATAGCAAAAAAACTTGGTTGGCATTATTTGGATAGCGGTGCAATTTATCGTGCGGTTGGCTGGAAAGTATTACAGTCTGGGATTGATCCAAACAATCATGACGCGCTACGAAACTTAATAAATAACGTTAAAATAGAAATGCAACCTGATGATATTTGGCACGAAGCAAAGATATTTTGCAATAATCAAGAGGTTACGTCCGATATTAGAAGTGAAGCCTGTGGTCAAATGGCGTCCATTACCTCAGCGATTCCTTTTGTGCGTGAAGCAATGTTGGCTCGTCAGCGCGATATGCGTCAGGAGCCGGGATTAGTGACGGACGGTCGAGATATGGGAACGATTGTTTTTCCAGAAGCGACCATTAAATTCTTTTTTCTGGCGAGTGTCGAAGAACGTGCAAAAAGGCGTTATAACCAGTTGATCAACAAAGGGCAACATGCTAATCTGCGCGACATCCGGGACGAATTGCATGTGCGGGATGAGCGGGATGCCAATCGATCGATTGCACCCACAAAGCCTGCAGCCGATGCCATTTTAATCGACACCACACATTTAGATGTGAACGGTGTTGTTGAAGTGGTTTGGCAGCATGTGCAACGCATTCTGGGTAAAGAAGGCGTTTGATATTTGTAGCGTAGGGTATAGCAAAGAGCGGCCGCGCCAACTACAAATAAAAAACAACATTAACTTTAACCTAATCCCAATTTCTAGTTGAGATTAGCAATCTTGGATACACCATACATGTCAGAACATATTGAAAGTTTTTCCCAGCTATTTGAAGAAAGCATGAAGAGTTTAGATCTTCGCCAAGGCGCCTTGATTCAAGGTTTGGTCGTTGCGATGGATCATGAATTTATTATTGTTAACGTGGGCATGAAGTCAGAAGGTCCAATCCCAGTTTCTGAGTTCAGACACGAGGAAGTTAACGTAGGTGACGTTGTTGAGGTCGTTCTTGAATCTCCAGAAAACGGCTTTGGTGAAACGCGCTTATCACATGAAAAAGCAGTGCGTGCGCGTGCATGGACACAGTTAGAAAGAACATTCGAAGAGCAAGCGATCGTAATTGGTACTATTACAGAGCGCGTAAAAGGCGGTTTCACAGTAGACTTAGGTTCTATCCGTGCATTCTTACCAGGCTCATTGGTTGATGTTAAACCGGTTCGTGATCCAGGTTACCTCGAAGGTAAAGAATTAGAATTTAAAGTAATTAAAATGGATAAGAAACGTAACAACGTAGTCGTTTCTCGTCGTGCGGTAATGGAAGCGGAATCTCGTGAAGAACGTATGTCTCGTTTGGGCGAATTGCAAGAAGGTCAAGAAGTGATTGGTGTTGTTAAAAACATCACGGATTACGGCGCATTCGTTGAATTGGGTGGCATCGATGGTCTATTGCATATCACTGACATGGCTTGGAAACGTGTTAAACATCCAAGTGAATTGTTAACCGTTGGCGAAGAAATCAAAGTTAAGGTCTTGAAATTTGACCGTGAAAAACAACGCGTATCTTTAGGCTTGAAACAATTGGCAGAAGATCCTTGGATGAATGTTGCAAGACGTTATCCAGTAGGCACACGCTTGGCGGGTAAAGTAACGAATATTACGGACTACGGCTGCTTTGTTGAACTGGAAGAAGGCGTTGAAGGTTTGGTCCATATGTCAGAAATGGATTGGACAAACAAAAACGTTCACCCAAGCAAGGTCGTGAATTTACAGGAAGAAGTGGAAGTGGTTGTATTGGATATCGATGGCGAACGTCGTCGTATTTCACTTGGTGTGAAACAATGCAGACAAAATCCATGGGAAGAGTTCTCAAGCACGCATCAAATTGGTGACAAAGTGAAAGGCGCTGTTTGCTCAATTACAGACTTTGGTTTGTTTATTGGTTTATCAGGTGGTATTGATGGCTTGATTCACTTGTCTGATATTTCTTGGTCAGAAGCGGGTGAAGTAGCTGTGCGTACTTATCAAAAAGGCGATATGGTTGAAGCAGTTATTCTCGCTATCGATCCAGAGCGCGAACGTATTTCTTTAGGTATCAAGCAATTGTCTGGCGATCCGCTCGAAGGTCAGTTGCAAGGCTTAGACAAAGATGCTGTCATCAAAGCGAAAGTTAAAGAAGTATCTGCAAAACAAGCTGTGTTACAATTGACAGAAGAATTGACAGGTATTTTACGTATTGCTGATTACAGCTATGATCGCGTAAAAGACTTGCAAGAAGAACTGACTGTTGGCGAAGAAGTTGATGTAAAAGTAATCAACGTAGATCGTAAAACACAACAAGTGTATGTGTCGCACAAGGTGTTGGAAACACCACCAAAAGGCGAAACAGGTTCACGCTCTGTCGGTGGTGATGCACCAACGAAAACAACTTTAGGTGATTTGTTAAAAGAACAAATGCAATCTAAAGAGTAATGTGTCAGTAATTCCCCGCGAATGTCTGAAAAACCGCTAATTTTCAGATTGTAGGCGAGGTTGAACGGTAATTTGTTGAAAAAAGCGCAGTGGTCATGAAGTCCATGAGCATTTTCGAAACAAATTACCGTTCAAGATTGCCAAAAGATGAAAATTTTTTGTTCATGGGGAATTGCTGGTAATGCGTTGATGTGTCTGGATAGGGATACGATTCAATCGTATCCCTTATTTTTTTGGAGGAACTTGTATGCGCTTATTTTTATATCTCCTCTGGATTATCATTGTGCTTATCGGCACCGCTTTTGCACTTTTAAATTCGACAATGGTACCGATCAATTATTTCTTTGGAACCAATACCCTTTATTTCCCATTATTACTGTTGCTCATTTTGCTATGTGGCGTCTTACTGGGCGTCTTAGCGCTATTACCTACTATTATCAAGTTGAAGATGCGATCGCATGACAGCAAATGATCCTAGAGTGATTGTTGCGCTAGATTATCCTGATAAAGCATCAGCGATGCACTTTGTTTCAAAAGTATCTCCAGATCTTTGCCGACTGAAAGTCGGGAAGGGCATGTTTACGTATTATGGCCCTGATTTTGTGCGCGAGCTTACGGCACTTGGATTCACTGTTTTTTTGGATTTAAAGTTTCATGATATTCCCAATACTGTTTTCGATGCTTGCACGGCGGCCGCAAAATTAGGGGTGTGGATGGTCAATGTCCATATCTCCGGTGGTATTGAAATGATGCGCGCAGCTCGTCGTGCCATTGACATCCCTTCTTCAAAAAACAAACCGTTGTTAATTGGTGTGACTATATTGACGAGTTTAGATCAGGATGATTTAAGTTCTCTTGGCATTGATGATTCCCTTGAAGATACGGTCCTTCGGCTTGCAAGAATTGCTAAAACAGCAGGGTTGGATGGTGTGGTGTGTTCTGCTCAAGAAGCAGTTTTGTTGCGTAAAAATCTGGGGGATGATTTCTTATTAATAACACCCGGTATTCGCTTATCGTCCGATGACATTGCTGATCAAAAAAGGGTAATGACACCTGGGGCGGCATTTGCTGCGGGGGTGGATTATCTTGTCATGGGGCGTTCAATTACGGAAGCGAGAAATCCCCGTGAAATTCTATTGTCTCTTCAGACAAGAAAAATCGTAACAGACTAAATGCCGCTTAGAGCTTACTCTTAACCCTCAGATTGCTATCTGGATCAAGCGGGTCAAGCGCATTGCGTTGTGCTCCAGACTTAAAAGAATGCGCTGTATAATTTCCTTTAAGTATCCATAAGCGGGCAAATAATTTTTCCTTTAATTTTTTCAAACTATCTTGATCTGCCGCCATAATTCCTTTTTTTAGCGTAGCACGGTCTAATACATATCCTTCTTTTGTTGCACAAACAATACAATAAACCACCTTGGATTTTTGTTGTGTTATTCCTACCCCCACTTTTTTTCTTTTAGCTATTTCTTCATTTGTTTTTTCCAAAATAAATGATAAATCTGCGGTCGCTAGTTTTTCAAAGGCTAAGTCTAAAGGCGTTTTCCCTTTTAGCATCTGTATTGTTTGAAAATAAATAGCCGCGGCTTCATTTGAAAGCCTGTGTTCTTCAATTTCCTGGATTCTGTTATCGTCCGTTAGCGTAAAATAATTTATCTCCAGCATTCTGGGTAAGCATAGTTGCACTTGAAAACAACCACTATTTTTATAGTGACAAGTAAAAACGTCCGTTTCTTGAGAAAATCCTGTTATTTCAGGACACATCATCAGCATTTTTTCAGCAGGCGTTACAATTAATGCAAACTGGAAAGGTTTTGTCTGCATATTAATTTGATTGCTAGTAATTACCTGAATACCATTTTCTTCGTTTACTAATAAATGAAAGTTATTTGTTTCTTTTAAACTATTTTCAGCAGCATTTATCTGATGAGCAAGTTGATGCAAAGACGCCATTTTTATATCATAACAACATGATTTTATCACAGTGCTTTCACCTTCAAGATTAAAACTAAACTGTGGTCGTAGTATGCCAACTAAGACTTGTTTTGCAAGTCACTTATGCAAACTCTGTGTGAAAAAAACAATTAAATGACAGTAACTACTCGCGCCTCGTTGTCTGAATAATGAAAAATGTCGACGTTGAGGTGATTTTTTGTGAAAAAGCGCCCAACAGCGGCGTTTCTTTCTAACGGAGTGAGTAGTTACAAATGACAAAATAAAACCTTAAGCTTTTTTTACTATACTGTTCGAACTATGCCAAAAAAAATACCCGAAAAAACAGACCGCACAAAACGGACAGAAATACCTTTTTTTTCCAAGGGGTTGCCGCTCGTTAAAAGAAACCCCCTATCAACAATGGTTCCAAATATTTCAACTCAAAAAAATGAAGCGATTTCAGCGACGCTCAAGGGACTTACAGGGGTTGAGCCAGCACAACATACCGTTGAAAAAACACCTGAAGGAAAGCACTTTAAAGTGGGTGAGCAGGGGGTGTGCGGCGTTACTGCATCAGGTAGCAAGCTAGTTCTTTCGCCAAGCAAGCAGCTTTCAATGACAGTAACCAGCGCGGATGGTACTAATAAAGAGTCTGTCGTGCTCGCTTTATTGGTTCGAGAAAGAGATTATGTGCCAAAGCAAAAACATCGTTTGTTTTCTTCACTGGAATTGAGTCCATTATCTGACGAAAGCAGTTTTTCGGTTGTTGCAACACCAGAGACACGGGAATCACAACTGCCTCGCAAAAAATCCAGGAAAGAATCTTCCGCTGTTAAAAACACAGCGAAGGGGATTGTTTTTGATTATTTTAAAAAATGCGGTGTAAAAATTCCTGATGAAGAAGTTCTGAAAGAAGAGTGGAATTTGTGTCACTTGCTAAGTTATGGCATTGCAATGAATGCAAAAACGGATAATGGAGACACTTTTAATACCCAGGTATTTAAAAATATTTATTCAGGCACGCGTGTTTTTAATGAAAACATGATGCGCATTGAAAATGTTTTATTACAGCTATTAAATGATCATCATGCCAGAAAAATAACTTATTTAGCACTTGCATCGGAATTTGAAGACAGTCACATTTTAGCTACTTTAACCTTAAAAATAAACATTGAAGCCATTAATGGTTGTGTCATTACATTAACCTTACCCTTTGATGTCTCGGATGATAGAAGACTATCACACGAAGCATCAACAATTTTTTATGCGACCATTCAAACATTATTAAAAACATTTGATGAGCCACAAGCAGATGAAGCCTGTAAAATGCTTTTTTAAAAACACCAGCAATTCCCGGTGAATAAAAAATTTTCATCTTTTGACGATCTTGTCAGACATTCGCCGGGAACTACTGTAAAAACACGGTATTGTTGAAAATTTAAATCCCTATAAAATCCCTATTTTACTTTAAATAAAAGAGGGGTGTTATGAAACAGTTGTTTTTACCGGTAATAATCGCATTTTTTTTATTGGCGGGGTTTTCTTATGCGGCTGATATTACGCCCAATTTAGAAACCAGTAATCGGCAACATCTATCGCATCGTCATGTGCATTTATTTTTAAAAGAACAGCATATGCCACCTGTAGATATTAATCATGCCAATGAAAACACGTTATCGACATTAAAAGGTGTTGGACCTAAAAAAGCACAAGCCATTATTACCTATCGCAACTCAAATGGACCTTTTAAAACCATCGACGATTTAGCGCATGTAAAAGGTATTGGCAAAAAATCCGTTATGCGATTAGAGGCAAATAATCCAGGACGAATCTTGATGTGAGGAGTAGTCGAGCCGTAGCGTATGCGCGTCAATTTAAGGACTTTTATTACGAAGATCCATCGGTAGCGTAGCCGGAAGGCTGCGCGTAGATAGCGAGAACGCTGCAAAATTTCCGAGTACTCTCATTATCTGAATACATATTATTTGTAAGTGCTTTGATGCGAGCGCGAGTGTAACGCGTGTTTGCAGGAAAAGAGCTATTGACCCTGAAAATCGCTTGCTACGCGCGCGGCTCGCACCGGACAAAAGCAAAGGCGGTGTCCGTGGTTTCTATCGCTTGCTACGCGCGCGGCTCGCACCAAAAAATGCTTACAAACAATTGGTGATTAATGGTAAAATAATGACCAATTCTTGAGGAAAAGCCAGGTTCTATAAGCATGATGTTGCTCAAACCAATAAAATACACAGCGATCTTCTCTTGTTTGTTTCTAGCCTTATGTGCCAATGCTGATTCAGTTCGGGCGATTCAATGGGGAGATTGTGCTCCTTCACAGTTTAACAATAATCCGAAGTATCAGTGTGCGAAGGTGACTGTCCCGTTGGATTATCGCAATCCATCCATCGGTGTTACCACTTTAGCGGTTGTAAAATACAAAAAATACGACTCCGCAAGCAAACCATTATTTATCAATGCTGGTGGGCCTTGGGTTAGTTTATCTAGCGAAAGCAAAGCCTTTGAAAAATTCAGTGATGATATCTATAAAACATTTTTTATTGTTTATTTTGATCCAAGAGGCGTTGGATTAAGTGAAAGTCTCCATGATTGCTCAACACAATTGCCGCCAGTACCAGGAAGCATTTTTGAAAGCAGCAACTTTAAAAGCACATTCAATAATTTTCAAAACAACTTATCTGCTTGCTTTCAAGCTGAGTCTAATCCAGTAAAATATTATATGAGTACTGAAAATACCGCCCAAGATATGAATACTATTCGATTAGCTGCTGGGTATAATCAGATTAGCTATATAGGCAGCTCTTATGGGACACAGCTGGGCTCTGTTTATTTATCGTTGTATCCAAACACGGTAGATAAAATGATTTTAGATGGCAATATGAATCCAGCGCATCAAGCGCAATCATTGTTTACTGGCAGTGCTGCAGGGTATCAAAAGGCATTAAATTATTTGTTTGATCGATGCGAACAAAATCCTTCTTGCGTGCTTTATCCCAATCCACGACAAAGTTATGCGCTTTTGTTGTCACACATTGAATCTGGCTCGGTTGTTAATCAATTAAATACTTCGCAGGTTATTTTACCGCAAGATTTTTACAATCAAATATCCCCTATGCTGATGGAATTAGATACCTATCCTTTAATTTTAGATTTAATTGCAGATGGCCTTAGCACGAATGCTATTCCTGTGATGATCAACCTGCCAACAACCATTACAAAAGAATCTTTGGTATACAGCGCTGTCATGGGTGGCGATTACAAAAAAGAGGGTTTAGAAAACGACATCAGCGCGCTGTCATTCGCGAGCCAATATTGGAATCAAAATAGTTTATCGAGCTACCAAATTCTGACCAGTCTTCCTTATAGTGAGAATTTATTAGGCTGTTACAATCACCTGCCGAATCATCCGTTGCCAGATTTAACATACCCAAGCACTATAAATCCTGTTTTGATTATCGGAAACTATTATGATCCGACAACGGTTTATTCTAATAGTGTTGCGATGAATAAAATAATTCCAAATTCGGTGCTTTTAAGTTTTAATGGTGCAGGGCATACAGCCTTAGCGTATTTTACAAATGCTAACTATTTTTCATGCATAGATAATTACGCATATCAGTATCTATTAACAGGTGTCACACCGCCACCTGGCACGGTCTGTAGTGCGTTAATAGATCCTAGCTCACTACGCTAAAAGGTTATTAAAAACATGGACGATTTTTTTAAATCTGTTACAGATGCGATTGCGCAGCTTAATCAATATCTGCCAATTTCTGCTGGCTTTATTGTGCTTTTATTTCTAATACATATTGTCAATTGGATGGTGGGCTATCGTCTTAATATTTTAGGTATTTGGCCTCGCAAAAAATGGGGGTGGATTGGAATCCCCTTCTCCCCTTTTTTGCATGGCAATTTTGGGCATTTAATTGTCAACTCTGTACCGCTTTTTATTTTTTCAAATTTAATTTTATTGCAAGGTTTAACTAACTATTTAATAGTTTCCGCCATTATTATTTTACTCAGTGGTTTTTTAATTTGGCTTTTTGGGCGCCGAGGCATCCACATTGGTGCTAGCGCTTTAATTATGGGCTACTTGGGTTATATTACGATTGGCATTTATTATAAGCCCTCCCCTCTTTCCTTTATTGTTGGCATTGTTGCTGTTTTTTATTTCAGCTCTATGTTTACGAATTTACTACCAAGCAATGACAAACGCATATCATGGGAAGGCCATTTATTTGGCTTTATTGCGGGTGTTTCGGCGGTATATTTGTTGCCGTATGTGATACTCCTACTGCCCCACAGCTACTGATTAAAAAAAGTCGCTAACGCCGCGCTGGTGCTGGGGATTTATGAAAGCGGGAATCGCTAAAAATGCGACATTCTACAGTAAGAGGCTGTTGCAGGCGTGATAGAATAATGAGGTCGTGTTTCGTAAATTCAAAAGGAGTTGGCAATGAAAAAATTAGCGATCTGCATTTCTTTAGTTGGTATGGCAGTCAGCACTATTTCCTGTGTTGCGGTTATACCTATTCATAAATGCTATGGTCTTCCTGTTTGTAAACAAAACCCAAGTGAATGCCAGCTTGATAAAGAGAAAGGCTTGTATCAAAGAAAAAGCACAGCAACCTGTAAAATGGATGGCGGGCATTTCTAAAACTTCGTAACGACTCATTACACGCTGGAATGCGAGCGCGAGTATAACGAGTGAATTTGCACGATCTTTCGTTACGTGATGTTTTCTGCAAAACACGCATTACACTCGCGCTCGCACACATCTTGCAATACATAATAGAATCAATGAGTTGCAGAGTTTTTCGTGAAATTGCCATAAAAATTGGCTTAAAATCGTACCCGTTGATCCATCATTATTGATGTTTCTTGTCTATAATGCTCTTAGATAGCACAAAACAAGAGAAAAAGATGGCCCTACCGAGCGGCGCACATAAAAGCTTTCGTCAAGAAGCCTTTTCGATCGTCATCAAAAAAGGACAAGATGACAAATTTTTCCCCGTGTTTGCGCACACTGAAACAGAGGATCTAGCAGCACTCAAAGCAGAAATTCCCGCGCTCGCTGGAAAATTCACTGAGCTTGAAGGCAGCGCCACCTACACCCATAAAATAGAACTGATTAAAAGTCTAAGGCGTATTCTACAACGATTGCGTGGCGAGCTAAATCACTTGTATGGCCTGATATCAGATGACGAAAAAGAAAAAATTAGAAAAAAACTGTGCGAAGAAATTGCATGCCATGCAGGATTGCATGATCGCGCAGAAGAAATCATTTTATCCTTTGATCAACCTAAAAATTTCGCAGAATTGTTGCAAATAGCCAGAGAAGATATCGTTCAACGCTTGGGTGTTTCACTCTTGGGTGAAGTGCATGCTGCCAATACGATGACACATATTGCGCATGACCAACACTACGGCGTACGCCAAAAAAACAAAGATGATGAATATGTCGGTGATTTCACGCCAGCGTATCTTGAAGCTGCATTAAAAAACACCTTTAGCGAAAAATACACACCCTTTCTTTTACCGTTTCTTTTGCTTGATTTTTTACGAACACAGCTTGCCACTGTCTATACGGGTGCTAAAAAAGAGGGTTTTCCAACAGAGGAGGATCAGCTTAATGATATTTATGGATTTGATATCGGTGATTTAAAGAAAATGACTGCGATCATTGAAAAATATTTACCGGTTTCTAAAGGAGAACGCTCAGGGATCGATAATAGCTATTTTATTATTGTAGAATCAGAAGACGGTATTAGCAGTTATCACAAAGACATCAACTGGCAATACATTTTAAAACAAATTTTTAAAAAACTTAAAGATGACTATTGCGATAAAACTAAACCGCTAGTGCCAACCACTCTTGAAGAATTAGCGGCTGCCTTTTCTCTAGAGGCAATAGTGACCGATGAAACAATAGCCTCCGTATTCAGAAATTTCAATACCGACTTTGGCAATAACGCAGCACTATTAACAGTACAGTATCGACGCAATCCAGAGGGATTTAAAACTGTTTTTGAGCGACCTGAATTTATTTCACTACTCGATAAAATAGCATTTGAAGAAGTGCCGCAGCCTATCATTGAAACGCTTTCTTTGGACGCTCTCTTGAATATTTATTTCAAGCAGCATTCCAATGTGTCGCCAACAATCAACGATCTTTACCCGATCTTAGTAGAAAAAATAGCTGCTGAATCTTCTGATTACAAGTACATTGCAGCGCTACTCAATCTGCTGGCAATCAACGCAACAGATATGAGTGAATTAATCCGCTGGCTCACACCGCCAATCAAAGAAGGCAAAAATGGTTTTTATTGGTGGATGAACGCACTTTCTTGGGCTTGTCATAACAAGCTCGCTGCTGCACCAAAGATGATCGATGCTTTAATTCAATTGATCGCGAAAACTCCTGATCCTGCGCAACTGATTCAAGGATTATCAGAAACAGTAGCAGAAGGTGAAGACAAAGGCAAAAACGGTTTTTATTGGTGGATGAACGCACTTTCTTGGGCTTGTCAAAACAATCTCGCTGCTGCACCAAAGATGATCGATGCTTTAATTCAATTGATCGCGAAAACTCCTGATCCTGCGCGACTGATTCAAGGATTATCAGAAATCGCAGCAGAAAGTCTAGGCAAAGGCAAAAACGGTTTTTATTGGTGGATGAGCGCACTTTCTTGGGCTTGTCAAAACAATCTCGCTGCTGCACCAAAGATGATCGATGCTTTAATTCAATTGATCGCGAAAACTCCTGATCCTGCGCGACTGATTCAAGGATTATCAGAAATAGCAGTAGAAAGTCTAAGCAAAGGCAAAAATGGTTTTTATTGGTGGATGAACGCACTTTCTTTGGCTTGTGAGAACAAACTCGCTGCTGCACCAACGATGATCGATGCTTTAATGCAATTGATCGCAAAAACCAATGATCCCACGCAACTGATTCAAGGATTATCAGAAACCGCGGCAGAAGGTCCAAACAAAGGCGAAAATGGTTTTTATTGCTGGATGAACGCACTTGCTTTGGCTTGTCAAAACAATCCCCTATTGGTTTTTAACATTACTGATGCCGCTTTAACACTAATTGAAAAAGACAAAGCGGCCATAAAACCCATAGTTTTAAATTTTACAAATAATGTGTTAGAAAATTTAAATACTTACTTTGTAAACACGGAAATTTCTTTCGAAAAAAAATTACGCACTTTTCATCTAGTGATACATTTCGCAAACTTTTTTAACCATTCGTCAAAAACAACCGATTCTGTAGCCATGTCGGAATCGCTAAAAAAAATCTATTTTAGCCTGTTTAAATCACTGGAAGCACCTGAAGCACAGGCGTCATTTAATGCTTGCCCATCTCTTTTGCTTAGTTTTTTTGAAACGAGCGCTTCAAAAAAATACCTGCAACAGTATTGTGAAGATAAAATAAAAAATGAAAATGGTATGGCTTGGCATCGTGAGCACCTAAAGCCTGGCACACTGTTTTCCCTATTGATTGATAAACAACGGAACTCAGGCTTGTTTGCGACTAAATCTAGCGCAACCCGATTAGCACTCAATAAGATTGTAGAAAAAATGCAGAAGGCGGGCACACAAAAAACATCGCATTCTGTTTCTCAAAATAAAAGCTGAGCTGTAACTGCCATTACCGTGGGAAACTGTCGGACTAAACTCCGTGTTTTCTGCAAAATACACGTTACACTCGCGCTCGCATCAAAAAACGAAAACGTTTTTTATCACCTTAGAGCCTGTTTAAAATCTCCCGCCTCGCTGCAAATGATGCTATTTGGCATAAAAAATTAACAATTTTCGGTGAAGGCAGCAACAAGCATTCACCTTAAATTCTTAATTTTTTCTACTCAAATCTCATCATTTTCGCTTGAGCCTGAAGATCTTAAACAGGCTCTTACAAATTATTTTTGACAGCATGGCTACTTAACTCTAGAATTCCCCTTCTTATCTTTTTAAGGACTAAAAATGCGGTCTGAAACTGTTACTTGCGCACTTTTTTTTGCCGAAAATCTGTGTTTTGGCCCCAATTTTATTCGTCCAGAAGGCACTCATCCAAAAAATGTTTTCCCTGAAACAGAAAATGAAATTCGGCTGGTTGTATTTTATTTAGCCTTTGCGCAATGGATTGGATTAGATCCAAAGCACAAAACAGCTGTTGCCAAACAATATGACATAGAATTTTTAAAAACCCTTGAAGAAAATACTCGCAAAAAGATAGTATTCGCCGAAAATTACCTGCAAAAAGAAATAGTTCAAACCTTTTCAAGAGGAAGTAATACATGAAGGAAAAATTAGCGATTTGTGTGTTATTTGCATCAAAAGAGGGTGTATTTGGCCCTACTTTTATACGTTCAGATAATGGATGTCATGAACAAGTTTTCCCAGAAACAGAAAACGAACTGGCATTGGTACTTGCCTTTTTATCAATTGCAGAGGTAGCGCAATTTGAATTGGCCAGCATGACAGCGTTAGGGGCTTTTTATAATAGTGTAAATCTGCTTGAAGCAAGTGCACGTAACGAATTGCTTTCTAAAGAATGCAGTGCTCGTAACGCGTTTACTAAACAAATGCGCTTGAGTTTTCGTGAAACGACAGATGCCTATCTGTCTTCTAACAACTCAGAACCTTCTAAAAAAGGAAGAGTTGAAGTACTGCTGGAGTCTATTGAAATGCGTGAACGCACAGCACTGTTACAGGCGGAAGAAACAGCATCTGCAATATTAAACAAACAAATAAAATTGTTTTGCCGACTATTTGATCCGAAAAAAGAGACAGAAAAACCCGCTGCTAAAAAACCAAGATGCGAGCCGCGCCTGTAATAAGCGCTCTCGTCTCATGTCTAAAAAAAAAGGGGTGCGGCATTAACCTGTTACAGCTCCTAAGAGATACTCCATCCAAAGATTGGTTAGTATCTCCTGAACACGGTTTTGTCCCTGACGCTCACTGATGTTATCAATATCAATAATGTCCATTGGTTGATATTGCCACGAACAGGCATACACCGCTTTTGTGCGTTTACCCGTCACAGGATCAATTTGCCATTGTAAGCATTGTGCACACACCCCTTTTAACATGCACTGCATTGAGCCATAAACGGAAGCAGTAAAAGCAGTGTCTTTTGAAAAATAGGTTTGTCGTAACGCTCGCATTGTTTTTAATAGCTGTGGCGAACCGATAATAAAAATATGTTTTGCATGACGCGCATCCCGAGAAGCGATAAAACGCGTCTCTACAATAGCACTGTCTTTTTCACAAAATTCGATACTGTCCGCAATTTTACTTATCTGATCAAGCGCAAAGCGATTTTTTTCTGACATAATGCCCACAAAATGAATACTGTGCCCCGCTTGCTTTAATGTCTCACCCGTCGCTAATAAATACATGATTGCCATTTCATTGCCGATCATTAAAATAGGTTGAGGCACTTCTGGAATTTTTATTTTTGCACCAGTTGGCCCCATCACAGAAATAGCATCGCCTTTTTTCATGCAACCTAATATTTTTGTGCTCGCACCTTTTTCAACAATAAAAAAAGATAAATGATCGGGTTTATTTTTATAATAAATACCCAGTGCGGCAACGGTTTCTGTTTGCAAAGTGGTATCATCTATTTTTTTAGCGTAGGTTTCAAAGTTTTGCAAACGATAAAATTGTCCGGGTGTGTGCTGTTTTGCAAGCATGGGGGCATGAACAATTAACTCAACAATATTTTCCGTATGGCGAATATTATCTGTAAGTGTCGTTGTGAAAAGATGCTCAATCGTATTGCGAAATTGTGCATAATCAGATGCGATAAACTGCCCATCTACTGAAAGTGCGCACATTATTTTTGGGTAACCTTTTTGTGCAGAGGCAATTGCTTTAACAACGCTACCATGAAAGACGGGGTGCGTATCCCCTAAAAAACTAACGCGTGGGTCACTCGTAAAAATACCAAAATTTTCTTTAACATTGCCAATATGATCGACAGGATGTTTATTTTCATCAAAGCAACGATAATTATTGTTATCGCGTTCAAAAGTGCCTTTATGCTCGAATTCATACGCAATATTCGGTTTTGCACCTGTTGCCACAAAAATAGATTTGGCTGGAATGGTTTTTTGCTCGGTGCTTTTTTGCCATAAACCACTTTCATCTTGTACGTTAGCATTGCAAATTAAAGCAGCACAATCACCGTGTTCATCGAGCACAGCAGAAGCAGGCTCTAAGCCTTCCGCATAAAAAATCCCCTCTTCAAAGGCTTTAATAAGCTCCTCATGATTGCGTTGATAAGCGGGCGATTCTTGAATGCTTTTACGATAGGCAATGGTGACACCGCCCCACTCACGAATTAACTTATTCAATGCTGGCTTTGATTGTTGTCTCTCAGTGATTATTTTTTCTGCATGCGATAAAAATTCATCTAGAATAGAAAGACCCTGCACATCAAATTGCGAACGTAAATTATCTTCACCCATGACTGATTTTAAAATATGATAACGCTGATGCATTTTTTCAACTTGCACGATGTAATAAGCCTGTGCTTCTGTTGCGGCATCAACCCCAGTTAATCCCCCGCCAATCACAACCGCAGGTAATCGCATTTGCAAATTTGCTAGACTTGATTTTTTAATGGCGCCCGTTAACTGTAAAGCCATTAAAAAATCATTTGCGGAACGCATACCAGGTGCCAAGCTATTTTTAATCGACAATTCACGGGGTAATCCTGCACCCACGGCAATAGAAATATGATCAAAGCCTAATTGCCATGCTGATTCAACCGTAACGGTTCCACCAAAACGCAGACCACCAATCAACTGAAAATGTGATCGACGCATTAAACTTAAATAAATTAATTTTAAGAAATTTTTATCCCAGCGCACAGTAATGCCATATTCAGAAACACCTCCAAAACCTGACATAATGCGATTATCGAGCGATTCCTTTAATACATTAAAATCACGAATGGGGTTTTCAATAAAATGCTTTGGCAAGGGTTCAATTTTTAAGCCATCGCTGCCAACCACTGCGCAGCCTTCCATTAGCAAATGGTGCGCCAATGTAAATCCAGCCGGACCCATCCCCGTTACCAATATTTTTTTATGATTGTAATTTTTTGGCGAAAACTGTGTTTTTCTAAGGGGATTCCAGCGAATCAATAGATCATAAATTTCAACGCCCCAAGGCAAATCTAATACGTCAGTTAATACGCGTGTTTCAACTTCAGGAATATTCACAGGATCTTGTTTTTGATAAATACAAGCTTTCATGCAGTCATTACAGATACGATGACCTGTGACCGCACACAGGGGATTATCAATCGTGACAATCGCGAGTGCACCAATCCCAAAGCCATTTTTTTTTACGGTATGCATTTCAGATATTTTTTCTTCGAGCGGGCAACCTGCCAGCAAATCGCCTGCTGGATTGATTTTAAACCCTAATTCAGGACTGCTTTTTTTAACAGGAAAGCCTTTTGAACAAAAATCGCCTTCATTTTTATGACAGTAAACACAGTAGTCGATTTCATCCATCACCTCTGCACGCGACATGCGTGGATCTGTTAAACCAAAGCCATCACGTTCACGATGCGTTTCACAGGGTCCTTGCAACCTTTGCAGTGAATCGTTTTCAACGGGAACTAAGGGTACTAAGTTCGTATAATCTTTTTTAGTAACGGGATGGTATAAGCGTGTATTTTTTTTCTTATCGACAAAAGCGAGATTGCAAGCGACAGTTTCATCAAATAATTTTTTAACGTCTGATTGAATTTCAAATAATTCTGAAATAAAGCCCTCTAAAACAGGTGCGGTTGCAATCATCCAATCACTTTCTTGAATTGCTGATAATTGATGCGCGCGATACTGAATAAGCTGCTCTGCAAGCCTATTATCTTTTCCAGCCAAATAGCGCTGAAACTGTGCATCCAATAGCTGAAGATCTTCAGCTGTTTTGAGAGATTTAAAGCAAGACAATGTCATGATACAATCACTTAATTCATATAATGAAAGGCATTTTAACAGATGAAAGCATTAGATAAACAATTTGTCAGTGAGATCGATATAAAACTTGAAGCATTCGATAAAAATCATAAAAAATCCCCTTCACAGTTAGCAGAAATGAGTAAATACCAGCGTATTCATCAGTTACGTGACGTACCAACTGATCAGTCTAAGGAGCGTGACAGCTTGTGGGATTAGCAACAGCTTCTCGAAATGGTCAGTAATTCCCCGCGAATGTCTGAAAAACCGCTAATTTTCAGATTTTAGGCGAGGTTGAACGGTAATTTGTTTCGAAAATGCTCATGGACTTCATGTACACTGCGCTTTTCTCAAAAAATTACCGTTCAAGATCGCCAAAAGATGAAAATTTTTTGTTCATAGGGAAGTGCTGAGAAGCGGTGCTCGTCCCTCCTCTAGGAGGGCAGCTTGATGAACCTGGGTATTGTTATATCGCGCGTAGAGGCAATCACAAGCCTTATAAAGTGCTACCATAAACAACAACCCCGCCCCTAAAAATAACTCACTTCCAGATTCAATGGCTGAGCGACCGTTCATACGATTAGTAACGCCACCACATAGAAAAAGAAACCCAGCGACTCCTGCCACATGAACCATAAATTTTTTATAAGAAAAAGCGCTTTCAGGATCTGCTGACGCATTTCGTAGTGTTTGAGCAAATAAGCCAGTATTGGTTAATACAGAAATTGCACAGCCCGTAAAACTACCAAATCTTTGCCGGCGAAAGTCAAAATAAGCAAATGTCGCAAAAGGTGGGATATTACCTAATAATGAGCCTGCAACCATTGCACGTTGATCAGGTGCTTCTTTACAAGTAACAACATCCAAAATGGATGTCTGTGTGCGCGCAGTTACATTAAATTTCTGAAGCAATGCAAAACCTAGCGCAGATAGGAGCGCAAACACTGCAACACCCCCTTCTGCTGCTCCATCTGTGAAACGATTATTGCCCATACTGGTTAAACTTGCGCATACAGCTGAAAATACAAGCATCGCACTAAAGGCACTGCCCATCGCTGAAATTTTAGCCATACAGGGTGTTGAGCCAGCCATTTCACGATTGCGCCATGCTGAAACCATAAGCCCAAGGGCAGCAAAAGCCGATATGCCAGTACCGATACCATTATTGAGTATGCTGCCAGGCTTTTCATCATGCACTGCAATGCCGATTTCAATCGCATTAAAGAGTGCCGTTGAAAGCATCAGCGCCATTGATCTTAGCAAAAGCTCATAACGTGCTTCTGGTGAATCAGGTAAAAACCCATGATGCGCTAATGAATCGCGTGACATTGCAGATCTCCTGATGATATTACGATGCTAATTTTTGTAGTTCGCCAGAGGTATAGAGTTCCGTCACAATATCACAACCACCCACAAACTCACCTTTGATATAAAGTTGTGGAATGGTTGGCCAGTTTGTGAAGTCTTTAATCCCTTGGCGCATTTCATCGTCAGCCAATACGTTTACATCGGTAAATGCAATGCCGGAAGATCTCAAAAGATGCACAACTTTACTAGAAAATCCACACTGCGGAAAATCTGCCGTACCCTTCATAAATAAAACAACGGGGCTTTCTGTGATGATTTGTTGGATTTTATCGTGAATGGTCATTGGTTTTTTCTCCTTTATGATGAGTGAATTCTACTGACAATCATAAGGATTGCACAAGAGTCTTGTTAATCAAAAAGAGATTCCTATCAAGCATTTTTATCCCTATAATGCTGAGCAAATTAATACAGGCAGTTGAGAGATAATATGACCTTTGTTGTGACTGAAAATTGTATTCGCTGCAAATACACCGATTGCGTAGAAGTCTGCCCTGTCGATTGTTTTCGCGAAGGTGCAAATATGCTCGTTATTGATCCCAATGAATGCATTGACTGTAATTTGTGCGTGCCAGAATGCCCGGTTAATGCCATCTATGCAGAAGACGACCTGCCTGAAGACAAAAAACACTATCTCGATTTAAATAAAAAACTCGCCGAAAAGTGGCCGATGATCACTAAAATGAAGGCAGCGCCTGTAGATGCTGACGAATGGAAAGATGTGCCAGATAAGCATCAATATCTTGAAGAATAACCAGTGGTGAGAGCCGCACGCATAGCAAGCGATTTGTAAGGTGTGCCATGCCCTAGACTCGCGCAGCCAAGATTAACGTTTCATTAAATAATCTCAAAACATACAGTTACGAGCCTTTTCTCATTTGGTTACTTGCATTTGTAACGAACCTATTGTACGTTTGCTCAAGACATGGACGATTAGGGTAACAGGAGTTTGATTGTCAAACACCAATTGAGGTTTTATCATGTTAAAAATGTCTACTGTTGAAGCACGTGAAAACTTTTCTGAAATGATTAACCAAGCGGCTTATGGTAACCAACGCGTTGTATTAACACGCCGCGGTAAACCATTAGTTGCTGTTATTTCACTTCAAGAATTAGATGAAACGCAATCACCTGTTGAATCTGCTAAAGCAGAACATTAAAAATAGTGTTCTGTTCTTCAGAATAAAAAACGCAGCAATCGCTGCGTTTTTTTATCTGGAAGTATGCGCTATGAAATAATTGTCATTGAAATAAAGGGTGATACTTAAATAAATACGACAACACATTTTCGACACTTTTTTGGCCTTTTATAAAATCTTCTTGTAATTTTATTAGATCATCCAAATTATCATGCACATTCTCACGATCAGGACTGGCATACGCATGAGAAAGCTTACCAAAGTATTAAAGTCTCCAATTATTGTTGTTGGTGATACGGCGATTTCATCAAAATGTAAAAAATGAACAGTTCGATTGAAAGTTCTAACATGATTCCGTGCAACGTGATATAAAAAACCCTCAAGTTTCTTGGTGCGAGCATGAGCGAAGCGAGTGTTTTTGCAGGGTTTATGTGCATCGAGATATCCTGCAAAAACACTCGCTACACTCGTGGCTCGCATCAAGAAATGTGAGCGACGGTCGCTGGCGTGCTCGTGTCAAGAAATACGTAGCTATTCATCTTCCGCAGTAAGCTGATTTTTTGAATCATTGATTAACAGCAACAATAGATTAATAAATAGCGGCACAAAAAAACTCAACACAACAAAAACATAAAGAAAACTGAGATGGTACTGAGCAATAAAATGAAAATCCAGGCCTTTTTTTATTAATAAAGAATACGGAAGCGTAATAATAAACAGTAATAAAAAAATACCCATTTTATTTTTTTCAGACAAATAAGCACTGTCGAGAAAAGACTTTTTCAATGATTTTTCATTAATCACACAAAGTGGGTAGCTGAAAAAAAACATACACACAAAAACAGCCAAAACAACAAGCTCTAGAATCACCAAAAGCCCTTTTATGGTTTGGCTTGCATTGACATCTACATGAAGAATGCCGACACGCATATAATGCGTTGCATAAAGTATGATAATAATACCGGCAAGATACATAATGATAGTGCCCGCAATAGCAGGTAATCGAGCGCAGGTTTTTTTGAAAGCAGCACCATATCCCTCGCCCGCAGCACTAAAAGCAAAATGTGTTGCCAATAAGGCAGCTGAGAAAAAGAAAAGCCATACAGCGATAAAAAGATATTTTGCAACTAAATAAATATAAGGATTACTGATAGTCAGTTTATTTGAGAGCGTTACTGAAAAAAACAACAAAATAATACACACCAAAGAATAACAAAATGTTTTGAAATGGTGCTGCAAAGACAATCTAAACATTTTTGAAAAGTTAACTTCATTGCTTGGATATGACACCATAAACTTCAACTCCATTTGTTACAAAAAATACAAACAATAAACATAACGCAGGGATCTGGGTACACGAGTGTAGCGTGTGTTTTGGAGGAACCCCTGCAAAACACCCGCTACAGTTGCGCTCACATCGCACAGGCGAGAATACTTATGTTTTACCCGCGAAGCTCCCCTTCTTCTAGCTCAGCGTTACGGTTCAAGCCAAAACTTGGGTCTTGCTGACATTGAAACCAGCCCGCATGAGGCTTAAAGCGATCCCCATACTGTTTTGCAAACCCTTCTAAACGCGCAATCACTGTTTTGACACCCCGTGTTTTTGCGTATTGCATTGGCCCACCCAAAAATGGTGCAAAACCCGTACCAAAAATCATTCCTGCATCGAGCAAATCCGCATCTGCAACAACCTTTTCAGAAAGGCATGCCATTGCTTCATTTAACATACGTAAAATCATTCTATCAGAAATGTCAGATGGTAAAGAAGATTCATCCACTTGTTTTGTTTTAAGTGCTTTGCCATTTTTGTAGTCATAAAAACCACGGCCATTTTTCATGCCAAGACGCCCTGCCTGAACCATTGAACGTAAACGCTCAGACACAGGAATACCAAAATAGCGGGACAAATTTTCAGAAACAGACAAGCAAACATCCAACCCGACTTTATCAGCTAAGGTGATTGGTCCCATGGGCATGCCAAATTGGATCGCAGCGCGGTCAATGGCAGCAGCAGGCACACCTTCTTCAAACAACTCCATCGCTTCTTGTAGGTACGGCATTAAGACGCGATTGACTAAGAATCCAGGACGACTAGCAACGGGCAAAGGTAAGCGTGAAATCGCACCTACAAAAGCCGCTGCCTGACAAATTGTTTCATCAGAGGTATTATCACCACACACCACTTCCACCAAAGGCATTTTATCAACGGGATTAAAAAAATGAATGCCCACCAAACGCGATGGTTCATTAAGCGCTGTTGCAATTTCTTCCAAAGGAATGCTGGAAGTGTTGCTTGCCAAAATAGCCGAAGGTTTCGCCTTTGCTTCTGCATTTCTGAAAATATCTTGTTTTACGGCTAAATTTTCAAATACAGCTTCAATGATGATGTCAGCACGCGTAACGCCCATCCCCTGCTCATCTGGCTGTAAACGATCCATAGCAGCTGCAACCAAACGCGGCTCTTTGAACTTTTTCTGGAAAAATTGATTGGCGCGTTTGATAGCAGGCGCAATTTTTTCAGGTGATTGATCTTGCAAGGTGACATGTAAGCCTTGTGCTGCACACCAAGTCGCGATATCACCCCCCATCGTGCCAGCACCAATAACATGCACCCAAGATGGTTTGAATGTCACTTGTTTTGCGATACCTTTCATTTTTTCTTGCAGGAAGAAAATACGCACTAAGTTACGTGCCGTTTCGGTAATCATTAATTCAGCAATAGAATTCGCTTCATTTTCCATTGCATTACCTTGCGCACCATCTTTAATCCAATTGCTGACAACGGCATAGGGTGCTGGATAATGCTTTTTATTGACTTTCTTATTCGCCAATTCACGGTAAAATAGTTTTCCGACTAAAGGACGCATAAAAGAAAGCGCCATTATTTTCGATGTAAAATTGGGTTGCTTTGGCTTTGGTTGACGCAAAATGGTTTCAATGGCCGCGCGTTTTAACATGCGCTCCGGGACTGCTAAGTCAATAATGCCTAATTTTGCGCATTTTCTGGCAGGATAAGCACTGCCCGGTAAAATCATGGTCATTGCCTCCATGACACCAATCAATCTTGGCAAGCGAACCGTGCCACCCCACCCTGGGTGAATGCCTAATTTAATTTCTGGCAAACCAATTTTTGTATCTGGGGTATCCGCTGCAATACGGTATCGACAAGCCAAGGCCAGTTCCAAACCACCACCCAAACAAAAACCTTTAATCATTGCTAACGTTGGATAAGGCAACGCTTCTAATTTATCAAGGACCAACTGTGCTTGACGAATGAGATCAAAGGCTTCTCTTTTTGTTTTTAAATGGGTAAATTCCGAAATATCCGCGCCTGCAATGAAGCCTTTCGTTTTACCAGAAACAATAATTAACCCTGCCAATTTACGTTGACGCACATCCTCTAAAATAGTGTTTAACTCATCAAAAACGTCACGACTCAAAGCGTTTGCAGAGGCACCAGCGCGATCAATAGTGAGCCACAAAATAGTATTTGAATCGGTTTCAAGTTTGAAATGTTGGTATTGTTTTTCCATGGAAAGTTCCTTGAGTATCGAAATTTGAGGCGCGATAAATCACGCCCATACAAAGGTTAAACCGTTTCAATGAGCATCGCACCGCCTTGGCCACCGCCAATGCACAATGAAGCAATACCACGTTTTGCTTTTTCACGACGCAAGGTATTGATGAGATGCAATACAACACGCGCGCCTGATGCACCGACGGGATGTCCCAGCGCAATTGCACCGCCATCGATGTTTAATTTTGCAGGATCAATCGTCCCTAAGGCGCCTGGCAATCCCAATTGTTCGCGACAAAATGTTTCGGAAGCTAAGGCTTTTGTGCAAGCAATCACTTGTGCCGCAAAAGCTTCGTTAAACTCCCAATAATCAATATCCGATAAATTTAAATCCTGTTTTTTTAATAGCGCAGCGGATGCAAACGCGGGTCCAAGGCCCATTACTTCGGGCGCTAAGGCAGACCATTGTGTATCAATCACTTTTGCCAAAACCGGCAAATTAAATTTTTCTACCGCTTCCTCACTTGCAAGCAATAATAATGCCGCACCGTCCGTTACTTGAGAACTATTACCAGCAGTCACTAAGCCATAAGGGCGATCAAAAACGGGTTTTAATTTAGCGAGCTTTTCAGCGGTACTATCACGGCGAACGCCTTCGTCTGTTTTGTAAAACCGGCCTGTGTTGTCATAAAGGGTTGCTATTTCATTAGCAAAATAATTGTTTTCAATAGCAGTGGCTGTCCGTAATTGGCTGCTTGCTGCATAAGCATCCATGTCAGCACGCGTAATATCAAATTGATACGCCAATAACTCTGCGGTTTGACCCATGTTCATACCACACAAGGGATCAGACAATCCGTGTAATAACGCAATAATAGGCGCTAAAAATGACAAGCGGAATTGCGTCATGACAGCCGCTTTTGCACCAAAAGATTTGGCAGCATTTAAACGACCAAACCAATTGACCATTTTAGGTCTGAAAAGCAAAGGCGCACGACTCATGACTTCAGTGCCACCCGCTAAAACAAGATTGGCACGGCCTACTTGAATGTCTTGCACAGCGCAATCAAGTGCCTGCAATCCGGAAGCACAATTGCGTTGTACCGTCCACGCCGGCACATCATTGCCACAACCTAAGCGTAACGCGATTAAACGTGCAATATTCGCTTCATCTTCGCTTGGCATCATGCAACCCATAATGACTTCATCAATATCAGTTGCTGAAAAATTTTGGCGTGTTAACAAAGTGCGCCCAACAGAGACCGCTAAATCTGAGGCGGAAAAAGGTCCGCGTTCAGTTTTGGCTTTGAGAAATGGCGAACGAGCGCCGTCGACGATATAGACAGGACGTGGCATTTTGATCTTTCCTTGTATCAACTTAAAATTTGCACAATCTTTTCAGAAATCGAGAAATAATGCAATGGCGCAGAACAACGAGCGTAGCACAATAAATGTGTGAGCCGCGCGTATAAACACGCGCTACGCTCATATCCGCATCAAGCCTTGAATGTATTCAAACACCGCGCGCACGGCGAATACTTCTCCACCGATCGGACGCCCCGGTTTTAATTTAAAATTCCACGCGCAGGTATCAAAATGCACCCACTCAATCTCTGGCTTCACAAAAGCCTGTAAAAATAACGCTGCTGTGATGGACCCACCATAACCTGAATCAGAGCAATTCAGCATATCTGCCATGTCACTTTTTAATTTTTCACGATGACTTTCTACAAGCGGCAATTGCCAAATTGGATCGTTCACATTTTTAGAAGCTTTCATTAAATCTGCTGCCAACTTGTCTGATTGTGCATAAAATGCTGGGATATCTTCTCCCAATGCCACACGCGCAGCACCTGTTAAGGTTGCAAAATCCACCAGTAAATCAGGGTTTTCTGTGCATGCTTCCGTTAACAAGTCACATAAAACCAAACGCCCTTCAGCATCCGTATTGGTAATTTCTACAGTTTTACCAGAACGTGTTTTGATAATATCACCAGGACGATAGGCATTGCCTGACACTGCGTTATCGACCGCACCAATTAATAAACGCAAATCAACGGGCAAATCATGCGACATAATTAATTGTGCAAGCGCTAACATCATCGCGCTACCCGCCATATCTTTTTTCATGAGCAACATACCAGCAGCGCTCTTTAAATCTAGCCCACCAGAGTCAAAACACACACCCTTTCCTACTAAGGTAATTTTTTTCGCATTTTTCTTTTTTGAAGACCAGCGTAAATCAATCATGCGGGGTTCACGATGACTCGCACGACCCACTACCTGCATTGTCGGATAATTATGTGCCAACAATTGATCACCCTTGATCACTTTTACAGTAGCAGAATATTTTTTTGCAACTGTTTTTACTGCACTTTCAATTTGTTCTGGACCCATGTCTTCTGCTGGCGTATTAATTAAATCGCGCGCTAAATAAATTGAATCGAGATAGTTATTTAATGATTTTTCATCGACTAATGCCGGCAATACTAGTTTTGCCAATCTAGGTTGTGCTTGTTTGTATTTTGTAAATTGATAAAAGCCCAATCCCCAACCCATCGCTGCTTGTTGAGAGTGCTGCGCCGTTTTTAATAGTTTCGTATCTTCAATATGATAATTGCCCTCTGGTAAACGTGCAGGTAATGCGCCAAAAGCCAAGAAATCATTCGCATCTTTCAAACCCAACAACACACAATGCACGCTGTTTTTTTCAGTAGGCACTAGACAAATACAGCCAGAGTCTGCTGTAAATTGCGTCGCTTTTACCCATTGCTGAATACTAGATGATTGCTTTGAAAGCCACTGTGTCAGCTGATCCGTAATAATAGGAAATATCGAAATTGAAGCACTTTTTAATTTTCTAGATACAAAAGCGATATGTGTCATAAGAGATAGTCCCTGCCTATATGCGAAGTTACTAAGGATACTAGAGTAACAATAAGCAATCATAAAGAAAAATTATTTAGACATCTCGTCACATTCCCTCTAAAATTCGCGCAACCTTTAGTCAACGTAGTTAAAAATATGCCAAAAAAACTGTACATTAAGACCCACGGCTGCCAAATGAACGAGTACGATACGCAAAAAATGCGTGATGTACTGTACGCTTCGCATGGAATGGTCGAAACGAAAGACCCTGAAGAAGCCGATGTTGTGCTATTCAACACTTGTTCTGTGCGTGAAAAAGCACAGGAGAAAGTATTTTCTGACTTAGGTCGCGCACGTGAAACAAAGCTTAGAAATCCCAATTTAATTATTGGGGTGGGTGGTTGTGTAGCAAGCCAAGAAGGCGAGGCTATTGCAAAGCGCGCCCCTTACGTCGATATGGTATTTGGTCCACAAACCTTGCATCGCTTGCCTGAACTAATGGAGCAAGCCCTTAAAACGCAAAAAACAGCGGTTGATATCAGCTTTCCTGAAATTGAAAAATTTGATTTTTTACCAGAACCAAAAGCCGACGGCCCTACTGCGCTTGTTTCAATCATGGAAGGCTGCAGTAAATATTGCAGTTTTTGCGTAGTGCCTTACACACGCGGCACAGAAATTAGTCGCTCATTTGATTCCGTCATTGCCGAAGTCATGCAGTTAGCGGCTAATGGCGCAAAAGAAATTACTTTGCTCGGCCAAAATGTGAATGATTATCGTGGATTAATGCATGATGGCCAAACGGCTGATCTCGCTTTATTAATTCACTATGTTGCTGCGATAGATGAAGTTGAACGTATTCGTTTTACAACTTCACACCCCGCCGCTTTCTCACAAAATTTAATTGACGCTTATGCAACGGAGCCTAAGCTGGTAAGTCATTTGCACTTACCGGTACAAAGTGGCTCGGATCGCATTTTAGCTGCCATGAAACGCAATTATACAGCACTTGAATACAAGTCCAAAATTCGCGCTTTGAAAAAGGTACGCCCCGACATTCGCATCTCCAGCGATTTCATTATTGGCTTTCCTGGCGAAACCGATAAAGACTTTGAAGACACCATGAACTTAATTGTAGAGGTTGGCTTTGATTTTTCATTTAGCTTTATTTACAGCAGACGTCCTGGCACGCCTGCAGCCTCATTACTTGACGAAACACCGATTGACGTAAAAAAAGCCCGTTTAGCCATTTTACAACAACGCATCGATCAAAATACCGCGGAAATTAGCCGAAAAATGGTCGGAAGCGTTGTCAAAGTACTTGTTGTCAAAAAAGCTTACCGCAGTGAAAATGAAATGGCAGGACGCACCGAGTGCAATCGCATGGTGAATTTCAAAACACTTTCTGGCCTTCACGAAGAGTCCTTGATTGGAAAAATTATTTCGGTGAGAATAGAAGACTCCAATAGAAACTTTTTATCAGGCGAAATCCAAGCAGAATGATGCAAAATCTACAATGTATGATAACCGTCGAACTGATTAATGATATTGACTGTGATTTTGCCCCCAAGGAAGCAACATTTCAGCAATGGATTAATGCGGTAGCAACACACATTCCAACCGCATGCACTGACCTGTGTATCACCCTTATCGATGAAGATGAAAGCGCCGCCTTAAATGCGCAATATCGCCAAAAGAAAGGTCCAACCAATGTACTGTCATTTAACTATGAGAAAATACCTGGAATAGTGGCTGATTCATTAGGAGATTTAGCGATCTGCGCAGCGATTGTCAAAGCAGAAGCAGAAGCGCAACAAAAACCGTTAGAGTCCCACTGGGCACATATGACGATTCATGGCGCATTGCATTTATTGGGATACGATCATATTGAAGATAATGAAGCAGAAAAAATGGAAGCACTGGAAATTCAAATAATGGGAAAATTGGGGTTTAAAAATCCCTATTGAGGGTGAGTGTGAGGGTGAGTATCAGCGGTATAGCTTAAACGCTTACTAAAAATATTGTCGGATAATATTTTAGTTTGTATTAAGCTATACCGCTGATACTCACACACACCCCCACCCTCTATAAACGAGGCATACATGTCCGAACACTCTTGGCTATATAAGTTAACGCATTTTCTCTCTCGAGAACCGCACTCACAATCACAATTAATTGATATATTGCGTGATGCAGAGCAACGTCATTTACTGGATCAAGATGCTTTGCAAATGATCGAAGGCGTACTGGCTGTCGCAGATAAAAAAGTGCGCGATGTAATGATCCCTTTCCAACAAATGATTGTGATAGCAGCTGATGCAAAACCTGTCGATGCACTCCCACTCATTATTCATTCACAACATTCACGTTTTCCCGTAATTGGCGATACCCCTGATGCAGTCGTTGGTATTTTATTAGCGAAAGATTTATTGCCTGCGCTCGTTGAACAGAAAACCACAGACTCTTTAATTCGCGATTTTATTCGCCCACCTGTTTTTATTCCTGAAAGCAAACGATTGGATGTGCTACTCAAAGAGTTTCGACAAAATCGCAATCATATGGCAATTGTTGTCGATGAATATGGCATGACATCCGGATTGATTACGATTGAAGATGTATTGGAAGAAATTGTCGGTGAAATTGCAGATGAATATGACATTGACGAAAGCCATGCACTTATTCAATCAATGAATGATAACGCATTTCTTGTCAATGCATTGACGCCAATCGCTACGTTTAATGCACATTTCCATACGGATTTAACAGATGAAGATTTCGATACAATTGGTGGTTTGGTATTACAGCAATTTAGTCGTTTGCCCAAACGAAATGAAAAAATAACCTTGGCTGGTTTTGAGGTAACTGTTATTAAAGCAAGTCGACGCGGTATTCAATTGTTACAATTTAAAAAATAAAAATGCGCCCGGGAGGGTGCGTGTGCCTACAAAGCACATTATTAAAAAAGGACACCACCCATGATTTTTTGGATATCACTCTTTTCGTTATTAGATGGTGCTTTTTTAGTCAGCGCATTTGCCCCTTTTAATATTGATTACGCTGCATTTTTTTTACTGGCTGTATTGTTATTTGTTTTAATACGTGTGACCCCTAAGCAAGCTTTATGGATTGGATTTTTATTTGGATTAGGGTTTTTTGGTGCCGGCATTTCTTGGATTTACATTAGCATTCATAGCTATGGTAATGCATCAGTGGCACTTGCATCACTCATTACTTTTTTACTTATCGCATTTTTAGCGCTTTTCCCAGCAACACTGTGTTATGTTTTTCGAAAATGCTTTTCACGTTTTTCACCTGCGTTGCAATGCCTTATTATTTTTCCCGTGCTGTGGACTGGCTGGGAATTAATACGAGGATCAATTCTTAGCGGATTCCCCTGGCTTTTGATTGGATATACCCAATTAAAAACACCGCTCTCGGGATTGGCCCCCATCGTTGGCGTTTATGGATTATCTTTTATTACGCTGATTATTAGTGGCGCCCTGGTCTTAATTTCTGAAAAAAAATCCTTAAAAATACACTGTCTTTCTTTAGGGCTAATAGTGCTATTTTTTGGCTCCGGCATGCTATTTAACAAACATGCATGGACAACGCCAGTAGGAAAACCTTTTTCCGTTAGCTTAATTCAAGGCAATATCCCACAAATTGTAAAATGGGATCCAAATTATGCCCTGCAAACGATTAATGTATACAAGCAATTGACGATTGAAAACATAGATCATCAGCTAGTTATTTGGCCTGAAGGTGCTATGCCTGTTTATTCGAATGATGCTGAACTTTTTATTCGTAAGTTAGGCGAGCTTGCAAAAGCCCATCAAAGCAATATTATTTTTGGCATACCCATTCAAGAAAGTAATCATGCCTATAATGGATTGTTATTGATTGGTGATAATAATGGCAAATATTTAAAAAAACATCTTGTGCCGTTTGGAGAGTACACCCCTTTTAAACCACTCATTGAAAAAGTGACGAATTATTTTAAAATTCCCATGTCTGATTTTGATGCGGGTCCTAATGATCAAGCGCCACTCACCGTTGATCATTTTCGCATAGCGCCTTTCATTTGTTATGAAATTATTTTCCCCTTGCGCGTATGGCAAGAAAGCATAAACAGCAACGTACTATTAAGCTTATCCGATGACAGTTGGTTTGGAAAATCGCTTGCTCCATGGCAACAATTCCAGATGGCTGAGATGCGTTCTCTTGAGACAGGGCGACCACAGTTGGTTGCAACGAATACGGGGGTAACTGCTTTTATCTCTCCTTTCGGGAGAAAAGTAGCAATGGCCCCGCTTGAAAAACAAGCCGTGTTGACACAGATGGTGCAGCCGATGGAGGGTAAAACACCGTTGATGCGAATGGTTTCATAAAACAAGACATTACAAAAAATGCGCTCATACTTACATCAAGAGTTGCTATTTTTAGCCCGCAATGCTGCTGCCACCCCCGCCATTTTTTCTGGACTTTGATAATGCGCAGCACGCATCGCTTTTGTTGATCTTAATGCGGATGTGGAATTGACATCATTGCGAATAAAAACATTGATTGCGTCAACCAGCATTCCTTCGCGATGCAAGCGTGCTCGCGCAGCAACACTGTTTGTGAAAGAAGAATAGTTTGATGAGGACTCACTTGGCGAATAATAAACAGCATTTAAAAAATCAGCTCCTGCTTTTTTAAGCCCCATTAAATCTGCCATTTGATGATATACCGTTAAAAAATTAACGTTTAAATTAGATTGCTCAACAAATTTTTTAAATAATGCTTTTTCAAGCAATACCCCTTCAGCAACACTGTGAACATTTGCATCATCCGTGTTAACAGGAATTTCACCGCTTTCAAGACCTTTTTTCAACCAACGATAAAATTCTTCACCCAGTTCCGTCGCAATAGGCGCTGTCATGTCTGTATTTGCGCCATCTAGGGTAGTTAATACTGCAATAATATCGTCACGCTTAACCAGTGCTAGTGCAAAAGTAATCTCCTTTGCGCCAACCCCTTCTTCACCTAATAAAGCTGCAATCCAATCAGAAAATATAACGGGATCGCTCGACAACCATAAAAAACAATCGACTGGAATTAATTGGCGCGCAAACAAAGGGGTTACTTCTTTTTCTAATCGTAAATAAGAAGCAGCGATAGGATACATTTTAAAAAATTTTGCCTGACCTACCATAGATCCCAAAAAGGGATTCCAGTCTCGAATAAAATCACCATTTTCATCAACCAATACAATGCGTTGATTGGTAAGCACACGACCCAAGTCGTGCAACAATGCAGCCGTAAACACAGCAAATTTCAACAAGGGATTTGTTTGCAGCTTTCGTAACTGACAATACTTTTGAAAAACGGCAACGCCATTGGCCAATCCGTAGTTTAACAAACTGCCTAAAATACCGCTCGTTTTATGCGGCAATACTTGCGTAAACTCCATAAAGTTTTGCAGCACACTCCCATAGGAACGATTAAAGTCATCATCTGAAATTTCCGCTAAATCACGTACTAAGCGCAACAACCCTTTATGACGTTGACTAAAAAGCAGCTCGTCTTTGGTTAAGACAGGTAAGAGGTATCCTTCCTCATAGGTATGAAGCTTAGAATGAGACGCCACTCCTGACGTGCTCTTGATGAACATATAGCCTCCAGTGTGAGCGTGAGTGTCGGAGGTATAGTCTAATTTAAGACTAAATTAAACCTCTGACACTCCCACTGACAACTTATCCAGTAATCGATAAGTCACATTCCGTAATTCACGACGATCAACAATTTGATCAATCGCACCTTGCTGCAATAAAAACTCACTACGCTGAAACCCTTCTGGCAAGGTTTGACGAATCGTTTGCTCAATGACACGCGGGCCTGCAAAGCCCATTAATGCCTTAGGCTCAGCGATAATAATATCCCCCAGCGTTGCAAGACTTGCGGACACACCACCCATTGTCGGATCAGTTAATACAGAAATAAAAGCCAATTTTTCACGCGACAACAAAGTTAATGCCGTTGCTGTTTTTGCCATTTGAAAAAGTGAAAACAGCCCTTCTTGCATACGTGCACCACCACTTGTTGAAAAGCACACCAGTGGCGCTTTTTCTTTGATGGCAGCTTTAACAGCTATCAGGAAACGTTGACCAACAGCGGCACTCATCGAGCCGCCAATAAAACTAAATTCAAATGCACACACAACGACGCGCAGTTGATTCACTGAACCTTTCATAACAACAAGCGCTTCAGTTTCATGCGTGTCCTTTTGCGCAGCAGCAAGACGATCTTTATATTTTTTGGAATCACGAAATTTCAAGCGGTCTTCAGGCAAAATCTCTTGAGCAATTTCTTCTCGTCCTTCAGGATCTAAAAAGAAATCAAGACGCTGACGCGCACTGATACGCATGTGATGACTGCACTTGGGGCAAACATACAAATGACGCTCAAGCTCAGCACTATACAAAACTGCTTCACACGCAGTGCACTTACTCCAAACCCCTTCCGGCACTCCCTTCTTCTTAGCTGAGGCTGAGATCTTCGGTAATAATCGTTTAAACCAACTCATGCCAAAAACCTATCTTGTTATTTTTTTAACGGAGTATCATAACAGAGGCCCGATTATTGTCACACTAATCTAAAAAAAACGGCCCCTTTGGCATTTCTGGCAAGCCAAAATGCTCTGGATACGCTACTGCCACTAAGTATAGACCATGTGGCGCGCTTGTCATGCCCGCCACCTTACGATCCCTTGACTCCAACACTTCTTTTGTCCAATCGACTGATTTTACGCCAGTACCAATATCTGTCAAAACACCCACTATATTGCGTACCATATGCAACAAAAATGCATTTGCACGCACTTCAATCACCAACATTCTACCTTGCTTTATAACAGATAATGCGTAAATAGTGCGAATGGCATGATTTGCCTGACAGCCAGATCCTCGAAAAGCACTAAAATCATGCTCGCCCAATAAATGAAAACAAGCTTGTTGCATTGCTTCTACATTCAAGGGCTTATAAAACCAACTCACCGTCTTTTGAAAAACGCCTGGGCGCACCAGTTGATTACAGAGTATATAGCGATAGGTGCGCGATACCGCGGAAAAACGAGCATGAAAATCGAGCGACACCTCTTGCGCCCATTGGACGGAAATATCGTGTGGTAAATTACTATTCACGCCAAAAACCCACGCATGTTCTGACCGATCCGCATCCGTGTCGAAATGCACAATTTGCGAAGTTGCATGTACGCCTGCATCGGTTCTCCCCGCGCACATCACTGTAACAGGATGATTCGCAACACAAGCCAATGCATATTCTAGTGTTTGCTGTACAGAAATGACTTCATCTTGATGCTGCCAGCCATGGTAGCGAGAACCATCATAAGCAACACAAAGCGCTATTCGCTTAATCATAAAATACTCAGAATGAAAAATAATTAGCTACTTTATATTTGTTTCAGATAATTTTAGCAACTGATCATCCTTAATTCATGTAAACTATTTTTATTTTTAGCTGACAACAAAGAAGAAACTTTACTATGATTGCAAGGAGCAAGGGAAGTGCAATTGAATCATTTAAATTATTTTTTTAAATTTTTTAAATCACTTATGGCTTTCTCACCAAAGCAATTTGCCTTAACTTGTTTTCTCACGATTGTAAACACGCTTTGTGCTGGTACTGGAATCTTGCTATTGATCCCCCTACTTCACTATGCAGGATGGATGAATTCTACAGATATTCATAATGAAAAACTCATGAATTGGATGCGGTTTTTACCATCATTACATGGGCACATGCCACTACTTATAATACTTTTTTATTTTTTACGTTAATTACTTTGTTTGCGAGCATCGAGTATATAAGTACTCAACTCATCAATGATTTACGACAAAATTATCTATACGACCCACAAGAAAAACTAAACAACGCAGCAGCAAATGCGCGCTGGTCTTATTTGTTATCTCAAAAACTAAAGCAAATTGAATACATGTTATTTCCGGGGTTTTCAAAAATTAGTCAACTAGCGTATTTTTCATTACAGTTTCTATGTTCATTTATCATTAGCGGATTATATCTTGCTTTTTCACTTATCATTTCCTGGAAATTAACGCTGGTCGCCGCTCTTTTTGGGATTTTATTATTTTCCATTTCATATAAAAACCATGGCATTAAATTAGGCGAAAAAATCTATTATTGAAAATTTCTGGTGGTGAACGACAGCGCTTAGCATTAGCGCGCGCGTTATTGCGGAAACCAGGCATTTTATTGCTGGATGAGGCACCCAGTGGGTTAGATGTCTATCACGAAGAGATTATATATCACACTTTAAAAAAACTAAAAGGACGTATGACAATTATATTAATCGCGCATCGCTTTAATACGATTCGAGCAGCAGATCATATCATAGTGCTAGAGGCTGGAAAAATTGTTGAATGCGGGGATTTACTAAGCCTCACTAAAAATAAAAAATCGCATTTTTCCGATGTTTTTTCATTGAATTGATACATGCCCTCTGTTACCAACTTGTAAAGCTTGTTTATACGAACTCTAATCATAATCAGTCTATTTTTTTCATTCGATCTATCTAATATATAGATAACCAAGTAGTATAGAATCATATTGATTTCTGATAAACCTAATCTTATAGCTAATTGTATTTTTTAGGGTTAAGCATGGATAGCGCACTTCAAAATATACTCTGTATACTTAATCAAAAACCCATCCATTCTGACAATATAAACCCAGAAGAATTGTTCCGGATAGGTGCTCACCATCGCATTAATGGGCAAGTACAGCTTTCCTTAAAAAATAACTATCCGGATGAAACTAAGTTGCTGGATTTTTTCAAAGAGCGTCGACGATTTCAACAACACCAATCAATCAAACAAGCTTCCGCTGCTATAGCACTCAATAAATTTGCGCAGGAGCATGGGAAAAGAATCGTCTTCCTAAAAGGAATTCCCCTTTCACAACAGCTGTATCACGATATCACTGTTCGATCGTCATCCGATATTGATGTGTTGGTTCAGATAAATGATGTGCTATGGTTTCACAATATACTCAAGCAGTCTGGCTACCAATCTTTTAACCTTCCTGAAATTCCAAAAAAATATGAACACATAATCATGCGGAGTCAAAAAGATATTGTCTATTACCACCCCATTAAAAAAATTGTCATCGAATTACATTGGAAACTAAGCCTAAACAATCAATTTTCTAATTTACAATACAACACTCTTTTGATGTCAGAAAATACAAAATTAGTTTTTATTGATAAAAATGCTTTGGAAATTTTATCTGACCCATTTAATTTTGTTTATCTTTGTTATCATGCAGAAAAACATTATTGCAAAAGATTACACTGGATGTATGACACTCTATTATACGCCAATCAAATTCAAGCTGATGCCTGGGAAGCTATTTTTGAAATAGCTGAAAAAAACAATGTGAAAGTACACTTACATTACTTGATTCATCGCTGGAAAATTTTTTTTCCAGTATTATCACAAAACATCCCGGTTCCAACTATAAAGAAAATATGGTCATACCCAGCGCTTGTTTTTAATAATACGACTCTCACTCAACGATGCACCATTGAGATTCAAAAAATTATTTCAAACACAATAATTAATAAAACATTAAAAAACATGCTAGTTTCAGTCATGATTAGAGTAACACGCAATCCTCTAAAAAAATGCATAAAGTATCACCTGCCTGTTTTTTTATTTTATCTCAGCATGCCAGTCTGGATTGGCACCTACACAGTCACAATTTTTAATACCGCAAAGAAAAGGCTTTTTGGGGTGAAAAAGTATGAATGACTACTTTGTTACGATGTAGAAAATACGCATTAGATTAAAGTGTCAGTACGTGCATAATACTAATATTGATCCCTGACACTTCAGCAGATGAAGCCATGCCCTTTCAGAGCGTAAAAATAGTTCTGATGTTATTTATGTTTTCTATAAACACTCATTACGCCCGTGCTCGCATCAAGCCTCCACAGTATAACCAATTCTTCTGACACTGGCAGTAACTCAAAATCAATAACAAATTTATTTTCTTGATAATTTTTCCATACGGAAAAAACATTATAAATAGTTTTAAATTGTTTTTTATTATGGTCTATTTCAACTTCAGAAAGAAACCATTCTAGCTTTGCCAAATCTGCATACATTAAAAAATCAGGATTTTTTGACAGAATAAAATCAGATAGGTATTTTCCGACGGTCCGCAAATTAAAATTGATTGAAGGGTGCGTTTTTACATAGTCAATAACAAGGCTTGAAAAGGCATTATCACCAATTGCCATTTTTAACACAGGGTAATCTTGCGATAACGCAGTAATTATGCGCTCATAATAACTATTTTGGTAAATTTGAAGGCGTGATTGCACGGATAGATGTTTTGTATCCGCTATAAAAGAGGTGATGCCATCATCGCTCTTTAACAAATAAGATTGAAAGTGTTGCTGAAGTTTTTTGAGGAGCATAAATGGCCTTATATTTTCACGCACGCTATCACACATGCGCATCAAGCATGGATTTCCTTAATGTTTTTCGCATAATTTAGCTCTTCTAATAACTCCCCCATCGGTGGAATATTAGCGTCGCGCTCAATAATCAAAGGCGTATTTGGAAATAATAAATCTGCTTTTTTATATAAATTCCAAACTGCATTTACAATAATATCGTCATGTGTATCAATAATATGCGTACCACAATTTTTATGTCCACTTAAATGAAACTGTTTGACGCGGCTTTGTGGCACACCCTTTAAAAAGTCATCAGGATGAAAATCATGATTTACTGAATTCACATACACATTATTGACATCAAGCAAAATAAGACAATCTGAGCGCCTAGCAATTTCTGAAATAAATTCCCATTCTGTCATCTCAGATACCGTAAATGCGGCATAGCTTGACACATTTTCAAATAGCAATTGTCGCCCTAAAAAATCTTGAGCTATTTTAATTCGTGACACAATATGCGAAATAGCTTCTTCCGTATAAGGCAAGGGCAGTAAATCATGTGTGTTAATAGTATTAATACCTGTCCAACAGAAATGATCGGAGATCCATAGTGGATTAATAATATCACCTAATTTTTTTAACGATTGCAAATAGGCTTTATTTAATGGATCGCAACCACCAATAGACAATCCAACGGCATGCAATACTACAGGATAATGTTCACGAATTTTCTGTAGCTGCAAAAAATCAGGGCCAGTTAAATCTATATAATCTTCTGAAAGTGCCTCAAAAAAATCAATAGGTGGTTTTGTATTTAAAACCACCTCATAATGTGCAGGTCGCAAACCTAGTCCGTATTTCATGCGTTATTGCCACTACCAGCGCTGGCATCTATATAAGCTCTGCCTGGCGCAAAATTTACGGTATTACACCCTGCTATAAAAATAGCCAGCAAACAACACATAAAAAATAATTTACGCATCAAGGTTATCTCCCGCATTTTCCGGTGGAATAACAAACTTGCAATTTTGACAAGTTGAACAGGCTCCAACAAGGAGTGAAAAAATAGCAGTAATAAGGAGCATTTGAATGATTCGCATCGCTTATACTTCATTTATCTGTTTGTACCACTGACAAAGCGCCGCTGAAAATTGATCTGGAATAGATTCTTGTGCAAAATGTAAAGCATCATCTAAGGAAACCAATTGGATATTTGGCAAGCAATCACGTGCCCATCGCACATTATCAATCGTTGTGATAAATCCTGGCACAGCATACAGCATTAATTTTGGTATTTTAGTCTCTTTCAGCCATTGCGAATATTGTTTTATTAACGT
The DNA here is from genome assembly GCA_030680235.1 of Coxiellaceae bacterium. Classification (GTDB taxonomy): domain Bacteria; phylum Pseudomonadota; class Gammaproteobacteria; order Coxiellales; family Coxiellaceae; genus 2-02-FULL-42-43. Next base: position 65,943 of record JAUXWQ010000019.1, read on the forward strand.
AACAACATCTGCAGGACCTTTACCCAAGGGTAAATCCTTAAGATATTGCCACAACGGCTTTCGACTATCTTCTGTTGAAAAAGGAGCACGGTATTCCGTCATTTCTTCTTCAGTTAATTCACAAATAGTGCTGCGGGGTAACAATTTCTCAATAAAATAATTTTGCTTTACAATGGCGCGATAACTTGCACCTGGACGGCTCAATAAAGTTGCGAACTGTTGCACAGGCAAGGCTAGTTGTGACCAATCGGTAACAGGTTGGATATGTGACTCGTAAAAAGCAATTGCTTTAATATTATCTGGATGACGTCTTGCATAATCCAATCCGATAACCGAACCCCAACCATGCATCACTAACGTAATATTTTTTAATTGCAAGGCTTCGATAAAAGCATCGATATACGCAATATGATCAAATACACGATAAGCAATATCTGGCTTATCAGATTTCCCCATCCCAATTAAATCTGGCGCAACACAACGCGCGCAATCAGAAAGTGCTGGAATAATATGTCGCCACACGTACGATGACGTTGGCATGCCATGAAGAAATAACATAACATCACCCTGACCAATGTCAACGTAATGCATTTTTGATCCTTTGACAGACACATACTTTTCCATGAACTCACTCCCTGACAACTAACAAAACCAATCATACTATCGAACACGAATCAAAACCGTTACTGTTTCGTCTCTTGTATGACATCAAACAATTCCCGCATTCCAACAGAAATAATAGAAAAATCCAATACATTGTCACTACGTAAATCTGTCAAAATAGCGCGCCAGCGCTTCAAAGCATTCGCGTGTGTTTCTAACCAGACATTCACACGCTGATGAATATTTTTTGTTGAAGTAGTATTTGCCTCAATAACACTGGTCGTTAATTTACGTTGAATTCTGTCTAGATCTGCCTTAAAGGTCGCTTTTGCCAGCACAGACCAACGATGCGTAACAGGATGATCATTAATCCTATCGCGGAAACAGTGAAGCTCTAAGCGATCTACCAAGGTAAAATAAATTTGCGCTGCTTGATAAACATCCATTTGACTCGTATCTGCGGCAAGAATAATATTGAGCGCATGATACATTGATCTTGCACTTGCGATACGGGTTGAAATTTCTTCTGGCACACCCGCTTCTATCAACTGCGCACGACGGCTTTCAAACCCCTCTTTATCACTACCCAATAGCAATTTCGGCAGTTTCTTATAGAGTGTTTTGATATGGATTTCAAAATGACCAATCATTGTGCGTACATTCATTGGTTCACGCCAATTGAGTAGCAGCCAACGCGTTGCACGACGCACCAAGCGCATCACTTCATCAAACATTTGGTATTGCAAAGCAACATCCACTTGATAATCAAGCTCTTCAATATCCGTATAAATCGCTTTTACATTAAAAATAGTGGATGCCACAATGAACGCACGCACAATAGATGCTGTGTCCGCACCTGTTTCGTCTTGCATGCGATGCACAAATGTAATACCCATATGTGACACAACGTAATTACTCAATTGTGTCGCCAAGATTTCATCTCGCAAACGATGATTTAAAATTGCTTCAGGGTATTTTTTATAAAGCACGGAAGGAAATGCATTTTTAATATAATGCGCCAATGCGGGGTCTTGCAACAAATCAGAATGGCGAATAGCATCCTTTAAAATAATTTTGCTGTAGGACAGCAAGATGGAAATTTCAGGACGTGTTAATCCTAGATTATTCGCACGTCGCTCCTGCAGTGTTTTTGCATCAGGCAAATATTCTAATTCACGATTAATTTTTCCGAGTTGTTCTTGCGTATCCAAATAGTTTTCGTACAGCCCCATTTCTTTTGGTGATAAAGTTGCAAGCAAACTCACGGCTTCATTTTGATGGTAATTATTCTGCAGCACCAAATTAGAAACTTCCTCTGTCATCGAGGCTAATAAAATATTACGTTGCTTTAATGTTAAATCACCAGATGAAACAATAGCACCCAATAAAATTTTAATATTAACTTCATGGTCAGAGCAATCTACCCCTGCGGAATTGTCAATAAAATCGGTATTAATTAAGCCGCCATTTAATGCAAACTCAATTCGACCCAATTGTGTGCACCCTAAATTTCCCCCTTCCACAAACACGCGTGTACGCAATTGATTGGCATTGACGCGCAAACCATCATTTGCGCGATCACCCACCGCCACATGTGTTTCGACGCTTGCTTTAACATAAGTACCAATACCACCATTCCAGATCATATCAACAGGCGCTTTTAAAATTGCATGGATTAAATCTGTTGGCGCCAATCGATCCGCTTCAATGCCTAGAACTGCTTTAACTTCAGGCGTTATTTCAATCGATTTTGCGGAACGCAAATGAATGCCACCACCAACAGAAATTAAATCTGTTTGATAATCAGCCCAAGTTGAACGTGGTAGAGCAAACATCCGCTCGCGCTCTTCAAAACTTTTTTCCGTATCTGGATTAGGATCAAGGAAAATATGCATATGGTTAAATGCGGCCACTAATTTTAAATGTTTTGATAATAAGACACCATTACCAAATACGTCACCACTTAAATCACCAATTCCCACAACAGTAATTTCGGTAGCATCAACATCAATATTCAAGCCTTGGAAATGACGCTCTGCAGAAACCCAAGCGCCACGCGCAGTAATACCCATTTTTTTATGGTCATACCCTGCTGAACCACCGGATGCAAAGGCATCACCCAACCAAAAATTATTTTCAATGGCAATAGTGTTAGCAATATCTGAAAAGGTTGCTGTCCCCTTGTCAGCTGCCACGACAAGATAAGGATCAACATCGTCATAGCACACTGTATTTTTTGGAGAAACAATCTCTGTCCCAATACGGTTATCGGTTACATCCAATAAGCTTTGAATAAATAGTTGATAGCAAGTAATCCCTTCTTGCATGATTTCTTCGCGAGTCCCATTCACTGGTAAATTTTTTGGAACAAAACCACCTTTTGCACCAGAAGGGACAATCACCGCATTTTTTACCTGCTGTGCTTTCATTAAACCTAATACTTCTGTGCGAAAATCTTCTTTGCGATCTGACCAACGCAATCCACCGCGCGCCACTTGAGATGAGCGCAAATGAACCCCCTCAAAACGAGGTGAATACACAAAAATTTCAAACATCGGTAATGGCAATGGCATTTCTGGGATTTTATTGGGTGATAATTTAAATGCCATGCAGCGTTTATTATCTTGATAAAAATTCGTACGCAGCGTTGCTTTCATCGCTGCAAAAATACGTTGAAAAATACGATCTTCATCAAGCAATGCCACTTGATTAATTTGCTGCTGTAATAATTTTTCAATGGTATCAGGGCTATTTTCACCTACCTGGTCTTGAAGCGCCGGGTCAAATAGCCGATGAAATAAACGCACAAATAATTTTGCAATGTTCGCATATTTTGCAAATGTCTCTGCAACGTAATCGACGCTATAAGTAAATCCTGTTTGACGTAAATATTTTGTGTATGCGCGTAGAATAGCCACTTCGCGCCAAGTTAATTCAGCACCTAATACCAAAGTATTAAACAAATCATTTTCCGCTTGTGCTGACCAAATATGATGAAAAGCATCTTGAAAAATTGTACGAACCGCACTGATATCAACCGATGCGCCCCGTGAAAACTCAACAGCAAAATCATTAATCCAAACTTGTTTCCCCTTTTTGAAAGTAACTTGATAGGGTTCTTCACCTATGACACGCAATCCTAAGTTTTCTAAAATAGGCAATGCGTCCGATAAGGGCACCGTTTTATCACGACGATACAACTTAAATTTAACATCACGACTTTCAGCAGAAGTGCTGCAATATAAACTCATTCCGAGTGTGTTCTCATCCGGGATTTTTTGAATGTGTTCAATATCAACAACAGCATGATGTGCTGTAAAGTTAGCACAATACCCCGCAGAAAATGCGTCTCTATACTCTGAAAAAACTTGATTTCCGCGTTCTTCACCATAGTGCACATGCAATGCTTCTCGTAAGCCATCCTGCCATGTTCTTGATACTTCCAGTAAACGCGTTTGCAGCTCTTCTAAGTCGTAACGCAATTTTTTCTTCGACTCTAAACGAATATTATAATAAATACGCGTTAATTCAGGCGTATAAAAATAGGTGGAATAACTGGCTTCTAAGCCATTAAATGCTTTCATCAAAACATCTTGAATACGTGAAATTAATTGCGCATTAAAATTTTCACGCGGCACATACACAAAGCACGATACATAGCGACCATACGCATCTTCACGCACAAATAAGCGAAGCTTCCGACGATCCTGCAAACTTAAAATACCCATTGTGATGTTATACAAATCATCAATCGTCGTTTGAAACAAATCATCGCGTGGAAATGTTTCCAAAATGTGCATCAAATCTTTTCCAGCATGACTACGCGGTGGTAATCCCGATTTCTCTAGTAGCGAGGCAACTTTATGTCGCAAAAAAGGAATTTGTTTTGGATGACTGCTATACGCCGTTGAGGTATACAAACCAATAATGCGACGCTCACCGACTAACTTACCAACGTCATTAAAACGTTTAATGCCAATATAGTCTGTATAAACTTGACGATGTACCGTCGATAAGGTATTCGTTTTTGATATAACCAACAGTTCTTTTGTTGAAAGCATCAGCGCACGCGCTGCCTCAGGAATTTCGGAAAATAAACGGTTAACTTTGCTATGCGCTTCATCACGTAGCACACCTAAGCCAGTGTTTTTTACGAGGCGCAATGCAAGCGTTTCGCCCTCACCTACCACTTCGTAATCACGTACGCCCAAAAAAGTAAATTGACCATCTAGTAACCATTGCAAGAAAGCAACGGACTCTTGCACCTCTTCTTTTGGTAGCCGCGCTTTCGTTTTTAATAATTCATCGATCGCTTCTTGCACCTTGACTTGCATGGGGAGCCAATCTGAAACTGCTGCCTCAACATCAGACAAAGTATGGTTCAGGGTATCTTCAACCGTTTTTAAAATAACCGGATCGGTTTGTCGATCGATTTCGATATACACCGGTGACTCAATGTCGTCTTGTGATTTTTCCAGTGCATTAAAAGGCGCAACTGCTGTCACTTCACCTTCCGCATTCCGTGTAATTTTCATACCACCCATATAAATCATGAGATGCACTGTAAATCCCAAACGATTCATTGCAATGCGCGCACTATCCACAATAAACGGCATGTCTTTCATCATAATTTCGACAATGGTATGGGTAGAATGCCAACCCTCTTTTTCAATCTCAGGGTTGAAAATGCGAATACAGTGAGCTGTCTCACAAGAGCGCTTCGCAATCATGAGCCAGTGCGAATAAGCCATTCCAAATAATTCTTCTAGCGGACGATGCTTTAAATCACTCTCGGAAGTATGCGAGTAGAATAACCGCAAGAAATCACAAAACAAAGCATACTGCGCCTCCGATGGAATTTTGGATTTGGCATATTGAGTAAGCTTAGCAATCAATGACTTAAAAGCAGGGTAGTCTACCGTTGGCATAAAGAACCTTCATGTGATTTTATCGACGAATAGTAGCAAATCGCAGCGGTTTTTGCTATCAGGATCTATACTCTGATTATCGGATGTTCGCAAAGTCCTAAAGTCTCAACTATAATGACTGGTAATGGAGCGAAGAAGGAGTGCTTTATGCGTGTACTACTCGTTGAAGATGATGAGTTATTGGGTGATGGCATTTATTCTGGTTTAAAACACTATGGACATACGGTCGACTGGGTAAAAGACGGGAAGTCAGCTTACGAGGCGCTTTCTAGACAGCAGGAAAACTTTGACATTGTTGTGCTGGATTTAGGCTTGCCGAGAATGTCAGGCTTAGAAATTCTAAGGCGCGTTCGTGAAAAAAACATTTCCGTTCCTGTTTTGATCTTAACTGCCAAAGATACGATTGAATCTCGCGTGCAAGGCTTAGACGCTGGTGCAGATGACTATCTTCCAAAGCCATTTGATCTCGATGAGCTTTGCGCACGACTACGCGCATTACAGCGACGCTCTAAATCACGTGCACAACCTGTTCTGACGCATGGCGATATCACAATTGATCCTGCGGCGCACATTGTAACACTCAAAGGCGAATCAGTGACCTTGTCACGTCGTGAATTTACCTTGCTGCAAAAATTACTTGAAAATACAGGGCGCGTTATTTCGCGTGATCAACTCAACCAAACCTTATACGGTTGGGGTGAAAATATTGATAGTAATGCGTTAGAGGTGCATATTCATAACTTGCGCAAACGGTTTGGCACAAAATTAATTCGCACCATTCGAGGGGTGGGTTATATGGTCAAGCCTTCGGAAACGGATGAAACAGTGTGAGTGTCAGTGGGAGTGTCAGTGGGAGTGTGAGTGTCAGAGGTGTCATTTAACCTAGATTCGGCAGTTAAATCCGTAGCGAGAATGCTTAGGCTATGAATATACGTTGGATTTTATCTAGGTTTAACACAAGGCAAAAACTATATTTTGTTGTGGCGTGAGAATATAACCTCCGACACTCCCACTCACACTCCCACTGCTTACAAGGAATTTTTAAATGGCCCCCTCAATTCGCACGTATTTGCTCATCAATTTATTATTGAGTGTAACGCTGATCACATCGCTCGCCATTATTGGTAATTTATATTTAGCGCATCAAGACATTCGCGTTCAACTCGACGCACAATTAATTCGAACCACGTTACGATTACAGGCTATTTTTTCAGGCACACCAAATTCGAAAAATTTTTCACAAATCCAAGCACAAATTAAAAATGAAAACCAATATCTCGACGAATTAAAAAGCACAAATACCTTGCGTCCTGCTGCCATCAAACAAGCAGCACGTAATTTTGAATTTCAAATTTGGAGCCCCCAAGGAAAATTATTACTGCATTCTGAATATGCAGTAAAAACACCTTTTTCAAACGGTTCATCTGGACTATCGACCCTATGGATTAACGGCCATACATGGCGTGTCAGCACCAGTCGAAATCACACCAATAATCTTGCGATCATGGTTGCTGAGCGTGCTGACTATCGTCAAGAATTAGAAAATCGTCTCACACAAGACTCTATTGTTGTGATGTTGATCACCTATCCTTTTCTAGGGTTTTTAATTTGGGTCATTGTAGGACGTGGATTAGACACCTTACAGCGCATTGCAAAAGAAGTGCACCAGCGTGCACCCGCCTATCTTGAGCCTGTTGACTTAGAATCTGTCCCCTCTGAAATTGAACCCTTGATTATAGAGCTCAATAGTTTGTTTGAACGATTACATGCAGCGTTCGAACGCGAAAAACGTTTTACTGCCGATGCCGCACATGAATTAAAAACACCGCTCGCTGCATTAAGTACACAAGCTCAGGTAGCACTTCGTGCACGCACCGAGCAAGAGCAAAAAGAAGCGCTGCATAAAGTATTGTTTGGCGTGCGTCGCAGTACCCACGTCGTCCAACAATTGTTAACGCTCAGCCGAATGGAGCCTCACGCCGCGTTGACAGATACCACTGCTATCAATCTAACAAAGCAGGCCGCGGAAGTGATCAGCATGTTAGTACCAGATGCTATGAATAAGAATATTGATCTTGAGTTATTGTCTCCGGAATGCAAGGCAACGATTACCGGTAATATCACCGCTATTGATATTTTAATTCGTAATTTAATCGACAATGCTATCCGCTATTCTCCTGAGGATAGTGTTGTCACTATCGACATCCAAGAAACCAAGAAAAGTGTCCTATTAATCGTTACTGACAATGGCCCTGGCATTCCTGAAAAGCTCCGTAAACGCGTCTTTGAACGCTTTTTTCGGATTATTGGGAACAATGCGATGGGGAGCGGTTTAGGATTAAGTATTGTTCAACAGATTGTTCGATTACATCATGCTGAAATTGAATTGCATACACCCGCTTCTGGAAGAGGTGCTGAATTTAGAGTGATATTTCCGAAGTAAAAAGCAGCAGAAGTACGCGATACAGGATTGTTGCTTTTGGCTTGAAAAGAAATCTTGTGGTCTAGAAAAAGAAATTTTCGCTAACGCTAGCTTTCGCACGGTACGCAAAAAATGCTGCGCGAACCCGGCATCACAGCCATTGATTGTATGGACCCCGCCACTTACTAAAGGCTTCTAAAAGAGCCAGAATGAAAGTTGTATCAGTCATTCAAATTCAATGGAGGGGTCCAATGAGCAATATTAAAGTATTAGGTATCGATTTGGCAAAGG
>JAUXWQ010000020.1 GCA_030680235.1 Coxiellaceae bacterium
ATTTCCGAATGGGGCAACCCGGCCGTAAGGCCGCTGCCGGCTGAATGCATAGGCCGGTATGCGTGAACGTGGGGAACTGAAACATCTCAGTACTCACTGGAAAGGAAAGCAATAGCGACTCCGTCAGTAGCGGCGAGCGAACGCGGATGAACGAGAAGTGCGAACGAACGCTCTGGAATGAGCGGCCGAAGAAGGTGAAAGCCCTGTAATCGCGACCTCGGGATGGTCTTGAGTAGATTCGGGCTCGTGAAACCCGGATTGAAAATGGGGGGTCCACCCTCCAAACCTAAGCACTCCTTGACGACCGATAGTGAACCAGTAAGGCGACTGAAAGATGAAAACAACCCGAACTCGGGTGTGAAAGAGAGCTGAAACCGTGTGCTTACAAGCGGTCGGAGCCACGCAAGTGGTGACGGCGTACCTTTTGCATAATGGGCCTGCGAGTTGGTCTGTACGGCGAGCCTAAGCGCTAACGGCGCGGAGGCGGAGCGAAAGCGAGTCTGAAAAGGGCGACAAGTCGTACGGGCTAGACGCGAAACCTAAGTGATCTACCGTTGGCCAGAGTGAAGGGCGGGTAAAACCGCCTGGAGGCTTGAACGCGTGAACGTTGAAAAGTTCTGCGATGAGCTGACGGGAGGACTAAAAGTGTAATCAAACTGGGAGATAGCTCGTTCTTTCCGAAATACCTTTAGGGGTAGCCTCGTGCAATGCTGTTGGGGGTAGAGCGACTGGATGGATTTAGGGGCCTACCCGGTCACCTGGTCCAACCAAACTCCGAATACCAGCAGTTCAGCACGGGAGAAAGACGTTGAGTGACAATATCCAACGTCAAGAGGAGAAAAATCCAGACCACCGGCTAAGGCCCCGAAACTACGTTAAGTTCTAAAGGAAGTCAGAGTGCTGTGACATCCAGGATGTTGGCTTAGAAGCAGCCATCATTTAAAGAGTGCGTAACAGCTCACTGGACGAGGATTCTGGCGCCGATAATTATCGGGAATAAGCGTAGTGCCGAAGCCGTGGACTCTATTATGAGTGGTAGGAAAGCGTAGCTGGGGCGGTGAAGCGGGACCGGAAGGCACCGTGGAGCGTCAGCTAGTGAGCATGCAGGCTTGAGTAACGATAAAGCAGGTGAAAATCCTGCTCGCCGTAAGCCCAAGGATTCCTGGGGAAGGTAAATCCGCCCAGGGTTAGTCTGGACCTAAGACGAGGCTGAACAGCGTAGTCGATGGAAATCAGGTGAATATTCCTGAACCAACCCTTGTATAAACGGATCTGTGGACTCAGCGGGACTGTCAGATGTCCAGGCCGTAAGGCCGATGCTGGGAAAGTGGGTTCCTAGAAAAGCAAGGATGCCAGTACCAAAACTGACACAGGTGGGCGAGGCGAATAGCCTCAGGCGCTCGAGAGAACGGTCGTGAAGGAACTAGGCAAATTAACCCCGTAAGTTCGCGATAAGGGGGCCCTACCCGTGAGGGAGGGCGCAGAGAAAAGGCTCTGGGAACTGTTTATCAAAAACACAGCTCTGTGCTAACTCGGAAGAGGATGTATACAGAGTGACGCTTGCCCGATACCGGAATGTCAAGAAAGTGGGTCAGCGAAAGCGAAGCTCGCGATTTAAGCACCGGTGAATGGCGGCCGTAACTATGACGGTCCTAAGGTAGCGAAGTTCCTTGTCGGGTAAGTTCCGACGCGCATGAATAGCGTAATCACTGGAGCACTGTCTCCACGACCGACTCGGTGAAATAGAAGTGGCGGTGAAGATGCCGCCTCCCCGCAGCAAGACGGAAAGACCCCGTGGACCTTCACTGCAGGTTTTTATTGGTCACGAGCATACTCTGCGTAGCATAGGTGGGAGCCTTTGACCTCCAGGTTTCGGCTTGGAGCAGGCAACAAGTGAAATACCACCCTGAGCACGTTTGTGGCCTAACCATGATACCCTTGAATCAGGGCGTGGGACAGTGGAAGCTGGGCAGTTTGACTGGGGCGGTCTCCTCCAAAAAAGTAACGGAGGAGTGCAAAGGTCGGCTCAGCACGGATGGAAACCGTGCCAAGAGTGCAAGGGCACAAGCCGGCTTTACAGCGAGTTCGACGGAACAAGCTGTCACGAAAGTGGGCCCTAGTGATCCTGCGATCCCGTGTGGAAGGGTCGTAGCTCAACGGATAAAAGGTACCCCGGGGATAACAGGCTGATCGCGCCCGAGCGTCCATAGCGGCGGCGCGGTTTGGCACCTCGATGTCGGCCCATCACATCCTGGGACTGAAGGCGGCCCCAAGGGTTCGGCTGTTCGCCGATTAAAGTGGTACGCGAGCTGGGTTCAGACCGGCGTGAGCCAGGTCGGTCCCTATCTGTTGTGGGTGTTGCAAGCTTGAGAGGAGTCAACTTTAGTACGAGAGGATTGGGTTGGACGTACCCCTGGTGATCCAGCTGGACTGCTAAGTCCATCGCTGGGTAGCTACGTACGGCAGGGATAACCGCTGAAAGCATCTAAGCGGGAAGCCCCCCTCAAGATTAGATCTCACTTGTTGTGCTTGCACAACACTAAAGGTTCGTTGGAGACTACAACGTTGATAGGCAAGGTGTGGAAGTGCAGTAATGCATGCAGCTAACTTGTACTAATTAACCGTGAGGCTTTCCATACAACCTTAAATGGTTTCTTTGATGTGTAATCATCATAGACCAATAAATTAAGACCCTTGATTATTTTGTTTTTATCTCATCAATACATATTCGATATGAATTTGAATGTAAATTCATATCAACAAGTTTCCTGGTGGCAATAGCGAGCGGGAACCACCTGATCCCATCTCGAACTCAGAAGTGAAAACGCTCAGCGCCGATGATAGTGTGGTGTATTCCACGTGAAAGTAGGACACTGCCAGGATTTTAATCCTAAAAAACCCGCAATACATTGTATTGCGGGTTTTTTTTTACTTTAAATTTATTACGCCTCCTTATCTCTTTGAGCTTTCTGTATTGATTGTATGGACCCCGCCACTTACTAAAGGCTTCTAAAAGAGCCAGAATGAAAGTTGTATCAGTCATTCAAATTCAATGGAGGGGTCCAATGAGCAATATTAAAGTATTAGGTATCGATTTGGCAAAGGATGTTTTTCAATTACATGGAACAGATGCAAGGGGAAAACAAGTATTGAGCAAACGGTTAAACAGGCAAACACTGGCTGAGTACGTAACTCAATTACAACCTTGTTTGATCGGTCTTGAAGCGTGCATGGGTGCTTTTTATTGGGCAAGAGTTTTTAAAAAAATGGGTCACACAGTAAAAATAATGGCGCCACAATTTGTAAAACCTTATGTTATGGCAAATAAAAATGATCGTAATGATGCTCGAGGTATTGCAGAAGCAGTGACTCGTCCTGATATGAAATTTGTAGCTGTGAAATCAATCGAGCAACAAGATGTTTTATTGTCGCATCGAGTCAGAGAGCAGCTCATGAAACAAAAAACAGCTCAGGTTAATCAAATACGCGGTTTGCTCATGGAATACGGTGTTGTTATTCCAAAAGGAATAAAACATATGGAAACATTGGCAGCAGCTTTAGAAAATAATGAAGAAAAATTAACACAAAAAGCGATTATAATTTTTAAACAAATGCATGAGCAATTTAAAAATTATGAAAAACAAATAGCGCTATACGATAAAGAAATTGAACAAGATGTTGCGCAAAATAGCTTATGCGCAGAGATTATGAAAATAGGCGGTGTTGGTCCAATAACAGCATCAGCTATTGTTGCAACCGTTGGTGATGCAAAAGAATTTAAAAATGGTCGACAAATGGCGGCGTGGTTAGGGTTGGTACCAAAACAACATTCAAGCGGAAATACGATCAGGCTATCTGGCATTAGTAAACGCGGCGATTGTTATGTCAGAAAATTGTTGGTTCATGGCGCAAGATCCATCGTAAATACTTGTCAGAAAAAAACTGACAAGAAAAGTAAATGGGTAGCTGATAAAAAAAGTCGTATTGGCTACAACAAAGCATCCGTAGCACTTGCAAATAAAAATGCTCGTACTATTTGGGCGATTATGGCAACAGGTGAATGTTATCGTGCACCGGTAGCAACTTAAAAAAGTAGTAGTAAAAATTTATAATTAAACAAGTTCTGGAGATTGCTTGATAAATAAAATTGATAGCAAATAGGTAAGACCAGCTCTTTCAAAACCTGGTTAAGTCAATGACTCAATTGAAGTCGAGCTTTTGATGAGGAGGAAGAGCGCAGATACTATCAGGGCCCGAGTGAACGTAATCACTCAAGAATAAAGAGGCCGAATATATGAATGCATCTCACTTTTATTTTGCTAAAAATTGAATTTATTGTTTGCATCCAGGGCGGGGTCCATATATGACTTAAGAGCCTGTTTAAGAAATTTAATAATCACTCGTGGCTCGCATCATGCGCAGTGCATGATGCGAGCCACGCGCGTAGCAAGCGATTTTTCGGGGCAACTAGACCAAACATTTTCCGTGCTCGACATGATAAACAAATTCATCATAGAACTGTTTTAGAAATCCGCCCACTGGCCACGCTGCTGCTTCACCGAATGCACAAATGGTGCGGCCTTCGATTTTTTTAGCAACCGTACGCAATTGTTCGAGATCCTGCATAGTGCCATGACCCTCTTCAATTTTTTTCACCAGACGATAAATCCAACCCGTGCCTTCACGGCATGGCGTACATTGCCCGCAGGACTCATGCATATAAAATTTTGAAATACGCTTTAGGGCTTTGACCATACACGTTTTTTCATTCATGACAATCACAGCACCCGACCCCAATGAGGAGCCTGCTTTCGACAAGCTGTCATAATCCATATTGGTTTGCATCATAATTTCAGCGGGTAACACAGGCATTGAACTACCACCAGGAATAACCGCTTTCAAAGGGATGCCATCCAACATACCACCTGCCAATTCAAGCAGAGTCGCAAATGGTGTGCCAAGGGGCACTTCATAATTACCAGGCTTATTAACGTGTCCACTCACACTAAAAATTTTAGTGCCGCCGCTTTTTTCAGGGCCAAGTTTTGCAAACCAATCTGCACCTTTCTCTAAAATCACAGGGATTGATGCATAAGATTCCGTATTATTAATATTGGTAGGGCGACCATACAAGCCAAAATTAGCGGGGAATGGTGGTTTAAAACGCGGCATACCCCGCTTACCTTCCAAAGAATTCATAAGTGCTGTTTCTTCACCGCAAATATAAGCACCCGCGCTATAGTGATTGTAAATATCAAAATCGATACCAGAACCTAAAATATTTTTTCCTGCCAACCCTGCCGCATACATTTCTCTTAAAGCTTCTTCACAACGCAAAAAGGGCTCATAAAATTCGCCACGTAAAAAGTTGTACGCAACGGTTGCACCCATGACATAACAGCCAATTGCCAACCCTTCCAATACTTGGTGCGGATTAAAACGCAAAATATCACGGTCTTTGCAGGTACCAGGTTCACTTTCATCAGAATTACATAAGATATATTTTTGACCAGGGACATTAGGCGAAATAAAGCTCCATTTTAAGCCAGTCGGAAAGCCAGCGCCCCCACGACCACGCAATCCTGCGGTTTTGATAGTTTCAATGATTTCAGTACGTGGTGTTTTTTCAGCGAGAATTTTGCGCAGAACTTGATAACCACCGACAGACTCGTATGCTTTTAAGGTCCAAGATTCAGGAAGATGTAATGTACGGTAACAGACTTGGTTAAGTTGCATGGGCGGGTCCCTGTTTTAAAAGCTCACTAAGGAGGAACGTGCACACGCACGCTTCCTCATGCGTTTCTTTAATGATTTGAAATGTACTCGCGTTTGTCCCAGGCATAAAAAGCGCCATAAACGTAAATTATAAAAGCCAAAACAAGAAGGGAAATCATGCTTTGCTCCGTTGTGAGGATGCTGCGTCCTGAAGAATTATTATCGCCCAAGAAAACTATCGTACACAACCCCATAAAATAATATACCAACCATGAAACGCCTTTAATCGCCGCACGGATGTTTTTTTCACCTTTAGTGCCAATTTCATAATAAAGAAACAAACAAATGCCAGGGATTACTAAAATCAGCAATTGTGGAATTAATGGCCAACCCGCGTAAAATAATAATACCGATAGCACAAACAATAATAACGGTGCAATGACGTGTACAAATGGCATCATAAATTGTGTTTTTTTCGATACTCTTGCTCTGTTTTTAATGCGATTCGCGACAACCACAATCGGCGCTGGCAAATAAGAAAACAAATGGATCACAGAAATAACAGCTACCAACTGATACCAGCCACGAAACATAAATAAGAAAATACAGCCAATCAACATACACGCAATAATCGCTTTACGTGGGTTTTTAAAAATAGGATTGATGTCACTCAACATTTTAGGCAAATGTCCTTCACGCGAAAGCGAAAACATAATACGGGAACTCGATGCAATAAATGCAGCACCACACACACCAGGTGATATGACAGAACCCGCATAAACAAGCGTCACCATAATTTGCATATTCGCAGCAAGTAATAATTCAACATAAGGTGACCGCAAATTCACACCATTCCAACCATGTATTAACAAGGCAGGACTCAAGCTGCCAATGAATGCCACCTGTAATAACACATACAAAACCAATGCAATTAAAATACTGCCAGCAACCGCAATTGGTAACATGGTTTTCGGGGATTTAATTTCTTCAGAAAAAGTAAGGGGTGATTGAAAGCCATTAAAGGACATCACAACACCACAAGTGACAACACTAACAAAAATCGATTTGAGGCCAAAAGGCATAAATCCACCTTCAGCTGCATCGGTAAAATTCGCCACATGAAATCCGCTATAGACAAGCGCCGCAATCGTTAACAAGGGCACGATTACTTTAATAATGGTGAAGAAATTATTAAAACGAATAAAAAATTTCACGCTCCAATAATTAATAAGCGTAAACAGAAACATCAATACCACTGCAAATAAAATACCAATGTGTGTTAATTCATGCGTGGGCACATCATAAAAACGATTCCACAGAGGTGACAATTGACTAAGGTACTGAATAATACTTTGTGCTTCGATTGGCGCTACCGCAACGATACTTAACCAATTAATCCAAGAAGTCAGAAAGCCGCAAAAACGACCATGGGTTACATTTGTGTAATAACCAATCCCCCCCGAGGAAGGATAGGCTGTTCCCATTTCAACAAATAACAAACCCACAATCAACGCAATAAAGGCACCGAATACCCAAGAAATAATTCCCGCGGGACCTGCAATGTTGGCAATTTTTTGTGTGCCGAGTAACCAACCGGATCCAACAATAGTGGTAATCCCTGTCATCATCAAAGAAAAAGTGGAAATGTGTTTGCTCAGTTTTGCCATGCAGCGATTCTCCAGTTGACGCAAATATCGAGACCGAGTGTAGCCAAGTGACTCTCAAAAGTAAAACATTGATCTCATTCAACAATTTCTTATGAACAAAAACTTTCATTTTCTAGCGATACTAGACGATAATTTGTATCAAAAGTACTCATGTATCTAACGCACAACCTGTATAACTGTCTAGATTTAAGACAAATCATCAATCAATTGACCCATTTTTTCAGGCGTTAAATTTTCATGATATTTTTTGTCGTCAATTTGACACATCGGCGCACCACAACAAGCTGCCATGCATTCAACTTCACGCAAAGTAAATTTTCCATCAGCCGTTGTTTCATTAACATCGATTTTTAAACGGTCTTTTAAATAATCCATGATTTTGTCTGAACCACGCAACATACAAGAAATATTTGTGCACACACAAATTTTATGTTTGCCAATCGGCGTTAGATTATACATATCGTAAAAAGTCGCCACTTCATAAGCTTCAATGCGTGGGATCTGGAGATAATCTGCAACCGCATTCATCACCTCTTCACTTAAGAAATCGTTATTTTGCTTTTGCCCTTCGAGCAAGCTCGCAACGACAGCAGAACGACGTTGATCAGCTGGATATTTTGTTAACCAATGGTCAATTGTTTTTTTTGTTTCTTGCGAAAGTTCAAACATAAAACACTCTTCATGATGGAGTGAATGTGCGTGTGAGTGTGAGTATGACTGTGACTGTGTCAGAGGTTCACTCTATTAAACCTCTGACACAGTCACAGTCACAGTCACAGTCACCGTCACCGTCACGAATTATCTATCTATTTCACCAAATACCACGTCAAGGCTTGATATAACCGCTACTAAATCAGAAATCATATGCCCACGACACATCTCATCCATTGCCGCTAAATGAGAAAACCCTGCTGCACGCACTTTCATGCGATAGGGCTTATTCGCACCATCTGAAATTAAATACACACCAAACTCACCCTTAGGATGCTCAATCGCCGCATAGGCTTCACCAGCAGGCACCGAATACCCTTCCGTGAAATATTTGAAGTGATGAATTAATCCTTCCATGTCCTCTTTCATCGTTTCACGCGGTGGCGGTGATAGTTTGTGATCATCTAATTTAATTGGGCCTCTGTTTTTACGTAGCCAATCAATACATTGCTTCACGATTTTATTCGACTGACGCATTTCTTCAACGCGCACCAAATAACGATCATAGCAATCGCCATTTTTACCAATCGGAATTTGAAAATCGAGATGTTCATAAGCTGCATAAGGTTGTTTACGACGCAAATCCCACTCAACACCTGAGCCACGCAACATAGGCCCCGTAAATCCTAATTGCAACGCACGTTCCGGCGATACAACCGCAATGCCCACCGTTCTTTGTTTAAAAATACGGTTATCGGTTAGGAGTGTTTCATACTCATCAATCAATTTTGGGAAACGATTACTAAAATCTTCGATAAAATCCAATAGAGAACCATCACGATTTGAATTCATTTTTTTGACATCTTTTTCAGAGTGCCAACGCGATGATTTATATTTTGGCATTGTGTCCGGTAAGTCTTTTGCAACACCGCCTGGACGATAGTACGTTGCATGCATACGCGCACCTGAAACCGCTTCATAGCAATCCATTAGGTCTTCACGCTCACGGAAGCAATACAAAAACACACTCATACCACCGCAATCGAGCGCATGACAACCCAACCACAACAAGTGATTTAAAATACGCGTAATTTCATCAAACAGTGTACGAATATATTGCGCACGAATGGGTGCTTGAATACCCAATAATTTTTCGATCGCCAACACATAGCCATGTTCATTACACATCATCGACACGTAATCAAGACGATCCATATAGCCAATGCTTTGATTAAACGGCTTTGATTCAGCCAGCTTCTCAGTCGCACGATGAAGTAAGCCAATATGAGGATCAATTTTTTGAACCACCTCACCATCTGTTTCTAAGATCAAACGCAATACACCATGTGCTGCTGGATGTTGCGGACCGAAGTTAAAAGTATAATTTTTAATATCTGACATTTATTCCTCATTATCAGACGCGATGAATCGGCGTCTCTACGGTATATAGCGGTTATCATCTCGAATTACTTTTGGAACCAAAGTTCTGTCTTCAATACTGACTGGTTCATACACACAGCGTTTTTCAGCTGCATCGTAACGCATTTCCACTTCGCCAATTAAAGGGAAATCTTTTCTAAATGGATGCCCTTTAAAACCATAGTCCGTCAAAATTCTACGCAAATCAGGGTGACCCTCGTAGACAATACCAAATAAATCGTAGGATTCTCTTTCAAACCAATCAGCAGACTTCCAAATATCAATGACAGACGGCACAATCAGCGCTTCATTCAAAAAAACCTTCACACGTAAACGTTGATTATTTTTTGTTGAAAGCAAATGATAAACAGAGGCAAAGCGTGGTTTTTCCCAAGGAATAACACGCACACCTGCTTCATCAACCCCACGGCTAAAACCGGATTCGGTTGTCTCATGCGTGCGCCAGTAAGAAATACCATAGTCTTTGTAATCAACACCACACACATCAATTAACTGATCAAAATATAATTGATCACGAAGCTTTGTGCAGATGGATAATAAATTGTCGGGAGTGACGTCGAGCACAACACAATCGGATTCAGTGATTGCGCACTCTGGAAAATGCTGTGAAAGCGTATCAAGTAATAATGTCATAAATGCCTGCTATCTACGCACACCCTGCCGGGATGTGCTACTGATGTCACTTCGTAAAAAATCACTCAAGAACGTCGAATAATTTTCTTTTTGTTTATTTTATTTTGCAATTGGATAATGCCATAAAGTAATGCTTCAGCAGTCGGTGGACAACCTGGCACATACACATCAACTGGCACAATACGATCACAACCACGTACGACAGAATACGAATAGTGATAATACCCACCCCCATTTGCACAGGATCCCATCGAAATTACCCACTTTGGCTCGGGCATTTGGTCATATACTTTGCGAAGTGCAGGCGCCATTTTATTACACAAGGTTCCTGCCACTATCATTACGTCTGATTGACGTGGACTAGGACGAAAAATCAAACCAAAACGATCGATATCATAACGCGATGCTGCACACTGCATCATTTCAATCGCACAACAGGCAAGACCAAAGGTCATTGGCCACATGGAACCCGTACGCGCCCAATTAACGAGATCATCGAATCTGGTCAGGACGAAACCGTCTTGTTTCAACATGTTCTGTAGGCTCATTCCCACTCCAACGCGCCTTTGCGCCACTCATAAATAAAACCAACAATTAAAATAGCTAAAAAAAACATCATTGACCAAAAAGCCGTCGGGCCAATATGATGAATAACCATTGCCCACGGAAATAAAAATGCAGTCTCTAAGTCAAAAATGATAAATAGAATTGCTACGAGATAAAAACGCACATCAAAGGGCATACGCGCATCTTCAATCGCATCAAAACCACACTCATAAGGAGAGTTTTTAGCAGTATTCGGTTTGCGTGGCCCTAAAATAATACCCAGTGCTACAGGTAAAAGACCAATTAATACACCAATACCAATAAAAACCAAGATAGGAAAATAAGTTGAGAGCATAGCGGTCCCAATAATAAATACGAATAATGAAATTCTAGCGGATAATAGCGATTTTTAACACTCTTTTGTGCTATTGGATTTACGGTAGAGAAAATCCCCCCGGTGCTGCGCACCGACCCCCTTTTTCAAAGGTGGTGACCGCTTCGTTCGACTTAATCAATGCATAAAAAACTACTTATTCTAAAGCTTGTTTTGAAAATAAGCACCCCCTTTGAAAAAAGAGGTCGGTGCGCAGCACCGGGGAGATTTAGTCAATAAAATCTTTTCAAAATGTACCGGCGGACGGACTCGAACCGTCACGGCTTGCGCCACAGCCACCTCAAGGCTGCGTGTCTACCAATTCCACCACGTCGGCAATACCTTTATTTCTTGTAACTACGCACTCCGTTAGAAAGGCCGCTGTTGGGCGCTTTTTCGCGAAAAGCTAAAACAAAATACTCGATGGTCCAATCAAGTACGCCTGCGCTTTTGTTTTAGCTTTTCACAAAAAATCACCTCAACGTCGACGTTTTTCATTATTCAGACAACGAGGCGCGAGTAATTACTATTTCTTAACAGTAGGTGCAAATGAAATACCTGCGTCTGCATCACTGTTATTTGTATTTGTTTTTACAGGCGCAGTAGTAGGCGCCTCTGGCATCTGTAATACTTTCACTTCACTATGGGCACGGTGTGCCGCAAGATTACTTAACGTAATACTCGTAATAAAGAAAATAGCCGCACAAATCGCCGTTACTTTAACCAAAAATGGTAACGCACTTGCACTACCAAACATTGTGTTTGATGCCCCACTTCCAAAAGAAGCGCCCATCTCTGCACCACGACCTTGCTGTAATAAAACAAGCGCAATGATAGCAATGGCAGCAAGGACATGTAGAACTAGAACTAAAGATTGCATAAATATCTCGTTTAAAATTATCGCAGATTCATCATTCTGCGGCTGCAGCAATTTTCAAAAAACTCTCAGCATTCAGTGACGCGCCCCCCACCAATGCACCATCAATATTTTTCATTGCAAACAATGCCTTCGCATTATCTGGTTTCACACTACCACCATATAAAATACGCGTGGACTGCCCCAATGCAGCATCCATTTCACACAGCTGTTCCCGAATAAATGCGTGAACACTTTCTGCATCAGTAGGAGAAGCGGTCTTTCCAGTGCCAATCGCCCAAACAGGCTCATAAGCCACCACAATCTCTGAAAAAGCGGAGCAATTATCTTTCAATCGCGCCACAACTGCAAGCTGTTCTTTCACGACAGATAATGTTTCATTGCTGTCACGCTGCTCCAAGGTTTCACCGACACACAAAATGGGGGTTAACCCCGCCACAAACGCTTGTTCACATTTTCTTTGTACTATCTCATTGGTTTCATGAAAAAATTGCCGACGCTCAGAATGTCCGATAATAACATATTGACAACCCACATCTTTCAACATACTTGCCGACACTTCACCCGTATAAGCACCTTCAGCATATTCCGCACAGTTTTGACCGCCAAAAGGGGTTTTAAATTCACGACACAAGCATAAATAGGGGGATGGCGGAAAAACTGCGATTTCTACAGCCAAAGAAGCAGCCTCTATTCCTTGCAACAATACACGGGCACTTTGCAATGATCCATACATTTTCCAATTGCCTGCCACCAAAGATCGACGCATAGCCACCCCAATAATTATTGTTAATATCGTTTCCTACAAGCAATAGATCACTAACGCCGAGCAAGCTGTCTGTTTGTTGGCAAACCAGTATTATTTTCTCTCAAAACAGGAAAAGAAGTGTGTGCTGAAGGCGTAACAGCACGCTGCGAGCCTCGTCTAACTTCATTATCTGTTCTACTAAAGAAAGCTGAACTCGCTGCTCTTGCACTATCACGCAAAGAAACTGGCGACCCATGAAAAAGAGTTGGTGTTGAAGCCCGCGATGCAGGATTTGGCCAAACACGAGCTCTCTGTGTCGATGCAGGAATAATTGCAGCAGGGGAGATCACCCGCGCTTCAACCTGAGTCGTCTGATCACGCACTCTTGGCATTAACAGCACCCACTGCTGCAAGAAATTTTCAAAAAACTCCAAGGTAAACCCAGGGTGGAAAACCATAGCATGCGGATTTTCCCTACAAAAAACCACAAGCAATTCTATCTTTTTACGACATCGCGCAAGTGAATTATATTTATCAGCAGTACATTGAAAATCTAACATTAATTGGCGTTGCGCTTCTGTCATGTTCTCTGCGCTAATATCAGGAAAACAACTAAAAAAATAGGCCCTATCCAAAATCACAGGCAAGGTTTTTCCAACAAGAAAGCAAAAATGATCTTTCATTTTAGCGGGTATTTCAACACCATGTTGATTCAATGTTTTAAAAGTAATTAATAATTCATTCAGTACACGCACCAATTGATGACGATACATCATAATCAAAGCATCACTACATTCTGGAAGCCTATTCAATACTGTATATAGCTGACCAGAATCTATCCGCTGATGCAAAAAAAGTATTTGCTGCAAAGCACGCGCGCAAATAACGCGGCTCTCGAGATTTGAAAACTTCTCTAAAAAAGCAACCACTGTTACAGAATCAAATATATAAACCTGTAAGCGATTCGCGGTAATCAAGCGCAAAGCAATTGGCCACTCTTCCTTATTGAGGATTTGTAACAAAGCAAACACACTGTCTGGATTAACAATAAGCGCTGTAGCATAGTGCATTACATGCTTTAAAAAATGAACACGCTCTGAAAGGCGTTCTATTCTCCCCGTCATAAAAATAACTTGCTTTAATGAGGTAATTTTTTCAAAAAAGACAAACTTCAGCGCAGCTGCAAGCATATACCACTGCGCTTCTTCATAAGAAAGAAACAAATTAATTAATATGGATTCTGGTTTAACCGCTTTAGCATCAGTAAAACAGCGTTTAATTTCATTTGAAAATAATGCCGCAATTCCTTCAAAATGCATAGATGGCTTAAGCGTCTGAAAAAACAATATTAAGCCATCACCCGTTGCCAACGTATCAGAAAAAAATGGCTGCATCGCTTTATACAACAATTTCCAACGTGCTTCCGGACAATGCTCAAAAAACCATGCGATTGTCTCTTCGTTAAAATGGGTGCGCAAAACACCTACTGATGACATTGCTTGAAAAAAAGCTTCCCAGTCGACTGGTGGTATTTTTTGAATCCACGTTAATAACAACACCATCGAATTATCCATTCCAGGAAAGAGTCTTGTGATCTTACGATTAAACGCAGTAAAAAAATTAGGCCAGGTATCACGTGGGAGCATCCATAATATCAACGGAACATTTTCCAAATTGTTTATTTGATGCACTACGATTGAATTTCCGAAGAAAGGAGGGACTATTAAACACGTTTCTTCACATAAATCAGCAGCAAAAGCTCCAAAAAATGGTAAGCGATGCGCTAACTCACCATCACAACCACACATCGGCATGCGCCGATCCAGGGCCCCTATCACCTCATCATGTAATGTTTTTAATTCTTCTGCCGACGGAAGTATTTCGACAGCATCAAAGTGTTCTTCATAGCCAGGCAAAGGTATTGTTTCTAAATTTGGATTGTTCGCAATAATGGCCTCTAAGGCATTTGACATCTGTTCAGCACAATAAAAAGTGATATTTTTCTTAAGCGCTTTAACTATTTCCATTTCATCATCAGTTAATGCTACTCCTGAAACACTTGAAAACATTGCCAATAAATAATTCTCTAAAATTTCTGTGTTATCGGCACTACGATACTGGCTAATTCTTCTGTAAGTAGCACGATGATTTTCTTGTAACTGGCGCCAATACTGATACACCGCTAAAATCGGCGCTTCGCATTCTAAAAACTCGGCTTGTAGCTCGGCACCAGACTGAGCTCTTGAAGATTTCAAGAGCTTTTTTTGCAAGTAGCGCAATAAATAACCCATCGACATTTTCTCACCATTTTTAATGCGGTGAATCGTGGCGAGCTTCGTAAACAAATCACACACTTCAGGAGAAACATCACAAATGTTTTTGTGATCTTCCGACGTTAATTGAAATAAGGGGTTATCAGAAAAAGTACGGTCGGTATCTTCTTTTGTGTATTCAAACAACTCTGGCAACGCAATGATAGCGTCTGCCGCTACAGTGATCAAAAAACGAGGCGGTACAAATTTTCCCTCGTTATTTTCAGAAGCCTCTTTAACACGCATCGTTGCATCTGCTACGCCGACTACCCTCGTAACTGTTGGCATCAGTATTTCTGCAACAGATTCATCTGGTTTTGCAATCGCTTCTGCAATGAATAAGCACGCTCTATTTGCGGGAAATTGTGAATGTAGCGTGTAATCAACACTGGTCCTTTGTGTTAGCTGCCAACGCAAAGCAAGGTAACGACGCAAACGATGTTCTTTTTCTGCATCGCTGCTATTTTTCAATCCTAGTAATGCCATTAAATGCTGAAAAACTGCAGTACCATGATCAACCCATTGTTGGCGTAAGGCATCAGAAATGGCCGGATGCCACGCTGTATATTGACCACGAAGAGACGAAATATTATTTTGCAAAGCATCCCAATCACGCATACCAATCTCCCTTTAGCACAACGATCGATTGCCTCCAAGAGTAACGAGGATTGTTGCTGGTGACAAGCGTAACGATTTGCGTTTGTAGACGTGCATCGAATAAAACACTCGCTACGCTCATGTTCGCATCGAATAACCTAAGTTCAATTACTCGTCGCGAGCAATTGCGCATTACCACCGGTAGCAGCTGTGTTAATAGTCAATGTACTTTCACGACATAAACGCAACAAATAATGTGGGCCACCTGCTTTCGGACCTGTGCCAGATAATCCACAGCCCCCAAATGGTTGAACACCTACCACCGCACCAATCATCGTACGATTAACATAAATATTGCCCGCACGAACTGTATTTTGAATGAGATTAATCGTTTCATCAATACGACTTTGAATGCCCAATGTTAATCCATAGCCTAAGGCATTAATATCACCAATGACTTTTTCCAATTCTTTTCGCTTAAAACGAATCACATGTAATACAGGACCAAATACTTCTTTTTGCAATAAGGATAAATTCGGCAATTCAAAAGCAACTGGCGCAACAAAAGCCCCTTGCAATGCAGCATCTGACAACTGCATTTCAGCAATAAAACCTGCTTTTTGATACATCTCTTCAATGTGCGCACGAATGACTTTTTGTGATGCCACATCTATTAAAGGACCTACATCATTTTGTAAATTGTTCGTATTACCTACGCGCCATGTTTGCATGGCACCCGCTAACATAGTAATAAATTCATCTGCAATTTCTTCTTGAATAAATAGCACACGCAATGCAGAACAGCGCTGTCCTGCACTTCCAAAAGCAGATACCATTGCATCTTGCACCACTTGCTCTAACAGCGCAGACGAATCCACAATCATCGCATTGATACCACCTGTTTCAGCAATCAATGGAACAATTGGGCCATTTTTATTAGCCAATGTTTTTTGAATGTTTTTTGCAGTCTCCGTCGAACCTGTAAACAAAACACCTGCCGACTTTTCAGATGCAATTAATGCATTACCAATCACACTGCCGGACCCTGGCATTAATTGTAAAACCGCTTTTGATAACCCTGCCTCATAAAATAATTCAACCGCTTTTGCTGCAATTAAACACGTTTGTGCAGCAGGTTTTGCAATGACGCAATTACCCGCTACCAAACTTGCCGCTATTTGTCCTGTAAAAATGGCCAATGGGAAATTCCATGGGCTCACACAAATCAAGGTGCCCAATCCATGCATACGCAACGTATTTGATTCGCCGGTAGGTCCAGACAAAGTTACATCTTTTAATAAATCGCGCGCCATCATTGCGTAATAACGACAAAAATCAATTGCTTCTCTTACTTCAGCAATGGCATCAAATAGTGTTTTTCCTGCCTCACGAATTAATAACGCAAAGAATTCTACTTGTTGCGCTTGCATTAACTCTGCTGTTTTTTCGAGAATTTCAGCACGTTTTTCAACAGGCGTTGCACTCCATTCAAAAAAAGCTTCTTCTGCATTCAACAAACTGGCACCAACATCCGCCATCGCGGCCAATTGCACATGACCTACAATATCCAAAGGATCATTGGGATTAAGAACCGGGTTTGTTTTTTCTTGAATAACAACCCGCGAAAAAGGTGAAGCCGTCCACTCATGTTTTTCAAATGGTTTAATATTCGCAACTAAGCCGGACAGCGCCAATCGATACGACACATCCACACCAGCAGAGTTTTTACGATGCTCAGGATAAATATCCGCCGGCAATGGAATTTTTGTATTAGGAATATCGGACAATTGTTTCAATACATCGATCGGTGATTCTATTAATTTTTCAATGGGCACTGAACGATTGGCAATTTGATGCACGAAAGAAGAATTCGCCCCATTTTCTAATAACCGACGCACCAAATACGGCAGTAAATCTTGATGCTGACCTACTGGCGCATAAATACGACTCGATGCACGATATTTTTCGCTCGTTACCAATACATTATGCAAAGGTTTCCCCATGCCTTGTAGATTTTGAAACTCAAAGGAATAAGACTTTCCTTGCGTCATCCATAAAATAGCTGCAACACTATACGCATTATGCGTCGCAAATTGAGGATAAATTGCATCTTGCGCATTCAATAATAATTGTGCACAGGCCAAATAACTGACATCAGTCGATGTTTTTCTTGTGAAAACAGGATAGTTTTCATAACCATTCACTTGGGCGATTTTAATTTCCGTATCCCAATACGCACCCTTAACCAATCGCACACAAATTCTTTTTTTATAGCGACGCGCCAAATCAATTAAATACTCCAACACAAAGTACGCACGCTTTTGATAAGCTTGCACCGCCAAACCCAATCCATCCCAATGTGCAAAATCAGGATCTGCAAATACCGCTTCAAAAATATCTAAAGAAATTCCTAAACGATGCGTCTCTTCGGCATCCACTGTGACATAAATACCTGCTTTTTTGGCCTGAAAAGCCAATGTTTTTAAACGATCCACCAAAAATGGCACGACGGTTTCACGCTTTATAAACTCATAACGCGGATGCAACGCAGATAATTTAATTGAAATGCTGGGCGATAAAAATCCTTTCGAAACGGATGATGACTCTCCCATCACTTTAATGGCATGCTGATAAGCTGCAAAATAATGATCGGCTTCTATTTCCGTCTTTGCCATTTCACCTAACATATCAAAGGAAAACAAATAACCTTTTTGAGCAAGTGGTTTTGCATTTTTTAAAGCTTCATCAATGGTACGACCCAATACAAAGTGTTCGCTCATGATTTTCATTGAGCGACGAATCGCTTCACGAACAACAGGCTCACCCGTACGATTCAATAATCCATACCACGCTTTTTTAAAAAAATTTTTATGTGAGTGATCGTCAAGAATTTTCCCACCCAATGCAAGACTACGCGTTGTTAAATTAACAAAAGTGGATTCACTGGCACCAATATGTTTTTTCCAATCGGCACTGGTTAATTTATCGCGAATTAATAATTCTTCCGTTTGTTTATCAGGAATACGGAGCAATGCCTCAGCCAAACACATTAAAACGGCGCCCTCGTCAGAGGATAAATCATATTCCATCATGAGCGCTTCAATACTCGTTTGGTCATTTTTACCCTCACGCACAGTGTCAACAAGTTCACGCGCAATCGTTTCAATCTCATGCTTTTGTGCGTCTGAAAATTGCAACGTTGAGAGCAAGGATTCCACACGCGTCTTTTCATCTGCATAATAAGCAGCTGTAATTTTTTCACGAAAATGGGTTTGCTGAGAAAAATTATTCTTGAAGATTTGCACGTGGAAAACTCCGTTTCTTAAGTGACTGTGACCGTGTCTGTGTCGAAGGTGCGATTCATCATGCCTCCGACACAGTCACAGCCACAGTCACAGTCACAGTCACTTCTTATATCTTTCAATACTATCATTGATTTCTTTGGCAGCCGCATCAACATCAAGCCATTCACCAATTTTTACCCATTTGTTTGGCTCTAGCTTTTTATAGTTTTCAAAGAAGTGTGAAATTGAATTAAGTGTGATTTCTGGAACATCCGCCAATGTTTTCATATGCGCATAATGGATACACGTTTTTTCAAGCGGTAAAGCAAGAATTTTATAGTCTTCACCCGATTCGTCCGTCATCTGCAAAACCCCAACTGCACGACAACGCATGAGAGAACCCGGCTGCACTGGAAATGGCGTCATCACCAGAACATCCACTGGATCGCCATCCAAAGACAGGGTGTTCGGCACAAAACCATAATTGCAAGGGTAATGCATGCCCACAGCCATAAAACGATCCACCATCAAAAAACCGGATTCTTTATCCATCTCGTATTTAACGGGGGCACCGTTTGCAGCAATTTCGATAATGACATTAATGTCATTTGGGATGCTTTTACCAGGAGAAATACTCTGTAAACTAGGCATGAAAATGATCCTTAAGCTAATAGAAAAGAAAGACTAAATCATATCACACTAGGGTCTGTTTACAATTGGCTCGTCCTACTGCAAAAAGCATTCTTTGGCTAAAAAATCTTTATTTTATCATCCAATACCACAGAGTATTGGGTTCAAAAATAAGCATTTTTTATCTCAAAGCCTGCTTTTTTCGCTACGGACGACCCAATGTAAACAGACCCTAAGAAACGCCAATAACAGATCCTATCTCTGTCGTTTAACAGCTATTTTTGTTGCTCCCAAGAAAAAATATCACTTGACATTTTTTAACCTTTTTTCCTGAAAAAAATTTTTCAGGGTGGTGCTGCATTCTGATTTCAAAATACCTTCTTCATAAGGTATTTGATGATTGTGCTTTAGATCATTCAACAAGTGAAATGCACTACAAACCGCGCCTGTTTTTGGATCAGCGGCACCAAAAATTAATTTTTTGATGCGTGCATGAATCATTGCACCAACGCACATTACACAAGGCTCAAGCGTGACATACATCACACACTCATTTAACCGGTAGTTATTGAGTTTTTTGGCAGCAGCACGTATTGCGATGATTTCAGCATGTGCGGTTGGGTCATTTAATTGGATCGGCTGATTATAGCCCTCTGAGATTATTTCATTATTTTTTACAATAATAGCACCAACAGGTACTTCACCGCTGGATTTGGCTTCTTGAGCAAGAGAAAGGGCGCGATGAAGGAAATGTTCATGAGTCATAGTTAATTGTTCGCTTCGTTTATGAACAGCTATTATTCCCACTCAATGGTTGCTGGCGGTTTACCAGAAATATCATAAACCACACGCGACACCTGTTTTACTTCATTTAAAATTCTATTGGAGACCCGCGCTAAAAATGCATGCGGTAATTCTGCCCACTCCGCTGTCATAAAATCAATTGTCTTCACGGCACGTAAAGCAATCACGTATTCATAGCACCGCGCATCCCCTTTCACACCCACCGATTTTACAGGCAAAAATACAGCAAATGCTTGCGATACTGCATCGTATAAATTTTCTTCACGCAACATGGAAATAAAAATATGATCCGCCTCTTGTAACGTAGGAATAAATGCTTTATCAATTTCACCTAAAATACGCACGCCCAAACCCGGCCCTGGAAAAGGATGACGGAAAACCATTTCTCGCGGCAAACCCAGCTGCAAACCCAATTCACGCACTTCATCTTTAAATAATTCACGCAAAGGTTCTAATAATTCAAATCGCATGTTTTCTGGCAAACCACCGACATTATGATGCGATTTAATTACATGCGCCGTACCCGAATCTGTTTTCGCAGATTCAATCACATCCGGATAAATTGTACCTTGCGCTAAAAATTGAATAGCATTTAATTTTTTCGATTCACGCTCAAATACATCAATAAATTGCTTGCCAATAATTTTTCTTTTAACTTCAGGATCAAAAGCACCTTTCAACGCTTCTAAAAATACACTTTCTGCGTTCACGCGAATCACATTAATTTTCATGTTGTCAGCAAAAATACGCATGACATCATCACCTTCATTTTTACGGAGCAAGCCAGTATCAACAAACACACAAACAAGCTGATCACCAATAGCTTGGTGCAATAATGCCGCTAATACAGAAGAATCTACACCACCCGATAATCCTAACAATACTTTTTCTTTGCCGACCTTCGCACGAATATTTTCAATATTGTCAGCAATAATATTTTTAATCGTCCACGTAGATTCACATCCGCAAATTGCATGGACAAAATTATCGATGATTTTTTTACCGAATTGTGTGTGTGTTACTTCTGGATGAAATTGCACAGCGAATAATTTTTTCTCAAGATGACACATTGCTGAAATAGGTGCATTTTCTGTTTTTGCTATAACAGAAAAACCATTTGGTGTTTTTGAAACCTGATCACCGTGACTCATCCATACATCGAGCAATGCATCAGAAATACCGTCAAACAAGGGATTTTCGGTATCAATATCACATTTTGCAAAACCAAATTCCCGCTTATCACAGGCAACAACTTTTCCACCAAATTGTTCTGCCATCGTCTGCATACCGTAACAAATACCAAGCACTGGCACACCCAATTCAAAAATAACGTTCGCTGCACGTGGCGTGTGTTTTTCGATAACGGTTTCTGGACCACCCGATAAAATAATCCCATCCGGATTAAATTTTTTAATGGTTTCATCAGAGACATCAGGACGCATTAATTCGCAATACACGCCACATTCACGCACACGACGTGCAATCAGCTGCGCATATTGAGAACCGAAGTCGATAATTAATATTTTATAATTGTGGATCATTGAGCTCATCATTTTTCTCGCATTATACTCACGCTTCCCTAGAATAATTCGGCGCTTCTTTTGTAATTTGAACATCATGCACATGGCTTTCACGCACACCCGCATTCGTAATACGCACAAATTCTGCATTTTTTTGCAAATCTGCAATTGTTGGCGCACCCAAATAACCCATACAGGAACGCAAGCCACCCATCAGCTGATGAATCACATTGCGCAGCGAGCCCTTATAAGGGACACGACCTTCAATCCCCTCTGGCACATATTTAGAAAGCGAACTATCACTTTTTTCTTGAAAATAGCGATCTGCAGACCCTTCAGACATTGCACCAACGGATCCCATCCCACGATAGGCTTTATAGGACCGACCTTGATATAAAATTAATTCACCCGGTGCTTCATCCGTTCCTGCAAATAATCCACCAATCATCACTGCATTGGCACCTGCCGCTAAGGCTTTTCCAATATCCCCTGAAAAACGAATACCCCCATCCGCAACAACAGGAATATTTTTTTTCTTCAAGGCATCCACAACATTGGCAATAGCAGAAATTTGCGGCACACCAATACCTGCGACAATACGCGTGGTACAAATAGAACCTGGGCCCATACCCACTTTAATCGCATCCACGCCAGCATCTACCAATGCACGCGCAGCATCTGAGGTTGCAATATTGCCGCCCATAATTTGTTGCGAAGGGAAGTTTTTGCGAATCCATTTGATGGTTTCAAGCACACCTTTCGAATGGCCATGCGCTGTATCCACCACAATTAAATCAACGCCTTCTGCAATTAATGCAGAAACACGATCTGGTGTTTCACCGCCCGTTGTCACAGCCGCTGCAACACGCAATTGTCCATTTTCGTTTTTCGTTGCAAAAGGTTTTGTTTGTGCTTTTAAAATATCTTTAACGGTATACATGCCACGTAATTCAAAGGCATCATTCACAATTAAAATTTTCTCAACGCGGTGCTGACGAAAAAGCCCCATCACTTCATCACGTGAAGCGCCTTCTTTGACAGTGATTAAACGCGCTTTTGGCGTCATCACATTTTTAACCAATTGATCAAAGTTATTTTCAAAACGGATGTCGCGACTGGTCACAATACCTAATAATTTTTTGCCATCCACCACTGGCATGCCAGAAATATTGTTTTTATCTGTCAGGGCAATCAATTCACGAACCGTTGTATTTGGATTAACGGTAATAGGATCCTTCACCACCCCGCTTTCAAATTTTTTGACACGACGCACTTCGCCTGCTTGCGCTTCAATCGACATGTTTTTATGCAAAACGCCAATGCCACCTTCTTCTGCTAAGGCAACCGCCAAACGGTATTCCGTTACGGTATCCATCGCCGCTGCCAAAATGGGGATATTCAGCGAAATAGCACGTGTTAATTGTGTCTGCAAAGAAGCATCACGCGGCAGAATATCGGAGTACTTAGGAACTAAGAGAACATCATCAAAGGTCAACGCTTCGGCTATAATGTGCATTTATCACCTCATGAGTATTGTGGGGTATCGAATAAATGCAAGCCAGTTTACCGAAGAATGGGAGAATAAGCCATTTTTACGCACACATTTTTGCATCACCGCACGAACGCCTATTCCTACTGTTGATGATACGCCAACTTCACAGCCATTAACTGAAGAAAATAATCGCTCGTTACACTCGCGGCTCGCATCATACACTGTACATGGCGTGAGCCGCGAGTATAACGAGTGATTTACAGCAATTCCCCGTGAACAAAAAATTTTCATCTTTTGGCGATCTTTAAGGTATAATTTATAGTTAATCAAAACCACCTTAAAAATAAAAATAAGTATTAAAATGGCACACCAAAACGAAAATAATCTAGTTTGGCTCGATTTAGAGATGACAGGCCTTAACCCTAATTTTGACCGCATTCTTGAAATTGCGACAATTATCACCGACTCCGCCTTAAATATCCTTGCAGAGGGACCTGTGTTTGCGATTCACCAATCTGACAATACCCTCGCAAAAATGAACAGTTGGTGCGTTGCACAGCACGGAAAGTCCGGTTTAACCGATCGTGTACGCCATAGCAAAGTCAGTGAAAATCAAGCTGAACTAGAAACACTCGCCTTTATCAAAAAATACATTCCTGAAAAAACGTCTCCTTTATGCGGCAATACCATTTACCAAGACCGTCGTTTCCTGTTTCAGTACATGCCAACCCTAGAAGAATATTTTCATTATCGCCTGCTCGATGTCAGCACAGTGAAAATTTTGGCACAACGCTGGGAGCCTAAGGTTGCAGAAGGCTTTAAAAAAGAATCGACCCATTTGGCCCTGCAAGATATTCGCGATTCTATCGAAGAACTGCGATACTATCGGAAGCATTTCTTGAACGTATAAGGAGATAACCATGTCTGCATTGATCGCAATCGCAATTGCTTATTTACTTGGATCACTATCCTCAGCCATCATTTTATCAAAAATATTAAAAACACCCGACCCACGCACGCAAGGCTCTGGCAATGCTGGCGCTACGAATGTACTACGCATTTCAGGGAAAAAAGAAGCGGCGCTAGTCCTCGTGGGCGACGCACTTAAAGGTCTAATTGCCGTCTGGATTGGCCACGCATTTTTTCACCTAACGCCTTTTACGCTTGGCGTTGTCGGTTTTGCAGCGGTAGCAGGCCATATTTTTCCAGTGTTTTTTGGTTTTAAAGGTGGAAAAGGCGTTGCAACTGCGATTGGCGCCACCATGGGTTTGTCGTTTATATCAGGTCTATTAATGGCGGCAGCATGGGCTGCTGTTGCGTTTGTAACACGCTACTCATCACTCGCTTCCATGATCAGCATGATACTGGGACCTGTTTTTTTAATGTTTTTTTCAGTCAGCGGATTTCTAATACCCAGCGTTATGATTGCTGTACTGGTTATCTGGAAACATAAAGAAAATATTGCAAAACTAAGAAGTAATACAGAAAGTAAAATCGTGTTTTAAAGCCTCCATGGAATGATGCGAGCCGCGCGCGCAGCAAGTGTATTTTTGCAGAGTTTGATGTGCATCGAGATACTCTGCAAAAATACATTCGCTGCGCTCATGCGCGCACCAAGAATGATTTTTTTCTACTATTTTTGTCTGGACGCTCTCTCTTCATAACCTTTACTGTAGGAAACAGGGTTTTCTTGATTACGCCAAAACTGTTCTTCTTGTCTCACTTGATCCGCAAAGAGTCCCCACTCATTTCGGGAGAATGAAGGAGCTTCTCTCCATTTTGCTAAGTTTCTAGGGCTACAAGGATCAAAGTAGGCTTCCATTTCTGCCTCATGCCGCTCTCGATTAAACGCAAGCATCTTATGCTTTTCTGGCTTTTTTATAGCACATTGTAATCCAATTAAAAATGATGTTCTTCTTAACATAAATACCTCACACTTACTATCACTAAAAATTTAATGCGAGTTCAGTGTATGCGGTAAAAATTAAAAAAGTCTTAAAACACATCAAGGTTGCAAAAACAGCTACAATTCAGCAAGAAAAGTGAATATTCCGCAAGCGCTAAATGACGACGCTAAATTGTGTACCAATCACGTTGATATTCCCGGTTTCATTGCCCAGACTAACCGGTGTTAACCCCGTAGTATCTGACTTAGAGTTATCAATTGGTGTTGTAGGCACAAAAAAGTGCGTCCAACCCATACTCCAAATAAAGCCTGGCTTTGGCTGAATATTTAAACCCACTGACGCTGCATAGCGATTATTATCAGGCAAACGAATATCACGATAACCTACCTGCGTTGGCGTTTGATCATGTCCAAAGCCAGCCTCCATGGAAAGAAATTGATTGAAACGGTACTTTCCACCTAAAGCCAAATTCCAGGTGTTGCGATAATTTTCAGCGACAGGAAGGTTTGTTACGCCAAGTGGTGTTGCCAAATTATAAATCACCAATTGATCAAAACAGCTCCATTGCGTATAAAATGCCGTCGCCATCATCGAAAAACGTGAATTAAAGTCATGATACAAACTTAAAATAGAGGTGGCTGGCAGAGGAAGTGTTGCCGTTGCACTTGAATTAACTGCAGCCGTAGGTAGTAGTGTTGCAGTCGCGGAACTTGTACCGCTCGCATCCACCGTTATTTTGGAACGATAACTTAAACCTAAACGTGTTTCAGGCGTAAATTGAATCAATGCACCTGCATTATAACCGTAACCCCAACTTCCTAGATCTGTTGAAATAGTAGAAGTTGCAAAAACGTTATCATAATCTGCTGATCCATATAGCGCATCAAAACCAACACCCAGCGATAGATGACGATTCACTTCATAAGCCAATGACGGATTTAAGTTAAAAGTTTCAAGCTTGGTTTCTGTTGCTAAAGAATTGACTGGCGAAGAATTGGCATCGTAATCTGTTTCAAGGCCAAATGGCGTTGTTTCCCCAAATGAAAACCATAAATGATGCGGCAATGGGCGCACATAGTGGAAGTTAGGAATCCAATTCGTCGTACCGCCTTGTGCATTAGTAACAGATTCTGTAGACCCAAAGGAAGTTACTGTTCCAGAATAACTCACATCCAATCCAACCAAAGCAGCACCAAAAGAAATCTCTTGCTTATCAAGACGGGTTACACCCGCCGGATTGTAAAATTCAACCCCCGCTGCATCTGCTTCAGCAGCAGCACCGGCATGATAATCGCCTAGGTCAGAAACATCTTGTTCCCATAATTGAAAACCACCTGCAAACAAAGAAGACGAAAACGCGAGTGAACCTACAACAATTAACCTGCTAATTTTTTTTGAATGCAGCATAAATGACCTTTTGTTTTTGAATTAAGTCGGAGGAGGTGGGATTCGAACCCACGTGGGTCCTTTCGAACCCCATCCGATTTCGAGTCGGCGCCGTTATGGCCACTTCGGTACCCCTCCAATTTCTCACTATTCTGTTAATGTTGCTGGCTTTAATGAAACAGGTTTTGCAGGCATATCCGATGTATTAGCAGGGATTGGATAAAAAGGCTCTTGCTTCAAAGCGGGAACACCAGCCGGGACAACCAACGAAGATATCTGTCCACCCTGCTTCAAATAATCATTATCGTGATTTATGCAACCTGCCAACAAAACCGCACTTGCACAAATCAACATTATTAAACGCATACTGCAATTCCCAATGCTCGTAAAACAGACTCAACAAACGGATGCTGCTGGTCACTTAATCGCGTCAATGGTAATCGAATTCCTGAAGAAATCAAACCCATTTTTTCCAAAATGTACTTTGTGGGAATCGGGTTAGTTTCAATAAATAAAGCACGGTATAAATCACGGAGGGACTGATCGATTTTTTCAGCATTTTCACGATCGCCAGATAAGGCAATCGCACAAAATTCAGAAAATAATTTTGGAATAACATTGGCAGCCACTGAAATAACACCCTGCCCGCCTTGCAACATAAATTCACAGGCGCTGTCATCATTACCCGCAAAATAAGCCATTTTTAAATTATACGATAACAAGGTTTTTAAACGATTTAAATCGCCCGTTGCTTCTTTCACCGCAACAATATTTGAATAAATCGCTAATCGCTTAATGGTTTCTGGCAATAAATCACAACAGGTACGGCCAGGCACATTATATAAAATTTGAGGAAGTGATGAGGCTTTCGCAATAGCGCCATAATGCTGAAACAGCCCTTCTTGCGTGGGCTTATTGTAATAAGGTGTCACCAGTAAAACGCCATCTGCACCGTGTTTTTCAGCTTCTTGTGTGAGATGAATCGCATGCACCGTTGAATTGGAACCTGTTCCCACAATAACCGGTATTTTTTTATTCACGCACGATACGGCTAAACGAACCATTTGTGCGCGCTCTGAATCTTCAATCGTTGGTGATTCTCCCGTGGTACCTAATACAACAAGCGCATTCGTTTTATTGTCAAGATGCCATGCAATTAATTGTTCGTATGCTTCAAAATCTACAGAACCCCCTGCACGCATGGGTGTAATTAATGCTACACTGCTGCCCAAAAACATGATTCACCTCGAGACTATTTATGCTAATTACTGTACTAACCTTAGTTGCATCCCTTATTACATTGATGATCGTATTACTCAATTACGATCGCAACAAACAGCTATCAACCGAACGAAACTATATCGAACAACTGTTGAAAGAACAACAAGCCTCACAACAACATGCTCGTCAGCAATTCGACCAACATCAAATTCAAAGCTTGAAACTCATTCAAGACAGTATGCAAAGCGCGATGACCGACGTTCGAAATCAAGTCGCTGGTATTTTGAATCAAAATACACAACGCCTAACAGAACAAGTGGATAAATTAACGCAAACCACAAAAGAAAAGTTGCATGACATTTCAAACGAAGTTAACAAACAATTAAGCAGTGGTTTTGAAAAAACCACGAATACTTTTACGGATGTCGTTAAACGATTAGCGATTATTGATGAAGCACAAAAAAAGATTACGGAATTATCGGGAAGCATAACAAGCCTACAATCCATTCTGTCGGATAAAAAATCACGCGGTGCTTTTGGCGAAGTGCAATTGCAAAATTTATTACAAAATATGCTGCCAGAAACACATTTTTCACTACAACACACCTTATCAAATGGAAAACGTGCAGATTGTTTATTGTTGCTGCCAGAGCCTACTGGAAATATTGTCATTGATGCCAAATTTCCGCTTGAAAATTATCGTAAATTACAAAATGCCAGTAATGATACTGAAAAAAAATCAGCCGAAACACAATTTCGCATTGATATTAAAAAACATATTCAAGATATTGCAGAAAAATATATTCTTGAAAATGAAACTGCAGATGGTGCTATGTTATTTATTCCGGCAGAAGCCATTTTTGCTGAAATTCATGCGCATTATGAAGATCTCGTCGAATTTGCCCATCAAAAACGCGTATGGCTTGCATCACCAACGACGATGATGGCAATACTCACCACAGCACGCGCCGTATTAAAAGACGCAGCCACTCGCCAACAAATTCATATTATTCAAGAACACTTGGTTGGTCTTGGCAAGGATTTCGAACGCTTCCAAAAACGCATGGATGATCTGGCAAAACATGTGAATCAAGCCCATCAGGATGTTGAGCTAGTCCATAAATCCTCACAAAAACTAACGAGTCGTTTTCAGAAAATTGAGAAGGTAGAAATGATTGGGGCTGAGCATCAAGAAGTTAATGCTGAATAACTTCTCAAAAACTCGAGGGGAATTCCATTCTCGATTCAGAAAATTCGCTTGTTACACGCGCGGCTCGCAACAAAACATCGAAAGTTGCCCCAGCTTTTTGAGAAATTACAATGCTGAAGCATAAACCTTCTTATCTCAATAACTTCTGCAGCAACTGCCCCGCTTCATTACGCTGCGAACTATCACCCTTTTCGATCACCGTTTTTAAAATCGTTCTTGCCTGCTCTAAATCATTCATTGCAATATAGGAACGTGCTAAATCTAATTTAGCGGGGATCGCTTGTGAGGTGCTCATAAAATCATATTCTGCTTCAGATACCTCTGGCGTTGGTGAAGCTGATGTCGCAGGAGCAGATGGCGCGACTCGAATCATTTTTGCACGCGCACGTGCACGCCATAAACGACCCAATAAAATACCGGTGCCTAACAAAAGAATGGCGCTCGCACCCAACAAGAATCCTTCCATTTCAGGTGCGTGAATAGCCTGTAAAAAACCCATCGTATTCCCCGAGCCTTGCCCTGATTTTTCTTCCAATACTGTCACACTTTGCATGAGTGATTGAATCGCAGTACCCATAGCACGATTACTCGCCACCAAGGCTTGAATACGCTGATCCGTTTGCTGCTCAAATCCCAGGGTGTTTTGTGTTAAATCGGTCACTTCTTTCTGTGTGGTTGTCGCAATGCTAACGGTCTTGTCAGCAACATCGACGGAAGCATTAATCGCGGCTACCGGTGCTGGTGCGATAGCCTGAGGCATAGATGCGGGCAACAATGCAGGGTTATCGCTACTCACTGCATGATATTCTTGTGGAGGCGCAGGAGGTGGCGTAAAGGGTGTTGCGTCATCAGCCAATACAAAGCCTGGCAATAACAAACTTGCGATAAAAAGATTACGCAAAATTTTCATGACTTTTTCCTTGTGCGATCATTTGTCCTCAGCATACAATTGAACGACTTAATTACGCAAGCGGACAAAAAACCATGCAAAAGCAACAAAAAATTAAAATTGCCATGCTTATCGTTATCGGTGTCATTGTACTCTGCAGTATTGGCCTTTTTTTCAGAAAAGGTTTACTGACACACACAACACTTCCCGCGCCCATTGCCATTGATACTACGAATCAACCCATGCTTGGCAATCCCGATGCACCTATTCATCTGGTTGTTTTTGAGGATTTAAAATGTATGAATTGCGCAAGTTTTAGCAATACCCTTTTTCCAACGCTCAAGAAAAAATACATTGATACAAACCTTGCAAACTACACGATGATCAATCTTGCGTTTGTGCCTGGTTCATTGCCTGCAGCCAATGCAGCACGTTGTGTTTATGCACAAAATCCAGCGTTATTTTTTGATTACATTGAAGCTATCTTTAAAAACCAACCGCCTGAAAACACTAACTGGGCAACCATTCCAACCTTATTAACTTTTGCCGCAGATATAAAAGGAATTGATAGCGATAAATTGGCCGCTTGTCTCGTGCAAAATCCCTATCAGCCTTTTATTGAAAATAATTTAAAAATGGCCTCTCAAATTATGAACCATCAAGTGTCGACACCTACCGTTTATGTCAACGGCATTATGGTAACCCCTTTGACTGAAAAACAAATCGAACACGTGATTGATGTGACAAAATAATGGCACAAAACTTTTTCAAAAATTATGGGCTATTTTTATCTTGGTTGATTGCAATGACTGCTGTCATTGCAACGCTTTTTTTCAGTGAAGTATTGCATTGGAAAGTATGTAATTTATGTTGGTATCAGCGTATCGCCATATACCCATTAGTCATTTTACTCGGCATCGCTGCTTTTCGAGACGATAAAAATATTATTCCTTATGTAAAAACATTTTGCATGATTGGCTTGTTATTGGCGATTTATCAATATGCAGAACAAATGATCCCTGGTTTTGCACCACTCGCTTTATGCACACAAGGTATTTCTTGTGCAGAAACACCGATTAAATTATTAGGATTTATTACCGTGCCGCTTTTAAGTGCGATTGCCTGTGCGTTGATGTATGCGATATTGTCAATGTGTTAAACCTATGCATTTTTAACGAAGACCGCAGTAGCATTTGCACATTGCGATTAATAAAGAGGATTTCTCACAGAAATAATAAGCGCAATTGCACTTGCGTTTTGCCAGAAGTCTCTTAAATCCTGTAAAAACACTCACTACACTCATACTTGCACCAAGCACCTCAAACACATCACCAATAAAAGCGGCACCAATAACATCAGCGCGTTATCATCAATCCATCTAAACGATGGCCATTCGACTAAAACAGTGACAGGTGCTAACAAAACAAACCAATACGGAAAATGAAAATACAAAGCGGCAGAAAGCCAAATGGCAGAAACCACAAAAAGCCCAGCCATGATAATCCATCTGCTTTTGATCTTGCGTATCCGCATTTCACCCATCAGAGGATCTGCAAGCGCACAACTTGCCACAATTGGCAAAGCAAATGTCGGTGTTGATTGCGAAATGCAAATAATGGAAATTGAAATAACCGTCCATGCAAATGCAGAAAAATGCGTTGCCTCATGATAACGCTGCGCAAAAAAAATAAGTCGGTTTTTAATGCGAATCCATTCAAATATCAAAATAGCAAGAATAAAACCAAGCAACACGCGATGCAGGACACTTGTTGAAAAATATCGCATAAAAATAAAATAATACAACAACGGCACAAAAATAATTGAAACGTGAATCAACCGTCGTAAAAAATGCGCCTTTATTCCACCTTGCGTCGCATGCACCCGAGATTACCTGCGCATTAATTTTTTAAGTTGAGGGTCGTTTGGATAGCTCGCCTCAAATACTTTGAGCGTGTCATTCTCTTGCTGAGTTAACCCTAGTTTACGATAGGATTTAACCATAATAACAAGTGCTTTAATCACATATGGCGAACGATCGTAATGACTCACTACAGCACTCGCACGATTTGCTGCTGCTACATACGCTTTACGTTGATAATAAAAATCAGCAATATCTGCTTCTTTTTTTGCAAACACATTGCGAATATATTTCATACGTGCAATCGCATCTGGCGCATAAGCGCTATCTGGAAAAGCGCTGACCAATTGACTAAAAGACATATAAGCTTCTTTCACGTTCGTCAAATCACGCGACGCCAATTCAACGCCCACTTTACGCTGCGCCCACGATAAACCTTGCTTCAAAGAAACAATTCCCTTCATATAATAGGCATAATCTGCGTAGTGTCCACGTGGGTATAAGCGTAAATAACGATCTGCTGCTGCTAACGCTTCATCAGGGTTATCATTTTTATAATACGCATAGACAAGGTTAATTGACCCTTCTTCA
The DNA here is from genome assembly GCA_030680235.1 of Coxiellaceae bacterium. Classification (GTDB taxonomy): domain Bacteria; phylum Pseudomonadota; class Gammaproteobacteria; order Coxiellales; family Coxiellaceae; genus 2-02-FULL-42-43. The sequence goes on from JAUXWQ010000020.1 coordinate 32,352, forward strand.
GAATATATGCCGAAAGGATATAGCGTATTTAACGCTTCTAATTTTTTAACAGCCATGTCCTCATGCCCTTTCTGCAAATCTTTTTTAGCAGAAAAATAAAGGTCTTTTGCTGTTTGCTCACGATAAGCAGAATAAGAGTCATGTACCGCTTCATTTGAGCAAGCGGAAAGCAAAATAACAGCACAAGATAATAAAGGCAGGAGGATTTTTTTCATACTAAGAAGATTCCTTAAAGATCAATATCCGAATTGAGGGCCATTATACCGATTCTTCTTGAAAATGCGACAAATGCACACACCTCGCAGGGGCGTATTTTTAAACTCGCATTTTAATGAAGAACAGGTATAGTGTGCGCATGAAAAAAACAATTTCTCTACAAGCAACCATCACCGAGTTGCAACACCATATGCGCCTAGATGCGGCTATCTCACAGCTGTTTTCCGAGTATTCACGAAACCAATTGCAGCATTGGATTAAACAAGGCGATGTTTGTGTTAATAAAATATGTGAAAAAAAACCCAGAAAAGCCGTAATGACGGGCGACATCATTGAAATTGAAGCGCCGCTTACTGAAACGGTCACCTATACAGGACAAGACATCCCTTTGTCTATTGTCTATGAAGATGAATACATCATTGTCATCAACAAACCGGTAGGGCTAATTGTCCACCCTGGCGCTGGTAATCCTGATCAAACACTCGTTAATGCCTTGCTCCATTATTCACCTGACTTAAATGCTGTTCCCCGCGCAGGCGTTGTTCATCGTCTCGATAAAGACACCTCAGGATTACTGGTCATTGCACGCACACTGGTCATGCATAATGCGCTCATTCGGGCCATGCAACAACGCAAAATACACCGAGAATATCGCGCATTGGTGCAAGGGCAGATGATTTCTGGTGGCACTGTTGACGCACCAATGGCACGACATCCTAATCAACGCACTAAAATGGCCGTTGTAGAGTCTGGGCGCGAGGCCGTCACACATTACCGCGTTTTATCGCGCTTTAAGGCCCATACACTCTTAACAGTACAGCTTGAAACAGGGCGAACCCATCAAATTCGCGTCCATCTTGCCCACATTGGCTATCCTATTTTGGGGGATAAAACTTACGGAAAACACCGCTTTTACCCACAATTATCCGATACAGCAAAAGAAGCTGTTCAAAATTTTGGTCATCAAGCATTGCACGCTTATCGCCTTGCCTTAACCAATCCACTGACAGGCGAAAACCACGAATGGACGGCACCATTGCCGGAAGATTTTGAAAATGTGGTTACTGTTCTACAGCAAGATATCTAAAAACGTAACTTCAGCTGGTATCACAGCCATTGATTGTATGGACCCCGCCACTTACTAAAGGCTTCTAAAAGAGCCAGAATGAAAGTTGTATCAGTCATTCAAATTCAATGGAGGGGTCCAATGAGCAATATTAAAGTATTAGGTATCGATTTGGCAAAGG
>JAUXWQ010000055.1 GCA_030680235.1 Coxiellaceae bacterium
GTCGATGGATATTTTGGTATTGAAATAATCAAACCCAATGATTTTGTAAATAAATATTTGGTTTGAGTGAAAATTGATATTGATCGGCGGTTAAACAGAGTTTTGGACAACTTTTTACGAAAAAGCTTGCAAAAAACTAAAACACCATTCCATAAAATGATGCAAATCTTCATAGGATTCTATAATGGCATCATTTAACATTTTTGCATCATTTTCTTGTGTGGGGCGAATAATTAAACGATCTGTTATGATAGGCATTGGAAAATCAAGTGTTGTTTGCATATTACGCCTCATAATAAGTAGGTGCTATCACGATATCGCGAATACAGACTGTTTGCGGTTGCTGATAAATCCACAAAATAGTTTTTGCCATATCCTCTACCTGTATAATTTGATCATCGGATAAGTTAGATGACATCAGCAGCGGTGTTTTTATTTTTGCTGGTGCTACATTGCAAATTCTAATGCCGTGTTTTGCGTTAGCGGTTCTTAATGATTCTGATAAACTTTTTACAGCTGCTTTAGTCGCTGCATAAACGGGCAGAGTAGGGCGAGATTTACGATCTGCGATTGAGCTAATATTGATAATCGTACCGGATTTATTTTTTTGCATGTCAGGCAAAACAGATTGAATGCAGTTGACAACACCAGACAAATTTACATTAATCATGGTTTGATTGTCTTGATGTGACACTTCTGTGAACTCACCGCCTTTAGCAAAACCAGCATTGTTAATAAGACAATCAATACGCCCAAATTTTTCTTGTGCTTGATTTACTGCATTTTTAACGGATTCAATATCAGTAACATCGCATTCAATTGAAATTGAATTGGGAATTTGAAATTGTTCCATAGTGCTTTTATTTCTTGCAAGCATAGCAACTGAATATCCTGCTTCTGAAAATGCTTTTGCTGTTGCGGCACCGATGCCAGAGCTGGCGCCTGTAATTAAAATAGTTTTATTTTTCATTAATCATAATCCCTCTCTTTAGTATTATTGGCTTCAATCCAGTATTGTAAATTTCGTGAAATTCGTCCTTCACGTTTCAAATCATGATAGGCCTTTTGATCGACACTTTTCAGCAATCGATATTCACCAAATACTGAATGAATAGACCAACATTTTTCAATCAATAAAAAAATTTCAGATAAACTCTTTTCTGATTCAAATGCAATCCAATTGCTTAGACATTTTTCTTTGAGCGATTGATATTGGTTATCAGACAATGAATAGTTCTCTTTGATTCTATGCATACAGTTTAATAACGAAAAAAATGGGTGCGTAATAACAACTTCACCCAAATCGATTAAAGTTGTTTTTTTGGTGTTGCTGTTAATTAAAATATTTTTGTCATGGAAATCGCCATGACAAAATGTGTTGGGTATTTTGTACTGCGCTAATTTATCACAGATAGCAGTGAATTTTGGCTTTAGCGCTTGTAATTTTTTTACCTCTTCTGGCGTTAATCCATCGTCAATCAGCAACTGTTCTTGAGAAATTAATGATTGATATAGTGTCGGTAATTTTTCTAATCGCCAATCTGGAACACCGATATTCAAAAATAATTCAATTTTATCAGCGGTTTTAATTTGAGTTTGACTATAATGCTGGATGAATTGTAAAAATAGTGCGGTGTCAAAACCATGTTGTTTAAAAAATTCATATAATGGTGTGCCGACATCTTCCATTAAAAAACAATTTTCTTGATCATTGTTTGCAATGACAAAAGGGACATCGGCATGAAATGTCTCAGCTAGTATTTTTATAACCTGAGGTTCCAGCGCTAATGCTGGCGGTACTTTTTTCAAATAAACAAATCCCTTCGCAGTTAAAAAGCGACAAACGGTAGACCATGGCGTGCTTAAGATGTTTTCTGGGATGGTATCTTTTCGAATCTCATACCCATGATTTCTCAAGAGGTTGATGGCCCATTGTATTGTGTGCTTCATATCTTGATTCATTGGGTTAATCCATAGACGCCTGATCCTAAAGATATAATGCCATTTACAGCATGGTTTATATACCCCAACTCTGCTGTTTCCATCAGATTGATTATTATGTGTTTTTAGCAAAAATAAGTAGGTAAATACCGTATAAATACAGGTTAAATATGACATATAAAATGCTAAACTGATTGTTTAATATTTTGGGAGCATTTCTATGAGCAAACATAAGCGTATCTTTATCGTTGGACATACCGGTGCTGCTAAATCATTGCGAGCTGAAGCTATCGCCCAAAAACTGGGCTGGCAATTTGTCGATGCCAATCCTGGTTTGGAACGTTATATTGGTCGAAATTTGAGTGAAATTTTGGGGAAACAAGGTGAAGAGGCGTTTCATCAGTGTGAAGCTGAAATAATATCCCATTATATCGGCAAAGAGCATGTGGTGGTATTACTGGAAGAAGCGGTAATTGCGACAGAAAAGAATCGTAACTTGTTATCCTCAGAATTTGTCGTTTATTTAAAAGTCTCTACACAGATGCAAATTGAACGTTGGGCAGAGGGCCGATCTCCACTACTTCCAATCCCTGATCTTAAGGCATTCCTAGATAAACAGCACGCTGAGCGTGATCGTTTTTTTGAGATCGTCGCAACACTTACAATAGATTCTATTTCTGTCGAAGAAGCTGTGAATCAAGTAATAAAAACACTCGAAAAATAAGGGTGTTAAATTGACTTTTTGATCTTTATCTTGAGAGGAGAGGCATTTTTATGAGAAATCACAAACGTATTTTTATCATTGGACACTCTGGCGCTGGCAAAGGTGTTTTAGCTGAAGCGGTAGCAAAAAAATTAAACTGGAAATATGTCAATACAGATTTTAGTTTGGCGCCATCCATCGGAAAAACATCGCATGATATTTTGGGTGAGCAAGGTGATTTAGCATTTTCACACTGTTTATCACAAATTTTAGAGCATCAAACACATCAAGAAAATATCGTCGTCACAACGGATGATAGTATCGTTTGTTCTGCGCAAAATAGAAAATTATTGTCGAAAGAATTTACGGTTTATTTAAAAGTGAGTATCGATGTGCAACTCGATCGCATTGGTCATAACAGACCATTATTGCCATGCAAAGATTTCAAAGCATTTATTCAACAATTGCATGATGAGCGTGATGCGTTATATGAACAATCAGCTTGTTTTTCATTAAGTAGTGATAATGGAGATATTGATAGAGATGCGCAACAGATTGTTGATGCATTAAAAAAATAAAAAGGAGCGTTATGAAAAAATTTAAAGTCGCTGTTATCGTCGGCAGTTTACGCAAAGATTCACACAATTTGAAATTGGCCAAAGCACTTGCCAAGCTAGGCAATGATAAATTTGATGCGCATATTTCCCCAATTTCTGATCTACCGCTTTATAACCAAGATTTGGATAATCAATTTCCGCCACAAGCAACGCGCTTAAAGCAAGAGATCGAAGGTGCTGATGCCGTTTTATTTGTCACCCCTGAATATAATCGCAGCGTACCCGGTGTTTTAAAAAATGCAATTGATTGGGCAAGCAGGCCTTATGGCAAAAATTCATTTGCAAAAAAACCAGCCGCACTGTGTGGTGCATCGGTCGGCGCTATTGGTTCTGCGTGTGCGCAAAATGCTTTAAAACCAATACTGTCCTATTTGGAGATTGCATTAATGGGTCAGCCTGAAGTATACGTTCAATTCAAAGATAATTTAATTGATTTTGATGGCAACATCAGTGACGCAGGTACTCAAAAGTTTTTACAAGGATTTGTTGATCAATTTGTCGATTGGATTGGAAAACATCATGGATAATACAATAAAAGAGTCATTTCATAGCATTATTACTGCAGATGGCTCATCTGGTTTTAAAGCCGAAGTTGATCGATATCATTTGTATATTTCGCTGGCATGTCCTTGGGCATGCCGTACGTTGATCGTTAGAAAATTAAAAAAATTAGAAAATGTGATCTCACTTTCTATTGTCGATCCTGTGATGGGCGATGAAGGTTGGCATTTTAGTGAGAATGCGGGCTGTATTTCTGATTTTGTAAATCATAAAAAATATTTATCTGAAATTTATGAAATGGCACAGCCCAATTTTTCAGGTCGAGTTAGTGTTCCTGTTTTATGGGATAAAAAAACAAAAACGATTGTGAATAATGAATCACCTGAAATTATTCGCATGTTTAATAGCGAATTTAATGCTTTCACTGATAGTAAAATTGATTTGTATCCAGTTGCGTTCAGAACTGAAATTAATGCAATCAATCAGCGTGTTTTTGAAAATATTAATTTAGGTGTTTACAAAGCTGGCTTTGCAAATACCCAAGAAGAATATGAAACTGCCTTCCACGCATTATTTGCAGAATTAGATCGTGTTGAAAAACTACTATCTCAAAAAAGATATTTAACAGGCAACCAAATTACAGAAGCCGATTGGCGTTTGTTTACAACCTTAATTCGTTTTGATGCAGTTTATTACGTGCATTTTAAATGTAATCTACACCGTATTATCGATTATCCCAATATCGGTAATTATGTTCGTGAGTTATATCAATATCCTGGTATCAAAGAGACCGTGAATTTTGATCATATTAAACGTCACTATTATTTAAGCCATACGGATATTAATCCAAAAGGAATTGTGCCATTGGGCCCGGAGCTGAAGTTTGATGAGCCACATAATCGCGGCAATAGGTAATTAATATGGAAATGATCTCTAAAAAGAAAAGAAATCTTTTGCTAATCGCACTATCAGCTTCAACGATGATGGTTTTTTTAGATGAATCAGCCGTTGGTGTTACGTTACCGAGTATTCAGCATGATATTGGATTGTCATCCTTAGGCATGCAATGGGTGATGAACTCATTTTTATTGCTGCTTGCGATATTCGTATTAGCAGGTGGTCGCATGGCAGATTACGTTGGGCATCGTAAAGTTTTCCTATTGGGTATGACAATTTTTCTGATCTCATCACTTTTTTGTGGAATTGCAGAAACACAGGGGGTTCTAATTTCAGCGCGTGCATTTCAAGGCCTTGGCGCAAGTTTACTGGTACCAACCAGTATGACAATTATTAATATGTATTTTCCATTTAATGAGCGTGGAACAGCGATGGGAACCGTTGTGGGCTTTAGTTCTCTTTTTATGGCAGCAGGTCCCTTCATCGGCGGTTTCTTCGCGCAAGATTTAAGTTGGCGTTTGATATTTTTATTCAATATCCCTCTTGCCATTATCAGCATTGCTTTTGTATTGACTGCAATAACGCATGATATTCCGCCGCATGCGCATTGTCGTTTTGATAAAAAGGGCTTAAGCGCATTTGCAATTGCACTAAGCGCATTAATTATTGGCTTAACATCGGTTACCAATTTAGGTTGGACAAGCCCATTAACCATCAGTTTATTTTTAATTGCATTAATTGGCTTTATATTATTTGCATGGATTGAAATAAAAACACAATGGCCATTGATTAATTTCTACTTATTTCGCAATAAGGCTTTTTTGGCAGGGAATATTATTTTATTTTGTGGGCAGCAAAGTGTGATTTCTATGATTTTTTGGGCTATTTGGCTACAAAAATCGCTTGGATTATCTCCATTAATTGCAGGTCTTGCATTATTGCCGACAACAGGCCCCATTATTATTTTCGCAAGAATGGGTGGCGTGTGGTTGGATCGATATGGCCCACGTTTGCCGATTATTTTAGGAACAGGACTTATTATGATCGGTACATTTTGGATTGCGTTGATGGCTTTAGAAAATAGTTATCTTTGGATTCTATTTGGATTATTGTGTTGCGGGGTTGGGACGCCGCTTATTATGCCAACTGCAATTACAACGGTAATCTCGAGCGCACCACAAGATCAGCATGGAATGGCTGCAGGAACATTAAATACCTTGCGACAAGTAGGTGCTGCACTAGGTTTGGCTGTTATTGGTACTGTGATTAATTCATATGAACTTTCTAAAACGCATACAACACACTTAACTTCTTCGGAATATGCCAGCGTATACACCCATGCATTTTCATACGGGATATTTGCCTCGGCCTTATTCGCACTGGTTGCCTTTATTTTTGCGATTACATGTTTGCCGAAGCGATTGCATGCTATTGAAAAAGTAGTTCATTAAATAAGAAGATATATTTCTATTTTAAGAATTATTTTTAAAATGAAATGAAGTTGTGAAAAATTTAACTACAATAAGCTGGAGAAGTAATGATGAGTTACAAAGCAGTAAAACCAGAAGATATGATTGCTGATGATAAGAGTCATTTTGAAAAGGGCGGTAAAACAATTCGAAAAGGAACAATGGCGGCAGCGCTTGCTAATGCTGAAATTATTGAATCAGCGGATGCAACCGCAGAAGAAAAACAGCAGGCAATGGAAACGATCAAGGAGTTAGCGCCTATTTTAAAGGCATTTGGGCTAACGAAATTTCTTACGTGGAAAAATCCGAAAATACAGGCGATATTTGATAACCAGGATCTAAAGTGACCAATAAAATAATATCTTTTAAATCAGATTTCCAAGCAATCATTAAATTAGCTTTGCCATTAACTTTGTCTGGCTTTTTATTCTCCGCAATGAGTTTTTTTGAAACTGTTTTTTTAGCGCATTTAGGTCAGCAGATATTGGCAGCAGGAGCATTAGTTGGATGGTTATTTGGAACTTTGGTTACGATTGTTATGGGGACACTCAGTTCTATTAATATTTTAATTTCTCATAAATACGGTGCGAATGATCACAAAGGAATATCGCTTGTTTTACGCGATGGAATCATTCTTGCCTTGATACTAACTATTCCCGCATTTCTTTTATTTTGGTATATGGCGCCGATTTTTTTATTATTTGGCCAAGATCATGCGATTGTGATGCTTGCACAATCGTATTTACATGCGTTGGCTTGGGGGATTTTTCCTAATCTTATGTTTATTGCCATTCTAGAATTTATTTTAGGTTTAGGGCATGTGCGTATAATTACTATTTTTACAGCCATTATGGTTACTTTAAATATTGCGCTGAGCTTTATTTTAATTTTTGGTAAATTTGGTGTGCCTGCTTTTGGTATTGTCGGCGCTGGTTTGGGTGTTACTTTTACCAATTGGATTATGGCTATTATTGTTTTTAGTTATGTGTTAATTCGTAAAAATTACAAGCAGTATTTACATGGCTTTTTTAATGCTGAAAAAAAATCTTATTTGTGGGAATTGTTTAAAGTTGGGTTTCCAATGGGTGCGATGTATTGCATTGAAGTCGCTTTCTTTTTTGCATTAATATTATTGATGGGCACTTTTAGCGTGCAGATGCTTGCAGCAACGCAAGTGGCGCTGCAGTATATGGGCGTATTTATGACGTTGATTTTTTCGGTTGCACAGGCTATTACAGTTCGGATGGGACATTTGTTGGGTGCAAACGAAGTGTGCCTTGCTAAAAATGCCGCTTATATTGGCGTTTTTATTTCATCTATTGCAATGTTAGTTGTTGCTTTAGTTTATTGGTTTTGTCCTTCGATATTAATTTCCATCGATTTTAACATTCATGATCCATCAAATTTATTATTGCTTCATGATATTGAAAAAATATTTATGATTTGTGCCGTATTTCAAATTTTTGAAGCAATGCGAATTTCATTATTTGGTGCACTACGTGCGTTAAAAGACACCAACTTTACATTAATGATATCTATTATTAGTTTTTGGTGTGTTGCTTTACCGTTAGGTTATTTGTTTGCGAAATATTTTAATTACGGCGGTATTGGATTGTGGTGGGGAATGGCAATTGGCCCTATGATTGGAGTTTGTTTGCTGCTTTGGCGGTTTCGAGTCAAGATTCATAGATGGGAATGCATATGATTACTATTCGCGAACCCACATTACAAGATAAAGTGCATTTTTTATCTACAATGCAACGTAGTATGCAATTGCATCATCCCTGGGTTAAGGCGCCACTAACACCTGAAGAATTTCAAGTATATATCAAGCGTTCAGAGCAAGAAAATCAAAAATCATTTTTGGTTTTAAAAAATAACGAGATTGCTGGTGTTTTTAATATCAGCGAAATTGTGCGTGGCTGTTTTCAGAATGCTTTTTTAGGATTCTATGCAGTTTCTGGGTTTGAAAATCAGGGAATAATGAGCGCTGGATTAAAGCTCGTTTTAAAAACTATTTTTGAAGAATTAAAATTACATCGTATTGAAGCGAATATTCAACCTGAAAACACGCGTTCAATTAATTTGATGAAGAAAAATAAATTTCGTTACGAAGGATTTTCGCCAAGATATTTAAAGATAAATGATCAATGGTGCGGTCATGAGCATTGGGCGCTAACTTATGAAGAATATATTCAGGATTCACCTGAAGTTACCAAAAAAGATCATATTAATATTGTGCCAAATAACCCAGAGTGGCCGTCACTTGCGAAAACTGAAATGAAACTTATTAAATCACTTTTTCCAAATGGATTAATTTTAGATATTCAACATGTCGGAAGTACTGCGATTCCAAACATATCAGCAAAACCAATTATTGATATTCAAATTGCAGTTAACTCATTAGATATTGCGAAAATAGTTTCTGTGCCATTACTGCAAAAATTAGGTTACGAATATTGGGCGGAAAATCCAGATCAAACACGCATGTTCTTTGCAAAAGGTATGCCACCTTATGGGGATAAAAGAACGCATCATGTTCACATTGTGCAACCTTCATCACATCATTGGCACGGTAAAATTGCCTTCCGAGATTATTTAATCAAACACCCTGAAGCTGCGAAAGAATATGAAGCATTAAAAAATAAATTGGCAGTAGAGCATAAATTTGATCGTGAAAAATATACTGATGAAAAAGCCGAATTTGTTAATAAAATTTTATCAAAGGTTACAAGCCAAAGCTGAGAGAAATTAATGAGTGATCAAAAAATGCAACTTCAAAACTGTTTTATACTCCTAATGGGTTTTCCTGGCGCTGGTAAACGAACAATAGGCGAAGCACTTGCAAGAAAAACAAATGTGCGATTTACAGGCAATCATGATTTGTATGACCCATTTTTGAAATTGTTTGGCGATGATTACCAGGCGATGTGGAACTTAACGCCAGCAATGTGGGAAAAATTGAATGCGGTCCAAGATCTGTATTTATCGACGATTGCCAATGTATGCACTCATGACGACAGTTTTATTTTTAGCGAAATGATGTTTGATAAAGACCAATACCATCAAATTTTCTACAACAAAGTATTAGATGTGGTGAAAAAACGCAATGCGCACTTTTTTCCAGTACGATTGATTTGTGATGAAGATGAATTAGCAAAACGCGTTGAATCAGATGATCGCAAACAATTTTCAAACTTCAAAACACGTGATACTGAATTATCGAGAAAACGATCGCATGATGAAAAAGTTTTTTATTCGCATCATGAAAATGAAATTACGATTGATAATACGAATTTATCAGCAGATTCAGTTGCAGATAAAATAATTGAGCTTATTCAGAAAAGAAAATAGCGTTGTTAACAACACAAGGGGAATATGAATGAATGCGATCTGGGCTGCTGCAGCACAAACACCATGGTGGGTTTATATTTTATTTATTTTTCTCGTACAAAGAGGTCTAGTGGCGTCAAAACCACAAGTCATATCCATAATAAAATTAAGTATTTTACCGATTGTTTTCATTGCGCTTTCGGTGCACACGTTAATGACAGAATTTCATGTGAATGCAACTGTGATTATAGCGTGGCTTGTAAGTGTTATTTTAGGGTCTATCATTGGTTGGTTTTTAATAAGAAAACATAAGTTTAAAGTTGATAGAAAAAATTTATTAATTCGTCTTCCTGGAAGTTGGATTACATTGATTTTAATTCTGATTATTTTTGTTTCAAAATACTATTTTGAATATCAACTTGGATCTGATCCTGCGCTAGAAAATCAAACAGGATTTGAGTTTAGCATGTTAGGAATTACTGGCATTTGTACAGGATTATTTGTTGGTAGATTTCTCTGCTACCTACATAAATTAAGGACATGTGAGTCAATTAGTTTAAAAGATTCTCAATGAAACAAGGATGATTTCCATGAGAAGCGAACAAAAGCGCATAGCGATTATTTTCCCAATTCTATTGGCGCTTTATGAAATAGCGACCTACTTATCTAACGACGCTTATTTACCTGCATTACCGCACATCACGCGCGATCTTTTTACAACAAACCATTTGGTTCAATTGACACTGACAACCTGGTTTATGGGATCAGCATCAATGCAGTTATTTTTAGGCCCCATTGCTGATCGAATTGGCAGGAGACCCGTTTTATTATTGGGCGGTCTAGTTTTTATTTTTGTCACAATTGGCTGCGCAATTAGCCATAATATTTATACGTTATTGGCATTGCGATTTATTCAGGGTGCAACAATTACATCGATGATTATTGCAGGCTACTCGACAATTCACGAATTATTTGACCGTGAAAAAGCCATTCATACACTAAGTATGATGGCCAGTATCAGCGTTTTAGCGCCGTCATTTGGCCCATTATTTGGTGCGTTGATTTTACAATTTAGTGACTGGCGAATGATTTTTATAATATTGGCTGGCTGGGCGTGTATTGTTCTTTTAGGGCTATTTTTTAAAATGCCGGAAACCAATCCGCATTTTCATGAAAAAGCACAATTTAAAATGATTGTGCGCCAATACAAAAATATTTTCTGTAATAAATCATTTTTATTCTTTTTACTTACATCGCGTTTTTTATTTGCAGCGATGATTGCTTGGATTGCAGCAGGGCCGTTTTTATTAATTGATCGATTTCATTTCAGCACGATTTGGTTTGGTATTGCGCAAATATTTATTTTTGGCAGTTACATTGTCTTGACGCGACTTGTTAAATATTTAATGACAAAATTATCATTAAAAAATATTACAACGATTGGTGTTGTAATGGTAATGATTGGTGCATGTTATGCATTAGCGACATCACTTATTTTTTCGGATACACCGTGGAATATGATCATTGCAATGATGTTGATTGCCGGCGGTTCTGGTCTTGTCTTCCCAGTGGTTGAACGTTTAGGCATTGAATCAAGTCAGGAACCCATGGGTTCAAAAGTAGCGATTTCATCGTTATTAATAGGTCTCGCGGGTATGTTAGGTAGCGCACTTATTAGCGAATTTTACAATGATACCTTGATATCACTTTCTATCATTTTAATGCTGCTGTGTCTTATTTCGGTGATTTTAAGAATCATAATTCATAATCGATTTGATCAATCAGATGTTGTGCAGGATGGTGCTAAATGAAAATCGCGATTATCGGCTGTGGCGAAGTAGGGTATTTATATGCAGTTGCATTAATTGATGCAGGATATTCTGTGCAATTATGCGCACCAAGACCATCTGAAACAGTCATCAAATTAGTTGCAGAAAAGAACATTGTTTTACACAAAGAAATTAATGTATGGTTGAAAGAAATTGATATTGTGATTTCCTGTGTTCCAGGCAGCGCTTCATTATCTGCTGCAAAAGAAGCAATTTTATTTTTAAATCCCGGATCAATATTTTCTGATTTTTCCTCATCGTCATCGAATGATAAACGCGAAGCTGCATCAATAGCTGCGTTAAAAAATATCAATTATCTAGATGTCGTCATTATGGGTGGTGTTGATTTGACTGGCTCAAAAACACCATTGTTATGTGCAGGAACTGGATCAGAAAAAATTATCACTATAATGCATAAACTCAGCGCACCCATTCGCGTATTAGAAAATGCAAAAGCAGGTGATGCCGCATCCTTAAAATTATTACGTACTGTATTCATGAAAGGATTATCTGCGCTTACAGTTGAGTGTATGGTTGCTGCTGAATCACAAGGCGTGAAAGCATTATTGTATGAGATATTATCTGATTTTGATAAGACGCCATTAAATGAATATTTGGATATGTTGCTTCGCAATCATGTTATGCATGCCTGCAGACAGCAACACGAAATCGCTGATTCTGCAGAAGAACTAAAGTCAGCTGGATTGCCAGTTCAATTACTGCCATCGATTGAAGCGTTATTTGAAAAAACCTGTAAAGACAGTCAATCAAGTCCAATTTCAAATAAAAATCCAACGACAAAAGAAGCGCTGCAATGGTTAATTAAAACACGCTGTAATCAAAAATAGTGAAAAAACTGGAGAATATGAGATGAAATATCAAATTGATCAATTGGTTGATTATGTAGAAAAATGGGTTGTAACTGGTGAGCTGAATGTAGCTATTTTTGCTGATAATTTTCACTTTATTTCTCCATTTTGGCAGAGCAATGATAAAAATACCTTTGTCAAAAAATTTCTTGATCCAAAAGAATACATTGAAAAAAGTTTGTCTAATATTTTGGAATTCAATCCAATGATAAAATTAAAAAGTGATGATGGAAAACATTTTTCATTAATAATGCAATATCACACGAAATACGGTGTCAGTGTCGACGAAGCAGTGTTGGGCACAATTGAAAATGGTTTGTTGGTTGAGCTTCGATCAATTTATGATTTAGAAAAAACAAAAGTGGCGCATAGACTATGAGCAAGCTTCTTATGAAAAAATTAATTTTTTTACTGTGTTTTATTTCCTTCAGTGCTTTTGCAGTTGGACAGCTTTCTACCGTTCAAAATGGCGTTAAGCTTTATTCAGAATATTACCCCAATCCAACCGAAAAATTCAAAGGCACCATTGTTTTTATTAATGGCAGTGGGACCAGTATGAGCGAATGGGGACAAAATAAAAAATTCTTCCAGTGTGCGAAAAAAACAGGTTCATTATTTCTTTATGACCGTAGTAGTCTAGGTGGTAGCCCCCAAGATACAAAATTATCAGCAAAAAACCCGATAACCGCAAAATTAATCAGTGACCAACTGGCTATGTTATTACAAAAACAAAAAATTAAGCCGCCGTACATCATTGTTGCACACTCTTATGGCGGTATGTATGCAGGTTATTTTGTTTTAACACACCCAGCATTGATCAAAGCGGTTTTGATGGTGGATCCAGTGCCAAGAGATTTTCAATTTTCAAATTCATTGATGGGAAATATTAAGAGCGGTACACGATATGCAGCGCATCATGATGAGGCTGCGGTTTATAAAAAATATCGGGGCGAGACTGAAGCGATTTATCAGCTGCTAGGTTTTTCTCAATCGAAAAATGAACTTAAAAAATTGGGTGCCATCAATAATAATATCCCAGTCGTTATTATTTCATCGACAGGCATGGAGTATAAAGTAAAACCCATTGTTGGTGACTGGTTTGATCAACAAAAGCAATGGCTCAATAAAAATCCTGATAGCAGGATATTTCAAGTGAAATCGGGACATTTTATTCAAATTCATAAACCAAATGTTGTGTGTAAACAAATTAAAAAATTAGTGAGCGAAGCAAGTGCGAAACAATAGCATAAATCAAAATAACAGAATTACGCCTCGCGTCGTTTTCCTCGGCATGATTTTTGTCACATTTTTAATTCTGTCGAATTTAACCGCATTTAAAATCGCAGAATTTCATTTGAGCCATTTTGCATTTATTGATCGTTGGTTTGGAAATGTGGATATTAACTTTCCTGCAGCACTGATCTTTTTTCCGCTGACTTATTTTTTTGATGATACGTTAACAGAAGTCTACGGTTTTGCTGTCAGTCGATTGATTATTTGGTCTGGGCTACTCTGCAATAGTATTTTTACGCTTGGTGCATTACTCACAGTACATTTGCATCCATCTCATTTTTGGCATGATCAATCACAGTTTGCGTTAGTGCTTGATGCAGCACCACGTATTTTTATTGCCTCATTAATCGGTTATTTCTGTGGTGAATTTTTAAACTCCATGGTGATTTCTAAAATTAAGATTATGACAAAGGGTAAATGGCTATGGTTTCGAGTTGTTTCATCTACTGGTATTGGTGTTTTAATTGATAGCACATTATTTTGTGTGATTGCCTTTTTTGGGAAAATTCCAAATACGGTTATTTTTAATATGATCATCGTTCAGTTTATTTTTAAAATATCATACGAAATCATTGCATTGCCATTTACTTATTGGCTTATTGGATATCTTAAGAGAAAAGATCAGGTTGATTTTTATGATACTAAAACTAGTTATAACCCATTTTCGCTATCCTTGGATCAAAAATCATGAAAAACATTTTAGAGGAACTCAAAAGCCGTGAACCCATTTTTCATCAATCAGAATTTGGCACAACACGTGCTGATTTTAAAAAAATGACAGTTGATGATTATTGGGAAATTGGCGCTTCTGGAAATCGGTATGAGCGAGAAGAAATTATTGAGACAGTGGTTGCGCGCTATCAGGATCCTGATTATATCAAAAATGATTTTTGGGAAACGAGCGATTTTGAATGCCGAGAATTATCTGACGATACTTATTTACTTACTTACATCCTGATTCAAGGAAAAGAAAAACGCATCACAAGACGATCAACAATTTGGAAAAATAATCATGGACAGTGGATGATTGTGTATCATCAAGGGACGGTTGTTGGTGGTAAAAAAGTAGATGAATCTTAATGAAAAGAAATGAAGACATCGACTGTTTCAATTCTTGGCTCCCTTGGCAGAAATACTAAGCATAGGATCGCATTACATTATGATGCGCGCTAAGTATAACCGTAACCGCTTTTAAAATTTCCATCTGTACATAATCCATTACATAAACAACTAAGTGATTACTGAAATAATGATTTATCCAGCGTTATAAAGTAGAATACTTCATTCCCATTTTTCGTAAACGGATTAGAATGGATGTAGATTGGACGCTAATTGATACTGACTTAACCGATTAAAAAATTATTTGTTTTAATGTGGAAATTATCATGAGACCGTCATTTGATCCATACGCTATTCTAAGCGTACATAAAAACGCAAAATCAGAAGAGATACGAGAAGCCTATCACAGTCTTGTTTTGGCAAATCACCCAGATAAAGTGGGGCGTCATGATCCGGCATTGCAAAACCAGGGAATTGAAAAAATCAAACTAATCATTCGTGCATATAAAATATTGACGGATAAAGATGAACGACAAAAATGGGAAAAAGAATCGACAGATTTTCAAAACGCCAATTCAACCCATTACCCTCAAATAACAACTACCAGCGAAAGATTTTCAGTGCGATACAAAAAATATTTTGAACTCATGGAAACAGTCTTTCAAAAATCTCCTCGTGAACGCTTAACCAAAACAGATTTACAGGAAGCTTTTTCGGAATTAGATGATTTATCCAAACATGAATCATTCGGTAGAGAATATTATCGTCGTTTGTATATTTCCAAAGATGACGGCGTGGAATATTATGATATTTACCAATTTATTGCTCATTTAGAAAAAGGCCAAACTCAAGCATTGTCATTAGATGTTGATTTTTTCGATGATGAATTAAGCCCTGAAAAAGCAATTGACCTTTTACTGGGATTTTTGCATGGCGAATACTATGGCGAAAATTTACAATCAATAAAAAATTATTTTCAAACAGAATGTGAGAAATTATACCAACTTGAAAATCCATTACTGATATTTTACGAAGCGATAGCAACTATTTTCAACGCCACTTCCATTGAAAAAGATTATCAAAAACTTCTGAACGCATTAGAGGATCTGTATGCTTTTACAGATCAAAAAAATGACGATGAAAAAATGCCTATCGTGAAACTCATGTCTGATCGACATTTTAGGTTTTTTGTTGCAAATGCGCATCGTTCTTTTTGGAGAGGTGATCAGCCTGTTGTTAATGAATCATTAGCCACGAATATTAAAACAGAGTATTTTCACACAAGAGTAAGTCGCCCTGTCGATGAATCCGAATCTGATTCGGATTCTGATTCCGATATTGGAGCTGAAGTCAGCCGCCGTATTATTCGTCAATCTGTTTTCTATACTGAATATCAAACATTAAATGCTTTTTCTAAAGAAACAAATTCAGATAATATTTATGATTGTGCTTATATTTTAATTGATCTTAGCGAGTGCGTTAAAGATTATCACCTTAATTCATTAATATGGGCAGGACTTTGTTTTCAATATGCAGCCCAAAAAGAAACTGTGCCATCTAAAGCAATGGCAGCAGAGCATATGGCATTAACGTTGTATCAAAAAGCAATGGACTATGCTTATCGTAATATGCCAACCCTAGCGCTTTATACTGCAACACATATCGCAAAATATGTTTCAGAATTAATGTATAAACAGACAACACTGACTGCCAAGGATTTAGCACTATCATTAACACAACCGGGTGATTTTAAACTAACGGTTTATCATGGTTCTGTTGTTAATACAATTAAAGGCGCTATTAAAAAATCGCTTTATTTACTCGATATTTTTCCTGTTTATATCAATCCCCAATCTTCTATAGATGTCAATATAAGAGCACTTTATCAACGTGATCTGACATATTTGTTATTACACTCTTTATTAACACAATCAGAGCCTGTTGTTCATCATGATTATACTAAATTGATCTATCACACTTATGAAAGCTTGATACACAAACCGTGTGATACAAAGAAAGAAAGAGAAGAAAGATGGGTGCAATATATTCAAATAAAATCGCGAACGATTGAGTTGTTATTAGAAAGAGATGATTGCAATCCAGATGATATGGCTGAATTAATTGATCAACCCTATTCGCACATGCAACGTGATGCGGGTGGATGGTTTGTTATGAATCGCGAGTTAAATTTTCCGGATGCAGCGCAAATCAAAATTTATAAATCTTTTGATGGATATGAAATTGATAAGGCGACAGGGAAAATTAATTTTCTTTTGAAAGAATGGCAGGAAGGTGATCCCAGATCCCTTCGTCTATTTACAGAATTTGATGTTGCACAAATGCTTAATTTGGGAATAGATGGCGGAATGGTGAGTTTAGATCAAGTTGATCCACAACTACGATATCACCCAATGCAAATGGTACGCTTTGAACCCAATCACCTTAAAGGCACGGGATATTTAAAAACGCTACTTATGACAGATTATTTATTAAAAGCATTTACAGTAGGTCATGAGGTGTCAGCTAACATTCCTTACCTTACTCGAAAAATCGATACATTATTATCATCATTACCTGCGCATTTGAGAAAAATGCTTACTATTTGCGGTGAGTCAGAAAAGAAAAATTGTCATCGTTTTTGGATTACAACAGAAGAAATAGAACGCGAAGAAAGTATCACGACTCAACAAATAAAAGTTTATTATGGAGATGCTAAAGTCATCGTACGAAAACATTTAATGCAATATAACCATTATGGTGATCTAGAAGATACAGCGGTTGATAATGAACATGATTCACCTGAAGCGCGATTTGTTTCTGCATTCACGCAACATTATGATGAGATTAGTGAATATTTTCCTGAATTTCGACGATTAAAAGAGCTGGTCAAGATTGCTGGCGCTATTTCAGAATTAAAAGCAAAAAATAAATTAAGTTATAAATCCAATGTTATAGAATCAACTGATGCGTATACAGCGCAATTTAAGAAATATCATGAAGAGTTTACAATGTGCTATAAAAAGGAATCATCTCGTATCAAGGGAGCGCATGCATTAAGTGATACAGCTTGGTGGGATGCGACGCTTGAAGAATACATTGCAGAAAAAAGAGCGACATTAGAAAAGGAAATTTTCGCAGACTACCCTAAATTTAGTTATCAGTTGAATGATCCAGAGATAGTAGATGCCTATAATAAACGTTATCGTAAAGAATATGATCGACTGTATCTGGAAGGGATGGATGTAGCATACGAAGCGTTTGAAGATGATAATGATTTAGTGTTTGCGTGCGACGGACGACAACACTGGAGAAAATTAAAGGCGGATCTTGCCAAAATAAAAACACAGATTTCTGTAGGAATTACGCAACATCTCACCAACTCATTGACGCAACAATCTGTTCTGGCGGAATACAATAAGCGGGCAGCAGTCGAATACCAAAAACAAAGAAAAGACGTCAACAATAGCTCTATATGTATTAAGGTTCGTGAAGCATTGGGAGAAACCGCTTATTCCGCATGCATTGATGAATTTATGATTGGGAATTGTCTTCCTTTAGCGCGTGCAATCGCAGCGCATGTGCTGGAAAAATTGAAAGTGACTTATCGTGCTGTATTTGCAGAATATTACAATAATTTTTCAAAATTAAAATTAATATTGGACGATGTTGTATATAGGCAAGTGATAGAAGAATATTTATCAGGCAGAGTTGAACCGCTGGCACATGCTTTTGCAAAACATATCACCGAAAGAGAAAAAAAAGAACGCGGTGAGCCCATACTTTCTTCTAGAAGCGTACGTGTGCCAACTTGTTTTCCAATAATGGAGGGTGGGAGGTCTTATGGTGGCGCATTAGCGTATCCTAAATTCTGCCAAAAAATAACAGGGTCCAATTTCAGCTTTTCCACACCCTCTTTTACGCAACATCAAGTATCACGTGACACCAGAAGTTTAACTGCGCGCTATCAAGAAGCTTCAAGAAATTCATCTGCTTCATTTACACGCGATCCCTTTGCATCTTTTCGCGCACAGCAAAACACCAGATTTGCAAAACCAGTTCATCAAGAACCATTTAAAGGTTTTAGCCAAGCCGCAAAATCCTCTGCTGTTGTACCCACTGCTAAGCCTGCTACCAAAAAAACTTCACAGCCAGCACCTGCTTCAACTGCACATCAAAATCAGAAACAGGGCGCTGCCCAACATCATGATGATCATCAAGTGGCCAATGTTGCGCACAATACTGCGCATACACTGGGTGTTATTAGCCATACTGCTCGCAGAGCTGGTATTCATCTGCCTCACTCATTCCACGCACTAGAAGCAGCAGCAGAAATGAGTGCAGCAGTTTTGCATGAAACAAGCGGACAACGAGATAATCCCAATGTTGTTTTTGAAAATGCTGCGTGTGGAACGCTGACAGGCGCGACTAAAGTCGCTGCAAATGCAGCTGTATCTTATGCTGGCGGAAAGCTAATTGGAGGTGGAGTGGTAGTGGTTGGTTCATTCTTTCGACGAGCAATACCTAGCGCAGCTACCGGTATTGTAGCGCAAGATGTAACAGAAGTAGTAACAGCACCCGTTGTCAATGCGGTAAATCGCGGATGTCACGTTACATTTTTTGTTGCTGGGCAAATGCCGGAAGAAGTAAGCCGCGCTATGGCAGATGGGCAGCTTTCTGCTAATTCACAACACTGAGTTTCTTGGGGAAAATGCTTAAACAGATATTTCATTCTACGACAGAACAAGATAATCGAAACGCGGGCATTGATATGCTGCGCGGATTTTCTATTCTGTCTGTGATCTTGTTGCATTGTCTCATTCACATGCCGCTTAAAACACAATTTTTACCAACCACCTTAAATAACATTATTTTTCGCAGTGGTTATTATGGCGTTATTACCTTTTTTGTTATTTCCGGATTTTTAATTACGCACATCTGCTTGAAGCGCTGGGGAAATTTAGAAAATATTAATATCGGACAATTTTACAGGATACGTTTTGCACGCATTATGCCTTGTTTAATTTTATTGTTAATTGTATCAAGTATTTTAGATTTATTGCATGTTAATGGATTTGTTATTCATACCACGTCATTATCGGAAGTGATATTTTCAGCGCTTACTTTTCATATTAATTATTTGCGCGTAAAAACTGGATTTTTGCCGGGAGGTCTCGATGTTCTATGGACATTGTCAATTGAAGAAGTTTTTTATGTATTTTTTCCAATAATTTGTCTTTTTGTTAGAAATCGTCTTCATTTTACCCTATTGATGTTCACGTTTATTGTTATAGCGCCATTTTCAAATATGTGGACAAACAACCCAATGTGGTCTGAGTATTACTATTTTTCAAATTTTGATGGCATTGCTGTTGGCTGCCTGTGCGCGTTAATTTCAAATCGTTTTCAATTTAACAGTAAAAAATTGCGATTGATTTTATTTTCAGGTGTGTTGCTCTCTTCATTAATATTGTTCTTTAGACATTTTGTGTATGAAATGAGCCTTACAAAAATAGGTGTGAACACAACGATATTAGAAATTGGCATTGGTTTTATGTTAATTGCCATGCAACAACGAAATGCCATCGGAACATTTTGGACAGCACCATTACGGTGGTTTGGTCGAAACAGCTATGAAGTTTATTTAACACACGGATTTTTTATTGTTTTATTTTCATTGTCGCTATTTAATAAAGCAGAATCCGATATGTATGTATTGCTGCTCTATGCACTGACAGTCATTTTATCTGGTGTTATGGGTCAGTTAATTTCCAGCTATTTTTCTGAGCCAATGAATCGATTTTTACGAAAAAATAAGGTCAACGCCAATGGAAACGCAGTGCTAAGCGACCGTGAAGCTCAGGCAAGCACTAATTCAATTATTTCATCATAACAGGCAAAAATGGAAGGATGATTATGAAAAAAATTCTTTGCGCTCTATTAATGTTTTTTTGCATCAATCTCGCTAGCGCACAAACATGGCAGCCGTCACCAGGCCACACACAAATCCCAATATGGCCAGCAGATAAAATGCCTGACGCACTTTCAAGTTCACCACCAGAAACTTTTATCATAAGCACTCATCACCTTGTTGCCGGAAAAACGTGGACTGAAATATTAAATGTTTCAAAGCCTACGATGACACTGTATTACCCAAAGAAAAATAGGTCACATGCTGCTGTGATTGTATTTCCTGGTGGTGGCTTTAATGGATTGGCAATCGATTTAGAAGGCACGGAAATTTGTCATTGGATAACTTCAGAAGGGATGACTTGTGTGCTACTCAAATACCGCGTACCCGATTCAGGTCCTGCTTGGCATAATAGTTGTCATTGCAACATTCACCCTAAAGCACCAACCGCATTGGAAGATGCGCAAAGAACGATTAGCCTTGTTCGATATAATGCGAAAAAATGGCATATTGATTCGAATAAAATTGGCGTGATTGGATTTTCTGCAGGCGGCTATATGGTTGCAGAAGTGAGTGCAGATTTTAAAAATCGTGCTTATAAATCCATTGATGCTGTTGATCATGAAAGTTGTCGCCCTGATTTTGCAATGGCAATTTATCCAGGTCATATGCAAAAGCGTTCGAAATCAGTCGAAAAAGGTGTGTTTGTATTAAATCCAAATATTCATTTTACAAAAGACACGCCACCGACTTTTATTGTACAAGCTGAAAATGATCCTGAGGATAATATCGATAATTCACTGCTTTATTATATTGCACTGAAAAATGCAGGCGTTCCTGTTGAAATGCATTTGTATGCAACAGGCGGTCATGCGTTTGGATTACGAAGAACCCATTTTGCGATAACACAATGGCCGCAGTTAGCTGAGACTTGGCTGCAGTCAATGAGGATGCTTCCGAGATAGTAAAAAATGTTTCGTTATTTTCATGAATAGCATGGACCAAAGGGTATTGTACATTTCGTCTCTTTTCATCATAAAATCATAAAAACCGTATTTATACGGCTATCGGTTATTTTTTGCTTTACGTATAATAATTGCAAAATAAATCTTCTAATTAATAATTTTATGGATGAAGCTAATTCTTGTAGGTGAGAAATGCGCTTATCCAATGAAAAAAAATTATTTTTAACCGAAGCAAAGACGATAGCATTTAATGGGCTAAAGCAAGTCATTTCGGATACTTATGCTGTTGAATTATTCTTTTTACCATGGTTTCTGAATAGAT
Source organism: Coxiellaceae bacterium (assembly GCA_030680235.1). Classification (GTDB taxonomy): domain Bacteria; phylum Pseudomonadota; class Gammaproteobacteria; order Coxiellales; family Coxiellaceae; genus 2-02-FULL-42-43. The sequence goes on from JAUXWQ010000055.1 coordinate 21,707, forward strand.
TAAATAATGATCCTGTGAATATAGCAGGCAATACACTGGTTTTAAATTTCCTTAATCCATTGTTAATACCAGCAATCTCACCTTTATTTAATATCCCCTTTGAATTTTCAAAATTATTTGAAATCGTCAATGAAAAAAAAACAACAAAAGAAGAAAAAAAAAGGGCCATTAATGAAGTCCAGGTCTTATTCCGGTCTTCTATTTACCATACCATTTTTCTTGCAACACCGATTACTATCTTCCCAATGATTTTTTCAAAATCAGTGTTGGTCAACGTGTTTTATCAAGATCCAGAAATATCAGCTATTACACAAGCTATCTTGAGAAAATTATGTTTCTTTGTTATTCCGACATTGCTTTATATCAATGCATCGCAGTTTATTCTTGGTACTGATAAAGTTAATATTTTATTAGCCGGGTCAGTTATTTTAGCAAGTACTTTATTGCTCACTGAAGCAATGTGCTTTGGACATGCGCCATTTCAAAAAAGTGGTGTTGAAGGCGCATCATTAGCCTATTTTTTTGGAGCGGCAATAACCGCAATAATTTACAGTGCGCATATTTTTTTGAGCCACGATTTTAAACAGCTAAAGCTTTTCCAGTCTCTTTTTCGTCCATTAAAAGGAAGTGTTGATGAATTTGGTTGTTTTTTAAAAAAAGGGTTGATATGCACAGCACAAGTAGCGAGTGATATGGCTTTTGCATTTTTATTAAATGCAATGAGTATTTATTTTGGCGTGCAGGCGCAAGCAGCATTTGGTTTATTGTCTCAATGCATGTGGGTAAATAGTATTGTTAGCGTCCAAATGGGCATGGCTGCGGGAACGCAACTTGGGCGAGCGATAGAAAACCCTGAAAAAAAACTATTTCTCAATGTAGTAGGGGCTGCAGGTATGATGGTCAGTGCTATTGCTGGTAGTGTTATACCAGCGTTACTTGTTCGCTTTCCAAATTTTGCAATACAATTACTTGGTAATGACGATGCAGAAGTAGCGCAATTGGTTGGACGAGTTATGCTCCCTTTTGCAATCGGATCTAGCTTAGATTCGGCTTGTTTTTCAGTGATGTTACAATCGTGGGCTCTTAATGACTTACTAGGGTCGACTCTTGCGCGTATGCTGGGTTTGTTAATTGGGTTTGTTGCCGCCGTTACGTTTGCATTTGCCACACCGCTTGGCCTTGAGGGATTAAGTTCTGGTTCACCTGTTGCGATGCTGGCTTCACTTCTATTTTTAATGAATCGCTGGGGTAAAGGAATCGAAAATAAAATGCAGGAACCTATTAGTATTGCAGATAATATTGCCAGTTTTCATCACGTAATTGAAATGGGCCCTATTGATGATAGTAAAATGGTTATCGATGGTCGTGAAGCTCAGGAAAATGATCATTCAATTATTCCACTGTGATAGGTAATAATTTAAAGAAACAAATTCAACTCTAATACACATCAGTTTTGTGTAAAAACAACGACGTGCTTTTGAGCATTGCTTCTGGAATTTTATTTTCAAATCCCAGCGCATGTAATTTTTTATATAAATCTATTCGACTGTGAGCTTCAAATTTTGGATAGAGTTGATCGTTAAATAAGCTATCAACAGCCGTTTTTGATATTTCTTTTTTCTCAATTGATGAGAGTAAGCTAGCAATTTCTTGGCTGCTTAAATTCGCCATAAATAAGAAAATAACTTGTTTTTCACGTTTTGTTAGTTTTTGTGGTAATTTATTGTGATATTTTTTTGTATTATTAGAAAGCAAGCTTAGAATAGCGTGGTGTAAATTTGCATTTCCAATTGTGAACCCTTGAAATAAAATACCTACAACATCATTTGTTTCTGGATTAATAATCGGAGATTTATTGCAAATATAGGGTGTTATACGTGTTGTGAATTTATTTATTTTTAGAACCATTTTTGGCTCACGCGCTTGTATGATTAATAAATCTTCTTCTCGAATAATTTGTTCAATTTCTTTGTTATTTTCATATAGCGGAAACCATACAGCTTTTTTATCCATCTCTTTAGTGGTCGCGCCCATTAGTTCAAGCAAATAGGGTGAACAGTATAGATGAAGAGAATCAACCGATTTTACGCTAATCATCTGTTTTGGCGATGTTCTCGATAAAAATTCAGCCATTAGGATCGTTTTTTTTAGAAATTGATTATTGTCCATTGCTAAATCCCGGTATTTTTCTCGTCATTATAACATTTTGAAAATAGAAAAAACCTGCACAAAAGTTGGGGTGCGCAATTTTTGACTACCTTCTATACTGGTTTTGAAGCTGTGAAAAATAACTGTTATCTGGAGGATATATGTTAAATTTTAAAGATCTTCAATACCATCATTATGGGTTTATTTTAGATAAACCACGCGAAGGCATGATCCATTATCCCGAGGCAAAAATATGGACGTCTGACATTGAAAAAAGCGAATTTCACATTGAATTCATTCATTTTGAAAAGGATGCTAAATATCATCCGTTAATAAAAACAAAAAATCACGTTGGATTTATTGTTAAAAATATGGAAGAAGCAATGAAGGGTTACAAAGTACTAAAAGAACCAACTATGTTCGGAACAATTAAGTTTTGCTTTATTGAGGATCATGGTGTTCCGATAGAATTTTGGGAGTTATAAATATAGGAGTCAGGTCGTGAAAAAAACAATTTTAACGAAATGGCAACTGGCGCTGCTCGTTTTTTTATCGATCACCGCACCACTCGTCGAAGCGTCATGCGGGGTGGGATCTGGCATTGTGATTTCAGGGGCTGGGTGCAATAGTTGCAACGGTGATGGCACTCCCTTCATGTGTAACGCTGGTACCTTGATGGCGGTTCAGAGTTCCAACATCCAGAACACACAGATCACGGGGTCGACATTAACTTTCAATTACTGGCCTGGCGGAGTCCCTAAAGTGCCGGTACCTGTCCAACCAATGTCATTTAACGCTTCTTGCGGAAGTGGTCAGACATGGCAGCAGGCGGCGCCAGGAGCAGGATATGTCAACTATAATTGCCCAACAAAGGCTCCCTGATCCAAATTACACAGGTATACGATTTGTGTGCCTGTGTTAATATATGATTAATGTTGTGATGGAAACCTACACCCGGGAAAGTAAGGCAAAATGGATGCGCCCGTAAGGAAAGCTTTATAAAGGAGTTGAGCAATGAAAGATGCATCTCAAAACGACGATCAAAAAAAATATCATTTTTTGTTTATGCTATCCGCAGAAAAGGCGCTTATTGAAAATGATAAAAACCATTGCCATCTTATTTTAGAAGGCGTTGACGAAAAGCTTTTATTTATGACAGCTCGCCCAGGAAGAACAAGGGCTTTTATGTCAGCAGCAACATTTCTCAACAACTGGAAAGAAAATCCAAATGTTTTTTTAGCTCATCCGCCACGCGTAGCGTTGATTGATTCTGCCATGCCTACAGATGGTGATGGTATCGCTAAAGCTGCTGAAATTGCATTGAAAAATCCAGTGTTGCTACAAAATGGTCATTGGCAATTTGATTTAAAATTTCTTGAAAATACGCTTGAGGGCATTCATCCTGATGCAATTTTGATGATTGACTGGCCTGCTGCATTGCCTTGTCCGCCCGCTATAAAAATACAAGTGCCCTCATTAATTTTGGAATAGGGAAACGACTATGCTAGAAAAAATTAATCTTGAAGAAAAATTGCATTTACTTTGTATGTTATGGGCGAATGAAGCCAGTATTACTTCTGAAAATGGAAAACATTTTTTAACACTAAAAAATACTAAGAGAGAAGTTTTATATTCAACATCGCGCCCAGTAAAAGCGCGTGGTTTTGTCGATGAAAAGAAGTTTATGTCTGTTTGGATAGATAATAACGATGCTTTTTTAAATGAGCCACCTGAGATTTCTTTTGAATATAACAAAATACATCATAATTCCGATGGTATTGCGAATTCTGTTGCTATTGATCTTTTAAATCCCATGATTACAAAAGAAAACGCGTACCAATTTTTATTGACGTTTAGGGATGAAATTATCCCAGATGGAAAATACGATAATGTTGTTTTATTTATTGACTGGATTCCGACGGCATATTGCCCAAAGCCAATCGGTTTATTTCTACCGGAGTTGGACGCAATTTACAAATAATTTAATATTTGATACTACATTTTTTTATAACTATTGGAGAATACTATGAATATAATCGAGAAATATGCGGAAAATTTAGGTCATTTGAAAATTGATATGTCCGTGTTTTCAAAAGACGTACTTGAAATGTGCCCTAAAGAAGGGGTTCAAAATTTTGAGCATTTTCAAAAGAGTTTGGAAGGTTGGTTTCCTAAGCTTGTTAAAATTGTTGTGAAAAACATTATTTGCAAAAATGTTGAAATTAATAATGAGGAACAACTACACGGTGTTTTATTTCTTGAGGTGTATTATAAGGTAAATTCAGGTGATGCAAAAATTGATGCACTTCATGTTGTTCAAGCACACGAGAACGGAAAAATATTTTTAGTTAACTCATTTTGGAAATATTCTCAATTTGAAGCACTTATCAAAATTCATCCCGAACTTAAGTAAGGAGAACTTTATGAAAGATAAAAAATTTAAAACAGGCACCAAGCAGGGAAAAAATATTGAAGATGGTATCAAAAAATTTAATTCTTTTTTTGGCGAAGATGAACAGATTTTTCCAAGCTTTAGAAAAGTTTCGCCTGATTTTGCTGATTACTGTGCAGGGTTTATTTACGGTGATTTATTTTTACGTAAAGGTATCGATGATAAAACCCGTTTCTTAGCAATTATTGGGTCATTGATTGGTCAAGGTAACACAGGTTTACCGTTGCGCCGTTATATCTACGGCGCATTAAGTGCAGGATGGACAAAAAAGGAATTAGTCGAAGTTATTATTATTTTATCTGCATATGCCGGTTTCCCATCTGCTGTTGTAGCACTTTACACAGCAGAAGAAGCTTTTGCAGCCATTGATGCAAAAGCTAACGGAAAAAGTGCAGAAATCTAGTTATTTCAAAATAATACTATTGTCGACACAACCTAAAATTAAAATCATTACTCGAAATAGGTTCTGTTGTACGAATCACATTAATATCAAGGCCGCCACGTCTTGTAAACCGTCCATAAACAAATAAAAATTCTGGCCTACAGTGTTTCATGATATCCATAAAGATGCGTTCTATCGATGTTTCGCTAAATTCGTTGCAATTGCGAAACGATACAATATATTTTAATAATCCCTCATGGTTAATTTTTTTACCACGGTATTCAATTAACACACTTCCCCAATCCGGTTGATTGGTCACTAAACAATTTGATTTGAGTAAATCAGAATACAATACTTCATTTACTGCTGCATTTACTGTTGCATTTTCAGTTGTTAAGAATGTTGGATTTAACTGATATTCAGAACAAGCTACTGGTAAGTCATCAATACACTCACCTTTAAATCCAGAAAATAATTTTCTTTCTTTAAAATCGCGTAATAAAATAATGTTAATATCAACCGGTGATTTGATGCGTGTTTCAATATCATTTTTTATTGTTGATTCCAGTGTTGCAATGTCTTTTATTTTTGTATTGTTAAATGAATTAAAATAAAGCTTCATCGATTTTGATTCGATAATATTTTCTGATTCACAGCCATAAATAATTTCAGCAATGGCAACAATTGGTTTTCCTTGTTCGTCTAACCAGGATACTTCGTAGTGATTCCAAATATCGTGTCCAAAAAATGGTATTTGCGCGGGGACACCAATTTTATCGCGGTTTAATTTACGCGGGATTGGAAACAATTTTTCTGGGTTATAATGTGCTTCGTACGCGGCTTTTTTACCGAGCTCTGATTGTTCTGGAAGAGTAGGAATGGTCATTGTGTTCACCGTCAATATAATAAATGATGGTTATTTTAAAGTTTTCATCTGCTGAAAACCACTGTATATTTACGGTATTTTGCATTTATTGTAGATGATATAATTCTGCATTTGCCTAAATGCAAGGTCATGAAAATGGTTGGACAAATTCAACACAATGATGGTCAATCACCCAATCTGCGAGGTTATCCTAAATCCCGTTGAAATTTGAAAGAGTGGCTCCAAAGTGGAATACTCATTGTGTTCCGCAAATTGTAAACAACAAGGAGCCAGTAATGAAAGTAGAAACCAAACAAAGAAAAAAAGCAATGGGTGGATTTAA
>JAUXWQ010000063.1 GCA_030680235.1 Coxiellaceae bacterium
TCCTTTGCCAAATCGATACCTAATACTTTAATATTGCTCATTGGACCCCTCCATTGAATTTGAATGACTGATACAACTTTCATTCTGGCTCTTTTAGAAGCCTTTAGTAAGTGGCGGGGTCCATACAATCAATGGCAATGATGCTGGCTTGACGGGCAACTGAAGCTAATTTACTGCGTAAGTCTACTACTTGAATTTTCTGTGGCTCAGATTGTAATGCTGTCTCATCGTAACAAATCGGTTTGTGGCCTTCAGGCATTGGAAACGCATAGCCCCATTGGTGAAGTTTGCGCCGCCCCTTGGAATGTGTTGAATAATAGTATTTATGTCGGTTGAATTTACAATTATCGAGTCTCTCATAATCAATTCTCCGATTTATAAAAATAACATATCCAATAACATTGGTTATCGGTCTAGTAAGGGTGGTATGGTATCATACATCCCGTCAGACGAAATACTTTTGAACACCGCAGGTGTGCGTATTATGTACGATAAGTACGCTATATCTCCCGCTATTTGATACCGTTGAAAATATCTCAGAAACACAGGATGCTTATTTTAACCGCGAAGCACCTCAGCATTTTCGAGACAAACTATCGTTCAACCTCGCCAAAAGATGAAAATTTTTTGTTCTCGGGGAATTGCTGGGCTCCTCCTGCTTAAAATTACCGAATAAGCTGCCATGAAAAAGGGTTTTTTATACCATGATTAGTAAACCATGGTATATCATCCACTCAATAATTTTAATTTTGATAACGCGCCTGTAATTGTTCAAGTAATTCATCACTGATATCTGTATGAAAATCTGTTTTCGCGTCACTGATACCAGGCACTTCCGTAGTGCTTATTTTTATGTGAGGCGCTAATTTTTCAATGCTGCGGTATTCAAAAATAGACAATACGTCACATAGTAGGCCTAATTGACGTAGCTTTGTTGTGACATGAATACTTAAAATAGAGTCCCCGCCAATCCTGAAGAAATCATCTGTAATGCTGATTGGTTTTAATCCAAGAACTGATTCCCAGACCTCACAGAGCGTTTTTTCAAGATCTGTTGTAGGAGCAACATAGCTTTGATTAGCTGCTGTAAAATCAGGCAATGGGAGGGCTTGAAAATCAATTTTTCCATTCGCAGTTAATGGAAGATTTTCTAACGTGATGAATACCTGTGGCAACATATAACAGGGTAAATACTGGCTAAGCGCTCTTGATACGCCGTCAGAAAAGCTAGGGCCAACCGCATGCGTTTCTGCAGACAAGATATCTTCAGCACGCATGACACCTAATGCGAGTGTATAAATTGCATTAGCGTAGGGACGCAGGCCCAACGAACAATAGGCTAATTTTAATGTTGTCCAATAATCTATGCATTGTTGTGCTTTGTATCCCGCTTCAATCCATCCTATTGAATTTTCTTCACCTTCAAAAACAAAGAGTGTTTGTGCTGAATGAATAATATGTCCAAGCGCTGAAGTTTGAATTGAAATGGGTTGATTATTTAAATTAAAATGCCGATCGTTATTTTCAAAAACACCCGCATTTTTTTTGTGTAAAATGCCGATGTCTAATTGATTTGAAAAAATAGTATGCGTTTCTCTATTTAAAATAAGCGAAGCTAACTGATTGTCATCTGTTTCGTTAATTTTTAAGGCATAACCAATATTTTTTTCTTCTAGTAAATGCGTTAGTAAATAAAGCATATGGCCACACTCTATATGTGCCATGCGTTCCCATTCTTTACCATAGAGTGTTTCAATCGCATATTGATTAACGCGGAATTCGATTGAAAAATCAGTGGTTATAGCAGTATTTTGAACATACTGTAAGCTATGTAAAATTGGATGATAATAATAACAACCTGATGCTAGTGTCTCTAATGAATCTGGAATGTGAACATAACATTGAACTGCATAAGTACTTCCTGCAGAAGGATAACAATATTTTGGTAAAATCTTATCATCTAGTTTTTTTGCGCTTAAAACAGATAGTAGTAGCGCAAGATCGTTTAAACTTTCTAATTGATGAGCGGCTGTATTTTTGTTTTTTTGATTTGGCAGTAGTATAAGACCATTTGGAATTCTTTCATTTGAAAATTGTCGATAACTTTTGTGCGTACGATAATCACTTTCATCAAATGCATAAGCATCAAATTGATAGCTGTTTTCTAAATCAGTACGCAAGCCATGTTGTGCCAATTTAAATTGCTCGATATTAAATTCATCAGTGTGTTTCGATTTAAAATCACTTGAAACCAAATAGGCAATCAGACGATCTTCATGCATGCGCACCAGTGCATTATCAATCCCTTTTAACTGGGTTAGTTTTGCAGCAATTTCATCAAGCTCAACACGGTTACCATTGCGTTTGACTTGATTATCTTGACGACCTAAAAATTCAACATAACCTGATGAAGACCACTTTCCTAAATCACCCGTTTTGTATAAACGCCCTAAGGTTTTATGGTGAATAAAACGCTGCTCTGTTTTATCGCTGTCACGCCAATAGTTAAGTGCTAATCCATCACCCCCTAAATGTATTTCGCCCGCAACACCAACCGGACAGTGTTCACCAAACGTATTTAAAACATAGACATTTTGGTTAGGCATAGGAAAGCCATAGGGAACAGCGGGTAAATGAGTCGTCTCTAAAATTTCGTACCAGATAGACCAAATTGAGGCTTCTGTAGCACCCCCTAAACTAAAAACGGTCGGTGCAGAAGGTAATGCTTTGACTTGAGAGACAAGGGATAACGGAACCCAATCACCGCTTAATAATACAGTACGCAAATGTGACAGTGTGTTGCCTGAATTATCGAGTAATAACCGCATTAATTGTGGCACTGTATTCCACAAGGTTATGTTGTGTTTTTTGATGAGCGCCGCCCAATGCGTAGGTTCTTTTACCAGTGCTTGATCTGGAAAAACAACAACGCCGCCCGCACCTAGTAAACCAAATAAATCATAGACAGATAAGTCAAAACTGAGCTCTGACAATGCCAATACGGCATCATTTTGATGGATATTAAATTGTTTGTTTACTGCCAGTATTGTATTGACTGCACCTGCATGAGATATGCAAACCCCTTTGGGTTTTCCTGTACTGCCAGATGTAAAAATGACATAGGCAGGATCATTAGGATTAATAAGCTGTGCAGCTGCTGTGTAATCGTCATTGAGTATTTCAATACGATGAACATGATATGCTTTAATCAGAGGTGTATTTTTTATCACAGCCCATTGCATTTCTGAGACAAGTAAACGTGAAACACCACCTTCAATTAAAATATCATTTATGCGTCCTATTGGCCATTCTACATTTAAGGGCAAATATGCAGCACAGGCCTTCATAATTCCTAAAGTTGCAGCCACTTGATTAAAACTTTTTTCGCACAACACACCAATTAATTCATTGTGCTTAATGTTATTTTTATGCAAATAATTGGAAATCGATTGGCTCTTTTCCTGAAGCTGTTGATAAGTATAAGTCCCATTTTTATCGATGATTGCCGTCGCATTGCGGCGAGCATCTACTTGAGATTCAAATAAACTCACGAGCGTATGAGAAGGCATTTTTTTATGTGTTGAATTTGCGGCAGTAATTAATGAAAGATGTTCTTTAGGCAACGCTAATGTGGGTAAGGGTGCATTCCAATCATTTTCTGCTAAATAACCAATAAGATCACAATAGGCGTGATTGAGCGAATCGATAAATGCATCAGAAAATAATTGTGACACATACAACCAACCACTTGAGAAAGTGCCGTCTCGTTCTGTGGCTTGTAAATCAATCCATGCTTGCGATGTTTGTCCTATCCAATAGCGTTGATCGCGTTGTTCATCAGGACTAATAAAATAAGAGGGCGCTTCAGATTTCTTTTTGTCCCCAACAACACAGGTAAACACAATGGGTGAAACAGCGATGGTCGGTTCAAGCTGATGTAAATTCATTAAATCACGTTGTACGTCAAGACCTGTATATAAGGCATGTGCAATATCGTCCCACAAATTATCATGCGTGGCTTTAAAAAAATCTTTTGCAGAACCATTTTTTCTTGAAAAACCAAATAAATTTGTCGATGTAAAATCACCCCATAAATTATTAATATCTTTATGAATGCCATAACGATTAAACAAAGTCATGGTAATTAAAAAATCAGGCGTTTCAGTGTAACGTGATAAAACATAGCCATACAATGACAATAAAACAGAAGCATAAGAAATAGCATTCTTCTCAGCATTCTTTTTGAATTTTTGCCAAATGTCAGGCGAAATTGTTTTTCTGCTTAATTTGAAATAAGGTTTTTCAATAGAGCGTGGATCACAAGCTAATAATAGTTTTGGTCTTAATGGCAACAAAGGCAGTTTTTCTCGCCAGTATTTTTTATCAGCATCATACCAGGGTGATGACTTTATCATGCCCATATAGACTTGATAATCCCTAAAAGTAATGCTTCTTTCTTGTAGGGTATCATTTTCATGATGATAAAGATGGGTTAACGCCGTAAAAAATTTTGTGCGCGTTTGCGCATCTAATAGTAATAAATCAAAGCTCGTGTGTAAGATGTCTTTATCTTCAAAGCGTGATAGTCGAAAATGAAAAAGTGGGTAAGTGCTAATATCATAAACAAAATGCGTTAATTGATTGCGAATGGTTGATAATGCTGATTCATGATAAGGGGCATCAAATTCTTCAACAATAATTTTATAACGCAAACTATCATCAAAAGGCAGATACTGCTGCATTAAATTATTAACTTCAAAAACTGTTCGCATTTCAGAATAGGATTCAATCAGTTTATTCAATGCTTTTTCTAATTTTTTCTCGTCTAATCTTTTAAAATAAAATTCCGTATAAATGTGATTAGCAACATTGCCAATTTCAAATTGTTTGAGGCGACCGACTGCGTATGCTTTTTGTATTGGTGTCATTTCAAATGGGTAATAATGCGAAGCGGCGTCATGATGTAAGGGAAGGTGTGTTAAATCACTTTCTGTTCTGACCGTTTTAAAATCACCTGACGTGTAAGTCAATTGATTGTGATTTATTTTATACTGACAATGCTCAGCAATATCAATTAATGCTGTTTCAAATGTTTTTACAAAAGCATGGAACTGTTCTGTTTCTAGCCTTAATCCAAATTTAATACTGAGTTTTCCATCAGAAATAGTCGCATTTGCTAATATTAAAAAATCGTAGTGATTATCTGGGTGAATACTCGTTCCTGTTTTTTCTGAAATTAATGACCAGTTTTCACCTGATACATTCGATTGTCCAAGATAATTAAAATAAATAGGTGGTAAGTTTTTTGTACCAAAAATTGCACTATAACCGATGCCTTTATTTGGAATGTCCCGGCAATGATCTTTAATACATTGTATGGTTTCAGATAAATTATTTTTTACCCGAATATGAATAGGATAAAATGTGGTAAACCAACCAACTGTTTCTGAAACATCCATCGTTTCATCGGGTAATTCACGACCATGGCCCTCTAACGTTACTGCATATTGATTTTCACCAGTAATATGATGTAGCGCGTAAGCCAGTGCACTGAGCAATAGCTCCTCTGTTTTTGTGTGATACGCACGATTGGCATCTTTTATTAATTGTGCAGTAACTGTTTCATTTAGCGTCAATAATTGAGAACAATGTGCTGCTGGAACGCACTGAATTCTTTCTGCAGAAATTTGTTTTTTCCAAAAATCAATCTCATGTTGATGTGTTGTCGAATACGTTTCAATGGAATGCAGCCATTCTCGATAACTGCTTGTTTTAGCGCCTAATTTTTCATTATGATATAGTTTATTTAAATCGTTAATGAGTATTCGCCATGAAACGGTATCAATCATTAGATGATGACCTGTAAAAAATAAACGAGCGCACCCATCTGCATAGCCATCAATATAGGCCATTTTCCAAAGTGGTCCAGTCGTTATATTGAGCCCACTTTGAATCGCATTTAAATTGTCTATGAGCGCGCTATCTGCGGTTAATTTTTCAATAGTACACTGTAATGATGCCTCATAATGTTGCTGCCATTTACCAGATTCATTTTGAACAAATCGAATTCTTAGCATGTCATGACGATTCATTAATTGTGGAAGAATAGATTGTAAGTGCGTTACTGATAATGGTGGTACACGCACTAAAAATGCTTGATTCCAATGATTTGGTATAGGAAATGATTGCTCAAAAAACCATTGTTGAATCGGCAGTAAATCAAATGTCCCCTCTAAAATACCTTGTTCTGCTTTTATTTTTGTTGCTTCTGTATTTTCTAGAATGTGGTCTGTTAATCGTTCAATTGTGCGATACTGAAAAATATCTTTTATTGAGCAATGAATGGCCTCATAGCGTAGCTTAGAGATTACTTGGATGCTGGCAATTGAATCTCCACCCAGTGTAAAGAAATCATCCGTTATTCCAATGCTTGGATTATCTAAAATTTCCTGCCAAACAAGACAAATTTTTTCGTCGGTTGCGTTTCTAGGCGAAACATAATCAGTATGATGGATCTCAATGATTGGAATGGGTAATGCACCACGGTTTAATTTACCATTGGCATGTAAGGGGAGTTTTTCAATAAAAACAAAAACAGCAGGTTGTAGTGCATCTGGTAATTTAGTAGCCATAAACCGCCGTAATAAAGCACCCTTATTTTTCTGACCCGTATAATAAGCAATCAATTTTTTTTCATGGACTAAAACAACATTATTATCTATTCCGGGATAAGTCATTAAGGTTTGTTCAATTTCACCAAGTTCAATTCTTACGCCATGAATTTTTACTTGGAAGTCACGCCGTCCAATGTAGTCAATATTACCATCAGAAAGGAATCGCGCTAAATCACCTGTTTTATAGATTTTTTTGTTGATGACAAATGGATTTGATATAAACCGCTCAGCCGTTAATTCTGGTTTTTTTAAGTAGCCTCTTGCAAGGCCTTCACCACCTAGGTATAACTCACCAATAACACCCATTGGAACAGGGGATAAATTTTCATCCAAAATATAAGTGGATTCATTATAGAGTGATTGGCCAATGGGTAATCTTTTTCCGGAAATAGTATTAAGATCTTCTACAAAATAAGCAGTGCTGAAAACAGTTGTTTCTGTTGGGCCATAAGCATTTACAATAGCAATATTTTTGGCAGTAAATCCTGATAAATGTTTTACTTGAATGGGCTCAACACTTAATAATACTTGACGTATGGCAACAGGCTTATCCCATTCGAGAAAATAATTTGATATTTTTTCAACGAAAAAAGGCGGCACGTAAAATGATTCTATTTTATTATCTAAGATAAAATCAAATAATTTTTTTGCATCTAATCGGATTTCATCACTTAGGATATGTAATTCAGCACCTGTTGCTAATAAAGAAAAAATTTCATAGACGGAAACATCAAATATAATATTTGTCCATAAAGTGCCTTTTTTAGCGATGTTTCTTTTACAGCATAACTGAGAATGCAATAAACAAACAACAGAGCGGTGTTCTATCATAACACCTTTTGGGAACCCTGTTGTTCCGGAAGTATACATCACATAGGCTAAATGGTCTGATGCATTGATGTTGGGTAATGATTCTATATTGTTATGTTGGTAGGGGTTTTCATCGAGAAAAATTAAATTTTTTTCAGAAAAGTTAGTTAATAAACGACGCAATTTTTTTTGCGTTAAGATTAACTGACACTCGGTATCATGAATAATGTAATCAATCCTCTCTTTTGGATAGCTAGGATCAATCGGTACATACGCCGCACCGGATTTCAAAATACCTAAAATGCCAATAATTGAGTCAAATGAACGTTCAACACATAAGCCAATCAGTGTTTCAGGGTGTAGGGCTTGCTGATAATGCGCACGAATAAAATGCGCCAATTGATTGCTTTTTTCATCCAGTTCACGATACGTTAATTGCGCATTTTCAAAAACCAAGGCAATGTTATTCGGTGTTTTTTGAGCTTGTACTTCAAATAATGATTGAATTGTTTTTTCACGAGGATAATCTGTTATTGCTTCATTCCAGTCATAAATAATTTTTTGGTGTTCAAGTGGGCTTAATAATACGTACGATGCAATAGGTTGGTTTGTTGATTCCATAAGGGTATTTAAAATAGTTGTATAATGATTTGCAAAACGCTGTATTGTTTCTTTTTTAAATAGCGCTGTTGCGTACTGAATAGAAACTTTTGTAGTCTTTTCAGTTATGTTTGATGTTTGAATTGAAACAGCTAAATCAAATTTTGCTGTTTGCCTTTCTCCATGAAATTCCACAGGTGTCCATGGTGGAGCAGTTGTAGCGTCTATCATGGTTTGTGTATTATCGTAGACCGTAAATAAGATTTGAAACAAGGGGTGTCTTGTTGTATCCCGCGCAATATTTAATCCATTAATGAGTTGCTCAAAGGGTAAATCTTGGTATTGTTGTGCCTCAAACACTGTTTTTTGAATCGATTGAATTATTTTTTCTGCTGCATCAGATGATTGCATTTGAATACGCAATACTAAGCTATTGACAAACAATCCAATTAAATTATTCAGCTGTGGATGTTCTCGATTCACAATGGGTGTGCCGATGAGCAAGTCTGTTTGTCCTGTGTATTTTGAGAGTAGTACAGAAAACCCACTTAATAAAACGCTAAACAAAGTAGCCCCATTTTTATGAGCCAGATCACTTAATTGGCACAATAAATTATCATGTAATTCAATGGTAACAACATCACCGTGATAATCCATCATGGCGGGTCTTGTGTAATCTGTTGGAAAAGCCAACAGTTCGCATGCATTTAATTTTTCTTTCCAGTAGGTCATTAACGTATTCATACGTTTTGCAATGGCTGCACGTTGCCAAATAGAAAAGTCATTATAGTGAATAGAAAGTGGGGCGAGAGTGGATTCGCTATTGGTAATCATCGCATTGTAAAAATAACTTAGCTCGGACATGAAAATATTTTTAGACCATCCGTCGAAAGCCACATGATGAAATATCAGCATGAAATAAAATGTATTGGTATCCATTAAATGAAACAAACATGCTCGTAACGGGTACTCTTCTGTTAAATTAAAGTTTTTATGATGAAACAGTTCTTTTTCAAATAAAAAAGCTCCTTCATTTATTTTTTTATACTGTATCGATAATAAGTCTTCTTTAACATATTGTTGATAAATGCCTTTTTCATTTTGAATAAATACCGTTCGCAATGCTTCATGTCGATGAATAATTGCTTGTAGTGCATACTCCAGTGCAGAAATATTGCTTTCTGTAGCAAGCTTTAAAAGCATTGGAATATGGTAAGCATCAGTACCACCTTCGTATTGCTCAATAAACCACAAACGTTCCTGAGCAAAAGACAAGGGAGTATATTTTTCTGCGGTAGGTTCTATCGTTACTAAAGCATTCCTACTCTTAAAAATCATACTCAATTGAGAAATTGTTTTATATTTAAAAATATCGGCAATAGCAATATGTTGATTTGTTGCTTGGCTCATCTTATGTGAAAGATGTGCCGCTAAAATAGAGTGTCCGCCTAATCTGAAAAAATCATCATTAATACCAATACGTTCTATATTTAATGCTTCTTGCCAGAGTGCACATAATAAAGTTTCTACTGCATCTTTTGGGGCAACATAGTCTGTAATATCATCTGACCAGATTGGTTCAGGCAGTGATTTTCTATCTATTTTACCATTGGTTGTTAATGGAAAAGAAGTGAGTGGTACAAAAATACTTGGCACCATGTAATATGGCAAGTATTTTTCAATAGCATTTTTTAATACGCCAGAAGAAATTTTTGATTGGCAACTATAATAAGCGACTAATTTTTCTTCGCGTGCAATAACGACGCATTGTTGAATGCCGTCAATAGTTAATAGTGTTTTTTCAATCTCATTTAATTCAACACGATAACCTCGAATTTTAACTTGAAAATCATTTCTGCCAATAAATTCTAAATTACCCTCATCAAGCCAACGCACTAAATCCCCCGTTTTATATAATTTCCCATTTGAAAATGGATTGGGAATAAAACGTGCTTCCGTTAATTCAGGGTTATTTAAATAACCGCGTGTAACACCAACACCCCCTAAATATAATTCACCAATAATGCCAATTGGTACTGGCATTAGTTCTTGATCTAGCACATAGGCTTTTACATTAGGTAGTGGTTTTCCAATGTTTTTATTGGAATCGGTTAATTCATACTGATGTAAACTTGCACCAATGGTGTTTTCTGTAGGCCCATAGGCATTAATTAAATAACGCCCTATGCGCCATCGTTTCATCTGTGTTTCATTAGTGGCGTCTCCTGCAACAACTAAAGTTGTAAGGTCAGGATAATCATTGGGGTTTAAGTGTGCCAATAATACGGGTGGTAATCCTGCATACGTAATTTTATGCTGTTTTAAAAAATGCGCTAGTGCATCTGCATCTTTTCGAATGCTTTCAGAAGTAATAAATAGAGTAGCACCAATCGTGAGCGGGTTAAAAATTTGTAAGGCTGCTGCATCAAAGGCAATCGATGCAAACTGTAATACACGACTATTCTCATTTAAAAAAAGCTTTTTTGGAATATGATGTACAATATTGACAACGCCTTGATGCGGTACCATCACCCCTTTTGGTAGGCCTGTTGTTCCTGAAGTGTAAATAACATAGGCTAAATGAGAAGTTTGTATTGTTGTTTTTAAATTAAGGTTGTTTTCATGTTGATAATCATGCTGATCTAAAACAAATAATCTCGTATGAGCAGGGCAGATATTTTTTACAATTGGCAAACAATCTGTATGTATTAATAAAAGCGAACACTTTGTATCATTGAGGATGTGGCGAATTCTATCAGGAGGAGAATGCGGCTCTATCGGCACATAGGCAGCACCAGCTTTCAATATTGCAAATAGGCTGATAATCATATCGATTGATCGATTCAAGCAAAATGCAATCAGTGAATCAGGTAGAATATTGCCGTCATACTGTTTTAGAATAGCATTTGCTAGTTGATTCGCTTTTTCATTTAATGCTTGGTAAGTCAGTGTTTCATTCTCATATACTAAAGCAATTTTTTCGGGTGTTTTTACCGCTTGTTCTTCAAATAATTGATGGATTGTTTTATCCCTTGGATAATCCTGCTCTGTATTGTTCCAGTCATAAACTATTTTTTGATGATTCTCTGGGCTCAATAGAGAATATGTTTTTATTTGGAAATCAGTAGAATCAACAATGCGTCTTAAACTATTTTTATAATGCGCTGAAAATTGTTCAATCGTTTCTCGCCTAAACAAGCTGGTTGCATATTGAATAGTTGCGTATAATCCATCGCTTTTGTTTTGCAGCGACACGCTTAAATCTAGCTTTGAACGACGATAATCATTTTCATCCTGTATAACGCGCCAAGGTGAATCAATTGACTGTTCATCATTGCTATAATCGACATTAAATAATAGTTGAAACAAGGGATGGTATGATGTGTCTCTTTCAATAGCCAATTGTTCAATTAATTTTGAAAAAGGGAGATCTTGATGGCAGTGTGCTTCAATCACTTTGGTCTGAACCAGTTGAAGCGCTTGTTTAAAAGATATTTTAGCGTTTAATTGAATACGTAAGGGTAACAGATTGACAAAAAAACCAATCAATCCTAACAATTGTGCGTGTTGGCGATTAGTGCTCGGGGAGCCAATAAGAATATCTGTTTTCCCCGTGTATTTTGATAATACTAAGATAAATGCTGTTAATAAAGTAGTATACAGTGTTACGCCATGTGATTCTGATAATTGTTTTAGTTTTACCGAAATCGTCTTCGACAATTGAAAATGAACAGTGTCACCACGATAATCAATTGCTGCAGGTCTTGGATAATCGGTAGGAAATGATAAGTGTTCATAATCTTGTAACGTTGTTTTCCAATAAGCTGTTAATAAATCCATGTTTTGTGTAACAACATCACGCTGCCACATTGAAAAATCTTTATAGTGAATAAAAAGTGGTGCTAATTTTTCTTCTTTTTTATCATAAAAATACTGTAATTCAGATAGAAAAATATTTTTTGACCAGGCATCAAATGCGGTATGATGAAAAATAATCATTAAAAATACTGAGTGATTATCTTCTACATTAAATAAGCAAGCACGAATAGGATAGTCTGTTGTTAAATCAAAAATTTTTTCTAGCCATTTTTGTCTTTCTAATGAAAATGTTGCTTGATTTACTTTTTGTTGAACAATATTTAAAGGCTCATTTTTGACAGTTTGTTGATAAATACCATATTTATCTCGATAAAATATTGTTCGCAGTACTTCATGGCGCATTACAATGGCTTGTAGTGCATTTTCTAGTGCGGGAATATTAATTGTTGTGTCAAGAGACAGAAGAAGGGGAATATGAAAAGCATCGGTTCCGCCTTCGTATTGTTCTATAAACCACAATTGTTCTTGTGCAAATGATAACAAGGTATTTTCTTTATCAGCAATCGCAATATTTTTTAAAATTTCACCTGAACGTATGACAGTGCTTAACGCAGCAATTGTTTTATATTTAAATAAATCAGTAACGGAAATATGGCGATTTGTTGCTTGACTAATCCGATGTATTAGGTGAATAGCAATAATAGAATGTCCGCCCAATCTAAAAAAGTCATCATGAATACCAACACGCTCAACATTTAAAATTATTTGCCAAAGCATACATAGCAAAGACTCTAATTCGTCTCGTGGCGGTGTATAACATGTTGTGTTGTCAAGCCATGTTGGTTTCGGTAATGATTTTCTATCTAATTTTCCGTTATGCGTCAGTGGAAAAGCATCGAGCTTGATAAAAACATTCGGTATCATATAATTTGGCAAGTGCTTTTCAAGCGTATTTTTTAACAATTCTGAATCAATAAGTGTGTTACTAACATAATAAGCCACTAATTTTTCATCGCTTATCATAACGATACATTGTTTAATTGCATCAATAGTTAATATTATTTTTTCAACTTCATTTAATTCAACACGATATCCACGAATTTTTACTTGAAAATCATTCCGGCCAATCAATTCTAAATTTCCATCTGGAAAATACCGTACTAAATCACCTGTTTTATATAATCGCGTATTTTTTAAAAATGGATTAGCAACAAATTTTTCTTGTGTGAGCGCTAATTGATTAAAATAACCTTTAGAAACACCATCGCCACCAATATAAAGCTCACCAATAGCGCCTATAGGCACAGGATTTAAGAAATGATCTAAGACATAAAATTGATGGTTGTGCGAAGCCATGCCTAATGGAATAGTGTTTAACGTATTTATTTGATTGATATCATGAATAGTAAATAGACTACAGGCTACGGTCGTTTCCGTTGGCCCATAATGATTAATGACATGACAACCGGGCATTAAAGTCATCCATGCTTTAATATCAGCGACACTGGCTTTTTCACCACCCACAATTAAGCAGCGAAGATGAGCGAAGCTTTCACTTAATTCTGTGTGCTGATGTGTGACGAGCAGGGAAGACAAAAAACTTGGGGTCATCCGAATTAAATCAATGGCATTATTTTTTACATGACTTAAATATAAATGTGTATCGCGTTTATTGTCAGGATGAAATAAAACAACACAGCGACCTGAAATAAGTGGGGCTAATAAAACGGCAACCGTTGCATCAAATGCAATGCTCGATGAACAGTCGACTGTTGTTGCTTGTACATAGGCTTCATTTTTTGTAATAGATGCCAAATAATTGGATACGTTTTGATGAGAAATCATGACACCTTTAGGTAACCCTGTTGTTCCAGAGGTGTAAATAACATAAGCAAGGTCATGAACGCTATTCGTATTTTCTAAAGGAGCTATTTTTTGATTTTGATAAGAATCTTCATTAATGCCAATAACATGGGCGTTTTTGGAGGCAATGGTTTTTATAAAATCTACTAAATGGGGAGAGGTTAATATCAAACGACTATTGATATCCTTCAGTATCGCTGCGATTCGCTTTTCTGGATAACTTGTATCGATCGGTACATAGGCATTACCAGATTTTAATGCAGCAAGTATGCTAATGACCATTTCAAAAGAATAATCAAAAAAAATCGGTATTACTGTATTAGGATTTTTTGATTGAATCAAATGCGCTAATTGATTGGCTTTTTCATTCAGTGTTTTATAGCTTAACTTTTGATTGTTAAATATGAGTGCAGTTGCATTCGGTGTTTTTAATGCTTGGTCTTCAAACAAATGATGTATTGTCCTATTTGAAGCGTACTGGGTTTCTGTGTTATTCCAATCATAAATAATTTTTCGATAGTCAGAATCGGATAAAATCGTCATATGCTGATGTGACAAATGAATTTTATCGGGGATTTGTTGAAGTATGCACTGTAATAGTGACAGCAATTCTTCTGCTTTTTTATCACTGAGTATGGTTTGATCATACTTTAGCTTCAATATTAAATGTTGGTTATTTTCTTTAATAATAAGTGCTAAGGGATAATCTAGCACTTCGATTGTTCCACGACTGGAAAATGGAAGTTCTTCATGCTGATTAAACTCAGTATCGTACTCTGAAATAACTAAGGTATGAAATAAGCGCTCCCCATTTTTTTGAAGACTCGCTAATGGTACAAAACTATGATCACTTGCATTAACTAATTGTGATCCTAATTTTTGTAATTGCTGAAGAATTGTATTTTCATCGTCCCATGAAATAATGAGTGGTAAGGTATTGATATAGAGACCAATGCTTTCGTCTATGCCTGATATTGGAATACTGCGACCTGATACAGTTGTTCCTACCATTGTTATATCATCGCTTGTATAGCCTTGTATGAGTTTATGCCATGCATATTGTACAATAATGTTGAGTGTTAATCCGCTTTCTTTCGCACAGTTTTTCAGTGCAGTATAATTTTCACCTGTTTCAAGAATGCTAGATTGACAAGGTTTTTTCAGTATTTTTATTTTATCAAGATCAGTTGGTTTGTTTAATAAAGACTGGATATCATTAGCGTGATTAATATCTTTTAATTGCCTATCCCAAAAACTAATTGCTTTTGAACTATTTTCGGCAATATAGGTTTGTACATGTAAATAAGTTTTATCAGTAACAATTTCAGGATTTTGTCCGCGTATAAAATTAAGGTAATGCGCATGAACTTGATTGATTAAAATCGATAAGCTCCATCCATCTAAAATACTGTGATGTGAATTTTTGATAAGCACAAAATGCGATTTTTCCAGTTGTACTAAATGCAATCGCATGAGTGTTGGTTTTTCTAAATTAAATGGAAGTGCTCTATCTTGACCTTGAATAGCGATGAGTTTTTTTTCTTTATCAATGCTGTTTGTTAAATCATGTAATTGAAAGTCTAAATGACCTTGTTTACTTACTATCTGAATTAAGGATTCTTCGGAATTAAAATACGTTCGCAAAATAGGGTGCGTTGCGATGACTGCATCCCAAGCCATTTTATAAGCGTCAACATTGATTGGAGCGTAATAATCTAATAATAGCTGAACACGATAGGCATCACTTTCAGGTTGTGTGATGGCATGATAAATAAATCCTTGTTGTAGGCTATTGGCTCGATAAATAGCTTCAATTGTTTTGTCTTTTTTCTGCAAATTATTCAGTAGCGCAGGGTTAATTTTTAGTGAATTAAAATCTGACGGGGTAAATAATTCATTAGCGTTATTTATTTGCATCATGCAATGATTTGTAACAGCAATTAATTGTTTTTCAAATAAAGATGAAAAATCAGCACAGGATTCTTTTGATAAATAGCTTGATACTACCATTTTAAGAGACCCATCAATAACGGATCCGATAATATCAAAAACGTGTGGTCGTTTATTGCTGGGGTGAATAGTCTCGCCAATAAATGTTTCCGACACTTGCCAATAGCCGGATGTGCTATCAAATTGTCCTAAATAATTAAATGTTATTTTTGGAAAATCTGCTGGAAATGAATGTAAGGCATTAGTATATCTAAAAGCGCCATAACCCATTCCCTTATTTGGAATGGCATGTAAGTATTCTTTTAAAAACACAATCGTTTCTGACACTTCACTTTGTGCTGTTAATGTTACTGGAAACAGAGTGGTGAACCAACCAACCGTGCGTGTAATATCTAAATTGTCATCAATAGCTTCTCTGCCATGACCTTCTAACATAATGCGATGCGTATTTTTCCCGAAAAAATTTGATAAGGCTAAGCTAAGTGCGCTTAGTAATAAATCATTGATGTCAGTGTGATACGCTTTATTAGATTCCCCAATTAACTGCTTTGTCATATCAGCATTGAGTGTGAAGGAAGTCAGTTGCTGTGTTTTTGATAATGGTGACACATGAAAGTCATTATTAGCGCTATTTTCCCAATAAATAGATTCTTCAGGGTATTTTTTCGTATAGTGATGAATGGCATTTACCCATTGACGATAGCTACTGCTTTTGTTGCCTAATACTTCTCCATTATACAGTCGTTTTAGATCATCTGTTAAAATGCGCCAAGACACCGTATCCATGATTAAATGATGGAAGGCAAAATAGAGCCGTGCACTGCCATCAGCATACCCCGTCACATACCCAATTTGCCATAATGGACCATTTTCAATATCAAAATTGTTTTGCCAAGCAGTAAAAGTGTCATCCGAAGGGGTTTTCAATTGTTTTACAGTGATATTGATGTTAGATGCACCGTACGTCGCGCATCTTCTATCATCCTTACGTTTTGGAAAACATACGCGAAGCACATCATGATGTTCAATGAGTAGCGGCAAAATAGCATTTAATTTTTCTATAGAAAGCAGTGGGACACGCACTAAAAAAGATTGGTTCCAATGATTCACTTTTGGAAATGTTTGTTCAAAAAACCATGATTGAATAGGCAATAAATCCATATCACCCATTAGGACGCCGGACTCCGTATGAATAACGCGTTTTTTCCCTAGAGCAGCACATAACTCTTGAATAGAGCGATGCGTATAGATATCTTTTACACGACAATCAATGCCTTCTCTTAAAAGGAGGGCCATTACCTGCATGCATTTGATAGAGTCACCCCCTAATTTAAAAAAATCATCTCTAATGCCAATTTTTTCAATGACAAGAATTTCTTCCCAGATAGTGCATAGCTTTTTTTCTAGAGCATTTCTTGGTGCAAGGTAGTTTTCATCAAGCACAGTGACTGTTTGTTGTAATAAAGCTTCTCGGTCAATTTTTCCATTAACGGTTAATGGAAAAGTTTTCATATGGATCAAATGATGTGGCAACATATAGTCCGGTAGCCAAAGCATTAAATGCGATATTAAAAGCTTTTCATTTATTATTTTTTCACTAAGATAATAGGAAAATAGCTTACTATCACGAACTAAAACAATACTTTGAAGAATGGACGCGTAACTTGATAGTGCTTGTTCAATTTCATTTAATTCAATACGATAACCATTTATTTTTACTTGAAAGTCATTGCGACCAATATATTCTAAGTTGCCATCCGGCAACCATCTGACCAAATCACTTGTTTTATAGAGTATTTCAGCATGGTCTGAAAACGGGTTTTGAATAAAACGCTCTGCTGTGAGTGCAGGTTGATTTAAATAGCCTCTTGCAACACCGGCACCACCGACATACAGTTCCCCAATAACACCGATTGAAACAGGCAGTCGTTTTTCATTGAGTACATATACTTTGTGATTAAAATAGGGTTTTCCAATTAAGCCATTATGCTGTTTTCCATGTGTTTTTTGAATGAGTAAAGTGCCAACTGTATTTTCTGTTGGACCATATTCATCGTAGATTTCATCACAGTGTTTTAATAAGTTGTCTAATTGCGCAGGTAATAATTTCTCACCGCCAACAAAACACACTTTTATTTTCGTGAACTGCGGTAGGGAAAATACTTGCGTTAAAAAAGAAGGCGTTGATTTAATAAAATCGATATTGTTTTTTTGTAAGTGTGTAATATAGTTTTCAATATCACGTAATTCACCAGAATAAATAATGATTTTTTTACCGCAGAGCAAAGGAATTAGGGTGGTTGTCACCGAGAGATCAAATGCTAAGTTAGTAGAAAAATCAATATATTCACAGTCATCAAAATAAGGTGACACATTTGTATAATAATTAATGATATTTTGGTGTGATATCATGACGCCTTTCGGTTTACCCGTTGTTCCTGATGTGTAAATAACATAAATTAAACTGTCAGGGATGCTCGGTTTTTCCAAATTAGAATCGTTTTCAGAATGATAATCTAAGCTATCTACTGCTAATAATTGCGTTATGCTGGGTGTTGATTCTAAGAGGGTAGCCAGTTTGTGTTGCTGTGTTAGCAAAAGTTGTGTATTTGTGTCCTCAAGTATAAAACGCAATCGATCTCTTGGTGTGTTTGGATCAATCGGCACGTAAGCTGCACCCGTCTTTAAGATGGCAAGCATAGCAATGAACATATCGATAGAACGATCAAGCGATAGCGCAATGAGTGTGTCGGGTATAATAGACAATTGACGGTCATGATAATGCTGTTCAATTTTTCGCGCTAATTGATTGGATGCTTTATTTAAGGCTTCATACCTTAGGTGCAGATTATCACAAACAATCGCAATCTGCTGAGGCGACCTCGCAACTTGTTCTTCAAATAATTGGGTCAGAGTTTTATTCTTTGGAAAATCTCGTTCTGTATTATTCCAATCGATAAGTATCTTCTGATAGTCATTTTCTAAAGTATCAGGAGATTTAACGAGGTGTGTCATAACGTGACTTTTCAACTAGGAATAATAGAAACTTAAGGTTTTGAATGTTTTAAGAAAAAACTAAACGCTACGCAATCACCGCTCTTAGGCTTTTCTACTCGAGAGTAGAAAAGCCACTAAGCGATGATCCCGTAAAACTGCTTATGCAAATTTATATTGAAGACCAAACAAGAGTGAGTTTATTGAAGCAGGTGCATTAGTTACGTACTTATCTTCTGTAGTAGCTGTTTTTCTAATGTTTGAGGATACATTGCCATTACCATAAGCAAACATATAAGCTGCAGTAAGACCCCATGCATCAGTGATATTATAAACACCACCGACTTTTAATTCAGGAAGGATGGATGATGTTGTGCTGCTTACATTCTCTGTTCCAGAAGTGACAATACCACCAGTGTAAGTGCCAAGATCAGTATTACGATTCATCTTTGTATTTTCAAATAAAGCACCTAATTTAAAGAAGCCATCAATTTTGCTTGTGAATTCATAATCAACACCGGCTAATGCATCGAAACCATACATGTAGTTTTTTGCATTTATACCCGCTGCGCTCGCTGTGTAGCTTGTGCTACCATAATATCCCCAGCCTGCTTCAGCCGTGTAACTTAACTTTGGGCAGTAAGTTGAGTAATGAATAGCACCGATTGCAACGCGACCTGTTCCGCCATTGTTGCTTGGAGTGACTATGTGTTGAACTGGCGTAGTTGGATGAATAGCGACAATTGTATTTCCATAGTTATTCCAGCTATAACCACCTTCCACTGTTGTAAACAAGGAATGCGCTGGTGCTGCTGGCATTGCCATGACATCTGGGCCGCCTGCATAAACTGAAGAAGCTAAGAGTGCTGTAACAAGTGTTGCAGATAGTAATGCTGAACTTTTGATCATAAAAATTTCCTTCCCTAGATAGTAAAAACATTATAAAAACACATCTGAATTTTTATTGCAATATCTTGATTCAACGATTAACACAAGCGATTACAATCTAGCAAAAAATAATTTTGTAAGATACTATCTTCTTCACCAAATTAAAGCGAAAAGGACTTGCGATGTTGGCTGAACAAATAACGCATCTTGTAGATGAAACTAATATCCTCGATGTTAGTGAATGGCAATTAATCACGAATTCAATTAACGCCTACATGATTTCAGAGTCAATTTACGCAGCCTGTGAGCTCGATGTTTTTAGTAAAATAGAACGTCTTGAAATACCTTCTTTAGCGAATATAGCGAAAGCAATCGGCTTAAATGAGTATTGCTGTAGTATCTTACTTTTATGCTTATGTTGTTCCACTTTAATTAGCAAAGATTTAAAAACACATTTATACCAAAATCACTCTGCTGCGCGAAAAGCATTTTGTTCTGATAAAAAAAATAATTTTATTCCTTTTGTGCGTTTTAATCATGACATTCAACAAAAAGGCATGTCTTTTTTTCTTAAAGCACTAAAATCTGGTAAAAACGAAGGTGTTTCGTTTTTACCAGGGGATGCTGAGAATCTTTATGATCGTTTAGCGCAATCACCTGGGATGAGTGAACTTTTCCATGATGGTATGGCAGCTTACACGCATTTTGGGCCTAAAATAGTAAAATTTGAAGCAATGGCATCGTGTAAACGTTTGCTGGATGTTGGTGGTGGTAATGGGAGTGTTTCAAGGAAATGCTTAACTGATAATGCATCATTATCTGCAGTTGTAATAGATATTGCCGATGTTTGCGCGGTCGGTAAAGCATTAAGCCTTGGTTTTCAAGAAAGACTGCAATTTGTTTCGGATGATATTTTTTCAAGTTCTTGGTCTTTTGGACAAGACGCCATTCTTTTTTCACATTTACTTGAAATTTTCTCTTTTGAAAAAGTGAAATTTTTATATCAAAAAGCATTTGATGCGCTGCCTTTTGGCGGTCAATTATTTGTTTGGACTATTATCTCAAATGATGATGAAACAGGCAGCTTGCAGGCTGCAAAATCATCTGCCTATTTTTTAACAATGGCATCAGGCGAAGGAAAAACGTACTCGAAAAAAGTGCATATTGAGTTGTGTCAATCGATTGGATTTACAGTTGAAATGATTTATGACCGATCGGAATATGATCATTTGGGATTAGCGCTTATTAAAATGAAATGATTTTTGTTTTAAGGGGTAAAATACAAGGAAGTTTTATGAATAACGATCATATTCAAAACATTATTATTGTCGGTGGCGGCAGCTCCGGTTGGATGGCAGCAACCTATTTGCACAGTTCATTAAATGGCTTAGTCAATATTACAGTGATTGAATCACCCACTATTTCGCGGATTGGTGTTGGTGAGGCGACTGTCACCACCATTAAAACGGAATTTTTTGATCGTCTTGGTTTATCTGAAGCAGACTGGATGCCGCACTGCAAAGGGTCCTACAAAATGGGCATTAGATATGCCAATTGGAAAAAATCCCCTGAACAAGGTGGCGATTATTTCTACCATATTTTTGGTGAAATTCCGTATATCGATGAAGTGCCATTGACGCATGTATGGATTAAAAAACGCTTAGAACAAAATTATACGATTCCCATGGCATATGCTTGTTATCCTAGTATGCCTGCACTCGATGCCAATAAATCACCTAAATTGCATAACGATGTTCGCGCACATTATTATGCTTACCATTTTGATGCTACCTTATTGGCAAGCTATTTATCGCGGTGGTCTGCTTCTCGGGGCATTAACCATGTTATCGATAATTTAACCCATGCTGAATTAGATGCTGATGGCAATATTAAATGTGTTATTGGCACAGATGGAAAAAAATACACAGCTGATCTTTTTATTGATTGTTCAGGTTTTTCAGGCTTTTTAATAGAACAAGCGCTAAAAGAACCCATTGTTTCTTTTGAAAATAGTTTACTAACAGATAGTGCAATTGCGATTAATTTTCCAGAAAACCCTATGCGTGACGGTATTCGTCCTTACACAACAGCAACTGCAATGAAAGCAGGATGGGTCTGGGAAATACCGCATTATGATACCTCAGGAAACGGCTATGTTTATTCTAGCCAATTCATATCAGATGATGAAGCTGAGAAAGAAGTACGGCAATTTTTCGGAAAAAAAGCAGAAAAAGCAGATATCCGAAAAATTAAGTTTCAATCTAGACGACGTAGAAATGCATGGGTAAAAAACTGTGTGAGCATTGGTTTGAGTAGTAATTTTCTAGAACCTTTGGAATCGACAGGGCTTTATTTTGTGTATGCAGCACTCTATCAATTAGTCAGAAATTTCCCAAGAAAATCTATAGATCCTGTATTACGTGATAAATTTAATCAAAAAATACGGCATATGGTTGATGAAATGAAAGATTTTATTATTATGCATTTCAAAACCTGTCGTCGGACAGATACGCCATTTTGGCTTGCAAACAAGCATGAGACGGTTGTGCCCGCTACTTTACAGACAATATTTGATAGACATAAAGCCGGGCTTCCCATCAAGACAACACATCAATCCGATATGAAACTCTATGCATCCTTTGGTGTGCAGTTCGATAATTTTTGGACGAATACGAATTACCAATCGATTTTGTGTGGGGTGGATGTATTGCCAGATCGTGCGTTAGCGTTGTTAGATTATCGTCCCGACATTATGAATAAAGCTGAAGAATTATTTAAACAAAATCAGATTGAATCACAGAGACTCATTGATACCTTGCCATCACAATATGATTATTTAACAAAAATTTACACCAGAAAAATTCCAGAGGAAGTGAGCTAATGCAAGAATATATCGGCGTTAAAACACGCTTCTTGTGTGACAATGAGCGTTTAATAAAAACAAATGAAAAGCAACTTCCCTTTGTGATTGAACCTGCATCTGCTGAATTTTCTTCTGTTGATTTCTTACAGACTTTTTTATCAAAGCACTCTGCTGATATTTTAAGTGAGATAGCAGGTTATGGTGCTATTTTATTGCGTGGATTTAGCATCCATTCCACAAAAGAATTTGAAAAGACTGTTTTAGCTATTCAGGGTATGAAAGGTATGAGCCATTTGTTTATGTCTGAACCCGGGCGTGAACGTGTTGATGGTTTAGAATATATCTTTCATACCAATAGCAAAATTAAAACGGGTGGTGCGCTACATTTGGGTGGTTTTCATACAGAAAATTACTATTCTCCTGATGTACCAAATTACATTGCGTTCTGCTGTTTTCATGCTGCGAAACTGGGCGGAGAAACAGGCTTGATCAATATGGCTAGTGTATATGAAAAACTGGATATATCTCTTAAAAAACAATTAGAAAAAAAATCTTTTTTTGTATCAAAATGGCCGTTAGGTGTTGTTGCAAATCGCTATCAAGTTAATCCAGAGCTGGTTAAAAAAGCGTGTAATGACTTTGGATTAAGCCTTGATGAAAAAAACTTTGTGCATATGTATAAGCCGAGTGTTCTTAAACATCCCATCACTAATAAAAAAATTATTCAAGCAAATTTATGTGCTGAATTACCTGCTGTAAATGATGAAATTTTAAATTATTTTATGCCAGATTATAAAGGATTAAAATGGATAGTGCATAAAGCGGCTTGGAAATTGATTGGCTATCATCGGCTTCGTAAGTTGTCATTGATGCTACCTGCATTGGCGCGACATCCCATTAAATTTTTAAAAATGCGCAAAAAAATGCAGCAACGCATGAAACAATATACAAACAATAGCGCTCCTCGTATCAATTCCGTCTTTAAAAAAGAAGACATTAAAACACTTGCATCGAGCATGTATGAGAGTTATGCCTCATTTTTGTGGCACAAAGGAGACATTCTTCTGGTTGATAATTTACAAGTTGCCCATGCGGGAATGCCTGGAAAGACAACTAAAAAATTTCCAAGAAAAATTAGGGCTATGCTGTGTAATCCTTTAAAATTATCTTATTCTGATGCTACGTCGGGATTACAAGATGCAAATGTACTACTACATGAAACTTTGGGGGAAGTGATGCATAAGTTGGGCGGCAATAAAGTTGAGCGAAGCGGTCACCCGCTTTGAAAAAAGGGGTCGATGTGAAGCGTCTGGGGGATTTATCATTTATGTTTCATAGCGATTGACTATCATGAGCACATCTAAAGGATTGTACTGGTTATCCTCTTATCCAAAATCAGGCAATACCTGGTTTAGAATTTTTCTTGCCAATTTATTGAATTTATCGAAAGAAAATAAACCCATGCCAATAAACGATGTTGATCATCTTATCAACGATCACATCACGACAACGAGAACTTGGGTTAATCAAGCGTGTGGCTTTGACACTAATAATCTCACGGATGATGAAATTGATATGTTAATTCCGGCGCTATACATAAAGTATAACAAACAACATACTGATCTTAGCTATCATAAAATCCATCGCGCTTATACTTTTGTTAATAATGACCAACCGCTTATTCCACTCAATCACTGCTTAGGTGCAATTTATTTTATTAGAAATCCCTTAGATATTGCGCCATCACTTGCTAATCATTTTAATTTTTCGATTGATGATGCGATTACCATGATGGGTGATAAAAAATTCGCACTTTACTATTATCCATTGCGGCAATGGCTTTTATCTTGGTCTCTCCATGTGGATAGCTGGGTTCAATCAAAAGCAAAAAATCTTCTCTTGTTGCGTTATGAAGATATGGTGATGAATCCGCTTGATACCTTTACGAAAGCCGTTCGTTTTTTAAAATTGGATGCATCTTCCCATTTAATTGAACAAGCGATATCACATTCTTCCTTTAATAAATTAAAACAATTTGAAGAACACATTGGCTTTCTTGATAAGCCACCAACCTTAAAATCCTTTTTTAGAAAAGGAATTGTTGGTGATTGGCAGAGTGCGTTGACTGACAATCAGATCCAGAAAATTATTACAGATCATGGCAATATCATGCGACAATTTGGTTATTTAAATCAACATAACACACCTACTGTAGGTTAATAATGAATATACTGATTGTGGGTGCTGGCATTAGTGGATTGGCTACCGCGCTTTTGTTAGCAAGAGAAGGTCATCAGGTTTTACTCTACGATAAGCGTACTGTGCTTGATCAACAAACTGATGGGCGATCGATTAATTTTACGATTTCAGGGCGTGGGCTTTCTGTATTATCAAAACTAGGATTAAAAGAAAAGGTCTTAGCGAATGCAGCTGTTTTAGTAGGTCGCATACTTCACTTACCAAAAGCAAAAAAAGTGCATTATAAATATGGCACAAAAAAATCACAAACCTTACTCTCTATTCGTCGATCAACGTTAATTGATATTTTATTGAGTTCAGTAACACAAGAACCTAATATCCAATTACATTCCGGATTTGAATTAATCACGATAGAAGAAAAAATGTTAACCTGCCATTTTTTCAACACGACAAATAAGAAAGATGTTTTTATAAAAGCTGATATGATTATTGGTGCGGATGGTGTTTTTTCTGCTGTCAGAGCTTTTGTATTGAAAAAACAGATTTCAAGCTACCAACAAACTGTTTTTGATTGGGGTTATAAAGAATATCAATTTGAGCGTGAGGATGCTGAAAAACTAAAATTAAGTTTGGATCACATGCACATGTGGCCAAAAGAAAATGCATTATTGGTAGCTATTCCTAATACAGACAAAACATTTTCTGTTATTTTTACGGCACCACTACGTGATAGCGAGGGTAAATTAAATCATTTTGATGAATTGGTTAAGCGTGCATGTTGTGATGTTGTTAGTATCGCGCCCTCTTTTTTGAGCAAGTCTGGTAAAGATCCTTATCATTATTTAATCAGTATTAAAGTTGATAAATGGCACTTAGACGATAAAATTATTCTTATTGGTGATGCGTGCCATGCGACCTATCCTTTTTATGGTCAAGGAATGAATTCTGCCTTGGAAGATGCTGTTCTTTTAAGTAATTCCATTGATAATAAAACCTTGTCAACGCTTGATGCTTTTTCGCTATATGAAAAAACAAGAAAAAAAGATACAGATGCTTTGCATCGTTTATCAGAAGGGCATTTGGGGCAAATGACGAAAGCGATGATTTCACCTTTTTTTCAAGCGTGTAATATGCTTGATTATCAGTTAGCAAGGTTGTTGCCTAATAAGTGGGTTTATGAATATGAAATGGTTGCGCATTCAACCATTAATTATTCAACTGTTCTCACTGTTGTCAAAAAACAAAATAGTAAAAAACGCATAAATGGATTTTTTTTAATGGCATTATTGGTTGGATTTTTTCTTCTACAAAAAGACATGATCAATCGGCGCTTCCATAAAAAGATCATAACGCTTGCTGAAAATTGATAAGCCTGTGTGCCTATTTATGACATTTCTTTACAGAGAATAATGGAAATTTAGAAATGACTATTCGAAAATGGATTCTCACTCTTCGCCAACGTTATGATTTAGAAATGATATCAGTCGGTGGTTTTTATCCTCTGACGCACTTTCTTTCAGAGGCAGACTATTACAGCGTTTTATCTCACATGCGACTAACGAATGGAGAAGTTTGGCCAATTCCTATTACGCTTGATGTGAACGAAAAGTTTTCAGAAACAATTTTATTAGGCGATACACTTGAATTATACGATTTTGATAATACGCTTTTAGCGCGCATGCTAATAACAGACAAATGGAAACCTGACAAATGCAACGAAGCACAAACAGTTTTTGGTTCGCTTGATATAAAACATCCCGCTATAAATTATTTATTCAATCAAGCAGGGGATTGGTATTTGGGTGGGCCGATTCAACTTGTTCAGCATCCAAAGCATTATGATTTTAATGAATTGCGTAATACCCCGCAGCAATTAAAAAATTTTTTTCATCAGGCGGGATGGGAAACCGTTATTGGCTTTCAAACACGAAACCCAATGCATCGTGCGCATCTTGAATTAACGTTAAGATCCGCAGAATTTATTGGAGGTCATTTATTAATACACCCTGTTGTTGGATTAACGAAACCCGCTGATATTGATTACTTTACGCGTGTTCGTTGCTATCAAAAAATACTTCCTTATTATCCACCAGGAAAATCGCTATTAAGTCTTTTGCCTTTAGCGATGCGAATGGCAGGGCCTAGAGAAGCGCTATGGCATGCGATCATTCGAAAAAACTATGGTTGCACGCATTTTATTGTGGGAAGGGATCATGCAGGCCCTGGAAATAATGCAAAGAATAAGCCATTTTACGATCCGTATGCAGCACAAACATTAGTTTCCAAATACCAAGATGAAATAGGACTGACAATAATTCCATTTCAAGAAATGGTATATGTTAAAGAAAGAAAACAATACTGTGCAATGGATGAAGTAAGACATGATGAAACACCTCTTACGATTTCAGGCACACAATTACGTGATGCATTATTGGAAGGGAAGGCGATACCGGATTGGTTTTCATTTCCAGATGTTATCAAGGAATTGCAAAATGCGTATCTGCCAAGAGATAAGCAAGGTATTACGCTTTTTTTTACGGGGCTTTCGGGCGCAGGGAAAACAACCTTATCGCTCGCCTTAAAAGCCAAATTAATGAGCATGGGACGTCGCAATATCTCAATGCTTGATGGCGATGATGTACGTCGAATTTTAGCGACTGAGCTCGGATTTTCTAAGGCTGATCGTGATCTCAATATCAGGCGCATTGGTTTTGTTGCTGCTGAAGTGACAAAAGTGGGGGGTATTGCATTATGTGCAGCTATTGCGCCTTATGCAAAGGTGAGAGACGATAATCGCCAGTTAATAGCCCAATATGGTGCTTATATCGAAGTCTATGTTTCAACTTCATTAGCAGAATGCGCTAACAGAGATACCAAGGGCTTATATGCAAAAATAGAAAAGGGGGATCTGAAAGGTTTATCTGGTGTAGATGATCCTTATGAACCACCCTGCAATGCAGATATTACAATTGATACCTCACTTTTGAGCATTAAAGACTCCGTAGCGGTCATTATTGATTTTTTATGTGTAAATGGCTATCTGATTCGTCATCATTCATACACCACTTTGCTTGAGTCTTGTGTAAAACTTACTGAATAGCGTTAATAGGGATTTTATTTTCCCGTTAATGCTGTTAATATCGATCTGTTGTTTATTAAACGGTGGTAACACCAAATTTTATAGGTTAGTTTTTATGGCAAGAGAAACAGGTGTCGTTAAATGGTTTAACGATGAAAAGGGCTTTGGATTTATTACACGTGATGCAGGCGGTGCAGATGTGTTTGTACATCATAAAGCAATCAATGCAACAGGTCGCAGAACGTTACAAGAAGGTGATCGTGTTGAATTTTCAGTAGTAAAAGGTGATAAAGGATTCCAAGCGGAAGACGTCACTACTATCTAATACTGTAAAAAGCCGCCGCTTTCATCAGTGGCGGCTTTTTTATTGTGATTACCAGAAGGGTGCGCCTCTAGCGATCTATACCCAACACAAATAAATCATGCTTCGTCTCATCATAGAATCAATAAGTTGCAGAGTTTTTCGTGAAATTATATGGTGCGAGCCGCGAGTGTAACGAGCGATTATTTTCTTAATCAATGACAATGATCCTGGCTTTCCCTGGAACAACCGGCTCACACAGCAAATTATTTTGATTTTTCAGGCCTATTTTATAGGCAGCAGAAGATTTAACCCTTTTTTGCCAGGATCGGAGCTGGACCTCAAAATCACGGTGGACCATTACATTATTTAGGTAATAGGGTCGCTATGAGAACGCCCCGAAAAAGCGGAATCTGGTTTTTATATCGTAAATATTATCATTAAATACGGAAATCCATTTAAAAATGCATAAAACTTTCACCGCTGACAGAAAGAACTTTGTTGCTATCATCGACAATTTCAATCTGATTATCTCCAGTAATCTCACCTATACATGTAATTTTGCATGATAATTCTGGAAATACAGCATTTTTTGGTGCAGTAAAGCAAAGTTCATATGAATCTCCAGAATGAAGAGCCGCAGATCTTCTGTAATCACGTGATTGTTTTGCCAATATACTCGACACAGGAATTTTATCTATAAAAATTTTTGCACCCACTTGACTGGCATTGAGTATGTGTTTTAAATCGCCATATAATCCATCTGAAATATCAATTGCGCTGTTTGCAATACCACGAAGCTGAATGCCTGTATTAATACGCGGGATTGGACGATATAAACGTTGTAACACTTTTTTTGCAGCATGCTCTGATAGAGAGTGTTTTTTACGTAAATAATCTAATGCTAATACGGCATCACCTAATTCATGTGTGACATAAATAAAATCACCTGCCATTGCGCCCGAACGCAAAATCGCTGATCTCGAAGGTATAAAACCTGTGACCTGGATTGTAATTGATAACGGACCTTTTGTCAGATCACCACCCACTAAATTCATTGAATGAAAATTACATAATTCATAAAAACCTTTGCAAAATCCTACTAACCACGCTTCATTAACACTAGGTAATGAAAGCGATAACATAACCCATGCAGGTTCTGCGCCTATGGCAGCAAGATCACTTAAATTCACTGCAAGTGATTTATAACCGATATTTTCAGGGGAAAATGAATCATCAAAATGCACACCAGAAACCAATGTATCCATGGACATTGCACATTCACATCCAATAGGTGGTTTTAATAATGCGCAATCATCACCGATACCAACACGCACATCATTACGTAAATAACGTCGAAAAAAATATTTTTGAATTAAATCAAATTCGTTGATTGACATAATAAAATTTATACTTTTGAAAAATTAATATCGAGCAAATTACTATTGAAAAAATAGCACCCAACTTAGACGGCATTGGCCATGATAAAATCCAGGCGCTGACGTTATCACAAAGTTTACAAGCCAAATCAATGATAAGATATAAAGCGCTTAATGATAATGCCGTTGATGATTTTATATTTTTAACAATTTGCGGAAAGAAAGCAATCCATCCAGTTACTCGTGAAAAATAACCCATTATAATAAAAATAACGCCATGATGTTTTTCGAGACATAAAAAGAAAACACCAAGAAAAATAGTCAGCGTTAATAAACAATTAATAACGAGAAATGATTGAGCGGTGATAGCATTTTTGATTTGACCATGCTGAATAAAAAGATAGACCATACCAATGACACTTACCAAACAATATTGCCATTGCATGTGACAGCCTAATGCATAAATTAAATCCGTCAAATAACTTAGTAAAAATAAACAATGGAAATAAAAACTTAAACCGGAAATATGTCTATCAATTTTATTATGCCACAACTGTGGAATGTAATTAATTAAATACAGTACCAAAGAAATATTTAATGACAACATTCCAATGAATGGTTTCATAGGTAGGCATCATCCCAAAAATGCCATTCATACTGCGCACCTTTTTTAACAATATCCAATAATTCAATTTTACTTTTTGTATCAGATTGATCATATTGTCTTTGAAATAGCTCAATCATTTCTTGTGTTTGATTAACAAATTCAGCCGAGACATACGTATCAAACCATGTCATAAACATATTATTTTTATTATTAGGATACATTTTTTTGGAAACACGAAAATAAATGTAAGCGCATGAAAAAACAGATGCTACTCCATTTTCGTAGTTTTTTAAAACATGCTGATTAATAAAGTTATTATAACTGATGCAGGAATTTGTTTTTCGAGAATCATCATCAACAATAATATTTCTTATTTCAAACGCAGGTTCATGTGTGCAGCTATTTGCACATGCTTTCCAAAAATTCCTATCTTTAATAGTGTTAGCGTTATTCGACAAAGAAAGTAATGCTTTCGTATAATTTAATAAATAATAATAATCTTGTTCTAAATAAAAATAAAATATCTTTTTATCCAAAGTGCCGGCGGACAATTTCTGCAAAAATGGATGTTGAATAATATTTTCAAAAATAGGATAAACCACTTGATCAATCATTTTTATAAACGACATGTTAGCTCCAAAACAGATGCTGATGATTCACAGGACCATGACCGTGACCAATCGTAAAATTCTGCCCTGAGCGAATGGCTTTGTATAAAAATTTTTTTGCATTTGATACCGCGTGATTTAATTTTTTGCCTTTGGCTAATTCTGCCGCAATCGCAGCGCTGAGTGTGCAGCCCGTTCCATGTGTATTTTTAGTGTGAATACGTTCTGAAGAAAAATAAGTAAATACATGATCGTCGGATAGATACAGCACATCTACGCATTTTTTTTGAGCGCCATGCCCACCTTTCACTAACACATTTTTAACACCAAATTTGCTGATTTTTAGTGCAGCAGATTTCATATCCTCAATAGAATTTATTTTCATTTCTGCTATATATTCCGCTTCAGGAATATTAGGTGTTACAATGCTTGACAGGGGAAATAAATCATTGCGCATCATAATAATTGCGTCGGGTGAAAGAAGCGCTGCACCGCCTTTTGCAAACATCACAGGATCCAATACAACAGGACATTGGCAATTCTTTAGTGATAGAACGACAGCTTGAATAATGTCTTTACGTTCAAGCATGCCAATTTTAATAGCATCTACGCCAATATCGCTCACAACAGAATGAATTTGCGCTCTGATAAATTCAGCAGGTAGCGATTGAATCATTTGAACGCCTGTTGTATTTTGCGCAGTTAATGCAGTAATTGCAGACACTCCGAAACACCGTAATGCGGAAAATGTTTTTAAATCAGCTTGTATGCCAGCACCGCCACCACTATCTGATCCTGCAATAGTTAACACACGAATATATTTTTTATCCACTGGTTAATTCTCGTGCGTAATTGATTGTTGCTAATTTTGGATTAATTGATGCGCATATGCCGCTAACAACAGCTATGCCCTGTGCACCGCGGGACAAAACTGATTTAACATTTTCTATTTCAATACCACCAATAGCAATGCAGGGTTTTTGTACGCGCTGTGTAATTTCTTGCAATATGTCTAATCCCATTGCAGCTGCATCTGTTTTTGTTGTTGAATTAAAAACAGGGCCGACACCAAAATAATCCACATCAAATTTTTCAGCTATTTTTGCGTGCAATAACGTCTGTAATGAAAGACCAATGATTTTATTTTTTCCCAATAGGTGACGTGTCATTTGATGCGGCAAATCAGATTGTCCAATGTGCACACCATCAGCGTTCAAGGCAAGCGCTAGATCAATATGATCATTAATAATGAACGGAATTTTCTTTGGTCTTAATAATTTTAAAATCTTTTTTCCAATGTTATACAATGGTAATTTATCAGCCTGTTTACTGCGAAGCTGCACAGTTGTAACGCCACCATCGACTGCCTCGACAATTAAATCTAGCAAATTATTTAATTTACCGTCCGTCACCAAATGCAATGAATAATTAGGCATAGATAGTATCACCGCTAACTATGTTTATTTTTTCTGAAATGGTTTTTAAATCAATGCAAAAAAGCGCGTCTAAAAATTGCGGTAGGAATGTGCCAGGACCTTTTGATTCTGCTGCTGCAATTTCCCCACAAATTCCCATGCAGACCATGGCATGAAAACTCGCAATCAATGGATTTGAATTGATAGCTAAAAATGCGCCTGTG
This sequence comes from Coxiellaceae bacterium, assembly GCA_030680235.1. Lineage (GTDB taxonomy): Bacteria > Pseudomonadota > Gammaproteobacteria > Coxiellales > Coxiellaceae > 2-02-FULL-42-43. Next base: position 32,274 of record JAUXWQ010000063.1, read on the forward strand.
ATTGCAGTAGCAATACAACCCATTCCTGTCACACGAGACATGATAAGCGAACCATTGTGAACAGATAACATACTATTTTTTAAAACGCAGTAATCCGTTGCTCCACTAATAACAACAACGCATCCAAATGTATTTGAAATATTTTTTGCAGCACTCATCGCGCGCTCACTTTTTTCAGAACTATCAACACCTTTTGAGAGCGCTGATTGTTTATCCAATGCCATTATTTCCGAAGCGTTTCCGCTTAGTACTGTGATGTGCGTAGTGGTTAATAAATCTAAAGCGGTTTGTGTTCTCAGTGCTGATGCGCCTGCACCCACTGGATCAAGCACGATTGGTTTATTTTTTTCGATAGCCAGGTGTGCGGCAATGAACATATTTTTAATCCAATGTTCATCTAACGTACCAATATTCAGAACCAATGCATTTGAGATTGAAATTAACTCAGCCAATTCTTGTGATGCATGCGCCATGATCGGCGATGCACCAATGGCTAATAATGCATTCGCTGTGGTATTCATCACAACGAAATTAGTAATATTGTGAATTAACGGACGTGATTCTCGAATTAGGAGAATATCGTTGAAAAGTGTATGTGAAATATCAGATGAAGATGAGTGATTCATCTTGCTCTCCCTACGTTGGTTTTAACCAAATCAGGTTCGAAGGGTCTGGTCATAAAAACCATCTCAGCCAATGAAGGCACCCCTGGCAAACTTATAGTGCGTAATCTCACACAATATTTTTTAAATGTCAATTTTTTATTTTTCTTATTCTTTCGTTTTAATTTTTACTTGTTCAGGATTCTTAAGTCTGGTTAAAAAGTACAGTTATTAAACTGATTTGAGCATATTAATCGACTCTGAAAGCTTCGCTAGATCAATTTGTGCGGAATCTTTTTCAAAAGTGTAAAAACCATAGAGGTTAATGTTGATCCATGCGGCGGGTGATATATATTTTAGATATTCAATTAATTCTTTATTCCCGTATTTTTGTAATTTTTCGAGCAATGAATTTAATATTTTAGCATTGTAATAAATCATGCAGTTTGCCATCAAGCGTCCACATTCATTCCAAAGCTCAATCTCTTGATCATTTTTCACGCGAAATTTTTGTCCGTAAACATTCGCGATAGCTCTGCGCAATTTATGATACGCCTCTCCGCGATTTAATGCGCGCCGTACATTTTTTCGCATAGTTGGATCGTTAATGAATTTCAGCATATAAATGCTCATTAAAATTCTATCGTATTCCCAGAGCGCTTCTTTTGTTTTATTAATTCTCTTGTGTGAGCTTAATTTACTGACAATCAAATGCTGCGATGTCTCACCCAACAATAATGATGCGATGACACGTTGAATATTATTCCATTCCTTTTTAATTAATTTTTTATTTACCAAATATTGTGGTTTAATCAATAAATCTTTGTACCGCTTGACTGGATTAAAACAACACGGTGATTCAGCTTTATGATTGATACGTTTAAAATGTGGCGCAAACTGCTTCTCAATAAAATCAAGCAATGTAAAATTCACCTGATTAATTGAGTGTCCATCACCGGATAACCACTTGATATCAATTTCACTTGTCACATTGTATAAAATATCAAAAAGATAATGGCTCTCATGTTGATTAGCGCTGATTATTTTTGTGTTGACGGGAATGTGGTTGGCGCACAATGTGTATGCAGATACACCACGCCAGATCCCGAAATATTTACTCGAGTATCGCGCGATAAATGAATTTAATCGAGTTTCATATTTCTGTCCATCTACACTGCCATGTATATAATCATCATGAATATTCCAGTATTTAAAAATGGGTGAATCTGCAATGGCATTGGTAATTGCATCATTGGCATCTAGCAGGGTTTCAAGGCGCATAAAATTCTTTGATTGCGTATACATGCGCTGATACGAAAGATCGCTACTTTCTGCCATTTTATAAATACCAAGATTGGTTGCATTAGCAATGATGCATGCCATCATAGCAATAGGATCCAATATGTCTTTCGCTTCATAAGGTTTTATGTGCGTAAATACACCCATAAAATTACAATTTTTTTGAGCAAATTGTAAAACTTCTGCGATACTAATTTGCGTTAGCTACTTAAAAATAGGATTATTTTCTTTATCTGCAGATGTTGGATAGGGTAGGGTGAATGTAATTTCTTCACCTTCCTTTTTAATTTTTATTCCCTTATTTTCACCGTTTTCAATGCGTTTATTTACGTCAACAATTAATTTTTCTAACGTGCTTTCAAGATCATCAAATAATTTGTCAACTGGCATTAATAATTTCCTGTTACCCAGTTGTTTTAATAATTGCAATTTATCTTTCCATTTCTCATCGTTGACTAAATGTGATGTCAAACTTTTAAAAGAGATTGAATTTGCAAGATACACATGCCCCGTTTCAATTTGATCAGAAATCAACCGATAAATCATGAACTCGTATTTGCTGATCGTGTTTTCAATGTTCTTCCAGTTATCAGAAGACAGATGTTTTTTTAATGAGTCGCTTAATCTATTTTCCTCGCCAGTAATCGCCGCACCAATTAAATCTTGTATGGTGGAGTAGACAAGCAACAACATTTTATTTTCTTTGTTGAAACAAAGCACCTCGTGGAATAGATAAATTGGGTTTGAGCAGAGTCGTGATTTTATTTCCAGCATCTTTACAAGTTTATTTTTCACTATCGATTTATCAATTTGAAAATCTAAAAGCCCTGCAATTAACTCTTGATTTGTCTGACCTGTTTTTTGTGAAACAGTGTTCGCAGATAATTTTGTATTTTCAAAATATTCCTGTAAAATATAATCAACATCATTTTTTGTTTCATAAAATTTACAGTCAAAAAATTGTGATGTTGCTTTGAAGTAACCAACCTGTTGTATAAAATGCACTTTTGATGCAAGCGTTCCACGCCCTGACATTTTTTTGAATTCTTTTTTACTGAGAGAAAAATAATTTTTTTGTTCATTGGCGGTGAACTGTGGAATATCGTACAGCTCATTGATTTCAGGTTTTGACAGTATTTTTAATCGATTGTTGTTCATTAGGGATGCCTCATTATTGATTGAAACTATCCCTGATATGCGCTAAGATACCTCCTTTAAAACCTATAAAGGTTATTACAGGTACCAGACCGTAGCAAAATTTATGAATAAAATCAAGTCAGCGATTCCAAGCCCATTATTCGATGGCTTGCAGCAAATTCTTAAACACGAAGACCATCAGCCAAAACTCACAAAGGCTTTTCAGCAAGATTATGAACGTGCGAAAAATTTTCTATTGAGCTATCGTGGCAGCGTAGATACCTTTAATTCATACCGTCGTGATATCGAACGTTTTCTACAATGGTGCTTTTTAAAAGCTAATAAAACAGTAAAACAAATTCGTCGCGATGAGTTCGAAGCATTTTTAGATTTTTGTCAAAATCCGCCTGCATCGTGGATTGCAACTTCAGTTGAGGATCGTTTTATAAAAAAAGATGGTGTAAAAATTCCAAATAAGAAATGGAAGCCATTTGTTGTAAAGATTTCGAAAACTGAAAATAAAGCTGGCAATAAACCAAATAAGAAAAATTACGAATTATCTGAAAAATCCTTTAAAGCGTTATTTGCGGTCATCGGTAGCTTTTATAATTACTTAATCCAAGAAGAATATACGATAATCAATCCGGCATTATTGATCAGGCAAAAAAGTAAATACTTTAAAAAACGAAAGGCATCGACTCCTATTCGCCGATTATCTGAAATGCAATGGGGTTATGTAATTGAGACTGCTGAAATTATGGCAGAAGAAAATAGAGATCAACATGCACGTACATTATTTATTATGAATGCACTGTATGGCATGTATTTGCGTATTTCTGAATTAGTTGTAAATGCACGATGGACGCCAACTATGGGCGATTTTTTCCGCGATGCAGATGGGTTGTGGTGGTTTTTGACCGTCGGTAAAGGTAATAAAGAACGTAAAATTTCTGTCAGTAATGCAATGTTAAATGCACTAAAAGAATATCGTAAATCATTAAAGCTTCCTCCCTTGCCCTCGCCCAATGAAAAAACACCCTTATTTACGGCGCAAAAAACGAATCAACCTCTTAAAAATACGCGCTATATTCGGGAATTAGTTCAGGTTTGTTTTGATAGAGCTTGTGATCGTTTAATTGCTGATAATCAACAAGAAGAAGCTGATCAATTAGCGAATGCCACTGTGCATTGGTTGCGTCACACCGGCATTTCAGATGACGTCAAAACACGCCCTCGTGAGCACGTCAGAGACGATGCGGGACACAGTTCTAGCGCTATTACGGATAAATACATTGATGTTGAGCTACGTGAACGCCATGGTAGTGCTAAGCGAAAACGAATAAAACCGGAGTTTATTGAGGGGTAAAAACCAGATTCCGCTTTTTCGGGGCGTTCTCATGGCCTACCAAAAAAATATACTGGATCAGAAGCGTCAAACGGTTGAATGGGACCGCTTGCTGATCTTTTCCACAATGTTACAAATTGTCCTATTTTAGTGGGTGTTATTTTTGCAACACGAAATCTTACGTTAAAACCATTTAGTGTAAATGCAAAAGCACCGTATTTAGCGCTCTCAGGTTCTGTTACCGGTGTGGAAATTATCATTTTACACGGATCATAAATAAATTTTTTTGTAGCAACAAGATCCTTGTGAATATGGCTATCAAAATCCCAGGCATTATGATTATTCATTTATAATGCCTACACAAATATCGACGATACTATTGTCTGGATGAATCAATGCCAGGCGCGCCTGACATCGTCATAACATCGTCACTTTAAATAAAAGCATCACTTAAAATCTGCGAAGAGGGAACGCCAGCGCAAAAAACTTTTGTTTTTATTTTTTGAGTTGTTTCTTGCGGCCCACAAACAAAGACTCTTAAGTTTTTGGGATCTTGAATGTATTTTAGTACCACTTTATCAATCGGCAGATTATATTCGCCAGATGCGTTTTTCCATACACAATTTTCATAATGAAAATCAGAATTTTCTGACGCGATTTTTTCTAATTCATTCACATAGTAAAGATCTTCAAAGATCCGTCCACCGTGAAGTAAGGTAATTTTACCCTGATGATTTTGAAATAAAGCTTGTTTTGCAATCCCTATTAAAGGTGATAACCCTGTTCCTGTACCAACTAATAATATATCGTAAGTCAATTTATTAGGGTTGAAATAAAAACAACGCCCTAATGGCCCTCTAATGCTAATTAAATTATTAACATGAGCTGTTTTTTTAAACCATTCTCCCATCAAACCTTGTTCTTCGAGTTTAATATGAAGCTCAATAAAACCGTCTTGATTAGGAATATTTGCGATGGAATAACTTCTGATGATGCCTTCTGAATTAATTAAATTAAGATATTGTCCAGGTGTCCACGGCGCGAGGTTTTTAACGTAAAGCTTCACTTGAATGACGTTGTACGTCAGTTTTTTAATATCATCAATTTTTGCTTCTATTTCGCACTCACTAGCAAATGGCACTGTAAGTTGGATATCTTCTTTAGGTTTCGCTAAGCATGCCAAAAAATATCCTTGTGTTTTTAGCGTGTCTTGTATTCCTTCTTGCCATGCGGGATTGATAGTGCCACGACCTTTTATTAAACAAGATTGGCACACACCAACTTGACAGGAATGCGGATAATTAATTCCATGCCGTATTAAACATTCCAAAATGCTTTCATTTTCATTAAGAGTGTAAGTCTTATCAGCAAATGAAATTATTGGCATACCATTTACCCTTAGCGATTTAATACGTCATCGCGTACACTGTTGGCAATAGCGGCAACTTCTTTGATATCCTGATCGGCAACGCCCAATTCTTTTAAGGTTGAACCTAATAGTTCGATAATAACATCAACATGTGAATCATTGAGACCTTTAGCAATTAAATGCTGATGACCTTCACGCATGCTTTTTCCGGTGTAGTGGTTAGGGCCACCAAATACCATCGTTAGAAATCCCTTTTGTTTGTTAATTTGCTTTTCCATGTCAACCCCTTCAAAAAAATAGTTAACACGGTCGTCTGCCAAAACCTTTCGATAAAAAATATCTACAGCCGCGTTCACAGCAGGTTGTCCGCCCAATCTTTCAAAAAGAAGTGCATCCATGTTTTTTCCTTAATATTATAAGATGTATTTGAAATACATCTTATTTGTGTTGATAATAACTGTCAATAAAAAAATGGAGCAAATTATGCAACTCACCCAATTTACTGATTATTCATTAAGGTCGTTAATTTATATTGCTGTTAGGAAAGACGTATGTAAGATTGCTGATATTTCAGAAGCCTACGGTATTTCACAACATCATCTAACCAAAATAATTCATAATTTATCAAAAATTGGCATGATTAAAACAATACGAGGGAAAAATGGCGGTATCACATTGGTTGAGAATGCGTCTCGTTTAAATTTAAAAAAAATCATCCTTCAATTAGAGCCGCATTTTGACTTGGTGCCATGCTTTAATATTAAAAAGCAAAATTGTTGTATTGCACCTGCTTGCAAATTAAAGCGTATTTTGCACGATGCGCAAAAAGCATTTTTTGCTGTTCTAGAAAAATTTACGCTCGCTGATATTTTAGAGAATGAAAAAGCTCTGCAGAATTTACTAGGGATTTCTTTTAACTGATGGAAAAGATACGCCAGACACTACGCAAAATACAACTAAATTTATCATGTAATACATTGAGATAAATTCATAAAGTTGTAATTAAAACACGATTAGCTTAAGTGATATTGTTGTAATGATCCAGCTGTGCTGGAACTGTGGCTGACAGTGGTTCTTGTGTAAATAGAACTGATAACGGAAATCATCAATGATTGTTTTTTATAATTTCGTGTCAAGTCCAATTCTGCTGTGACCACTCCCACTTCCATCGCCAGTGCTTCTGCTGCTGGTTTTCCAATGTCTTGGTGCAGCGCATCTAATATTTCCTTATTATATCACGGTAAGAATGCTGTGAACGTTAAAAATCGAAGGTTATTAAACAATCATTCCTAAATGCGGATATGTGGAGTAGGTCGCCTGGCTGGGCATTATGGAAGTCATTGATTGTGGCTACAGAGCCATCTAATGCTAATAAAGTTTAAAAAAATCAGGTATGGTATATGTTAATTGTTTAATTTGAATTCATAATTAAATTTGGTTAAAAAATGATTATTGCAATCTTATCGTTGATACTGCTTTTTCACATCATTTTTTTCATGGCGATAAAAGTGAAGGATAACAGTATTGTTGATATTAGGGGATCTATACAAATCCCCATATACATAATGTTACAGAAAATTTTTACATTAAGGAATATTTGTGAACGCCATAAACTTCGATGATTTAAGTGAAATTCTACAATCACTGAATACCGTATTTTCACAGCAAGCGAAAGCGTCAGTCAATATTTGTTTGACTCTGAGGAACTGGTTGTTTGGGCTGTACATTCATGAATATCAACAATATGGAAAAGATCGTGCCGTATATGGCGAATTCACGCTAAAACAACTCAGTTAAACCCTTAAGAAAACTGGCGTGCCGGGCTATTCAGAACGAAATTTGGCATTGTATCGAAAATTTTACCAATGTTACCCGGAGATTTTGCAGACAGCGTCTGCAAAATGTGGATCGCTAAAAACCCATGTAAATCAATCAGATACAATTTTGCAGACGCTGTCTGCAAAATTGGCAGCACCATTGGCAGAAACTGGCTCCAACTACATAAGCGGTCCAAAACCGTCATAGGATTTCGAATCTAACCAAAGGCCAACGAAAGTATTCGTTCAATGTTAAACATGCTGTCATTGGCTGCATGCTTGATAAAATCATACTCACCTTGCATATTAATGTGGTGCCACGCAACCACTGATCCCCTCAGCATGGCAGCCAGCATATTTTTTCTTTCTTCAAGATCTGAATTGTTAGCAAGTAATTGAGAAAGATATAGGTAATTCCATAACACGATGGCATTTTGGATAAGCGTTTTACATGCCACCATAATTTCTTGCTCTTCTTTGACGCCATTTTTAAATTCACCGTCATTGGCAAAAAATACGGCTCTGGAAAATTTATTCGATGATTCTACTTTATTAAGTTGCTTTTCAATACGTTGACGCAATTCAACATCATCAAGATACGACAATATAAAAATTGATTTTATAATTCTACCAAATTCTTTTAGTGCTTTATATAAAGGATGATCCTTTGCGTATGAACTTAATCGCTTAAATAATTGAGATGCTGATGAATGTTTTAATTTAATGGTTGCGATAAAACGTAAGATGTCATCCCAACAGGATTCAATTAATTTTAAATTAATTGTGCCACTTGGTAATATTTTATATCCACGATTCTCATATGTTTTTTTATTTGAAAATGAATAAATACTTTGATCGGCAATGTTTTTTATTCTTGGTGCAAATGCCGTCTTAATAAAATGGCTAGCACAAAATACTAATTCTGTGTAACCATGTGTATCTGTAGAATGAATATCACTTTTGACAACCTCGTTTTGTACTAAACCATCGATTACATAGGCAGCTTCTCTTTCGGATGAGCTAATTACAACAGAATGAAACAACAATTGCCGCTCATCAATAAAGGTGTAAATTGTTACGCCTTTTCCTTTCCCAAAGTATTTGAATGAATAACTTGCAAAAATAGAATCAACAGCAACATTTACTTTGCTGCCATCGCTACCTGTGTGTATTTCACCTGGTTTTTTTCGATATGCATTTGCAAGAGATAATTTATTTGTGACCGCCAAGATTTTGTTATTTGCCTGTTGAATATTTTTCAAACTAAAACACCAATTGACCATATTCTTCAATGTATCTTCGTTGACACCAACAGAAATATTGGCAATGCGATTAATTCCGATATTGCATCCTTTCCCCATAATTCCAGCAAAAATTGTTTGTGCTTTTGGATTCATTTTTTTATTTTTAACACTGTGGTGCCTAAATTTATCTGTAAATTCAGTGACTTTATTAATATCAGAAAGCACCTGAAGAATAGGAACAAATCCAGACTGCCCAAGCAATGCAGAAACATATTCTGATTCATCACTTTCTGTTTTCGGTGTTGATATTTTAAATTTACTTTTTTCATCAATCGTTAAAAATTGATTTCCACCATTTAAAATACGCTCATTAACTGTTCTATATTTTTGATCTAATTGCTGTTTTAAAGCAGAAATCGCGGTGTTAAAATCAGAAAAATCAGTGAGGCCAGCTTGTTCAAGTAGCTCATTTTTTCGGGAGTTCCAATATGCATCGTCAATTAAATATTCATGAATAGCCTTATAGCGGTAAGAGTAACGAAGATTAAGCTTACCTGATTTAATATCATCAAATATATGTGTAAATAAGAGAATTTTATATAATGAAACACGTAATTTATTTTTTGGATAAACAGCTTCTTTTTCCTCAATATTTAAAAAATCCATTGGTGGTGCGTTATTTACTTCGCCATCGGTGAAATTGAAATGTTTGATTGCTTCTATTATAGGCGCAGATGATGTGTCTGAATTAAATTCGAGAACCTTAATAATTGAGGAAACGCGACGCTGTAATTTTAATGACATCATTTCTAATGCGTCAAAGTATGTTTGGTTGTTGCCGATGTTTTCTAATGAATTTTCAAGTTCAAGCTCTTCTTGAGTATTCACTTTTCTTGGTAATAAATGATAGTATTTAATCAACTCATCAATTTGCAAAACTTTTCCAGAATCTGTATAAACTGGTGATCGCAATACTTCTGTAATACTTTCAATAAGAATGCGTGAATTCTTGTTGTTTTCAGATAAGCTTTTTATCGCTTTATTGCGCAATGGACGATTTTCTTTTTCTATTTCTTCTTGCTTTTTTTTTGCAGAATTAATAGCTGATTTTGTTGATTTTAAAAAGACATCAATCAAAAGATCGTGTCTAAAATAAAACTGATGTTTAATGTAGCACAACAAATGAAGATACAGCTTATTTTTATCTGAAAATTGTTTTAATTGGAATGCTGTAGATTTTTGCACCCACGTTGCAAAATATTCCGTGGCATGATCAGCCATGCCAAGCTCATCGATAATTGATCTGAATTCAAAAAAATAATCCTTAAATATTTTAAAGGTGGTTATATTTTCCTGAATATCAGCAGGGCGTAACGATTGATTTATTTTTTTTATTATAGTTATTGCTGGTCGTTGAAGTTTATTTTTGTTATCACTTTTTTCTCCAGAGACCACTTTATCTAGAATTTCTCGATGGAATCGAGTTAGTTTTTTAGAAAGGATGTCAACCAATCTGCTTTCAAATTGATTGTATGAGTCGGTAATAATAAGTGACATGGAATTATAGGAGGGGAGCTCTATTTTGTTTTGCCAACAAAAATCAATTGCTGATAAAAACACATTTCTAGGTGAAAATTGCCGTTGAACCAACCACGTTACGTGCGCAATTATTTTTCCTTTCTGTGTGTCATCAAATGGATGCCAATTTAATAATGTAAAAATTCTTTTACGATGTTTGATTGGCGTTTCGTTTTTATAGTTTGAAATATCAATATTTTCTGCGACAATGCCTATTGTTTTTGCTGCATAGGAAATGTCTTGTTGTCGAAACTGATCGACGGCAAAGAACTTACCATTGGCTTTAAAATAAGCTAATTGAACTGCAAAACCGATTTTGTTGCTGGCTGTGCGAAGACTTTGGATTAATTCCATTTCTTCGTTACTCATGGAAAAATAGAGTGAGCGTTCATCCGTATTAAAAACAGGAGGTGAGTCATATCGCCGTTTTTCATTGGGATTTAAAATTACCAGTTTTGTCATGGTTACTTCATTTTTTGAAATGATTTTTTTATCAAGCGGGGATAGTAAACGAATAATCTGTGCTTGACAATAGTGGTGATAACTACGATAATTAACCCATACAGATAGCCGTAACTGATTGATTATTATATAGTAAGATTTTGGTGACGCGTCACCAAAATTGGGAATTAAGGGGCTTTCAATGCCAAAGAATATTACCACCAATCTTTTCAAAGATGTTAGTAATCTCATCGATGATGTTAAAACTAATCTTGCACATTATGCTAATACGACGCTTGTGACATTGTACTGGCGTATCGGACATAGAATTAATCAGGATATTCTCAAAAATGATCGCGCTGAATATGGTGAGCAAGGCATTAAACAACTTGCCAGCCAGCTTACATCGGAATACGGCAGCGGATTTGATGCTTCTAATCTTGCCAGAATGGTTCGCATTGCGAAGCTATATCCAAAGCCTGAAATTGTAGCTACTTTGTCGCAGCAATTATCGTGGTCTCATTTTGTAAAATTAGTGTCTATCGAAGATCCACTAAAACGAGATTTCTATACAGAAATGTGTCGATTGGAAAAATGGAGCGTTAGAAATTTACGCCAAAAAATTGATGGAATGCTCTTTGAACGTACCGCGATTGCAAAAAAACCGGAATCAATTATCAAGGTAGAATTGAAGAAATTAAAAGATGGGGATTTAACAAATCCTGATTTATATCTACAAGACCCCTGCGTTCTTAAATTCTTATATCCAAAAACAATTTCCTCAGAGCGTCATCTTGAAGATGCCATTTTAAGTGAATTGCAGATTTTTATTCAGGAAATGGGTAGTGATTTTTGCTTTGTCGCGCGTCAAAAAAGAATGAGCACTGGGAAAAATGATCGTTATTTGGATTTATTATTTTTTCACCGTGGCATGCGTCGATTAATAGCGATTGAACTCAAACTATCTATCTTCCAACCAGAGCATGCGGGACAAATGGAATGGTACTTAAAATGGCTTGATAAACATGAAAAACGTCCAGGCGAAGAAAAACCACTTGGCATTATAATTTGCTCTGACAAAGATCAAGAAGATTTAGAATTACTTGAGCTCGGAAAAAATGGAATTCATGTTTCACAGTATCTTGCAGAATTACCACCACGAAAAATGTTTGAAAAAAAATTGCGAGATGTTATTGAAAATGCGCGTGAAAAATATGCGAGATTAGAGCAATTATCTGATGATGATAAACCAGAATGGTATAAAAAATGAGTACTTATCTTGAAACGAAACGCTTAATTTTAAAGCCAATTGCACTATCCGATCTTGATAATATTTTTGCATTGCGATCTGATCCTGATGTAATGAAGTACATTGATGATGGCTCTGTTCACACTAAAGAACGAGTCGAAGATTTCATTCAGTGCGGGCAAGGATATTTTGAGAAATATGGAATGGATTTTTTTTCTGTATTTGAAAAGGAAACTGGCGTATTTGTCGGCCAGGCTGGCTTGTTTCATTTGCATTTTGATGTTAATCAGCCTGACATAGACCTTGCATATCGATTGCACAAAAAATATTGGAATAAAGGTTATGCAACTGAACTTGCAAAAGCATTAATAGACTATGGATTTAATACATTATCACTCCCAAAAATTGTAGCATTTGTGCTACCAGAAAATAAAGCATCAAGAAGGGTGTTGGAAAAAGCGGGAATGTCATATCGAGGCATGGTTAATTTTCGTGATACTCAATTACCATCTTATGAAATTTGTAATAAAAAAATTGATTTTACTAATATAAAATTAATCGTCGCAACAATTGATGATTATCCAATCATACAAAATATGGCATCATATTATGCCTACGATATCAGTGAATATATGGGATGGGAGCAACAAAAAGATGGGACACATAGTATCGGAATCGATTTTATCAAATATTGGAAAGCAGAAAATACATTTCCATTTATCGTAAAATATAAGGATGAATTAGTCGGGTTTGTTATTGTTGATAAAGATGTTAGTGATAAAACAAATGATTATAATATTGCACAATTTTTCATTTTAAGGAAATTCTTACGAAAAGGAATTGGGAAGTATCTTGCTTTCCAATGCTTTAATAAATTCCATGGAAAATGGGAAGTGTTTGTAATGCCAGGAAATGAAGGCGCATATCGATTTTGGCGAAATATCATTAACGAGTATACAAATTCAATATTTAAAGAACATACCAAAGTTGTAAATAACTACATTAGAAATATATTTGAATTTAAAAGTACTGCAGAGAAATTATGAAAATTGACAATCTCTCTCCACTACCCCTATTTGACTCAATCGAATATATTCATTTGCAACATGACTTTTCATATCTGCAATCAGGGTATCAATCAAAGGATATTAAAATTGCAATTGAATTTTTAAAATCCTATCGCGGAAGCCTTGGCACATTTAATGCTTATCGACGTGAAATTGAGCGTTTATTACATTGGTGCGCATTAATTTCAAAAACAACACTTAAAAAATTAAAGCGTAATGATATTGAAGATTTTATTAGATTTGCCCAAAAACCACCTCGTGAGTGGATTGGCAAAACAAAACCACCACGTTTTATTGTCAAAGACGGAAAACGCACTCCTAATACACAATGGCGCCCCTTTATTGTCACAGTTTCCAAAGCACAGTATCGCCAAGGTGAAACGCCTAAAATTAAGGACTTTGAATTAACGCAAGGTTC
>JAUXWQ010000064.1 GCA_030680235.1 Coxiellaceae bacterium
TCCTTTGCCAAATCGATACCTAATACTTTAATATTGCTCATTGGACCCCTCCATTGAATTTGAATGACTGATACAACTTTCATTCTGGCTCTTTTAGAAGCCTTTAGTAAGTGGCGGGGTCCATACAATCAATGGCAATGAAGCCAGCATAGCTCATTCTCTGTTTGCACCTAAGGCTGAAGCAGTTACTGATTGCGCAGCAGCTCCAAAATCACCTAACCAAAAATAAAGCCTTTGGTTTTGATCAGTGTAACGAACACCCCCCACATTCTGTTTTGGCGTGGCGATATCTTACTAACGCATGGGGGGCACTATTGAGAAAACCAGGGGCACCTTCGCCATCTAAAAAATACCATGCTCCCACAGGTCCAATTGATCCTATTCGGCACAGCCCAATTGGTAACAAGAATAGCCAAAACTCACCCTAGAGAAAAACAAACGAACTGTTGTATGGTCGAAAGCAACCATCAAACATATCTCAAAAATCAATCACATAGACATATTCATATTCACTTAATCTTATAATGAGATCATAGCTAAATAAGACATTTCTGTTTTAATAATAGATAGGCAATTTTGGTAGAGAATTTATGATAAAAAACCTTGCTGACATCCTTTCAAGATTCTGCAAAAACAAACCTATTGAAGAAGCTGAAAAAAACCTTCTTAAGAAAGCATGCCGAAACATCAATGATAACTTTTTTTTAACGCCACAAAATATTGTGCTTGAACATAATAATTATCCAACAGAAGTTATTCCATTGCTCTATGCATTAAAACAAATCTCCTCTGAAAACGCTTCATTATTTTTTATTTCTTTCTTAAAAGAATTATTTTCGACTTTTTCGGTTGAGGTAATAAATCATAATATACTAAACGTATTGGCACTATCAGGAAAAGCTTTCATTTTTTTAAATGACCTTAACGAATCTCGATTATATTCAATTTTTTTATGTGAAAAAAACTCAGAAAGAAAAACGGATTTCGTTGAAAATTTGATTTTTGATCTACTACTTACATTGCTTGAGAAAATAAAAGCCATTAATACCTCTGATGTTAACAACTTTTTAGCATTAAAAAAATTCCTGTTTGAGGCCTTACTAACGTATGCCCATTTTGAAAATGGAAAAAAAAATCGCATGGTAGAAGTTATAGAAAAAATTAAAAATTTCCATATTTTTCATGCTGACATTAAAAACTATTTTTTATCTTGTGTTGAAAAAAAGGATTTAACCGCTTGGGTGATAGGTCATCCTGATTCAATTGACTGGAATACTTACCAATTATTTTTATGGGAATTACGCGATAATAAAGAGTATATTAGGAATACCCATTATCGATTACTTGAAGCAAATTTAATTGGGAATTTATTTCGAATATCTAGATTTGATCTTTCTGGTAAAGAAACAGATGAAACATGGCCATTATATACGCGATATTGTATTATTCCTTCTGCGAATCCGACAAAAGAATCCTCTGTAAAATCATCAGTGAAAGTCGCAACATTATTTGAAAATAAAATAGAAAATGCATTGGTTTTTGATTTATCAAAATGGATTTTAGAAAACAATCTCTATTTTCATCTTTGTCTTGGTAGAACATTTATTTTTAAAAACGCTGGTGAAAAATATTTTGCAGTAAAGATTCAAAAACAAAAAGAAAGTGAGCATGAGCTTCAAAAAGAATTTAAAACGACTCAGCTCTTACAAGAAAATCAGAAAGAATGGTGTTTGAAGAGCCAAATACCGGAAGCACTTTTTTTTGGAAAGCTAGATAGTGCGGAATTTTTAAAGCAGTATTCTGATAACGACTTAATGTCACACTCTCCACAACCTTTTGTGTATATCTATAGTTCATCACCAGATTATTTTATCTATTTAAGCGACCCAAATTTGTCAGCTGATGTATTTCAAAAAGCTTCTCGCGCTGCGATCTATGATTTAGGAAAATTATTAAACCGTGGGATGGTGTATCATCAACTGGCTGATATTTTTCATAATTCAACAAGCGGGACGCAAAGGGAAGATCTTGGACGTTATTTAACACTGGCTGGGCTTTTACGACAATTTTTTATTAACTCAGGGCGTGTTGATCGCTGGACCGACGCAGTTGCTTATCCCAATGTTCGTGCCTCTGGGCTTGCCGATCTCGGAGATTTTTCAGCAAAAGAAAGTTATGTGCAATCTCCTTATTTACAAGAAATGAAAAGACCTTGCCCCCATCCTGTTAAAGGAAAAACATTTCCAGAAAATCCTTATGCAATTGATTTCATTTTTGCCAATTTAATTGGAGAGTATTTATTTGTTTTTACATTAATTTCAGGACGACGTGGACGCGCGCTCACAATGAATTATGTACTATCAAGTGACGTTAAAAAACAAATTTGGCTTTCACTTGCAGAAGGGTTGCTAGATAATGCTGCTTTATTAATATCAGTGTTAACCAATCTAGATGAAGAAAATTGCAAGCGCTACATTCAATCTGCAATTTCAAAAAAATTGCTTGCTGCTCAGATGGAATTTTGGATGACAGATAGTCATGCAACAGCTTTACCACAAAACCATGAGAAATATTCTAAAGCGTTACAGGAACTTTACCCCGGTGCCACTATTGGATGGGAAGGAATTCATAATTATCGAGTAACCAAAATAGGATTTAGTCACGATGGGGTTTCGCCGGACCTTGGCGATTATAATTGTCAAAACCCGATGAAAGAAGATAATAAATTATATTATTTGACTGCATCTATTATCCATCTATTTAAAGCCATGAAGCACGCCTATGCAAAAGGTGTTGCAAGCTTTGAAGCTGCTTTTGATGCAAGAGATATTGTCGCTGCAAAAAATGCCATCAACTTGCTTATTATGAATAGAAATAAAAAAATATCTCATCAGCGTCATTACCTTAGGTTTGCAATGATGCGGTATATAATATGGCATAAAACAATTCCAGCAGGTGAAGAAAAAATAGCACTGAAAACATCATGCTATGATCATGCAAAATAATTAGTGCAGAGTCTATCCATTCCCGAGCGCTTGCAATCTGACCTATATGAATTGTATTGATATCGATTGGCTCATTGGATTTATTAAGTAAGTTCACTAAAAAAATACGAAACCAAGTGTTCCCTGATTTGGGATAAGATGCTAACCAATAAATTCCGTTTTTGTTTTCTTTCATTTTAATTCAGATAACCTTTCAGCATAAATGCTTTGATACTATTTCTTGATGCGATAGAAAGGTGTTTATTTTGAATGAAATGCGAATACGGACAATTTTTGAAGACATTGTCATAATGGCCTTTTTCAAAATTTTGTGTAAATAAAGAAAATGTACCTGGGACAATTGCTAATCCATCTTGTTTACGATAGCTACTAAACATATCACGACCAAGACAGCGTGATAAATACTGTCGTATCAAATATCTCCCGCGACCATCGCGGCGTTTTTGTATTGTTGGAACACGCAGCATAAATTCAAGTAATTTTGGATACAATAAGGGATAGCGATATTCAAACCCCATTTTTTTACTAACAATACTGCTATATTCAATACGCATACGAATTTCATGGCTATTATGACCTTGTAATAAATTGCATTCAGCCTCTCTCACGCTAGCATAATACATATATTCATAGGGGTGAAGCTGTGTTGATTGACAAGCAGCTTTTGGTCGAAAAAAGTTGGCTAAATATCGTCTCATAATCTTCATGTGTAATGCTTGCTTATACAAATTAGCATGCGCATATTTAGCATAGAATAAAGTTTTTTTAATTCTGCTTTTTCACCTTAATTCATTCCATGCTCGTCGATACTCACCTTGATGAATCAGTTCCGGCAAAAAAAAATTAAGCGGGACTTGACCCGATACACATTGATCACCTCCAAAGACAGACAAAAGAATCGGATGGTTTCCAATTTCCACTGCACGATGCAGAGGATTAGCAAACATTGTAAATAAATAAGGCGCAGGACCTGCAAACCACGAGGCATACTCATTAAAAACTGAAATAGGATCAAAATTTTCAGCACCGATGCGATGAATATTTTTTAACTTATAATGCGCAATAAATTCTTTTTCAAAACGATCATTGTATTTATCCATCGCATTTGTTTTTGGTGAAGCAACATGCATAAAAAGTGTTGGCTGAATATTTATATTTTTTGCGGCACAATAGACAGCGCTTGAATCAAGACCTGCACTAAACTCAGTAGCAATATTGGTTTGGTTACTGATGGCATTCACCATTGCCTCTTTCATTAATAGTGAAAAATGGTCGATATAATCTTGATCGTTCTCATAATGTAATAGTGATCCATAGGGATTTAATTTCCAAAATGCCTTCTTTATCATCGATCCATTCATTTTGAAATGCAAGAGATGGCCTGGTTCTACACGATAAATGCCTTCATAGAGTGTTTCATCAGAGTAAATTTTGTGTTCTGAAAATAATATGTGAATTTGATTTTCAAGCAACCGGGGTGTTCTAGATAATTGCGCTAATATTTTTGGAATGTTGTCTGCAAAAATAATCTTTTTCCCACAGTGATAATAATATAACGGTGCAATCCCAAGATGATCACACACCAGAATAATTTCACCAGAATGATTATGTATAATAGCACAAGCAAAAGGATTGAAATTTTCTCGCCAGGTAGCGAGATTTAAAGCATCTTTAAATAATACCGCTACAGGAGGCAGATCATTACAATGGTATAAAATAGCGTCGTCTGCACGGGAGTTACTGCATGACATCATTAACTTCCTTGTCTTTATTTACTTTAGACTGCGCAGTTTTTGTAGTATAAACTAAGTATCGTTATTTAACAGAGAGTTCGATGAAAATAGTAACGTTTTTGCATATGCCTTGGCAATACAAGAAAATGTTTTTTATTAATATTACGTTGCTAGGAGTCGCAAAAGCTTGTGTCAAACTATTTGCGTATAAACACATTGCTTTTTATTTTGGAAAAAACTGTCGTATGATGGTTGCTTCTACGCTTATTTCAAAAACACAGATTCAACAAGCGGCCTTAATTGCTCGCTCAATCAAATTAGCCGCACGCTATACACCATGGAATTCCAATTGTTTACCACAGGCTATATTGGCCAAATTTTGGTGCCAGCATTATCAAATTCCCTATTTCTTTTTTATTGGCTTTGCAAAATCAAGCACAAAACCATTAGGAGAAGAGGCGCATGCCTGGGTAACGGCAGGACCAATTGTAATTTGCGGTGGAAACAGCTTTAATACATTTCATGTTGTGTTAAGTTATTGCAGTTTATTTATTAGTTGAAAGGATTCGAAATGAGTGATTGCATTTCATTAAATTATTTTTCAATAAATCCCAATATAGTTTATACATTTATTGATAATGAAGTGGTATTAATGGATGAAAAAGATGAAGTATTGTATGGCATGAATGAAGTTGCTACAGCCATATTAAAATGTTTAATCTCACAGCCTACGTCAATCCAGGATGCCAGTAATTATATCTTGGAACAATTTGAGATTGAAGAGCCGCAAATTTCACTCGACATCAAAAATTTTTTTGAATCCTTGCTTGCTAAAAATTTTATCTGCCAGGCTAAAAAAAATGTTTGTTATACTGCAGAGAAGAAAAAAGCGGTTTTTGAATCTTAGCGGACAACCTACAATAAAAAATCAAGTTACAATTAGGGAAACCTGTAATACTGTTTTAACCTAGAGAACGCTAAAAGGATTTAAGATGAAAACAACAAGAGGTTACTTTTTAGTTTATGCGCTTGTAGCTTTTTGTATAGTTCTCACACTGCAAGCACGGGCATCTTCTAGTGTCCTCAAAAGCGGCCTTGGAGCCACGCTTGTTTGTCCTTTTACTGTTATTAACGGACCAAAAACAATAGGGAACGTTGTCGTTTCTTGCTTTGAAGCTCCTGACAGCACATGTAACACTACACCAATTGGCAATGCCGCTTGGGGTGGGCGCGGAGGGACGCCAACGCTAGAGAATGGTTCACATACTTTATCGAACGATGCTCTAGCAAGTGTTGGCCTCACTGCTTTTCCTACGACAGTAAATATACAAGTCGAGGTACATAATCCAGAAAATACCGTTTATTCTCTTTTGTGTATGCATGCCACGGTTGCTTTAGGGGTATTCACCTGTACTGGTGGCCCGTACACCTTAGATATTAGCAACCTCTAACCATTCAGGACGTTAGCAATATGATAGAAAAGAAAATATTACAGCAAAAACACCTTGCGCTTTTTGAGAAAACAACAGCCTGCGAAGAACCCTATCAGCGCAAGCCATATCAAAAACCAGCACTACTGCGGCTGGATACCAACACAATTGCAGGGGGCTCTACAAGCAATCAACTTGAAAACTCAAGTGGACTATTGGGAAGCTAGGAATAGTTTGAACGGTTGTTGATGCTAAAAACCCTTTACCCTCCATCGAAAGCGCATTATCAATGGCAAGCCGACCAAACTCACATGCTAATGTGGCCATGACTCCATTGAAATTGCTATAAGTGATACTATAAGGTAGTTCACTCTACGGAATGATATCCTCGGAGCAACCTCAAAATTATATTACATATCCATAAAACAGGGATGAATTATGACAAAAAAATACAAAGAAATTACACATGATATTTCAGCATCACTTACAAAATTACGAAAAGACATCCCTGATGTCATGAGTGGCTTTAGTGCTTTGGCCCAAGCAGCGAGCAAAGAAGGTGCGTTAAATAAAAAAACAAAAGAATTAATCGCATTGGCATTGGGTGTGGCTGCCAGATGTGATGGTTGCATCGGTTTTCACGTACAAGCGTTGGTAAAATTACAGGTAACACGCGAAGAATTGCTAGAGACTTTGGGAATGGCGATCTATATGGGCGGTGGTCCATCCCTTATGTATGCCGCAGATGCATTAAGTGCATTTGAAGAATTTAATGAATAAAAATCAGGGGCTCTTATGCATAAGAGCCCCTCTGTTATGGAGCAAGTGATTTAACGCTACATCAATTTTTGAATATTGAAACTCGAACCCAGATTTTAGCAAAGTCTCACTCTTTACATATTGACCCTTTAGCAAAAGTTCATTACCCATTTGCCCAAACAAAATTCGAACTAATAATGCAGGCATTCTTAAAAAAAATGGCCGATGTAGTATATGCGCCAATACCTTTGCAAAATCATGTTGTGTTACCACCCCCGGCGCAACAATATTAACTGCACCCGTAATCTGCTCGTTAAGAATAATGAAATCAATTGCTCGCACCAAATCATCAATCGAAACCCAAGAAAATGACTGATTGCCATTTCCCAAAGTAGCACCAAAACCCCATTTAAAAGCGGGCAGCATCTTTTTCAATGCCCCTCCCTGCTTAGATAAAACTACACCAAAACGCATTTTTACAACACTTACTTTTTTATTGATTGCTGGTAATAATGCATCTTCCCAAGCATGACTAACTTTCGAAAGGAAACAATTCGGATCATCCGAGAGCCTACTTTTCTCAGTAAAAAAATGATCGCCTTCTGAAAATCCATAAATGCCAATGCCACCAGCATTTAATATCCGCGGTGAATTTTCACCTAGCATTGAACACAGTTCCGCAAGTTTTTTTGTAGCATTAACACGACTGTTAATAATTTTTTCTTTCTGAGAAAATGACCACCGCCTTTCACCAATATTTTCCCCCGCTAAATTAATAATGACATCGATAGATTTTAAAAAATCTTGATTAAGTAAACTTAAATCATCCCACGTCAAAATTGGATATTGATTAGAAAATTGTGATGCCAATTTATCACGTTTTCTGCCGAGCAAAATCAACTGGTGTTGCTTTGAAAGATATAAAACCAGCGCATTACCAATCATTCCGCTGGCACCAGCAATCAAGATTTTCATTGTCACACTTCCATTTTACTTTAAAATAATGCCATTAATCACCGATAATTTTTTGAGTGAGTCTTTTTAGCTGCTGCAATAACAGCACTAAATTTTTTTTGAACTTCGTTCAGCAGATCCGGTTTTTTCTCAGCCTTAGTAAGCTCATCATAGGCACGAAAAAATAATTCTATATAATCAGGATTGTTACCATCCGCCAAAATAATAATTTTCTTCAGTTCTTGTATCAATTGCTGATGCTCATTTGTTACATTGAGGTCGTCCAATCTCTCTGATAGCGTTAAAAGAACCATCTGAACATCGCTTGAATTTACATTGCCATCTGGAAGAGACTTCCCGTCCATCTTAATTTTTGGAAAAAAATTACTTTCGTTGAAACCACCCATATTACACCTCGATTCTATTGATCAACTTCCTTTTCAAAAGCGCCCATGTCCTGAAGATTATAGACA
The DNA here is from genome assembly GCA_030680235.1 of Coxiellaceae bacterium. Taxonomy (GTDB): domain Bacteria; phylum Pseudomonadota; class Gammaproteobacteria; order Coxiellales; family Coxiellaceae; genus 2-02-FULL-42-43. The sequence goes on from JAUXWQ010000064.1 coordinate 8,355, forward strand.
AAATTATGGATTTTGCTTTTTTATAGTAAAAATTATGTTGAAGCATCTTTTAATATGCTCGTGATATGCTCGTGTAAATACCGCATAACAACACCAGAGGTACAAGATGAGCCAGCCAACGAAACTTTCTCGTTATTTACTTCCAAGATTTTTTTAAACCCGGCATTTTAACATAGTCAGAGAACAATAAATACACGCGTTATTTTTTGAAAATACTGATAATTTTAGAAATTTGATTTTTTCAGTATATTTTGTTTATAATCCACCCATGAAAAATATACCATTACAAATTTGTAACGAAAAAATTCATCCCGGCGAGTCTTTATCACTAGCGCTTCCGCTTCCAGAACTCTTTAGCTGTTCACCTGTATATATGCCGATTAAAGTAATTCATGGGAAGAAAGCGGGTCCTTGTTTACTATTAACTGCAGCGATGCATGGTGATGCGCTCAACGGCACTGAAATTATTAATCGAATTTTTCAAAATGATGCTTTAAAAAATTTAAATGGCACATTAATTGCCGCCCCTGTATTAAATGTTTATGGATTTATGAATCGTTCACGTTATTTACCAGGTGGTATTAATTTGGATGCTTGTTTTCCTGGGTCAACTACTGGCACGCACGCAGCGCGTATGGCACATTTATTTGTCACGGAAATTTTTAATAAGGCGGATATTTGTATTGATTTTCAAACTGGTTTTATTAATTACACCAACTTGCCTCAAGTGTTTGTTGATTTTAAGGATTCCACGGCAAAAACATTAGCATCTGTTTTTAATGCGCCCGTTATTTCAAACTTAAATTATGAAAAAGGCATGTTACGAACAACTGCGCGCGACGCTAAAAAAACTTTTTTAATGTATGAAGCAGGCGAAGCTATGCGGTTTGATGAACATGCTATCCGAGCAGGGGTCTGTGGCGTGCTAAATATCCTGGAAAACCAAGCAATGATCACTGAAGATTTTAATAAAAAAACATCTCATTCAAAAAGCTTTTTTTCAGAAAAAAATTTATGGTTGCGCGCTGCTAAAAGCGGCATTAGCTATACACAATATCAGTTAGGTCAGCATGTCCAAAAAGGTGAACCACTTTGTATTATCAAAGATCCTTTTGGTGGTGATGATGATTTGATTGTAACAAGCCCTGAGGAAGCAGTGATTGTTGGTAAAAATAATTTACCATTGGTACATGAAGGTGAAGCATTATTTCAACTGGCAGTTTTTCCCAAGATGCAACATGCGGCGACACACTTGGAGTCATGGGAAGAGAAGCACACTGAATTAACGACAGAAAGCTTATGATTGTTTCAGCAGTAAAAAAACATGTTTTTTCTCTAGGATTTTTAATCTGGGGAATTGCAGCGCTATTTTTTTTATATGAGTTTTTCCTAAGGACATTTGTAGGAAGTCTAGCGCATGACATTATTCCGCAATTGCACTTAACCGCAACTTCCTTTGCATTGGTTGGTTCTGCATACTACTTGGCTTATGGCATCATGCAAATACCTGTCGGCATTCTTGTCGATAAGTTTGGTGTGAAATATGTCATGTTATTTGCCGTTTTAGTTTGCATTGGCGCAACGCTTTTATTTTCTCACGCAGATAGTTTTTATACAGCAGTTGCAAGTCGTTTTTTAATGGGATTTGGATCATCTTTTGCATTTGTTTGCTTGCTCGTTATTGCAGTAAGCTGGTTTCCCAGAAAATATTTTGGTTTGTTTTCAGGGTTTTCTCAATTTTTTGGCACAATGGGGCCATTGTTAGCAGCGGGTCCTTTGGTTTCATTGATGACGCATTTGCATGTGACTTGGCGCCAAGCAATGAGCGATGTTGGACTTTCCGGCTTTATTTTGGCAGCATTAATTGTTCTATTTGTAAAAGATAAGCCGCGCGCTTCTGGCAATACCCTGATAGTCTTAGAACCTAAAAAGCCACTAAAAACTCATTTATTGCGTTTAATGCGAAACAAGCAAGCCTGGTATGTGGCATTTTATTCAGGTACGTTATATGTTTCGATTGCTTTAATAGGTGCTATTTGGGGAACAGAATATTTAGAAGCCATGGGATATTCCCAAGCTTTTTCAGCAGACATGATTTCTTTTGCATGGTTAGGATATGCCTTAGGCTGTCCTTTTTTGGGTGCCGCGTCTGATTTGATGAAACGCAGAAAACCTATTTTATTAGCGTGTTCGATTCTAGGATTGATTTCAACGTGCGGCATTAATTATTTTTCATTGCTACATACTCCTTGGGTTTATGCATTACTATTTTTTGTATTAGGCTTAGCTGCATCTGGGCAAAACGTTGGATTTGCAACCATGAGCGAGCATGTAGATGCGAACACGCGCGCAACAGGCCTTGGATTAAATAATGGCGTGATTACTTTATTTGGCGTATTCATTCCGTTAATTGTCAGTGCTTGCGTAAATTTTTCATCGCACGGTAATTTGACACATTTGACCGCTAATAATTTTATTTTAGGATTCACTTGCATGCCAATTTTATATTTATGTGCCTTTTTTATTGGTTTAATCTTTATTAAAGAAACGTATTGCAAACCCCAAAAAGAATTTTTAAAATTGTCGAGCACCCACTCCTGATTTTTCAGTACTCTGATGCGAGCACGAGTGTAACGAGTGTTTGCGGAAAATTGATCATGGCTATTGACTCTGAAAATCGCTTGCTACGCGCGCGGCTCGCATCAGAAAATGCTTGACGCCATTGATTGCTCAGTCCCATGTCTCAGACAGATAAAAACGATGATAATCAATAGATCACTATTATATCCTTGTTTATTTTTGCTCATGACCAGCTTAAAAATAACATTTTTTATTGCAGTAACAATGCAACTGCTGCTAACACCACCATTAACAAATCTTCAACCAACGTGATAATCGATAACGGCACTTTTAACATTGTTCCTAGACAAGCACAGCTAAATTTTTCTTTTTTGAGTAAACTGTTAATCACGCCAAGACTTGAAAACCCCATGATAATAATCGTCAACCATTGTGTCGTTGCTGGCATCCAATTGCCAAGATATAAAACACCAAGGCCTAATTCTAAAAATGGATAAACAAAACCATAGGAATACACTTTTTTTGCGAATAAATCATACGTTGCATAACCCGTCGCAAAGCCTTTAATATCTAATAATTTAAATGCAGAAAATACGAGGAAAAAACCTGCCATAAATTGATTCATCAACCCAGGCCAATTCATATTTCCGTTTTGAAAATTATTAATCACGCTTACACCAAAAATATAGGCTGCGATTAAAAAAATTGGGTAGTAGGAAAGTATTCCAGTACTGCCTTGTTTGTTTTCCATTTGAGTGCCTTCCCTCATTTATTTTTTAAGTTATTTAAACAAGCTCTAAATACAATAAAATTGAATGAATGAAACATTCCAGATTATTCACTATTTTTATTTAAAAACAACCAACTCATCATAAAGATATAAAATAGAAACGACAGTGAAAGTGCCACAGCATAAAAGAAATGATAGGCCAGCGCACCCAATACCGCACCACAAGCAAATCCCACAATTAAACTGACGTACAAATGCATTTTCCAAAACTCTATAGAATCTCCTTTTATCCAACGACTGATCAGAATACCTAAATCTGTAGTAGTTCCTGTCATATGTGTTGTGCGAACCAATGCACTGCCATAATGCGTCGTCATTGCATTTTGCATACCCATCGTCAACGCCAATAAATAAGCACTTTGCTTATGCCCAAAAATTAACAATAGCATCGCACAAAAAAGTGTCATAAATTGTAAAATCAAACTGCTTATATAACGACGATCAATCTTAAAGTGCTGACTTTTAATAACCAATCCACTGATAATGCTGCCAGCGAGGAAACAAAAAACCAATACAATAAGATGCAGGAACAATACAAACTGTCCTTTTTCGATCGATTCACCTGCGATGGTTAAATTACCAGTAACATATCCCACCGGGTTTCCCAAGATGCTAACTAAACAAATAGCATTAATATACCCACCGTTAAATGACATGATAAATGCGGTTGAATATGCCCAATACTTATTTTGATGAATGGTATTTTTCAATGAAACTTCCTAAATATGTTCATATACTGTACAGATAGTTTGACTTTTACGTGACCATCATCGGATAGTGAGCCACCCGCCTTTTCCAGAATCGCTTTTGCATGCGCTGTATAAATCGGCAGGATTGATGTCAGTGCCGTTCTCCTAAATATATTCATTCCAATTTACACTTCGCCATTTATAATAGCACCTAATGATCATTTTTTATTGGCCACTATACAGCAACTATAACCAGGTTTTGCGCAAACATTCAAAGTTAACGTTTCTGGAAGCAATAGATGCGTGACACTGCGCAATGAATTCGCAGTAGCCGTAAAGATGTTTTATACTAAAAAGCATGATTAAGGACAAAAACAGATGGATTCTGAAGTACTGGTTACCAATGAAATACAAGCCATTTATCCTGCAAATAGCCTACAACAAGGCTTTATATTTCATGCCGTCAGTCAATCACACGATGATGCTTATATAGTTCAATCACTTTGTGATTACACCCATGCAATTGACGTCTCCGCATACCGACAAGCGTGGGATTTTGCCATTAAAACATACCCTACATTACGTCTTTGTTTTAATTGGGATGAGTCACCCATTCAAATTATTACAAAATATGGAAAGTTGCATTTTGCGTTACATGATATCTCAAATGAACCCGATAAAGAGGCTGCGATTTTAGCACTTCAACAACGTGATAGAACAAAAGGTTTTGAATTAAAAAACCCCTCTTTATTACGCTTACATCTTATTAAACAAAGCAATCATTATTACACGCTACTTAAAACAGAACACCATAGTATCGCTGATGCATGGAGTGCTGCTGTGTTATTAAATCAAGTTCATCATTTTTATCAACAACTATTATCGGGCATTACACCAATAGTTACGCAAGATATCGCTTATTTACAAGCGCAAGCCTTCATTACAAAGCATCAAACTGAAGCACAAAATCATTGGCGAAAAATCATTCAAGATATTCCCATTGCAAATGATATAAATACCTTATTGACAACCCACACAAAACCAGAGGACTTAAATAATGTCAATGATGCCCGCGAAATAACACTTGAATTAGAATCTGCTCATTACGAACGCTTAAAAAAATTGGCGCACGACGAAGCAATAACAATGCATGGTCTTGTACAATTTGCATGGCACAAAATGCTTCATACCTATACAGGAGATGCAGAGACTATCGTTGGAACGACGGTATCCGGCCGTACACTGCCCATCACAGACATTGAAAAAAGCGTCGGACTTTACATTAATACCCTGCCACTGGTCATACAGTGGGACAATACATTAACCGTCAAAGAACAATTACAGGCTATTCATCAAGCCATTATGGGCTTAAATAAATATAGTTTTGTTAATTTATCTAGCTTACAAAAGAATGGCAATAGACTTTTTAACAGCTTACTCTTATTTGAAAATCTTTCTTTTTCGCCAGAAAAATCGACAAGCACTATAAGTTTGGAAGCAATCAATCGTCGCAGCATTCAAAAATTAAACTATCCTCTCGCATTAAGTTTTTATGTTAAAAAAAATACTTTGTGCATTAATTTTAAATACGACGCTACTTATTTAAACAGTGCACGTGCAAATTTATTGTTAAAACAATTACTACTTATTTTGCAGCAAATACCTTGTCAATTACATGCGTCACATCATAACTTAGATTTACTAACTTCGGATGAAAATCAAAAAATACTACACCTCTGGAATGCAACCAATGCAGATTACCCGAAGGATAAAACCTTGCAAGCCATGTTTGAAATGCAGGTCTTACGGACACCTAATACTGTTGCGCTTGTATTTGAAGAACTACAATTAACCTACCATGAGCTGAATACGCAGGCAAATCAACTCGCACATTTTCTACATGAAGAAGGTCTTAATTCAGGCGAACTCGTTGCATTATGTTTAGACCGTTCGCTTGAGCTCATTATCGCTATCCTGGGTATATTAAAAGCAGGTTGTGCTTATGTGCCAATTGATCCAGAATATCCTGTAGCGCGCATCAGCTATGTATTAGAAAATACAGAAAGTCGTTTTTTGTTAACGCAAACCCCACATGCAAAACACTTACATTCTATTATTCCCACTACTATAAATTGCATACTGTTGGATCAGCGACCTTATCATGAAGCGACTTCCGCACCGCTTGAAATCTCCTGTGCGCCGACAGATTTAGCTTATGTAATCTACACTTCTGGCACTACAGGCAATCCAAAAGGTGTCGCCATTACGCATAGCGGTGCTGTTAATCGCATTCATTGGATGCAAAGCACTTATCCTCTCAATGAACACGATGCGGTATTACAAAAAACACCTTACAGTTTTGACGTTTCTGTCTGGGAACTATTATGGGCACATTGGACAGGCGCTAGAATTGTCATAGCGCGTCCTGATGGCCATAAAGATCCACAATACTTACAGGCATTAATAGAAAAGGAAAAAATTACCGTTCTTCATTTTGTGCCAAGTATGCTATCGGCGTTTACAGAAGCATTAGTGAGTTTCAAAATACGCGCACCCGATTCTTTACGCTTTATCTTTTGTAGCGGTGAAGCTTTGTTCGCAAATCAAGTTGCGGCATTTTATGAAGTCAGTGGCAATACGGTTGTTATTCATAACTTATATGGTCCTACCGAAGCATCTATTGATGTCACCTCATTTGCATGTGAACGCGGTATTGAAAAAGTTTACATTGGACGCCCCATTCAAAATACACGTGTTTATATTTTAACTGCACAGCAAAAGCCAGTACCTGTCGGCGCAGTTGGAGAATTATATTTAGGTGGTGCAGGATTAGCACGCGACTATTGGCATCAACCTTCACTCACTGAAAAAGCGTTTATTCATAACCCTTTTGCAACGGAAGATGATCGTGCGCGCGGTTATACACGTTTATATAAAACAGGTGATCGCGCACGATTTCACGTCGATGGCAACATAGAATACCTAGGACGCATAGACTCTCAAGTAAAAATTCGTGGCTTTCGAATTGAGCTAGGTGAAATTGAACAGATAATGCTCTCTTATTCTGGCATTCAACAAGCAGTGGCGCTCATCAAAGAACAAATAACACCTGATCATACCCATCGCTTTATTGCTGCTTATTACGTGGGAAATGTGACAGAAAAAATGTTACGAGATTACTTAGCGAAACATTTGCCTGATCACATGATACCCACTTCTTTGATGGCACTTTCCGCTTTTCCTATCACAGCTAATGGGAAATTAAATAGAAAGGTTTTGCCACTACCCACTTTTATGAATGATACAATTCATAGGAGCATCGAAGCGCGCAATGCCTCAGAAAAAATGTTATGTACTATTTGGAAAACAGTTTTAAAAGTGCCCCATGTTAAAATAACAGATAATTTTTTTGATCTCGGTGGTGATTCTATTCGCAGTATTCGTTTAATTGCAAAAATGCAAGAAGTTGGATTTCACATCTCTGTCAACGATCTTTTTAAATATAAAACGATTTTATCGTTGCTAGAAAATGGAAGTCATACTATTGTGTCAACTGAAATAAGCTATACTTCTTACTCATTAATTGATGCAGCAACACGTGATTTTTTTATCTCAAACAACAACACTTCTATTGAAGATATTTATCCTGCAAGTCATCTTCAAATGGGCATGCTAATAGAATCACAGAAATTGGATTCTGAAGGTGCGTATCATGATGTATTTGCTTATACAATTAATCATCCCTTCAAAGAATCATTATTGTTAGCCTTATTTAACAACCTATGTATCAAGCATCCTTTATTGCGAACTGCTTTTATAGAAAACCCAGAATATGGTTATCTCTGCATTCAACATGCTGACATTAATATTGCCGATCATTTTGGCGGCATTATTCAAGAAAATATTTCAGACTTTATTCAAAAAGAAAAAAACCGCGCACTCGTAAGCAATAAACCGGGTTTATTTTCCTTGTTTGTATCAAACCCCACATCCGATAAATTTTTATTAGTTTTTTCATTTCATCATGCAATTACGGATGGGTGGAGTGTTGCTTCGTTACTATCAGAATTTGCTTCAGCTTATGCCGCCGAAAAGTTTGTTCTCACGCAAGAAGTTATTCCACCCTATCAACGCGTCATACAACAAGAACGTTTCGCGTTAACTTCTAATAATCATGAAACCTTTTGGCGAGATTATTTAAGCAATGCGCCCCTTCCCATTACTGATTTCGCATTGCATCCGAATGCTTTAGAAAATAAAGACATTGAAATGGGATGCACTTTAGATAATGCCAAAATGACGCGCATAATATCAACTGCCAAACGATTAGGTGTATCACCAGATATTATTTTTCTTTCAGCATACTGCAAAACACTCTCACGCTTTTCCAATCAAAACGATGTCATCATTGGTTTAGTCATGAACAATCGATTGACGGAAGCAGGTGGTGATAAAGTATTTGGCTTGCATTTAAACACACTACCTTTACGCATTCAACTCAGTGAAAATAGTGCGGTATTAACACGTTATTTAGCCAAACAAAAAGAAACTATAAATTCATTCAAGGCCTATCCTTACGGAAAAATTCGAACGGATATCAGCAAAGGAAGTGATATTTATACCTGCGCATTCAACTACATGCATTTTCATGTTACTGATAATGTAGTAACTGCTAATGCATTAAGTCCAACAGCCTTTTTTGAAAAAACTACCATTCCTTTTACTTTTCATGTATCGCGCCATCACGATCGCTTTAGAATCGCAATTAAGGTATTAAACGGCTTTATTGATTCTCTCACTGCTACCGAGTTTTTAACCTATTTACAACACGATCTTCATGCCATCATTCATGATCTTGAATTTACGTGGATTTTAAAAGATGATCAAAAACGATTTCAAAATTGGCACAATAATAAAGTTATTTCTCAACCTATTCAGAAAATACAAAAAAATACTGAAAAAAAAGAACCGCGCAATGCTCTTGAAAAAACCTTATGCGATATATGGCAAAACATCTTAGCTGTCTCTAACGTTGGCATTGAAGATAATTTTTTTGAACTAGGTGGTGACTCTATTCGCAGCATTCGTTTGCTCGCAAAAATGCAAAGCGTAGGATTTTATGTATCAGTCAACGATATTTTTAAATATAAAACGATTGCAGCATTAATTGAAAACGTCACCCAAAAAAATACGCCAATAGAAACTGCTTATGTGCCATTCTCATTAATTGATGAACAAACACGCAACCTCTTGACATTAAACAACCCCACGATTGAAGACATTTATCCAGCAAGCTATCTTCAAATTGGCATGATTGTTGAATCACAGAAACCAGAATCAAATGGCGCTTATCATGATGTATTTGCTTACACAATTAATCATACTTTCAATGAAATATCACTATTAACACTTTTTAACAGTCTCTGCGCAAAACACGCTTTATTACGAACTGCTTTTGTTGAACATGCTGACTATGGCTATATTTGTGTGCAACATGCAGAGGTGATGATCGCTTCTCATTTTGGTGGCGTTATAAAAGAAAATATTTCTCGCTTTATTCAAACAGAAAAAAATCGTGCACTTGCGTTAAATAACCCTGGCTTGTTTACATTATTTGTATTAAATCCAACTAAAAATCAATTTGTATTGGTGTTTTCATTTCATCACGCCATTACAGATGGCTGGAGTGTTACTTCGTTAATATCAGAATTTACAGCGGTTTATGCAAATCAAAAGCCTATTCAGATAGAAAACATGCCACACTACCAAAATGTCATACAGCAAGAACGTATTGCATTAACTTCGCATACACACGAAACATTTTGGCGTGACTATTTAGTTGATGCGCCACACCCTGCCCAGAATCTCGTATTTGACTCAACGGCACTAACACATGAAGATTTTGAAATCAAATCAACAGTGGATTCAACAAACGCGATTATACTATTGGTGGCGGCAAAACAATGGGGAATATCTCCTGATATTATTTTCATTTCTGCCTATTTTAAAACACTTTCACGATTCATGAATAAAAATGATGTCATCATTGGCTTGGTAATGAATAACCGCCTAGAGGAAATGGGTGGCGATAAAGTATTTGGTTTGCATTTAAATACACTGCCATTACGTGCCACAATTACAGCACATTCAGAAGCGCTCGCCAATTATGTATCAGAACAAAAAACACGTATCAACGCATACAAAGCGTATCCTTATGGAAAAATTCGTGCAGATATCACCCAAGGAAGCGACATCTACACCTGCGCATTCAACTATATGCATTTTCATGTCGCCGATAGCGACATTAACTCCCAAAAAATTAGCGACATGCAAGTATTTGAAAAAACAACAATCCCTTTTACTTTACATGTCACGCGCTATCAAAATAGTTTTACAATGGTCATTAAGGCATTATCGGGCTTTATTGATTCAAAAACAGCAGATCTTTTCTTGCGTTATTTACAACATGATCTCAATGCTATTGTTCATGACGCACCATTTAGCTGGTTATTGGTTAACGACAAGACCTTGTTTGAAAGTCAAAAAATAAAACTCCTTTCTCCTCAAAAAAAGCAAAAAAAAGCTGCGTATCAAGAACCACGTAATGCACTTGAAAAAGAACTCTGTGAAATTTGGCAAAGCATATTACATATTTCACATATTGGCATTACGGATAATTTTTTCGAATTAGGCGGAGATTCTATTCGCAGTATTCGTTTAATTGCTCGTATGCATGAAATTGGGTTTTCAGCTTCAGTCAATGACCTATTCAAACATAAAACCATTTTGGCATTGGTTAAAAATGGAAGCTATACAGCTACTTTAAATAAGAAAATGTATATTCCTTTCTCTTTGATTGATGAGGAGACAAAAATATCTCTTCTTGCAAAAAATAAACCCGGCAGCATTGAAGACATCTATCCTGCAAGCTATTTACAAATGGGCATGTTAATTGCATCTCTCAAAGCAGAAGCGCATGGCACTTATCATGATGTTTTTTCTTACACAATACACCGTGCTTTTAATGAAACTTTGCTACTTTATATTTTTAAAACATTAAGCCAAAAACACCCCTTATTACGAACTGCTTTTCTTGAAAATGCAGATTATGGCTATGTTTCTCTACAATATACCGATATTGATATCACTGCACGTTACGGTGGCATTATTGAGAAAGATCTCTCAACATTTACTCAGATCGAAAAAAATCGTGTTTTACCGCTTGATAAACCGGGATTATTTTCATTATTTATATTAAATCCAACATCTGAAAAATTTATCTTGGCATTTTCATTTCATCATGCCATTACAGATGGCTGGAGTGTTGCGTCACTTATGTCGGAATTTACATCCGCTTATGCAGATCAAAAAATGATTGCGCTAGAAACAATCCCACGCTATCAACAGATGATACAACAAGAGCGTTCGGCGCTCGCTTCTGAATCACATAAAAAATTCTGGCAAAATTATTTATCGAATGCGCCCTTCCCTGTGCGTTATTTGGCTTTTCAACAACAATCTGATTTATCTAATAACAATCCGCCTGCGCATCTTGACATGGCATTTATGTTAGACAGTAAGAAATCAGAGAGCACTTTATTGGCTGCTAAACAACGTGGCGTATCAGCAGATATTATTTTTCTTTCTGCCTATTTCAAAACGCTTTCAAGATTTACCAACCAAAATGATCTCATTATTGGTTTAGTAATGAATAGTCGCTTAGAAGTGATGGGGGGTGATAAAGTCTTTGGATTACACTTAAATACATTACCATTACGTATAAAAATTATGGATAATAGTGAACAATTCACACATCGAGTTTCTGAACAAAAAATAGCAGTCGATGCTTACAAAGCCTATCCTTACGGTAAAATTCGTACTGATATTGCAAACAACAATGATTTATATACCTGTGCCTTTAACTATGTTCATTTTCATATCGCTGATAATGCGCTCAATTCAGGTGTATTGAGTCCAACAGCTGTATTTGAAAAAACAACCATTCCAATGACACTACACGTCTTGCGTCATAATGACAAATTCAGAATAGCTATAAAAGCTTTAAATGGCTTTATTGATCATGATACAGCAGTTAAATTTTTAGATTATTTAAAACACGATCTGAATGCCATTATTAATGGCCTTGAATTTAGCTGGATAACAGAAACAGATTCAATTGATTTTCAAAATAGACATATCAACCTAATTACACATAAAAAAATGCAAAGAAGTTCTGAAATACAAGAGCCACGCAATGCGCTTGAAAAAAAATTGTGTGACATATGGCAAAATGTATTAACAATTCCACAGGTTGGCATTACTGATAATTTTTTTGAACTCGGCGGTGATTCCATTCAAAGTATTCGCTTGATTGCAAAAATGCAAGAGATCAATTTTTATGTATCAGTAAGTGATATTTTCAAATATAAAAATATTTTAGAATTGATTACTAATGCAAACCATACTTTTGCCCATGAAAAAGAGACTTATTTGCCTTATTCATTAATTGATAACACGCTACTATCGTCTATTTTAGAAGAAAATAATAATGCTCTTGTTGAAGATATTTATCCATCGAGTCAATTACAAATAGACATGCTCATTAAGTCATTAAGTAAAAATTCTGAGGGCACTTACCACGATGTATTTTCTTACACTATAAAAAGTGATTTTAATGAAGCTTTATTATTAACTATTTTCAAAAAATTAAGCATAAAACACCCACTACTACGTACTGCTTTTATTGAAAATTCAAAGTATGGCTATCTCTGTGTGCAATATGCTGATATTGATCTTATTTCTCACTATGAATACAAGACCAAAGAAAATATTTTCGAATTTGTTTCGCTTGAAAAAAACAATATGCTTTCTATCGACAAACCAGGTTTATTCCGCTTATTTGTATTAAATAAAAAACCAGATCAATTCACACTCGTATTTTCATTTCACCACGCAATTGCTGATGGCTGGAGCATTGCTTCACTACTATCAGAATTTACTGTGGCTTATGTTTATAGAAAAACAATTTCAGAAGAAAAAATACCATCCTACCAAAGCGTTATCAAAAATGAGATAGCGGCTTCCGAATCAAATATGCATAAGAATTTTTGGCATAATTACTTGAAAAATATTTCGAACTCAATCAATAATTTAATGTTGAACCCCAATGCATTTGTTAATACATACATAGAAAAAAAATTGTTATTAGATAATATAAAGTCCAATTACATTTTATCAACTGCACATCGTTTAGGCGTATCAATTGATATTATTTTTCTTTCGCTATATTTCCGAGCACTATCACAACTCACCAATCAAAACGATATCGTTATTGGCATGGTTATGAATAATCGCTTAGAAGAAAATGGCGGCGATAAAGTATTTGGCTTACATTTAAATATTCTTCCTATTAAAATAACTTCTAAAATCAATAAGATTACTGAAAATGACGCATTTATTTTAGCTTTAGCAGAAGAACGCTTACAACTTGTTCCGCACAAAGCCTATCCCTACAAAAAATTATGTCTTGATTTAAATCGGCCAGATGGATTTTACAACTGCGCCTTTAATTACACACATTTTCATGTGAATGAGAATCAAACAGTGGACAAACTGATTGAACCTGTTTATGCATTTGAAAAAATGTCTATTCCATTAACACTACAAATATCACGCTATCAAAATAGTTTTAAATTAATTCTGCGTGCATCAAATGAATTTATTGATGAAAAAACAGCAAATGGCTTATTAACTAAAATTCAAGAAGCTTTGTAGCAGATCAGGCATGACGTTTTAAGCATTTTTACAGAAACGCCATTGTCCGTTTCATTAAGTGCTCTGATGCGAGAATGAGCGTAGCGAGTATTTTTACAGGGTTTGATGTTTATCGAAATTTCCTGCAAAAACACTCGCTACGCTCATGCTGCATCAAACAATGCTACAACAAACTCCAAATCTTAGGATCTTCATACCCCAGACACCAAATTGAAATCCCTCTAAGATGATATTTTTTTGCCATATCTAATAAAATTTTAAATGTCGCTACATTTTGTGGAAAAATATAATTATTAAAATTATTGTTGTTATAGATTGCATACGGCACATCAGATTTTTTATCCCACACGAAAGGCGCATGGTATTTTTTCATTAAATAATCTGTTTGCGCATACGTTAGATCTGCTTCTTCCACATGTTTTGAACGCTTTCTAAAGTCCGTGTACCAATAACTTGAATGCACAGGAACACCCAAAGAAATCTTAGCCGGTGGAATATAATTGAGTGCATAAACAATAATACGCTCTGCCCAACTTGGCTCACACGCAGAACCCGGCGTTGTGCCACTGCTATGTTGATCATAGGCCATCAAGGTAACAAAATCACTCGCTTTTCCAAGCACTGCATAATCATAAGCTCCATTCCAATTTTCTAAACAATATTTTCCACTGGTTGAAGTGGGTGTTTTATCAGTGGTTCTTGGTAAAATTGCAACACTGATTAAAAACCCATTCTTATGTAGATCATCTGACAATTTTTGATAAAATACTGAGAAATCATTTTTATCTAAAAAAAGCACATGTTCAAAATCGATTTGTATACCCGCATAGTGAAATTTTTTACACACATTGCGTATCTCTGAAATAACATGATCTTGCGCTTTTTCATCTTTTAGAAAAACTTGTGTTTGTAGGGAATCAAAACCAGCATTCGTGACCATTGGCATCACTTTAACATGATTTTGTGACGCTAATTGCAGAATCATAGGATCCACAGTACCCCACAACATTCCTTTTGAGTCAACTTGATAGGCTTGCGGGGAAACAATATTAATATGTTTAATATTATTTTTTAAAGATGTATCTTGCCTAAAAATTGTATCACTTTCTAAATGAGAAACAGAATCGTTTCTATACATATAACCCAATATTTCAAATGCACTTGATGATATCGGAAAAATGATCGTAAAAAAAATTACGAATAAAAAAATAAATCTTTCTAAAAATATGCGTATCATAAAATCTCCTTTTTAAGGATAGCATTCCTAACCATATTTTCTCTTGGCATCAATAGTCAAACCCAATCCAACACTTCCAAAAGCATCACCTTGAATAAGGTCAGCGTTTGGTAACAATACATTTATCTTTTCACGGACCAATGGAATTTTTGTTGATCCGCCAGTATAAAAAACTGCGTCAATATCACTAAAAGTAACACCTGCCTCTACAATAGTTTTCTTAATTGTACTTACAATTTTTTCCAGCTCAGTTGAAATAGTATCATTAAATGCTTTTCTTAAAACAACTAATGATAAATTATTTTCTATAAACGATAAATCCATCTGATAGTCAGATAAATCGCTTAATTTTTTCTTTGCAATTTCAACAGCATTGAGAATTTGATGCCCTGCTTTATTTTCAAGAACAGCAATAAAACGTTCAATTAAGTCCTTTTCATAGGATACAGATAGCATTGTTCGAATATGTGCAATATTTTTTGCATCATACAATCCTGTTAGTAAATGCCATGTCGCTAAGTCATGATAACAACCAGGGGGGAATACAATATCACTACTTGATCCTTTCATCATACTACCCATTCCTAACAAGGGCATAACAGAATTCAGACTTAATTTTTTATCAAAATCTGTTCCAGCAATATGAATACCAGAATTAGATAACACATCTTTTGAACGATCAGTATTTTTCACATTAGTATGCAATCGTATAACAGTAAAATCTGAGGTTCCACCACCCATATCAACGATCAACGCCAACTGCTCTTTTTTAATAGTTGCTTCGTAAGATAGCGCTGCTGCAATCGGCTCATACTGAAACGACACTTCTTTAAAACCTAAATCATGCGCAATCATTTCTAATGTATTTTGTGCTAATGCATCCTTATGTGGATTATCATCATGAAAGTAAACAGGCCTTCCAAGCACAACCTGTGTAATTGGCGTATTTAGGTTTTCCTCTGCTTTTATTTTTAGGTAATTAACAAATTGCGCAAGAATATTTGTATAGGGAACAAACTCATTAAAAACATATGTTTTTTCGGTCATTAAAGAAGAGCCTAACACAGATTTTAATGACATTAATAACCTGCCAGGAACACCTTCTAAATAACCATCAATTGCTTTCTGTCCAAAAATTAATTTTTGTATTTCTAAATCACAAAAAACAGCTGAACGAATAATGGGGCTATTATTTTCTAAAAGAACCAATTCATAGACGTTATTTTTAACAACACCTATTGTTGAATTACTCGTTCCAAAGTCAAGACCACAAAATGCAGACATTGCATTATCTCTTTTAATAAAAAAATCGTAACGGTTCAGCCAATACAATGTAACGGGGGCTGAATAATTACAACTTATCAACATGTAAATGTTGGGATGCATCCATACGCTACAAAATGTCTTTTTTCCCATTTTCCAGGTAAAATAAAATTAAAGACACTCACACCATACATTCTTCTTCTTTTATAAATTCCACCGTTATTCGCACCAAACATTAATGGGACACCACGTTTATTTTTCCCAATATACAACATAACGTGTGTAATAGGCGGTTTGCGATGGGTTCTATAGGTGCCCGTCCAAAACAATAAATCACCTGGTCTTAAGGCATCAAACTGACTAGATTGGAAGCGATGACTTGTAACATGATGAATTTTTCCTGCTTTAAGCAACCAAATATACATATCATAAGAATCCCTTGGGACATAGGTATGGCGAATACCTTTTAAAAGATAATAAATTGTTCCTGAACAATCCATTCCATGGTTTTTTGGGTTATCTGATCCAAATTTATAAGCAAGGTGCTTTTTTGACAACACTAATGCACCACCAATAACCTGCTTAACATTAACGGGATAATCCGCATAATGAGCAAGGTCAGAGACGGGTACAGGCTGTGTTATGACTGGATGTTGCCAATTCAATCCAGTAAAACAACAGCCCGTTGAAATCAATGCAATAATCACAACAATCGAAAATTTTATACGACCAAACATATTCTACTTTGCCTTTTTACTTTTACGCTGAACTGTTCATCAGGTTTCAGCACACACTAAATTTGGTACGATAGTAATATGACCCGGAATTATATCCAACAAACTATTTTTACTTTTAGACAACCTGCGAAAAATTGTACAAAAAATGTCGCATTATTTTAGGTTGCCTATGCTGAATTACCATTCAATGAGATTATTATGATTATTTTATTGTCACCCTCAAAAAAACAAGCAGAAATATTAATATCCAATACAGTTGCATCAACAAATCCGCTTGAAATTGAAAAAGCAAATTTTTTAATGACTGAATTACAAAAAATTCCCATTGATGAACTATCTAAAAAAATGAAAATTAGTTCTGCATTAGCAAAATCAACCTATGGAACCATAAAAAAATTTTCCACTAAAAATAAGGGAAATTTATTGCAGGCTATTCATTTGTTTGAAGGCGAGGCTTTTCAAAAACTAGATTCAAAATCTTTGCTAAAAAATGATTTATTGTTTGCACAAAACCATCTTATTATTCTTTCTGCGCTATATGGCTATTTAAGGCCATTTGATGCCGTTCAAAACTATCGGCTTGACATGAATAATGCAATAAAAATATATGACAGTATGAATTTATATGATTACTGGAAAGAAACAATTACTCATGGCATAAATAATTTGTTATTAGCGCATAAAAATAAAATAATTTTAAACCTTTCCTCCAGCGAATACTTCAAAACAATTCATTTAAAAAAATTATCTTGTAAAGTTATTAACGTCGATTTTCTTGTTTATAAAAACAGTGTTTACAAAACTATTGGCATTTATGCAAAACGTGGGAGAGGGTCTTTAGCAAGATATATCATAAATAAAAAAATTGATTCTCCAGAAGAAATAATTGGCTTTAATGATGATGGATTTGAATATTCACATTCACAATCAACACCCGAAAGATATGTTTTTGTGTTAAATCTAAAATAGAAAGTTCATTGACAGCATCGCGAATCAAGCAGATGATTGAATATGTATAAAAATAAGGATTTGTGTATTCAATATAAAATTGAAGTAATGCAATAATAGCTAAGTTTAATTGTAGTGTATAGAATCATTTAATAATGGTTATATGCGCAATAAAATTACTTAAAAGGAGTTGTTTATGCTTGGATGGGTTCTGCTTTTTTTAATTGTCTCTATTGTTGCTGCTATTTTTGGATTTGGCGGCATAGCAATCCAAGCTGCAGGAATCGCAAAAATTCTTTTTGTTATTTTCCTTATATTATTTATCGTTTCACTGATCATGCATGCAGGAAGAAGAAAATAATATGAAAAAATATAAAATCGCTATTATTGTTGGCAGCATTAGAAAAGACTCTTCCAATTTAAAATTGGGGAAGGCGCTCGCAAAGTTGGGTGATGAAAAATTTGATGCGCATCTTGTAAAAATTTCAGACTTACCACTTTACAATCAAGATATGGATGATCATTTCCCAGAAGCAGCTTTACGCCTAAAAAAGGAAATTCAAGAAGCAGATGCGGTATTATTTGTTACGCCTGAATATAACCGCAGCTTTCCAGGTGTTTTAAAAAATGCGATTGACTGGGCAAGCCGCCCTTATGGAAAAAATGCTTTTGCTAAAAAACCTGCTGCTATTTGTGGAGCATCGCCAGGTGCTATCGGCTCTGCTTGCGCACAAAATCATTTAAAGCCGGTTTTAAATTATTTAGACATGGCGGTCCTTGGACAACCGGAAGTTTATTTGCAATTTAAAGAAAACCTAATTGACTTTGATGGCAACATTAGCGATGACAATACAAAGAAATTTTTACAAGGTTTTGTAGATCAGTTTTTTGAATGGGTTAAAAAACAGAAGGGTAACTTTTAATTAGCCTGTATGCAGTAGTTCCCGCTGAATGTTTGGAAAACCACGACTTTTCAAATTATCGTTCAAGATCACCCAAATATAAAAAGAATGGGCTTCAGCGGGAACTCCTAACCTGTATATTTAAGCGGAAACAGCTAAGCTTTGTATTACCATAACATTGACAAAAAAAAATACCTTCGCTACTCTCTTAAATGTGAAGAGGAGCGTAACCGTCGTTTTTTTGTTGAGATTTCCAAAAATCATAGACACTAAAAAATAGCGCGAACGCCGAAATAAAAAGCGATTTGGATCATTTTTTATTGGACCTGACAATGAAAATTGGCTGGTCTGTCACGTTAACATTAACGTGGAGCGCTTCAGGTAAGATTCAAATATTTCTGCTTTGACTATCCTGCTGCTCCCCTTGGGAGAATACAATGTCTACTTTACGTCGTGAATTATCATCACGTCATTTATCAATGATTGCACTGGGCGGCACACTCGGTACCGGCATATTTTTAACAAGCGGTGCTGCACTCTACACAGCGGGGGCCCTCGGTGCGATTTTCGCCTATCTCATTATGGGCATAATGGTTTTTTTTCTCATGAATAGCCTGGGTGAAATGTCGACCTATCATCCTGTTCCTGGTAGTTTTTGCGAATATTCAAGTGAGTATGTGAGCAAACCCTTTGGTTTTGCAATGGGTTATAACTACTGGTTCAATTGGTCAATTACGATTGCCGTTGAAATTATTGCATCGGCACTGGTCATGGGTTATTGGTTTCCAAAAGTGCCGCCCATTGAATGGTGCACATTATTTTTTATTGGTGTTTTCGCACTCAATATTTTATCCGTAAAAACATACGGTGAATCACAATATTGGTTATCACTCATTAAAGTAGCAGCTATTTTAATTTTTATTGTCATGGGTTTTTTTGTCATTCTTGGCTTTAATCAATCACATCATGTCATTGGATTTAAAAATTGGCATCAAGGTCATTTCAATAATGGCATATCTGGGCTATTTGAAGTGTTTTTATTATCAGGTTTTGCGTTTCAAGGCACCGAGTTAATTGGTGTCGCTGCAGGCGAAGCTAAAGATCCTAAAAAAAGCATTCCACGCGCTGTAAAACAAATTTTTTGGCGAATATTACTATTTTATATTTTGATTATGCTGATTATCAGCTTAATTATTCCGCATACAGACCCAAGATTATTAAATGCCCATAACGAGATTGCCCTTAGTCCTTTCACGATTATATTTTCTATGATGGGAATTCCCTATATCACCGGCATTATGAATTTTGTGATTTTAATTGCGTTACTCTCTGCCTGTAATTCCGATTTATATTCTTCCACCAGGATTTTATGGCATCTAGCACAAAAAGGTAGCGCTCCAAAATTATTTTCGCGCATTAGT
Organism: Coxiellaceae bacterium; assembly: GCA_030680235.1. Classification (GTDB taxonomy): domain Bacteria; phylum Pseudomonadota; class Gammaproteobacteria; order Coxiellales; family Coxiellaceae; genus 2-02-FULL-42-43. The sequence goes on from JAUXWQ010000064.1 coordinate 28,696, forward strand.
AAATCAGGCATTCCGATACCCGCTTTATTAGCAACTGGCACCTTTGGACTGCTCGCTTTTTTATGTGATTTTTACGGCGGCACAGCGGTATTTTTAACACTGGTAAATATTTCAAGTCTTGCAGGTTTTGTCGCGTGGTTTGGAATTGCGCGAAGCCACATTGGCTTTAGAAAGCACTACTTGAAATCCGGTGGGAAATTAGAAGATTTACCCTTTAAATCAATCTTCTACCCATGGGCACCTATGATTGCGATTGGGCTTTGTGCTGTGGTTGTTTTTGGACAGTGGTATACTCTATTTGCACACCATGAAATGACTTTAACATCGCTTATCTCGATGTATATTGGCTTGCCATTAATATTTTTTCTATGGCTTGGTAATATCTGGTATCGCAAAATTAAAGGATTATAACCATTTAGCCATCGTTTAACACAAAAATAGTGCTTATGATTACCAGTGATAAATGGAAACAACTTCAAAACAGGATGCATCGGCTTAATATTGCTGAAGATGAGCTACTTGAAAAATTTATCTTAGGATCAGGACATGGTGGACAAAAATTACAAAAAACATCATCCTGCGTTTTTCTAAAACATGCTCCAACGGCCCTGCAAGTAAAATGCCAAAAAAGCAGATTGCGCGATAGTAATCGCTATTTTGCAAGAGAAAGACTCTGTGAAAAAATAGAAGCGATTTTATTGAAAGAAAAAAGTGAGAAAAAATCAGAAGTTTTCAAAGTTAAAAAACAAAAGCAAAAAAGATCAAAGCGCGCAAAGCAAAAAATGCTAGATAACAAACATAGTCGTTCAGAAACAAAAGCGTTAAGAAAGAGACCTTACTAACGAGAGAAACACATGACAAAAAAATTATTGGGACTTAAAGATATTACTTTACTCACTTTTTTTTCTAATTTTGGTGTGCGGTGGCTTGCCGTTGCAGCCGGCATGGGTGCTGTCTCTGTTTTTTATTGGATTATTGGTGCAATCTCACTTGCTATTCCCATGGCCTTTATGTGCGCGCAACTCAGTAGAAAATATCCTGAGGAAGGCGGTCTCTACGCATGGACACGTCACACACTCGGTGAAAAAAATGGGTTTGTGGTTGCTTGGTTATATTTCATCAATAACCTTTTTTATTACCCTGCTATATTAATTTTTCTAGCAACCAATTTTGCATTTGTCATTGGGAACCCGGCACTTGCCAACAATAGTATGTTTATTTGTATTTCAGTATTAGTTGCATTTTGGTTTGTGATTTTAATTAGCATTTTTGGTTTAAAAATGAATAAAATAGCAACAGAATTTGGCGGTCTTTTTGGCAGTTTAGTACCGGCCATTTTAATTATCGTGCTTGCTATTGCTGTTTATTTAGCAACGAAACAAAGCGCAACTGCTTTTAATTGGCAATCCATGATTTCACAAAAAGGCATTACCAATAGCTTATCAAATTTAACGATGATTATGTTTGCAATGACAGGTGTTGAAATTATTCCAACGTTTGCAAATGCCGTAAAAAACCCCAAAAGAGATTTGTATTTTGGATTGATTATTGGCGCTATTGCACTCGTTATACTGTATATTATCGGCACAATTTCTTTAAATATTATTTTAGCGCCTGACGATATTCAAAAAACATCCGGATTAATGCATGCCTTTCAACTGGTATTCCAAAGATTTCACATGCCACAGCTAACTCCGCTTGTTGCAATGCTACTTGTATTTGCCGAATTAGGAATTGTGAGCATGTGGTTAATTGCCCCAATTACCATGTTTTTTAAATGCTCTCCAAAAGGGGTTTTACCTGAATGGTTTCAAAAAACCAACAAAAATGAAGCGCCCATCAATGCCTTATTATTTGTAGGCGTAATTGTCTCATTTATTTTAATGACAACCACTTTCTTACCTGCCGTCAATGACATGTATCAAATACTTGTCTTAATGTCTGTACTGCTTACCTTTATTCCCTATTTATTTTTGGTACGTGTTTATATTAAAAATATGAAATCGCTAAATGGAAATGGGTTTTGGAAATGGTTTTTTGTTTGTACTGTTTTTGTATCTCTTTGCTTAGGTATTATTTTCAGCTTTCAATTACCATCCAATCTAACCACTTTAAATAGCAAAATATTATACGAATCAGAAATGTTTTTTGGCCCCGCTATTTTTATGGGAATCGGCTATTGGATTTTTTTAAAAAGACATCCTGAGAGAAAGAGGCGATAAATCGTCTTTACGATAGATTACAATACGGTACGCTATGTATAAGTAACTGCATTTTCATGTTATAAAATCTATAATCGTCTGATAACTGAGCGGGTTAAGCGATGGCTGAATAATTACCAATTTTTATGACAAATAGCATCATTTGTCAGGAGTTCCCGCTGAAGAAAGCCTTTTCATCTTTGGAGGATCTTGAACGGTAATTTGTTTCGAAAATGCTCAGGTACTTCGTGTACATTGCGCTTTTCTCAACAAATTACCGTTCAACCTCCTCTCAAATCTGAAAAATCGCGGTTTAGTTAGTTGTTGAGCGGGAACTACTGATCATTTGTAGCGAGTTGGGAGATTTTAAACAGGCTCTAAAGGATATGTATATGCCACTGTGGCTCTGGTTGTCATTTTTTCTTTTAATCGGTATCGTACTTTCTGTCGATCTTTTTTTACTGGGCAATAAAAAAAATCATCGCATTAGCGTAAAAGAAGCACTTTCTTGGTCCATTATCTGGTTTTTATGTGCCGGCTTTTTTGTGTTTTTTCTTTGGCACTATCTATTAGCGACAACTGATACCGTTACTGCCAATCAAAAATCGCTTGAATTTATCGCTGGCTATTTTATCGAAAAATCACTTTCAATTGATAATATTTTTGTTATTTTAATGATTTTTACGTATTTTAAAATCCCTCAAGAGTACCAGCGTCGCGTTTTATTATATGGCATTATTGGTGCAATCGTTATGCGATTTTTATTTATCTTTTCTGGCGTCTATCTCGTTCAAAAATTTGCATGGATTTTATACATTTTTGGCGCTATTTTAATATTTTCCGGAATAAAAATGTTTTTTCATTCTGATGATAAAAAAAGTATTTCAGAGAATTTTTTTCTACAGATTCTAAAAAAAACATTCCGTGTTACTGAAAAACTACAAGAAGATAAGTTTTTTGTTAAAAAAAATCGTTGGGTCTATATAACGCCCCTTTTCCTTGCCTTAATTCTTGTTGAAATCAGTGATTTTATTTTTGCTTTTGATAGTATCCCTGCCATTTTTGCGATTACACAAGACCCCTTTATTATTTTTACCTCCAATATTTTTGCTATTTTAGGATTGCGGTCTCTGTATTTTTTATTAACGCACCTAAAAGAAAGGTTTCAGTTGCTACATTATGGCCTTGCTTTTATTCTGTGTTTTATCGGCGTGAAAATGCTTATCGTCGATTGGGTACATATTTCGACAGGCTGGAGTCTCGGTGTTATTATGCTGACCCTCTTACTAACATTCTGTTTTAGCCAACAAAAACGGTGACCTATGAACTCTATTTTTGAGCGTCTTTTTAAGTTAAAACAGCATAATGTCACCATTAAATCAGAAACTATTGCCGGCGTTTCAACATTTCTAACAATGGTTTATATCATTTTGGTCAATCCAGCCATTTTAGCCAAAGCACACATGGATCCGGGCGCCACCTTTGTTGCAACCTGTCTTGTGACAGCAATTGGCTGTTTTCTAACCGGTATTTTATCTAATTATCCCATTGCTGTTGCACCCGCGATGGCTTTAAACGCCTACTTTTCTTTTGTCGTTGTACAAGGCTTAGGCTATGCCTGGCAAACCGCACTCGGTGCTGTTTTTATTTCTGGTTTTTTATTTTTCGTAATTGCAGTGACACCCATGCGCCGATGGTTAATTGATGCCATTCCAGAAACAATGAATATGGCTATCGCTGCCGGCTTAGGGTTATTCATTGCAATGTTAGGACTACATAGCGGAGGGTTAATTCAAACAAATGCGCATACCTTACTCACATTGGGTAATGTACATTCATTGCCAACCCTATTATTCTTTTTAGGGTTTTGTTTGATTGCCGCACTGGATTATTTGCGTGTCAGTGGTGCTATTGTCATTGGTATTTTGGTCATGAGTGTCATTGGTATGTTTGCACATATTGCAACGTTTGATGGTGTTATGGCCATACCTCCTTCACTTACACCAAACTTCTTTCAATTAAATTTGAATGGTTTATTATCACACAATGGATTTTCTGTCATTTTTGCCTTTTTCTTAGTGTCACTCTTTGATAGCACGGGAACGTTTGTAGGAATATTGCATCAAGCTGGTCTTTTTCGAAAATCAAAAGAAGGTGCGAATGCCTTATCACGAGGATTATTAGCAACAAGTATTGCAAGCATGTCAGCTGGTTTTTTAGGTACATCGAGCTGTAGCCCGTATTGCGAAAGCGCTGCCGGTGTTCGTGCGGGGGGGAAAACTGGATTAACATCCTGTGTAGTCTCAGCACTCTTCTTAGTTGCTCTGTTTTTTTCACCCCTCGCTAAAACCATTCCGACGTATGCAACAGCTAGTGCTTTACTATTTGTCGGTTGTTTAATGATTAAAAGTTTTACGCATTTTGATTGGCATGATATGTCCGAAACCATCCCCAGTGTTATCACCGCTATCATGATTCCTTTGTCATTTTCGATTGCTGTTGGTATCGGCATTGGTTTTATCAGCTACGTGCTCATTAAATTGTTAACAGGTAAAATTAAAAAGGTGCATCCAGTATTAGTTATATGGGCGCTTATTTTTGTTGGTTATTTTTTAGATACCCTACCAACGGCATAAACTTATGTGTTATGAATTAGACCAACGACTACGCGAAAGCAGCTTTCACATTAAAAACTTATCACTCTGTGATGTCAGATTGAAAAATCATGCAGACCATTTATGGATTATTTTAATTCCTCGTGTCTCTGCATCTATTACAGAAATATATGAGCTTCCGATTGATCATCAACACACATTAATGCAAGAAATAAGCAAGGTTTCGGAAATTATTAAAAAATATGGGCATGCTAATAAATTAAATATAGGTGCACTAGGAAATATGGTGTTGCAATTACACATTCATATTATTTCACGCCATCATAATGACCCGCTATGGCCACAAAGCTTATGGCAATCCGCATTTCTTGAAAAACCTTATAACCCCGATAAAAAAGAAAAAATAATTGCTGAACTACGCGAACTACTCTCATGAATTACAGACATTTATATCACGCTGGAAATTTTGCGGATGTTGTAAAACACGTCATATTAATTGCACTTTTCAATCATTTTAAAGAAAAAGAACCCGCTTTTTGTTGTTTAGATACACATGCGGGTATTGGACTATATGAACTAAATTCAATTGAAACACAAAAAAAGAAAGAATATGAAACAGGTATTTTAAAGTTATTTTTTGCAGAAAAAAAATCAATACCTTCTGAAATTCAAGATTATATTTCAATGATAGAAAAACTTAATGGCAAGGGGAAATTCTCTTTTTATCCAGGATCACCGTGGATTGCAAAATCATTGATGCGTGATCAAGACAAGTTGATTTTATGCGAACTACATACAGAAGATTACCAAACACTCAAAGATAATTTTCGCGGCGAAAAAAATATTGCAATACATCATCAGGATGCCTACCTTGGTATGAAAGCATTTTTGCCTCCCAAAGAAAAACGAGGGCTGGTTTTAATAGACCCTCCTTTTGAAATGACCAATGAATTTGAATGTATTGAAAATGCTTTAAAAACAGCATTAAAACACTGGAAATCAGGATGCTTTATGGTTTGGTATCCCATAAAAGAGAATGCGCCAGCACAACACTTTTTAAAAAATATTTCTGCATTGTCTCCAGACTATCTTGCCTATCATTTTTCAATTGATCCAATGGAAGCAAAAACCGCGTTATCTCGTTGTGGTATTTTAATCATTAACCCACCCTGGAAACTTTCAGAAAAACTAGAAACGAGCGTATTGCCTTATCTCACAAAACAGTTACAAGCAACATGGTCGCGCGTGTGCTACTGATAGATCTTCGCAGAAAGCATTCTTAGAATGACACGTATAGTAGGCAACATGGGATCACTAGACTAAGGTCTCTGTGTGTCCATATTCTGGTACCACGCAAGGCCACTTTAATTCCTCTTCAATTTTTTGTTTTAAAGCTTCTGCAGCGGCTTTTTCACCATGCGTAATAAATACTTTAGTAGGCTTTTGTTCAATATTCGACAGCCAAGCCAACATTTCAGAATAATCTGCATGCGCAGACATATTATCAACTTGAAAAATTTTCGCATGAATTGATATGGCTCGGCCAAAAATTTTAATGGTTTCTGCATGGCGCACCATTAAATCACCTCGCGTACCACCTGCTTGATACCCACAAAAAACAATACTATTACGATGGTTTTGTCCAAAATTATTAATATGGTGTAACACACGACCTCCCGTTGCCATACCACTTGCCGAAATAATAATCATTGGGACATTCATACTGTTTAATGATTTCGAATCTTCAACCGTGTGCATATACGCTGCTGTCTTGCAAACAGCCAATGCTTGTTCAGCACTTAAACGATGCTCACGGTAATATTTATAGAAAAGCTTTGTTGCATCAGTCGCCATAGGGCTATCGACAAAAACAGGAATATTCGGTATTTTTCCCATTCTTTTGAGCTCATGCAAATAAAACAATAGTTGCTGTGCACGACCCACCGCAAAGGAAGGGATTAAAACAACACCGCCACTCTTTGCCGTATTATTAATAATAACTGCCAATTCATCTTGTGGATTAACCGTTGAATGAAGACGATTTCCATAGGTGGATTCAACCACTAAATAGTTTGCAGAAGGTGGATTTTTTGGTGGATACATAACAGGATCAGTCTGCCTTCCCAAATCACCTGAAAATAAAATAGATGTATAAGGGTCTTCTATTTTAATGAAAGAAGCACCCAAAATATGACCGCCATAATAAAATGTTGCGGAAAAATCTTCGCTTAAACTATGTTTTTTTTCAAGATCGACCGCATGGAAATAAGCAAGTGATGCTTCTGCTTCTTCACGTGTATACAAAGGTAATGCAGGCGTATGCTTAGAATAGCCTTTTTTATTCGCATAGCGTGCTTCTTCTTCCTGAAGGTAACCACTATCTGGTAATAAAATTTTGCATAAATCTTTCGTTGCTGCTGTGCAAATAATTTTCCCACGAAATCCATTTTTAACCAGTAATGGAACATAACCACTGTGATCTATATGCGCATGCGTTAGTAAAATATAATGAATGTCCTTTGCAGGTATTGGAAAACGCATCCAATTTTTTAAACGCAACTCTTTGTAGCCTTGAAATAAACCACAATCCACCAAAATATTGGTTTTTCCGCTGGAAAGAAAATATTTAGACCCAGTAACTGTTTCAGTTGCCCCTAAAAATTGTATTTTCATTTTTCTTCCTTAAGTTGAAAAAGCTTTTTTGAAAACACGCCTGCAGCTGCATGATCAACAATCGGTAGTGGGTATTTTTTTGTATTTAATTCAGGCACCCAATACCTAATATATTTTTCTTCAACATCAAAACGTTTTTGTTGCAATGCGGGGTTAAAAATTCTGAAATATGGTTGCGCATCACAGCCAGTAGAAGCCGCCCATTGCCAATTACCATTATTCACTGCTGGATCATAATCGACAAGCTTTGTCGCAAAATAGTGTTCACCCCATCGCCAATCAATATGCAAATCTTTCACTAAAAATGAAGAAACAATCATCCTTACGCGATTATGCATATAGCCAGTTTCATTTAATTCTCGCATTCCCGCATCAACAATTGGGAATCCTGTTTTTCCTTCACACCATCTTTGAAAATGCTTTTTATTATTCACCCACGGAATGCGATTATATTTTTCATGAAAAGCACCTGAAAATACTTTGGCGTAATGAAAAGCGATATGTGTAAAAAAATCTCTCCAATACAGTTCTTTTTTAAAAGTAGTATCTTTAATTGCATAATAAGATTCACGAATTGATAGCGTTCCAAATTTATGATGCGGCGATAAATGCGATGTTGCATTGATACTTGGAAAATCACGATTTTTTTCGTAATTTTTCTTCTTTTTCATAGCAGAAAGCAGCGCTAATCCTTCACTTCTTCCACCTAAAAAACTGCTATTTTTGGAATATTTTTCTAAGTAGTATGCTAAAATTAATTCATCTGACAATGCGATTTTTTCATTATAAAATGAATACTGTATTATTTTTTTTATGGGCTTAACAGGTAGCGTAGCTGCTTGATTATAAAATGGCGTAAAAATAGTATAAGGAGATCGATCTTTTTTAAAAACTGCTTCAGGTTCATGCAACAGCGCATCTGGTAATGAAAAAAATAAACGACCATTTTTCTCTGCTATTTTTCTAATCGCATGATCTCTTCTATGACTAAATGGCGTGTAATCTCTATTAAAAAATAGGGCTTCTATCGGTAACGCATGAATAAGCTTTTCTACACAAGATTCAGCAATACCCTTAAAAAAATATAAATGACCCTTTTTATTTTGAATGTCATTTTTTAGCTCTGCCAAACTTTGCAGCATAAATAAAAATGCATTTTCACTAAAGTACGTATTATCTTTAATTTGTCGATCATCAAAAATAAAGCAAGGAATCACTGTTTCAGATGCATCCATTGCTTCTTTTAAGGCTGTATTATCAATTAACCGCAGATCACGGCGAAAAATAAATAAAGAGAGTTTAAATTGTTTGGTCATTTTATTTCGCAACAGTCATTGTTTTGATGTTCATAAACTCATGGATACCTTCTTCTGCCAGCTCTCTACCATAACCAGAAGATTTTATGCCTCCAAAAGGCAAACGCGGATCAGAACTCACTAAACTGTTAATAGCACATGTGCCTACTTCTAACGCACGTGCAAAATACTCGCCCTTTATAATATCTCGCGTAAAAACTGCTGCAGATAATCCAAAACGTGTTTTATTGGCTAATAATAATGCTTCTGCTTCATCTTTTACAGCGATCATCGCAATAACAGGCCCAAAAATTTCATCATCAAAAGCAGGCATACCCGGCTTTACATTTTCTAAAATAGTAGGTGGATAATAAAATCCTTTGCCAATGGGTATTTGACCGCCACACAATAAACTGGCACCCTTTTCTAAAGACTCCTGCACTTGCTGATGCACAGTATCACGTAAATCTGAACGTGCCAGTGGTCCAAGCGTTGTTGTCTTTTGCAATGGATCCCCCATTACATAATATTTTAATTTCTCAAAAATCAATGCTAATAATTGTTTATAAGCTGTTTCAATGACGATAATTCTTTTTGCCGAAATACATACTTGCCCCGCATTATTCATGCGCGATTTGACAATATTATCTGCTGCTTTTTCTAAATCTGCATCTGCTAAAACAATATAAGGGTCGCTTCCTCCTAACTCTAATACCACTTTTTTCAATGCATTTGCAGCATAACTTCCCACTATTTTTCCAGCCCGCTCTGAACCTGTAAGCGTGACTGCTTTAATGAGCGGATTTTCAATGATATTTTTAGTGGTGTCATGATTAATCACAAGACTTCTAAAAACATCCACACCGCAATCTAGAAATATTTTTTCAATGGCTAATCCACATCCTGTTACTATAGATGCATGGCTAAGAACACCAGCATTACCTGCCATGAGGTTAGGTGCGGCAAAACGAAAAACCTGCCAAAAAGGAAAATTCCACGGCATAATTGCAAAAATAATACCAAGTGGTTGATAAATAACTTCGCTTTTTTCATAACTTGATTGAATGATTTTTGGCGCACAATAATTTTCTGCCGAATTTGCGTAAAACTCACAAACCCACTGACATTTTTCAATTTCTGCAATACCTGCTGATAATGGCTTTCCCATTTCCATCGCCATTAATAATGCAAGCGATTCTTTTTGTTTCCCTAGCATTTCTGAAACGCTTAATAATTTTTCTGCACGCGCTGAAAATGACTGTTGAGACCATTTTCTTTGTGCGACATCTAATGACTCAAGTATTGGATTAATTTCTTCAATGGCCATTTCATCATAAGTTGCAATATGCTCACCACTTACTGGATTAATGGTTTTCAACATATAAACTCCATCTTGAAAAATGCCTACTTTATTAGTGTACAGGAAGATTCAGCTTATCCCATTAAAAATTTTTTGTATTAGATAATCGAATATCCTAAAAACTGCGTAGTCGTGGTAGATTTTGTATTACACTTGCTGAAGTTACAATTGCTTTAACAATGTTTTTATTGTAACTACTCACTCCGTTAGAAAGAAACGCCGCTGTTGGGCGCTTTTCATTGTATTTTTCCTATCATTGATTCCGTAGCATTTCGTAATGCAATTTGCATTTGATCATCAAATGCTGAATGCCCAGATTTTTCAACAATAACTAATTTGGAGTTTTTCCAATGTTTATGTAGATAATAGGCTGATTTAGGCACAGTAATAACGTCATATCGTCCGTTTAAAACAATGGCAGGAATATGACTAATTTTATTTAAATTATCAATCAACTTATTTTCAGATAGAAAAAAATTATTCCTTGCATAATGACTAAATATTTTTGCAACACCAATCACCATATTTTTATTTTTTAATATTTCTTCAAGTTTCTCAGGTGATATATGCAGAAAAGCACAATTCAAATCATACTTCATAAATGCATAACATGCAGGCTCAAAAACAGATACCTCATCAGAAAACTTAAAATACGCATTTTTTAATGTGGTTAACAATATCACCTCCCAGTTTTAGTCGACAAGGTTATGGTGACAAATTATTCATTGAAGGAATATTTTCGTTTTGATTTCAGAGGGAAACTTTCCTTTTGATACCACATTATACATAAGTCATATAACTTAGATAAACCTAGATTCGACAGTTAAATCCGTAGCGAGAACGCTTAAAGTATAGTAATTCCCACCTCACCTAACCGCACCCGAAAGGATTATGGAAATCATGCCATTATGATTTTTTATGCTACAATTGTCGGCTGTATCTTTTTTGGCAACTTCCCATGTCACACCTGCAAAAACGACTAGAATTAATGCGCTATCGCCCATTTCTGGCGTACATTATCGCCTTTTTTACGGCAGCGATTGGCAATGGGATGGGTTATATTGCGATCACCTGGATTGTTGTGACTTATCACACAAATGTCACAGCAACTGCTATTCTCATGGCTTGTTTTTGGGGGCCTACTATCATATGCGGTCCCTTAACAGGAGTGCTGGCGGATCGCCTTTCTCGTAAAAAAATGATTTTAATCTCTAATTTTTCCCGCGCTGTTATTTTTATTTTTTTCAGTTTTTATTTACATTACAACGATAGCTCAAATGTTGTCTATCTCTTAATGCTTTTAAATGGATTTGCTTTTACCTTGTTTTATTCTAGTGCTATGGCCTTTGTTCGCGAATTAATTCCTGCTGAAAAATTAATGCATGCAAACTCAACCATTGACATCATGTATGAAGTCGGTAGTGTCATTGGCATGGGTAGTGCAGGGTTTTTAATTGCCATTACTTCTTCAGAAACGGCGATTTTAATTAATGGCATTGCCTTTCTTATTGCAAGCATTAGTGTGTTTTTTATCCCTAAAAAAGCCCTTTGTCATGGCAGTAAAAGTGTGCCTAAAAAAATACGCCTATGGGGAGATTTCTATGATGGCTTACATTACCTATTAAAAAGAAAGCAATTATTGTCGATTTATACGATTCAATTATTAATTTTTATTACGTTTTTAACCTCACCCCTATTGTTAGTACCCTTTAGTAAGACAGTATTAAACGCCACTGTTAGTCAATTTGGTGCCATCGAAGCTGCTGCATCTGTCGGTATTGTTATTGGGGGTATTTTAATGCCCTGGCTTGCTGAAATCGCGGGTTTAATGCGAACATTGCTGTTTTTCTCTTGTACACTTTGTTTAACATTTTGTTTTTTTGGATGGAATCATTCTATTCCCCTCGCCATTCTTATGTATTTCATTATTGGATTTTCAGGCGCAATCTGGCCACTCATTATTACGCGCGCACAAAGCTTAACTGATTTAGATTTTCAAGGTCGTGTGCAATCAACGTTTAATAGTTTATCTGGCACTTTTATGATGGGTTTTTATTTTTTTATTGGTCTAATTGGGCACTATTTTCATATTGCAAGCTTGTACACAGTTGAGGTCGTGATTACAGCAATTGCAATTGTATTTTTGGTGATGGCACGGAAAGAATTTTAGTAACTTGTATGTTAGTGAATGCCACGGTAATTTCTCTCGTAACTGTCAATCACAAAAATCTTCTATCGCTGTTTTTTCAAACATCGCTTTGAAAAAATAACGCGTGTAAAAATTCCTTCTTTGCTTTACAAGATCTGATTGTGGAATAAAACCTGCTAAAAATTTTTGTGATTCTCGTTGTTTATGCTGCATCCCGGGTTGCATAATATTCTGATATTGTAAAAATGCTTCTTGATAATGATCGGCATTTTTATGGAGCAAAGTTGCCAAAATATAAGCACCCGCCATTGCCATAGAGGCACCCTGCCCTGCTGCTAAGGTTAAACAATGACTGGCATCGCCAATCAAAACCACCCTGTTTTTATGCCATACTGGCAAATTAATTTGTGATAATGCGTCAAAAAAAACAGTATCCACATTTTTTAACTGATCGATTAATTCAGGCATAATCCAACCTGACCCACGAAAGGCCTGAATTAATTTTTCTTCTGGGTTATTTATTTTTTCAGCTGCTTCTGCATAAACATAAAAAGTCGCTGCCCGCTTGTTCTCTAAAAAACAAACCGTTGCTTGTTTTCCAATATTAGAATAAGTATATAAAGACCGCTCTAAAACAGCAGAACAAGGTTGAATACAAGCTGCCACCTGGTAACCCAAATAATGCGAAAATTGTTTTTCATCCCCAAAAATACATTCGCGTGTTTTTGAGTGTGCACCATCTGCACCAATTACTAGATCATATTTTTTGCTTGTTTCATCATTAAAATAAGCCATCACCCCATCGGTACTATTTTCCATGCGGATAATTGTCGTATATGTACGAACAGGTAATAATGATACAGAATCATACAGGATTTTTTCTAATTCCCCACGAAAGATTGTAAAAACACGTTGTTTTTGCAATATTCTTAATTCTGAAATACTAAAACTTGATTCGATTTCCCCGCCAGCATCAATAAAAATAAAATGCTTGAGTGGAAAATCTTTTTTAGACAAGAGGGGCAAAATACCCATTTTTTCGCAGACATTAAAACCAGCACCCCAAAAATCGATTAAGTATCCTTCTTTTTTAGGACATTCTGATTTTTCGATGACATCAACAGAAAAACCGTAATGATTAAGCCAGTAGGCTGCTGTTAAGCCTGCAATACCAGCACCGACAATCAAAACGGTTTTCATGTTTTTAGCTTCGTTCTTAGATTTCGTTGCTTACGTCACTTTGAAACAATTTATCTAAACGCTTTTTCATTTCTGCTGGTTTCACATCTTCAACATGCGTTGAAATATACCATTGGTGTCCAAACGGATCACAAACGCCACCAGAACGATCGCCGTAGTACATCGTTTCAACATCACGTAGCAGTTGCGCACCTAAATCAACCGCTTTGGAAACAACGGCATCTACATTGGGAACATATAAATGAATACTAACCGGTGTTGCACCAATATCTTTTGGGCTGCGCGCATTCAATTCTGGATGCTCATCAGCTAACATGATTTTTGAACCACCAATTTCTAATTCCGCATGGGTTATTTTGCCTTCTACACCAATACGCATAATCTCTTTTGCACCAAAAGCATCTTTATAAAATGCGATCGCATCCACTGCATTATGTACGATTAGGTAGGGAGTAACACTATGATAACCCTTTGGAACCGCTAATACTTTTTTTGCTTTTTTGGCTTTTTTTACGACTTTTGTTTTTTTGATAGTTTTTGCCTTTTTAACTACTTTCGCTTTTTTTACAACCTTTTTCACAGCTTTTTTAACTGCTTTTTTTGCAGCCTTTTTCACAATTTTTTTCACGACTTTTTTAGCAGCCTTTTTTGCAGGCATTTTCTTTGTTGCTTTTACCTTTTTAACGACCTTTGCGGGTTTTGCTTTTTTCTTTGCTTTTTTTGGCATTACATTTCTCCTGAAATATGATAAAAACCATGTGCATCATATCATCTAAAATTACGTGAGAGAATTATGTTTCGTCGAATTTTAATCAGCTTATCTGTTTTTTGTTGTATTTCCACCTTTGCAAACGCAGTGCATTACATTATTGATACGGATATGGGTTTTGATGATTGGCTTGCTGTTGCCTATTTATTAAAGCAACCCGTCGTTGTTGATGCAATCACGATTGATTGCGAAGGCGAAACGCTTTGCCCAGAAGGCGCTGTTAATGCAGCACGGTTAACACAATTGGTTGGACGACATGTGCCTATTGCGTATGGTGCAATAAACCCAAAAAATGCCTACAATTTTCCAAAAAGCATACGTGATTTTGCAACCAATATGGCCGTACCTGGTTTTTTAAATTTGCCCAAAAATAACGACATCACTTCAATTTCTGCAGCACAAACAATTTTTAATGCTGTGATAAACGCTGCTAAAACGCATACCCATGTCGTTATTATTTCAGTAGGCACAGCAGAAAATAGTGATGACGCCTGGAAATTGGCGATTGCACAACATCAAACAGCTTTATTTCGACAAGGCTTAGCCATGATTTACAAAGGTGGCAGCGCCTTTGGAACACTCTCACACGGACGCATAACCAATAAAAACATACCTGGTAATATTACGATTCCCACAATGATTGAAAGTGATAATACCGTTGCGGAATGGAATATTTATGCCGATGCCCCTGCAATGAAAGACTTAATTGATGCAAATCTTCCCATCACGTTCATCCCCAACAATGCAACTGATCAAGTCAATATGACAAAAAAATCCTATCTTGCTTTTTTAGAAGGTGCAAAACCTGGTTCACTGCGACTATTTATGGCAAATGCCATGGATATGATGGTAAAAAATCAAGGTACCTGGGAAACTGTCGCGCGTAATTTAGATTTTTGGGATACCGCAACTACTGTCGCTGCACTTGATTCAAACTTAGTCTCAAAAAAAATAACTGACGTACCTGTTGAATTATCTCTACAACCAGGCAAAAATTATGCGGGTATTTTTGTGTCGCCAAAATCGCACCATGACGTCACAGTATATTACCAATTGGATAAAAAACTTTTTTATCAGGTGTTGATGGCAGGGATTTAACCAAATCCCCCGTCATCTAAAAACCGCCTATCACGA
Source organism: Coxiellaceae bacterium (assembly GCA_030680235.1). Classification (GTDB taxonomy): domain Bacteria; phylum Pseudomonadota; class Gammaproteobacteria; order Coxiellales; family Coxiellaceae; genus 2-02-FULL-42-43. Next base: position 44,092 of record JAUXWQ010000064.1, read on the forward strand.
TCTCGATTAAAGGTAATACAAAAAATATCAAAGAAAATCATTGCGTTCGAAGCCTAATCTCGGTTAAATTGCCCTTTTTAACCAGCGCGAAAAGGGTGAGCTATGCCAAGAGGAAGAGGTCCACACGGTCCTAAAAAATTACGTAAGAAACAAAAGAAATAATGAAAACCCGCAAGATGCGGGTTTTTTTTGCGTTTTTTTGGTCCCGCTATTGTCGAAGAATATAACCATAATGTGCAGCGACTGCCTCCAAATCAAACTGATTTAAAAATAACGAAAAGCCCATCCAAGAACTTAACGCGGATAAGTCTCGAAACTGCGGGGGCATATATTTTGCTGGCGTAACAATCCCTTGTTGCATTAGCTCATAAAGCGTTGGAATATCTTCAATCAATGTTTTTCCAACAAAAAAGAGAGGGATGCGATCCACAAGGCCTTCTCTAACAGCCAATCGAATATAGTTGTAAATTAACAAGAATCCCTTCGTATACGATAAATCTTTTGTAAAAGGCCCACCATCTGGTGTGCTACCACGAAAAATACGCACGCTGTAGTGATAACTCTCTTCATCCGAAATACCTTGCTCCTTAAAAAAGCGAAATACATCAATAAAGGTAGCTCCATTATTAACCAATGTTAATGCACGCACACGGTTCGTGATTTTGAGCATACGACTTGGATAAGATGAAAACGTAAAAATTTCTGTCGTTACCGCAAGGCCTTCTTGAGTAATACTCGATGTTGGAGAACCTTTTGATAAAAAGGTGCAAATGGGTTGTGACAATCCGTTTAGTGTTGTTCCAACATGCACCCACCCCTCATGCACTTCTAAATACCGTAAATCACGCTCACTAAATTTCACGCCTTTTTTAAGTTTGATACGATCAGCACCTGCAGACGCATCCGCAACAATATTATCGCTTAGTACTGCCGTCACACACTCTTCACCATTAAAATAGTGCGACAATCTTTCCTGTAGAATTTCTACCGCTTCTTCCGCCGTATATTTTTTCTCGTCTAAATCTGTCGTTCCCAATGTTTTGGTTAATTTTCCTAAAATATCCCCGAGCAATATGCCAAGATCACTGAGTCGTGGGCCATTCGGATAAAACGCATCATTAGGCGCACCATACAATTCCATTGCCAAATTTGAAAATAGTGGCTTTCCACGAGAATTTAACATTAAAATCGCTTGGCAATATTCTTCACACAAACGAATCATCATTTTAGAAATGCTGGTGTACTGACCCAGTTCATTCTTAATATCACGTATTAAGGTGTGAAATTGTGCTGTTAGCTCATCTGGATCAAAGCAAAGTGGTCTCTTTTCGTAATATGCTCTATCGACTTTTGGCAGTGTTTCAAATTTATTGTTAAAAAAATCTGCTTTAATCGTATCATCCCACTTGATAGCATCTAAAATGCGAATGGGTTGTTGTAATAAAATAAGGCGGTCCGATAAAATACGAATTTTCTGTTTTTCATCATTAGATAAATGATAATCCGTCATACTAATTATCCCTTGCGCTTTGTTATTTTATCCTCACATAAACAAGACACAATAGCAATATTGGAAAAAAGAGCTTACTATTTCATTTTTAAGACTATTTATTATGGAAACTTATGAAAATTTTATCCAATTTAATCCAGAAATCAAAAGCATCCAAAAAACATTTATGGCTATTAAATCGATTGATGCGTTATATTGTACCTTTCAACAAACCCCATGGTTTTAGCGTTGCAAAAATCACAGATGATTACGTTCAAACCTTTGCCTCTTATCGCAAAAAAAACTTTAACCATGTTCGCGGTATTCACGCTTGCGCCCTTGCGACTGTCGGTGAGTTGGCGGCAGGGCTATCACTGATGTCGCACTTTTCACCTTTAGAATATCGACTGATTATGTCGAACATCACAATCGATTATCACTATCAAGCCAAAAAAAATGTGATTGCAACAGCAACTTTTTCAAAAAATGAAAAAACAGCCGTTCTAGAAGCCTTGCTAAAAGAAGGAAAAATATTGCAAACCATCCTTACTGAAATTAAGGATGAAGAAAACCAATCGATTGCCACCGTAAAATCGACATGGCAAATCAAACCTTGGAAAGCAGTTAAAACGAAAGTCTAATTGTTTTTTATCTGCAAAAAATTCTCAAATGAAAAAATTACCTTTTTCATGTCGGGATTTTTTTTACATAAGTATTCTGAAAATCCACGCTCAAAAAACAAGGTGACAGCAGGATTTTCAGAAGAAATTCCTGACACAATACCAGAAATAGAAGCACCCACTTGCTTATACAGTGAAAGAATAAATGCTTCATCCTGATAGAAATTGTCTACCAAACCACCACCTTGATTCAAAAAATCGCCTAATAAAGCTTCTTGTTCAGTATGTGACACTAAAAAAAATTGTCTCATCACATCACGTGCAATATACCGATAATAATCATAATAATATTTTCTGCGATCTACTTCCGGCGCAGGATTATTGTCGGCTGTTTTTTTTGGCGGACTCAACACCATTTTTTTATCTTCATAATCATTTAAAATGGCTGCATTAATGTAACCTACAACATTTTTAATCTCACCCTTTTGATAGGATTTTCTTTTTTTAATATACGCAATTGCTTTTTCTACTTTTGCATCACCATGTGTTTTTTTAAGGTTTTCTAAATCCGATGACATATCAAAAACAGATTTTACTTCAGACGAGGATGTTTCAAAGCTAATACCAATACGCTGTTTAATTGGCCGTTCTTCAATTCTAAATTTAATGGCTTTGACCACCCTACCTGTTCGAGAAAGTTCAGGAAGAATGCGAATATCAGAACACGTATTAATTTCGGTAATTGCGGGGTTTAGCACGCGTCGATTAAAATCACGAAAAATATTGTACTTTCCATCTTCAACCCCCATCAGACGTCTAAAAATAGTCATGTCAAAACTTTTTGTATAGGGCAAACCACGATACCGTGAGCAGTTTTCATAAAGTGCTAATGCATAAGAAGACTTAAACCGTGCTTGAATGGTGAGATTAATTTTCCCATAAATTTTTGGATCAATCAGTAATGTTTTAATAAGCTCGCTGTATTGATACTTGATAATGCCACGCTGTACGCTCACTGAAGATAAAATGGTTGAGGCATTCCACCCTTCTAATTCCATTTCAGGAACCGTTTCACCCAATAAATTCCATTCTAAGAGCGTGCTAATCAGTTTTTTCAGCGCTTCCTTCAGGGCCTTATGATTTCGTGTATTAGCCCCTAATAATCGTTTTAGCTCGTCAATCTTTATTTCATGAACGTTTTGCACCTTGAGTTTTGAAAACGCATGGTAAAGCAACGCATTTGAAATTTTTCGCTCTAGCAATGAAAGCTTATTAGAACAATGAATGGTTGCCACATGTTTTTTAACAATATGACGCCCGTTGATAACCTCTGTATTTTCTTGAAACCCTAATTCAACGTCCATTTTACCCTCAATTCTGCTACCCTTTGCTTCACAGAGATGTCACACTTCTTCACATAACTGTCACAGTTACTTCACAGAGATGTCACATTACTTCACAGAGATGTCACATAGAATGTCGTAACATTTTGATTTAAAAAAGAAAATCAAAAAAGAAACATTAAAAACATATATAAATAATAACAACAGGGCTGAAAATAACCAAGCGTTAACATACTGTTGTTGTATTTATTTTATAAAACAAAACACCTGAGCATTTTTAAGACAAATTATCATTCGAGATCGCCAAAAAATGAAAATTTTTTGTTCACGAAGAATTGCTAGGGGAGTTACTTAAAAACACGGATTTAAAAATCATCCATAGCATGTTAAATTGATTGATTATTTGTGTTACTCACAAGGATCGTTTCCTATGAAAATCATCGTTCCCTGCAATAATAAAGGTGGGGTTGGAAAAACTTGTGTTGCGGCTATTTTGGCGGATTACTTTTCAAAAGTGCAAAAGAAAAAAACGCTAGTCATTGATTTAGATCCTCAGTGCAATATATCGCAACGCTTTATGCAGATGGAAATAGATCCCAATAAACCAGATGGTCATCGCCCATCTATCCATCCTGATTATCGTGAATCTGATGAAGAATGGGATGGAAGAAGCAGCATTGCTGATATTTTTTTACGTCCACAGGCCGGTGTTGTGCCCTATCCTACAATGAATGAAAATTTGGATATTATGCCAGCACATGCATCAGACCTTTTGGCGGTGGAACAATGTCGCCAAGAAGAAGTATTAGAAAAGATATATGATCGTTTTAAAGCGTTTTTAAACATGCCTGATGTCCATGAGTCCTATGACTACGTTATTGTTGACACAGCGCCCTCAAAAGGGCCTTTGACGCGATCTGCAGTAAGAGCAGCAACGCATTTAATCATTCCGACGCAGATGGAGGATAAGCCGATCCGCGGGGTGTTTGGTATGATGCAGTTATGGATGCAAGAAACAAAGAATCGAAATGATGATAACCAATTGAATTTAATAGGTATTTTGCCAAATATGTTTGATACGCGTACTGCATTGCATACGAGTATGTATCATGATTTGCAAAAGAATGAGACGATTGCTGAACATTTAATGCCTTGCAAATTGTCAAGACGGATTACGTTTGCTGAAAACGATACAGAAAACCCCACGCCAAAATCAATTTTTGACTTACCAAGCAATAATAAAGCCAAACAAGAATGCTTGGTAATGTGTGAGTATGTTGTTGCGAAAATAGAGAGTACACACAAGGAAACTGTTTATGGCTAAAAAGAAATTTGGAATTAGCCCAGCTGTTGATAAAGCACTTACGCAAACGATTCAAATGGCAAAGGCCGAACATTCGCATTTTTTTAATACGGAAATTTTAATTGATCGTATTACGCTTGATCCTGAAAATCCCAGGAAGCATAAAATCACGATTCAGGATGTGAAGTCTGGTTTGTCTTTACGTGACCCAGATCATGCAGAAAAACAGAATGAGTACGAAGGGTTATGTGAGCTTTCAGAATCTATCAAACGAGAAGGGTTGTTGCATCCGATTGTTGTTATCGAAGAAAGTGGTAACTTCAAATTAGTGGCAGGTGAAAGACGTTTCTTTGCAACCGTGATAGCAGATAAAAAAGTAATTGAGGCGAGAGTATTTCGCAAAAAGCCAAAGGCGCTTGATCTTAAAGTCATTCAATGGTCTGAAAACCAAGCACGTAAAGATCTTTCTTTGTATGAAAAATTAATGAACGTGTCGGCAATTTTAGAATCTTACCGAATAGAACATGGCGAAGATTTGACCGCGATTAAGCTATCGGATGTGATTAGCGTGAGTCGTCAACAAGCGCAGTTTTACAAAGCGATTCTTTCAAATAAAGTATTAATGATTTTTATTCTTGAGAAGAAAATCAATACGCTTGAAGTTGCAAGACAGTTATCTTCGTTGAGTCAACCCGAAATAGAATCATTTTTACAGCAAAGAACAGAAGCGCGATTGAACCTTAATGTTAAAAAAGAGACGACTTCTTCGCGCATAAAGACTGAGAATGTTGTGAAGCTCGGTGTTTTGACGAAGGCGTTTGTGGCCAGAGAAATCATAGAGACCATGCTGAAAACGGAACGTCTCAAAAGATATACACATGAGTTTGATTCGATCGATTGGAAAAATCCAGGACAATCGGCAAAAGCATTTCGTATGTTATTGGCTTTGATGGAAACTGAACTGCAAGAACTCGTGTAACTTCATAAAAAGAAAACGCTACACTGTAGCGTTTTCATCATAGCTGCCGTATGACTTAAAAAAACCACTTGTTACGGTCTCAATTTTTGATGCGAGCATTCTTACATGTTTCTTCATTGAGGCTGTGAGACGAAGCTAAGGGAAACGAGCGCGCAAGCAACCGCGAAACTCAAGCGCTTAGACTAGTCTTTGTAAAACAAGATTCTATTGATTATCAATTCAAATTGGCAAAAAATTACATGCTCTTCGTTTGGGTTTTGTAGTCGCTTGCGCCCTTGCTACCATTAGCATTGTTAATTGGTTAATTGCCTTATGATGATTATCAGAAAAGATCGCTGTATGACGCTAGGCTAAGCAATTATGATAAGCGCTACACTGTAGCGTTTTTAACTCATTGAAAAACAGCATGTTAATACTTTAAAGAAGGCCGTAACGTTCAGATAAGTTCACACAGACGTCACACTTCTTGTTAATTGAATTGTTCCACGTGGATCATTAGCCATTGTTTAGGTAATTAAGCTGTCTTTTTTAATGAGCATCTCATTTAACTTAATGTAGCGACCAGATGATTTCAGTTTGTTTTATCCAATGATGTGGCAGACGTGTCTGCAGCATTTTTTTAGCATTTTTTACATCGTATTTATTTGAAAACAATGCGAAGCAAGTTGATCCGCTTCCGCTCATGCGCGTTAATAAACATCCTGGTTGTTCTGTTAGCAGTGCCAATAGGTCTTGAATAGAGGGCATTAATGCGATAGCAGGTTCTTCAAGATCATTGTGTGCTTCATGCATTTGTTTGATAAAAGTATCAAAATTTACTGTTTCTAAATGTTGAATTTTTTTTGAAAAAGGGCGATTACTTGTCGCATATTGTTTATAAACTGCGGGTGTTGATAGTGATTCGGGTGGTTTAATTAATAATACGGGTGATGCATTAAATTCTGTAGAAAGGGGTTCAATAATTTCACCAATACCTGAAATACGTGCAGATTTTTGATAAAGGCAAGCAGGGATGTCTGCACCGAGTGATAGCCCAATCTCAGCAAGAAGAGACGCATCTGCATTTAATTTCCAAAATGCATTCAAGGCCTTTAAGGTAACTGCAGCATCAGAAGAGCCACCACCCAATCCACTGCCAACGGGTAATTGTTTTGAAAGATGAATATGTGCGCCAGTGCTAACATTAAATTTTTGTTTTAGTAGCAGGGCTGCTCGATAAACCAAATTATTTTCAATAGGAGTATCAATGACAGTATGGAAAGGACCATCTATTGTCATAGACAGTGTTTCAGCTGGACTGATGGTGATTTCATCACCAAGTGTTGTGAAAACAAAGAGGCTATCTAAAAGATGATAGCCATCCGATCGCCGACCCGTGATATGCAGGCATAAATTTAATTTTGCAGGTGCAATGATGTTAATCATGGGCAGGTACTTTTACGCTGACAATAGCTTGCGCGGCAATGCCCTCCGAGCGCCCTAAAAATCCCAGCTTTTCGGTCGTAGTCGCTTTAATATTAACATTTTCCGGTCTTAATTTGAGGATGCTTGCTAAGACGTTTTTCATTGTGGGTTTATGAGGTGTTAGTTTTGGGGATTCACAAATAATGGTGATATCTGCGTTAATTAAAACGGCTTGACGTTCTTTAAACAATGATAAAGCATGCGTAACAAACTGTGTTGAATCGGCATTTTTCCAACGCATATCAGTCGGTGGAAAGTGTTCACCAATATCGCCAGCGCCAATGGCACCTAGCATGGCATCAACCAGTGCGTGTAGCGCAACATCGCCATCTGAATGTGCAAGAACGCGATAATGACTCGGAATTGAAAGGCCGCATAACCGAATATGTTGCATATCATCACAAGATTCAAAGGCATGAACATCAAAGCCGATGCCAGAAGTGAAATGAAAAGAGTTTGGATTCATGGTATTGATAGCCTATCATAAGCTACATTTTGCGATACTCTAGCAACAATGTAGATCATCTTAATGCAGCAGGTTTGAATGAATGCAGTATATCTCTGAAAGTGACAAAGGAACAATAATGCCAAAAGAAAAAGCAACAGAAAAAAAATTTGCATGGGCAGTCGTAGGTGCAGGTCCTGCTGGTATGACTGCCGTTGGATTATTATTAGATTCGGGTGTTACAGGTGACGATATCTTGTGGATTGATCCGCATTTTCAAGCAGGGGATTTTGGTCGTTTTTGGGGTGAAGTGAATAGCAATACGCGAGTTACTTTATTTCGTCAGTTCCTTTTAGGGGTTTCTAGTTTTGATTACAAGAATCGTCCAAAAGATTTTTTATTTGATCACTTGGATGATGCGCATTTTACAACCCTGCAAAACGTGACGGATCCTTTATTGTGGGTGACTGAACAATTGGTTAAAAAAGTGGTGACGGAAAAAGCAGAAGTGCATTCACTTAAAATTTCAGATGGTGCTTGGCAGATCAATACCTCAAAAACGTTTTTCTCAGAAAAAGTTATTTTGGCTGTTGGATCGGAAGCAAAATCGTTAGATCATCCTGGCATTGAAAAAATTTCCATGATGGAAGCATTAACACCCAGCATATTAAAAACAGTCTGTAAGCCAGATGATGTGGTTGCTGTTTTTGGTAGTTCTCATTCTGCAATGATTGCTGTGCGTAATTTAGTCGAATGTGGTGTTAAAAATATTGTGAACTTTTATCAATCGCCATTGCGTTACGCGGTGATTTTTGATGATTGGATTTTGTATGATGATACTGGGTTGAAAGGTGAAACAGCAGCATGGGTGCGTGAGAATATTTCAAAAAAATGTTTGCCTCAAATTACACGTCATTTAGCAACGGAAGAAAATTTGGATCAATTTTTATCGGGGTGTAACAAGGCCATTTACGCGGTTGGTTTTCAACAGCGTCATATTCCAGTGTCGGGTGTTTTTCTATCACGGTATGACGTTTCAAATGGTATTATTGCGCCAGGACTTTTTGGCGCTGGGATTGGGTTCCCCATTGTTGTTGATGATCCTTTTGGTCGACAGGAAGCGAATGTAGGCTTGTGGAAGTTTTTGAAAAATATGCGACGCACCTTACCATTATGGCGGTGTTACGGTTTATAAAGGGCTTATTCAGCAGAGTCTAAGCGTTTTTACAAAGGTATCATTGTCCGTTGCATTAAGTGCTTTGATGCGAGCGTGAATGTAACGTGTGTTTGCAGGAAATGCAGGGCTGTTGACCCTGAAAATTGCTTGCACCGCGCGCGGCTCGCATTAAAAAACGCTTATTTCAACTGGACTTTGGCCATTTTGAATTCTCTACAAAATCACTATCGCTAACCAGCTTTTATAAGCATTTGCGTTAAACAAAAAAACGCTGCAACTGCTTGAATTTTCATTTTATTGCTGGATTTCCCCGTATTTTCATTTTGGCACCACACTTCAAATAAAAAAATATTTTTTAATGCCCAGTTCCCAAGGGTATACTGTTATTTTACCGAACTGTTTCGGATAGGGATCGCGACTCAAACAAATAGATTCGCATTCGCCAAAATCATTTGATAAAGTTTTCAATGTTGTTAAATGACGTTCTTCAACATTATCTGTGCTTTTTATTTCAATAAATAAAATTTTCTCACCGGGGCGTTCAACAACAAGATCAATTTCTGCATCATCTTTTGTGCTTAAATAAGAAAAACGATAGTTGCGATGACAGTACCGTGCCAATTGCATACATTGATTAATAATAAAATGTTCAAAAGCTTGACCATAGGCATTGGTCTTTTCCGATAAAGGAATTTCAATCAATCCTTTTAATGTTCTCGTAACACCGGTATCGAAGTAATAAAATTTAGGTTTTTTGCTTAAGCGTTTTCGAAAAGAATGTTGAAATGGTTGCAGAAAATAACCAATCAAGGTGTCTTCTAGTATTGAAAAATAATCTTTAACCGCAGCGTCGGAAACACCAACATCTCTTGCGATATTAGAAAAATTAATAACAGATCCATTTGCTTGTGCGGCTATTTCTAAAAAATAGCGAAAAGGTTCTAGTTCACGTATCCATTTTTCAGCCCAAATTTCTTCTTTCAAATACAAATTGGTATAGGATTCTAAAAATAATTGTTTATCAAGATCAGTCGTGAATTCAATTGTTTTCGGTAAAAGGCCATAGTGCAATGCATGGGATAAATTGAATTTTTCACCAAGCTCAATAAAGGTGAATGGATATAAATTAAAAAGTAAGGCTCTGCCTGCTAATAAATTGGCACCCCCTTTTTTTAATCGTTTGGCACTAGAACCTGTGAGAATGAAATGTTTATCGGTTGTTTCAATAAGGTGGTGTACGATATCCAGTAATTTCGGTAATTTTTGAATTTCATCGATAACAATATGTGTTTGTGTTTTTGGCAAGGCTTTTGCAATTGCTATTAGCGAGTCCGGATTTCTAGCAAAACGATTCTCTGTACTGGCTTCTAGCAGATTAATGTATAAAGCATTTTTGAGCCAAGCACTATTATTGAGCAGCGTTGTTTTTCCTGTGCCACGAGCGCCAAACAAGAAAAAACTATGTTTTTCAGGCAGTTGAATGAGTCTTGATAACATATTGTACGCCATTTTCTATGTAATATATAGAAATTGTACGCCATTTTCTGATTTTTTTATATAAAATGCCGCCTACTTATGAGACTCAATCGCCAATAGTTTTTCTTTATGACCCAGTCCAGCAGAATAACCACCGATTTTACCAGAGGCATAAATAACGCGATGACAGGGAATAAAGATACATAAAGGATTTTTGCCATTGGCATTGCCAACAGCGCGCACAGCATTGGGTTGTTCGATTATTCTTGCGATCGTTTGATAACTATAGGTTTCGCCGTAAGGAATGGTGAGTAGTGCATCCCAGACACGTTTTTGAAAAACAGTGCCTTCTGGGTTAAGGGGTAGATCAAAATTCTGTAGCTTTCTTTGAAAGTAGAGGCGCAATTGCCCGCATGCTTCTTGTAATACAGGAGATTTTTTTTCAGATACGTTTTTTTCTTGCGTCCAGTTACAATAGGTAAGTTCGTCATCTGTTGCACAGAGTTTAAGATTCCCAGTAGGCGTTGAAATAATGGCGATATGGGTCATAAAAAATCCTACTTTTTGGCTGACGACACAATAACACCCAATAATAAAAACGCAATACTGTATTTTTAAGAAGATGCTATGCGAATTGAATCTCTGTTAAAAAAAGCTGCTGAAAAATATACAGATGCTCCTGCATTGTCGGAATGGAATGGTTTGTTATGGCGAGAAATCAGTTATGCTTCATTATTTGATAAGGCAAACCTATTTTGTGAAGCATTGCAAAAGCGCGATGTAAAACAAGGTGAACGTATTGTACTCATTGCACATAATCAAATTACGGCATTTATTTCATTGATCGGTATTTGGTTGGCACGTGCAACAGCAGTGTTGATTGATCCGGATTTGCCTTTATCTGCGCTGGAAGATCAAATAATGATTTCCGATTCGCGCATTGTTATTATTGAAAAAGAAAAATATGCTGAATTAGAAAATATTTTATACGTCGATTATTGCGTGCTAATAGATAACATTTCCTTGGCATGGCAGCATAAAAATAACTTACGTTCAACAACAGTTGATCAGGACTGTTCAGAAAAAATTGCAACCTTGCTTTTTACTTCAGGCACAACGGGTTCTTATAAAGCAGTCATGTTAACGCATGATAATTATTTATATTTAAATGATTGTTATCAGGAGTATGTCTCAGGCTTTGAAAAAAAATGTTTAATGACAGTTTTACCTTTTTTTCATGTGGCTGGCTTATTCACGAGTTTTTTACAACCTTTATTTGTTGGTGGAAATAGCGTCTTTTTTAAATATTTCAGTGTTGAGGCATTACAGCAAGCTTTTTTAAAATATCATCCTGATGTGTTGGTTGCTGTGCCACGTTTGTTAGAAGTTTTTGATAAAAAATTACAAGCAATAGTACGTGAAAAAGGGTTTTTTAATAGAGTTTTTTTTAAAGTAATATTAAACGTATCGTATTACTCCCAGCGTTTTTTTAATGTAAATAGGGGTAGTTTTTTATTTAAACCACTACATGAAAAACTGGGTGGAAAATTAACGAAAATTTTCACGGGATCCGCTGTTTTACCTGCCATTATTCAAAAACGTTTTTTAGCGTATGGATTTGAACTGTTATGTTCATATGGTTTAACAGAAACTTGTGGCCCTATTACTTTTTCAACCAGTAAAACACGATTTATTGCTCAGAATGTTGGTCGATGTGTTGATAAAAAAGCGTTGTGGGTCGATAAAAATGAAGAGATAATTTATCGTGGACCTGCTTTAATGAAAGGGTATTTTCGTGATGATGCTTCAACAAAGCAGGCGATAACTAACGGATATTTTCATACGCGAGATTTAGGTAGGCTTGATTCAGCATATAATTTAAAGATTATTGGGCGTATCAATGAGTTGATTGTTTTTTCAGATGGAAAAAAATCAATGCCAGTACACATTGAGAATCAATATAAGTTAGTAGAAAATATCCAAGAATTTTGTGTCTTTAGTGCAATCGTTGATAATACAACTGCAGCAGTATTGGCTTTTGTTCCCTTAGAAAATACGGACAGCTCAAAAACAAAACAGCGCCTTTTTCAGCGCGCCTCGGAATTAAAATCACCTTATCGCATTTCTGATGTAATGATTGTTGATCAATTACCGCGATCAAATACATTAAAAATTAAGCGTTATTTATTAACTGAAAAATATAATGATCAAAAAAAAGAGGAAAAAATAGCAAATAAAAGCGATATTTTTGACTATACACTATCTGAAATAATGGCTTGCTTCTGTGAAGTATTGCCTGATAAAAAAAATAATATGACAAAAGATATTACCTTCGCAGAATTAGGTGTTGATTCTTTTCATGCAGTACAATTAACCAATGCGCTTAATAAAAAATTTCATTTGTCGTTAGCACCAACGGTATTTTGGTTTGCACACACTATTTCTGATCTGTATGCCCATATAGGTGGAAAAATGTCTGCGGAGACAATAACAGTTACGCATAAAAAAACACATAAAGTAGCGATTGTTGCGATGGAATGTGCTTTTCCAGGCGCTGCAACTATTGATGCGTATTGGGAAAACATGCTGGATGGAAAAGATGCCATTGTCGACATTCCAGCCTCACGATGGAATAATTCGGAATATTATGACGATTATGCATTAGCACCGGGAAAAACAAATTCTCGTCATGGCGGGTTTATTGATTTATGTGAAAATTTTCCGGGTGAGCTTTTTGGATTAAAAAATCGTGTTATAGCGTCCATGGATCCACAGCAAAAAATATTATTATTAATGGTTAAAAAGTTATTTGAAAAATTTCCCATTGATGAAAAAACAAAGAAAAAAACAGGTTTTTATTTGGGTGGCGGATTCCCAGACTATATGCTTCATTTAACGCGTCTATTCTCACCTGAGAAAATTAATCCTTACTCTGGGATTGGGATGGCTGATTTTTCTTCTATTGCACGCATTTCTTATCATTTTGGATTAGAAGGCCCTGCAATTCTGATTAAAACAGCTTGTTCCTCTTCATTGGTTGCAGTACATCAGGCGGTTCGCGCTTTACAAACAGGAGATTGTGATTTTGCAATTGCAGGCGGTATCAATTTAGTTTTATCTCCAGATATTAGCGTTTCTTTAACAAAAGGGGGATTTTTATCGCCTGATGGACGCTGCAAATCTTTTGACGCTACTGCAAATGGATATGTCCGATCAGAAGGATGTGGCTTATTATTATTAAAAAATTATGATGATGCAGTACGTGATGGAGATAACATTTTAAGTGTGATTATTGGATCTGCTATTAATCAAGATGGTGCGAGTAATGGCATTACTGCGCCAAGTGGAAAAGCGCAAGCGCGCTGTTATGAATTGGCATTAGAAAATGCAGGTATTTCTGCAGATCAAGTGCAGTATGTAGAAGCCCATGGTAGTGGTACACAATTGGGTGATGCCATTGAAATGCAGTCACTACAATTTGTATATGATAAAAATCGTCAGTCAGACTTACATGTTGGCGCAGTAAAATCGATGATTGGTCATTGTGAATCTGCGGCAGGTATCGCAGGATTAATTAAAACCATTTGTGTGTTGCAGCATCAAAAAATACCACCAAACCTTCATTACCATGCGCCAAATCCAAATATTTCGTTTCTTAACTCAAAGATTGTTTTACCCGATAAAATCACTTATTTTAAAAATCCATGTGATTATGCTGCTGTTAGTTCTTTTGGTGTTGCTGGTACAAATGCTCACATGATCTTAACGCGTTGTTAATTAAAAAGTTTTATCATTCACACCATCAATGGTCATTATCAACACTATCAATTTTACAAGTCCAAAGTGGGAGAGAATAATCTTCTCAAAGATCATCTATACTATTAAATATATAAAATGAGGGGTTTAATCATGAGTAGAATTTTTCCAAGGGTTAATGAAAGCGCTGTAGCGTTTTTACGTAGTGGTTATGCCAATGCTATTGACGCGTTATCAGAAGAAATAAAGACAAAACAAGCAGAATTAGCAAGATTAGAAGAAGAAATGACGTCGGATAGTGCTAAAGTGATGGTGTTGCCTAATGAAAGTCAGGTTTTGTTAGATAGATCGAATATTGCTGAACTTAGACGCGATACTATACGTCTTGAGACGCAAAAAAATTCTTTTTTAGAAAAGCAGAGAGTTCTTGATGAAAATCTTAATGAATTGATTTCTATGGCTGATGAGAGAGCAAGAAATACGACGCTACCTAGCTTAAAAATGCGTGATTTTTTGAATATTGCACAGAATATTTTGAAATTATCGGGCCCAGCCTTTATGGTTTATGCGCATAAAGATGAACATCCGCGCGCCAATATATTAGGTCCTGTTTTCATGAATGGTATTATTTTATCGGGGGTTGTCGGTTCATTGTTACCCTATGCTAAAAACTATGAAGGAATGTCTCAATCGACTATAACAGTCTTAGATACTGTATCGAAAAAATTAATGGAAAAAGTAGCGCCATCCCTGGGAATGATCACCTCATTTTTAATGTTGGGACAAATGACGATGGCTGCAACATTAAATTTCGTTATAATCTCAGCATTAATAGCTTTTTCTTTGCCGGCAATGTTCCAGATCGTTGCGGGGGATGAAATGGTGAAGCGATTTGGGCCTGATCCTTATGGTATTGCTATGAAAGCCATTGAGCTTTCAGCATTAAGTTTATTTGCTTTTGCAACGGCGGTAGGGATGAAAGAAGATCCTTATTTAAAATATCAAATGGTGGGTGTTTCTGTATTATTATTTGATACCGCTGTTGGTATTGGTAAGCATATCAGTAAAATCGTACAGGCTTCTAATGAGCCAGAACAAGGCCGTCAGTTAGGCGATACAGGCATTAATTGATTTTAAAGTGCATAAAAAAGAGCCTGTTGGCTCTTTTTTAGGATACTTAAAATCTTTTTACATGTTGATGACAATAGGGCGCTTGTTTTGTTTTTTCATAATACCGTTGATGGTCTTCTTCAGCAGGCCAAAATATTGAAACGGGTTTTATTTTCGTCGTAATTTCATAATTTTTTTCTATTAATAAACAAATCGTTTTTTCGGCAATCATTCTTTGCGTGTCATTAAAATAATAAAGTCGACTTAAATATTGTGATCCACGATCAGGGCCTTGGCCATTTTGTTGTGTGGGATCGTGAATTTCCATGAAGTAGTAAATTAGATCTTCATACGATAGTAGTGTCGTATCGAATACAATTCGAACGGCCTCAACATGGCCCGTTGTCTGTGAACATACTTGAAAATAGGTGGGATAGGATGTATCGCCTTCTGTATAACCCACTTCTGTAAGTAGCACACCCTTTAATGATTGCAATAGATGTTGCACACCCCAAAAGCAACCGCCAGCAACAATAGCTTCCTCTGTTTGTGTTACGGTGAGACTGGGGACAAATTCAAGTGAACAAGAATTCACACAATGACGGGTATTTTTTGTTGTCAATTGTTCACCATGAAATACATGCCCTAAGTGTGCAGCACATTGTCCACAGACAATTTCAGTGCGTATGCCATCTTGATCTGGCATTGCTTTGACATTATTTTTAATGCTGTCATCAAAACTTGGCCATCCACAACTGGCGTGAAATTGATTATTTGCTCGAAATAGTGCAATGCCGCAACCACGACACAGATAGGTTCCATTTTCAGTGTGATTGCAGTATTTCCCTGAAAAAGGTTTTTCAGTGTGTTTGTCTTTTAAAATAGCCAGTATATCGGGTGACAGAGCAGCGTATTTATCAGTATTGTTTTTCATCACTCAGTAGGCGCTCATGTTAACTGCTTGCAATGCAATTTCATAATCAGAATACATGACTATTTTCTTATCGACAATTTTTAGATTATCCATTAGCATGATCTTCGAACTTTGGCACCCTAACAGAGAGTAAGTATGGAGGCTGTGAATCGCATTTTGGTGGTTTGTATAGGGAATATTTGTAGAAGTCCAGCAGCAGAAGGTTTTTTTAAAGAAGCCTTTCAAAAAAACAATATCGCTTGTCGTGTGGACTCTGCAGGTCTTTCAGCCATGGTTGGTCATGAAGCTGATTTAGCTGTTCGTGACATTATGTTAGAAGATAATCACATTAATTTATCATCTCATCGCGCAAAGCAGTTAACTGAAGAAATGATACTACAGCATGACTTAATTTTAACAATGGATTTTTCATGAATATGATGGTTGCACCAGGTCTTGGATATTATAAATATAGGTATTATAAGTACAGGCATAAAGTTTATGAAAAATAATGTTGTATTGGTTACAGGTGCCGCTGGTTTCATTGGCTTCCATTTATCAAATGCTTTATTAGAACGTGGAAATATTGTTATAGGTATTGATAATCTTAATGATTATTATGATGTCAATTTAAAATTAGCACGTTTAGAAAAATTAAAATTATTTTCAAGCTTTACATTTTATCAGTGTGATTTAGTCGACAAAAATAGTCTGGTTGATATTTTTAAAAAAAATGCAATTTCAGGGGTTGTGAATTTAGCTGCACAAGCGGGTGTGCGATATTCTATTGACCATCCTGATATTTATGTTCAATCAAATGTGGTTGGCTTTTTAAATATTTTAGAATGTTGTCGACATTATCATGTTGAACATTTGGTTTATGCATCTACGAGCTCAGTGTATGGTGCGCATACAAATCAACCTTTTTCAGAGCATGATCATGTCGATCATCCAATGACATTATATGCAGCAACCAAAAAATCGAATGAGTTGATGGCACATGCTTATGCAAGTTTATATCAATTGCCTGTTACTGGATTGCGCTTTTTTACGGTATATGGTCCTTGGGGCCGTCCTGATATGGCTTTATTTTTATTTACAAAAAACATACTGGACAATAAGCCAATTAATGTGTTTAACCATGGAAAAATGGTTCGAGATTTTACTTATGTAGATGATATTGTCTCTGGCATTATATTAGCATTAGATAATCCTGCTAAACCCAATTTAGCCTGGGATGGAAAAGCACCAGATTCTGCAAGTAGCTACGCACCTTATCGTATTTATAATATTGGTAATAATAAGCCTGAGCAGTTAATGCATTATATTCATGCCATTGAAAATGCTTTGGGAAAAAAAGCAATTTATAATTACTTGCCCATGCAAATGGGTGATGTTCCTGAAACACATGCAGATATTCGTTTGCTTAATCAGGATGTGGGGTATTTACCTTCTACTTCAATTGAAACTGGCGTAAGAAATTTTGTGAATTGGTATGGTGATTATTATAAAACGGTTTGATTTTCTGAGCTTATTTTTGAATCAAGTGGAATCTGCACTGTATGTAGATTCAAAATATGTTTTCGAATGTATTGCAGTAGAGACGCAATAAATTGCGTCTCTACTGATAAATCTACACTTAATTAGTCACGTTTTGTCGGTTTTTTGAATTTGCTTCTTTCACCGCTGCGATCAGTGCGATCACTGCGATTAGCGCCTTCACCGCGAGCAGGGCGGGCAGATCCTTCACTACGACTGCTACGAGGAGGACGACTTGAACGTTCGCCGCGACCATCAGAATCATCTTCACGTCGACGATAGGGTTTTTTACGATCATCAAAAGAAGAAGGACGTCTTCTTTCTTTTTCCCTATCACGTTCTCTTCTTTCTGGTGAGGGTTTTTTTAAAGGTTGTTCTTGATAATTATCATCAAAAGACGATTCAGAGTCCTTTAAAAATAACAATGCAGCTGCAATTTCTTTACCAGTACATTTACAATCATTCGAAATTGTTTTCACGCTTTCAATAAAAGGCTCAAGTTTGTCGCGATTTTCTTGAATCAATTTTGTGATGCTATCACTCAAAACAGTTAATCTTTTTTGTTGAATCATTTTTTGATCAGGTGGACTAACACGTGTGATTACACGATTGGTATGACGCTCAATAGCCCCAATAAAACGCATTTCACGTGGTGTTACAAATAAAATTGCTTTACCTTCACGACCAGCACGACCGGTTCTACCAATACGATGCACGTAAGAGTCCATATCAAAAGGCATGTCATAGTTAAATACGTGAGTGATGCGCTCAACATCTAATCCACGTGCTGCAACATCGGTTGCAACTGCAATATTTAATGAACCGCTTTTCAAACGAGCAATTGTTTTTTCGCGCGCTGCTTGGCTCATATCACCATTTAATGCAGCCGCTTTATAGCCATGGGCTATTAATTTTTCAGCGAGTGTTGTGGAATCATTTTTCGTGCGTGTAAAAATAATTACGCCTTGATTGTCTTCCAGTGCTAAAAACCGCATTAAAACGGCTTGTTTTTGTTCGCGTGATACTTGAACATAAACTTGTGTAATGGTTTCAACCGCATTTTTCTCAGATTTTATTTCAACGCGCTTTGGATTTTTCAAGTATTTTTGAGCCATTCTAACAATAGATGATGGCAGCGTTGCTGAAAATAAAGCGGTTTGATGTGCTTTTGTGATGTGGGTTAAAATCCATTCAACATCATCAATAAAGCCCATTTTTAACATTTCATCTGCTTCATCGATTACCAATGTTTCAACGGCATCGAGTACAAGTGTCCCGCGACGCAAGTGATCCATCAAACGGCCTGGCGTTCCCACAACTACTTGAGGACCACGTTTTAAAGCGCTTAATTGTGGTTTGAAATCTTGGCCACCATAAATCGCAATGGCTTTAAATCCTTTAATATGTTTTGCATATTCTTGGAAATTATTAGCAACTTGAATCGCCAATTCACGTGTTGGTGCTAACACGAGTGCTTGTGCTGATTTAACGGAGGGTTTTAATCTTGATAAAATCGGCAATGCAAAGGCTGCCGTTTTTCCGGTACCTGTTTGTGCTTGTGCCAGTAAATCATCACCATTGAGCAAAATGGGAAGACTTTGAGATTGTACCGGTGTTGGTGTTTCATACCCCATTTCTTGAACTGCTTTTAAAACAGCTTCATCAAGAGAAAATTCTGAAAAGGAACTTATTTTTTTTGACATAATTTTTATTTCTTTAGGTTAATAATAAGGTAGCTTTAGGTTTCGCTAAGCCCCGATTAACCAGGCTCTAAACGAATTCTTGATAGCCACGGAAAGAGAAGCCCCTGCTTCTGATTCCAAAAAAAAACGCCCAATTCCAAATTGGACCAAACGAAAAAATTAAGCGCTTACTTGCACGCTTTAAAAATTTCATCCGGATCCACTTGAAAATGGACGTTTTTGAAAATTTTCTGTAAGCGACCCTTCTTCAACTGATGGGTTTTTTTACCCGCTTACGGCGAGGCATGATTTAACATGCCCCAAATAGACAATGTTAGTCGCGATCGCTTCTTTCAAAACGTGAGTTTCTGTTGTCGTTACCACGGTTGTTGTTAAATGGGCGACCACCAGCATTTGGTGAACGACGGAATTCGCCACCATTACCAGGAGCACCGCCACCAGAACGGCGATTATCTTCTCTTGCGATATTCACTTTTAATTTTCTACCGTCTAAGTCAGCACCATTAGCAGCCAATGCAGTTTCACAGTCTTGATCTGAAGCATAGGTAATGAAACCAAAGCCTTTTGAACGACCTGTGCTAAAGTCGATGATTAATTTTACGTCCCCAATAGTCCCGTATTGAGAAAAAAAGTCGCGAAGTTCGTCTTCTGTTGTGTTATAAGACAAATTTCCGACATAGATTTTAGATTGGCTCATGATGATTACTCTACAATAGTGTTATTAAAAATAACCTGGACATGCAAACAGAGGCTGTTTCTAGAAGAAAGACCAAGACACACGTTAGGTGATTTTGATCATACAGTCGTTTTTGGCGGATGTCATCAGTTTTGTGGTTTTTGCAAACGTGCTATTCGTACCTCGGTTGGAGGATGTGTTTTGAACAAGTGCGCCCATTTTTTTTGATGTAATGGGTTGATTATAAAAAGATGGGCGGTTGCTGGTCGTGCATCAGCTATAGGAAATGGCGCCTTTGGTTTTAGAGATTCGATTGTTTGGAGTGCTGAAATGAGGTGTTCTGGGTGTCCAGTCCACTCAGATGAAAGACTATCCGCATCTGTTTGCATGCGAGGTGATATCATTGTTTTGATCATGAATGCAGCAATGGGACCTACAATTCTCATGACATTTTGATTGAAATGGTCTTTTTCTGCAGGATCTTTATCATCTAAGATGACTTCTGACCATCCGGTGTTTGCAATGCCACTAATACCACCCGCCACAGTAGCGATTACCCCATTTAAAAAAGTGTTTCTGAGTTTTATTTGCGCAATGGCTTGCGCAATGGCAGCTGTTTGTTCTTCCGTTGAGAGTGAGTTGAGTAAGCCTTTCGTGACGGCAATGCTAGCGTTATTCGGGTTTTTACCAATCACGAAAAGTGTTGAGGCTTCTGTGTCTACTAGATAAAGCTTTGGAAGCGGCAGCTCGGCTTTTACCGTGAGTGCTTGCATGATGGCGTGGACATCGGGATGCGTGTCTGCGCGTATCTCGGTTGCGTGAAATAGATTTAATGCGGCACGACCAGAAACAAAAATAGCCACATAATTGGTAAGGATGGCTACGATGACCGCAACGTAAACACCTTCGTGACCGGCAACAAGGTCGCCCAGTAAGATTAAAAAAATGGTGGTGACGAAGAGAAAAATGATGGCTTTGAGCGTGCTCATAATAACTTCCTTGAGAGTCTTCATATAGATAACAGTGTAACAAATGTACAGTAAAAATATACCGTTCTGACTTAACGGATTAAACGATGCTGAATACTCACCAGGGTTCAAGTGTTTCTGCGGTTGGAGCGGATACATAACCATACTTTTTATTGATGCCCAACAGACGCCAGATTTTTTTGCCTATGTCAGTGGCAGGGTGATTTTCCGCACAGTAAAAAACCCATAACATTTTTTTCACAGGGTTCATTTCTGAAAAAATAAGTTTCCGTATAGCTTCAAGCTCTTTTATGGCGCCATCATTTTTTATCGTTGTATAAAGCGCATCAAAAAAAGAAAGAGGGCTGTGCACGCTTGTTGTTCTGGGAGTTTGTCCTACTAGACATTTTTCCAGTAAGGCATCAACTGTTAGTCCTGGGATAATAACATCATCAAATTTAAGAGAAAATGAAAAATCTCTTTCAAAAAACCAATGATGATACTCTGGGTTGAGTGCAAAAAATGCGAGTGTTTTAACATCTAGTATGGCATTGTTAATAGAAGAGTCTCGTAATGAAATTTTATCACTACTTGTTGAATATCCTTCAAAAGACAGGCGCGTGTGATATTTTTCAATTAGCTCAGCAATTTCTGTTTTTTCAAAAGAAATATGACATAGATCAATTGATTTTGTTGCAGATTTGTTGGCAATGAGCGCAATAATTTGTGCCTGAGAGACGGTTGTATTCATAAAGGTAACAGGACTGCAAACACTTAAAATATTTTCTTCAGCAGTAGCAAGATCGCAGTCATGAAAATTCACTTGAACGCCATGCAGGCGGTTATAGTTCTCACTGTTACACAACGGATAAAAATCTTCATAATACTCAAGAAATTCAATCGGTTCGTTGAGTTTATACGTAGAAAGAGAAAGATTGCAGTTATTTTCTAATAATACTTTAACTTGTGGTGCTGTAAAAACAGTGTTATGAAAAATATAGGCATTACAATTAATACTAGGGATTATTTTACTTAAGAAAATAGTTGTTTTTTCATACGGTTTGTTCTTGTCGAGCACGCAATCGTATTGGGTATCTTTTGTGAAATCAAAGCCAAAAAAAATCAGTTGTGTGTAACCTTCAAAGAAAAATGTGCCATCAATTATTTTCAAAAGATCATCTGATGTGAATTTTGCGGCAGAAAAACTTTTTGTGTGTTCTTGAGAAGGTTTTGGTAAGAAAAGCCAAGATAGCATAAATATAAATACCGTTTTATTGCGACGTTGATATTATGCTATCACACTTTATTGAAAGCGACAGAAGCGAAAACGCCATGAGTGTTCCATTAAAAATGGGTGCTGTATGAAGTAAATGGGTGTGGTTCCGGCACGATGTAGAAAGTACGCATTAGATTAGAGTGTCAGTGTCAGGGATCAGTGTCAGTACGCACATAATACTGGCACTGATCCCGGACACTTTAGCAGATAACATAACTATTGAGTTCGCTAAAAATAGACCGAAGCTTTGATTTGAAACAAGTGCTATAATCTGTACATATGATGAAAACTGATGATACTGATGTGCTAAAGGAGAGCGTTATGAGCAAAAACAATTCACATACGGCAGTAGGTGATTCTATTAGGCAAGCAGGGCATGCGATCGATGAATTTAGTGAGGCTGCGGCAAAAACAACGGATGAGTACATTCACAAGGGCCAGGGTGCTGCAATGGATTTGAAAAAAGAAGCGGAAATTTGTGGTGACGTAGCAGTGGATTACATTCGAAAAAATCCCGTCAAAGCAACCTTGATTGCTGCAGGCGTTGGTATGTTGTTGAGCAGACTATTGAGAGATTAATGGGTGCTTTTGACTCGCTAAAAGCTTATGGAAGCGCTTGGTTTCAGCTAATGAAAGATCACTTCGATCTTTTTTTACTGGAAACCAGGCTTGCTAAGCTAAGTATTTTGCCGCTAATTTCTTGTAGTGTGCTGTGCTTTTTTCTGTTTTTCACCCTTTGGATTACTTTTTTAATTTTGATTGGGTATCTTATCTTTTTATTCAATTTTAATTTGTTGGTAGCACTCCTTTCTGTTTTTGCATTCAATGCGCTTTTATTGCTAATAGCGGTGCGATATGCGAAAAGTTTTTACAAAAATTTACGTTTTGAAAAGACGCGTGAACATTGGAAGGCATATCAACAGCTTCAACTGGAATTTGAATATGACAATAAAAACTGTGAAACATCAAATTAAAGCTGTGGAAAAACAATTGTGTTTTCATCGAAAAGACTATATTGAAAAGCGCACCTCCTATAAAAAACATGCCGTTAAAGTAAAGTACTTGTGGTTTTTACTTCCAATCAGCGCTTTTGCGATTGGGTATAGAAAAAATATCATGATTATAATGACTGTAATAAGGGTTTTAAAATCCCAAGGTTTTTATTGGCTTCGGCAGAATGTGCAGTCAAAATTGATAATGGCCGTACTTGAATAAAAAACGGATTGGCAGCACCTGCACTAGACTCTATTGAGCCACTTTAATTCTATTATTTTTTGAGCAGTAAAATTATTATTGCTAATATTGCTAGCATAATTATCCATACCGCAATGGCAACACGCGAAGCTTTCGCAGCTTTATTTTTTTCTTGCCAGCTTCTCGGGCGGACGCCCTGCAGTAAAAACGTTGCTACAGCAGCAAGATTGACGCAAATAAAATTAAGCAGGAATAATGACAGTGCATCTGCAGCTAATAAAATGTGGCCATCCCCTAATAATAAGCCACTGGTTGCTAGGGGTGGTAAAAGTGATACTGCAACCATAACGCCAATTAATATCGCAGAAACACCAGCGGTAAAGGCGAAAACCCCTGCGCAACCCGCTGCCAGTGCAATCACGGCATTGCCCATTCCAACATGGGTTCTCAGTGCCACCTCGTGCAACTGTGGATTCACATGAATCAATGTTCCAATACCAAATGACAATATAAGTGTGAGAAAAATTCCAACTAGGCTGGTAAAAATCGCGCGTTTCACCAGTGCAAAATCGGCTAAAATAACGCCAAGCCCTATTGCAACACTGGGCCCAAGCATGGGTGCAATGACCATAGCGCCAATGATGGTAACAACGCTATTGCTGTGCAAACCTACTGTAGCCACAACAATAGATAATACAAGCATGACAATATATATTTTTGAGCATCTAGCCGCATCTTTGATGTCCTCATGCAATTCTTCTCGGCTGACTCGTTCAGGTTGTTTTGTTGTCACAATAGGCTCAGGTGCGCGGGGCAGCGTTGCCTCAATAGGTATGATAACGAGTCTATTTTTTTCATTTCCAATATTGTTTTTTTGCAATAAATCAAGAATGGGTTCGCTTTGTTCGGCATTCAGTAAAATCCGAACAAATATTTCATTGTTAGGCAGTTGAATCTGCCTGTATTCTAGCAGGGAGTATTTTTTCAAGGCATCAAAAATTTTTGTAGCTTCGGCATCTTTCAAAATCATTTCAATTAATCGAAGTGCCATCGTTCATTTACCTTTTTTCTTGCTAAATTTATAGGGTTTTTCGTTGTTAAACGTTTACTCAAACAGCCTCTTATGTATTGTGACGAAATTTTTCAGAATATTGAAGTCATATTTCATTAAAAATTTACCTTAATTTAATGTCGTTTAGGCGTGGCTATAAAAATGGGGTCAGATCAAAAATCTGCGGGTAATATTCTTCTCGTGAACAGAGATTTATCATGACAAATTAAAATGAAATAAGTATAATTTATAAAGAAAAACATGAGGTTTCTGAGTAATCGATTGGGTGCGGCTTCAGTACGATGTAGTTTACGAAGACCGGTCGGCAGCATAGCTACATTCGCCAACGGCGAATTGGCTATGCGCAACAATGTTTTTATGCGCGAAGGCGGTTGGCAGTTAGATAATGCGCGATAAGAGAAAATTAAAAATAGATAATGCGTGGCACTCACTCAACAATGATTTTTTATATTCATTTTTCAAAACCACTGATATTGGTTTGTCTGCTCATGAAGCACAAAAAAGATTGGGTGAATACGGTTATAATCGTTTACCTCCCGTGAAAAAGCGTCGCTGGTATGCCCGTTTTTTCTCACATATTAACAATTCTCTTATTTATATCCTGTTAGTTTCATCCGTTATTGCTGCTATTCTTGGGTGCATGGTTGATACATCAGTTATCATGTTGGTTATTGCTGTTAATACAATGATTGGATATATTCAAGAGGGTAAAGCAGAAAAAGCCTTAGAAGCAATTCAAACGATAGTAGCACCTCGTGCATCTGTTTTGCGGAATAATAAACGTATGACGCTCAACGCAGAAGACATTGTGCCTGGCGATATTGTATTGCTTGAAGCGGGTGATCGTGTTCCTGCTGATATTCGATTATTGAATGTCAAGTCTTTGCGTATTGAAGAAGCTGCACTCACTGGCGAATCGGTCCCTGTTGAAAAATCACCTGCGTTAATCGAAAAGGAAACTCCCTTAGCTGAGCAAAGCAACATGGCATTTTCTGGCACCTTTATTGTGGCAGGTCAAGGCATGGGAATTGCTGTGCGAACAGGTTCAGATACAGAATTAGGGCGTATCAGCACCATGCTAGGGTCAGTTGAATTATTAAAAACCCCCTTGTTGCGTCAAGTGGATAAATTAGCGAAGCAATTAACGATTGCCATTTTAATAATCGCTTTGTTGTTATTTTTAGTTGCCTATTATTGGCGCAGTTATGAGTTGGCCAATGCATTTATGATCATGGTTGGCTTTGCTGTAGCAGTAGTTCCTGAAGGGCTGCCTGCTGTGATGACAATTACTATGGCGATTGGCGTGCATCGAATGGCACTGAGACACGCCATTATTCGTCGACTCCCTGCAGTAGAAACGTTAGGTGCAGTTTCTGTTATTTGCTCGGACAAAACAGGAACACTCACTCGCAATGAAATGGCTGTTCAAAAAATTGTGATAGCGGATGGCGCTGTATTTGAAGTGACTGGTGCTGGTTATGAACCCAGTGGTGTTTTCAAACAAAATGAAAAAGAAATTGCTATTAATGATCAAAAAGACATTCTAGAACTGTGTCAAGGCGCATTGCTTTGTAATGATGCTGCGTTAATTAACAGTGAAAAAGGATGGTACGTCGAAGGTGATCCAATGGAAGGTGCACTGGTGTCACTTGCGCTTAAAGCGGGATTTGAGCAGGATTTAATTCGCAAACAATTGCCTCGTTTAGATGAAATTCCTTTCGATTCTGAACACCGTTTTATGGCCACGCTTCATCATGATCATGAAAAAGGTACGAAATTCCTGATTGTCAAAGGTGCGCCAGAAAAAGTCATTGCTATGTGCAATGCTGAGCGTCATCAAACAGGCGATCAGCCTATTAATACAGCTTATTGGCACAGCGCTACAGGGCAATTGGCTTCTCAGGGTGAACGTGTTTTAGCATTAGCGATAAAACCATTGAATGCAGCTACATCATCACTTGTGTTTGATGATGCAAAAGAAGGCTTAATACTACTTGGTCTTGTAGGGTTAATTGATCCGCCCCGTGAAGAAGCCATTGTGGCCATCAGCGCTTGTAGAGCGGGCGGAATTCGCATCATTATGATCACGGGGGATCATGCAGCAACCGCATTGTCTATCGCAAAAAAACTCAAAATTGCAGATGATCCTAAGGTATTAACTGGAGAAGCATTAGAAGCGATGGATGAAAAAACATTGCTGGCAACGGTTGAGAAGATATCCGTTTTTGCTCGGGCTAAACCAGAACATAAATTACGTTTGGTTCGTGCATTGCAATCTGATGGTGAAGTCATTGCTATGACTGGTGATGGCGTTAATGATGCACCTGCATTGAAACAGGCAGATGTCGGTATTGCCATGGGGAAAAAAGGCACTGCTGTTGCACGAGAAGCCGCAGAAATTGTATTAGTAGATGATAATTTTGCTTCTATTGCTGCTGCGGTTAAAGAGGGGAGAACCGTTTATGATAATTTACGCAAAGTCATCGAATGGACTTTACCAACCAATGCAGGTGAAGGACTGGCAATTATTACTGCTGTGATGTTTGCATTGCCGTTACCAATCACCCCCGTTCAAATATTATGGGTCAACATGATCACTTCTGTTTGTTTAGGGTTAGTACTTGCATTTGAGCCAACTGAACCTAAAACGATGCAGCGTTCTCCGCGCAATGCAAAAGAACCTATTATTTCTGCTTTTATGCTTTGGCGCATTGTATTTGTATCATTTCTTTTTATGATCAGTGCATTCGGTATTTTTTATTATGCATTAAGCAAAAACTTACCGATTGAAATAGCACATACACTGGTTGTGAATGTCTTTGTCGTATTAGAGATTTTTTATCTTTTTAGTGTGCGTTATGTTCATGGCACTTCTCTTACACTAACCGGTGTGATTGGTACGCCACCAGTGTTGATTGGTGTTATAACATGCACACTTGCGCAATTTGCGATAACCTATGTGCCTTTTTTTAACGATATTTTTGGTACGCGCCCAGTCAATTTTTTTAATGGCGTACTTGTTGTCAGCATTGGAGTATTGTTTTTATTCATTATCGAATTTGAAAAAAAAGCACGAAAATGGTTTAGAACGACAAATGCATAATGAAAATATAATTTAACGGTATTTGCGAGAAAATAGATGCCATTTCGATTTATATTAAAATTTATTAAATTAGAGTCTAGCTCAGGCATTATTCTGTTTTTTGCTGCCGCAATGGCAATGATCGTAAGTAACACGCCACTTAATGCCTATTACACCGCATTTCAAACATCAAAGTCAGTTATTATATTTATTAATGATGCTTGTATGTCTGTATTTTTTCTATTGGTTGGTCTGGAAATTAAACGAGAGTTATTAGAAGGCGAGCTGAATTCATTTTCAAAAGCGATTCTGCCTGGTATCTCGGCAATTGGTGGAATGCTAGCACCAGCAATTATTTATCTTATTTTAAATCGACATGATTCAGTTGCATTGCGAGGATGGGCTATTCCAACGGCAACAGATATCGCTTTTTCATTAGGTATTTTGTCATTACTGGGAAAAAGAATACCAACCAGCCTAAAAATATTTTTAATGGCATTGGCCATTTTTGATGATTTGGGTGCCATTATTGTTATTGCTATTTTTTATACATTAAGTATTCACATATTAGCATTACTGAGTGCTTTATTTTTTGCAATTATTTTATTTTTGATGAATTATTTCAATGTTAAAAAAATAATTTTATTTTTAATCGTTGGTTTGTTTCTATGGTTTTTTATTTTTAAATCAGGAATACACGTAACTATTGCTGGTGTTATTGTGGCGTTATGTATTCCTGCCAAAAATGCAGATCAAAAATCAAAATCACCATTGCAAACTTTGGAACATGTATTACACCCATGGGTTTCTTTTGGAATTTTACCGTTATTTGCATTTGCAAATGCTGGGGTATCGTTTTCATCCAATACATTCACACATTTGCTTTTGCCAATTCCTATGGGTATTGCGGGGGGGTTGTTATTTGGAAAAATGATAGGTATTTATACGTCAACATTGTTAGCAGTAAAACTTAAGTTATCTTTACTTCCAAGAGACATTACCAAAGTTGGATTGTTTGGTATGAGTTTAATTGCAGGCGTTGGCTTTACAATGAGCTTATTTATCGGCGGGTTAGCGTTTGGTGCTAACATTGAACATGCTGAATATGTTCGCATTGGTGTATTAATTGGATCGATGATGTCGGGGTTACTTGGTTATTTTATGTTGTGCTACGCATATAAAGTTTAAAAATATTAATGTAACTACTCACTCCGTTAGAAAAAATCACATCAACATCAACATTTTTCATTACTTATACGACGAGGCGCGAGTAGTTACCGAGCGACTTAACTTTAAAAGCGCATTGGCAGTTGTGTTAGTTCTATAGCATAGTGTACAAAACTGCTTTAAATCACGTACTTTCATTATTAACAATGTACGCGATTGGGCGGATTAGCATAATAAGCATCTTGTTTTATATGATGGAGGGAGGCAATATACGCCAATCGATCTGCTGTTACAGTGTTAAGTTTTATTACTAAGCGATAAAATCTGTTATTTCATTAGTCCGGCCATATTTGTTGTATCATGCAACCGTTAAAAACTGCAGAATTGTGTTTAAAGAAAAAAGGGGGATAAGAAATTGACTGCGAACCTAAAAGAAAAAAAGCTTCGATGGGGGATTTTGGGAACTAGTTTCATTTCAGAAGTGATGTCCAAAGCGATTCAATCATCCGAAACAGGTGAACTGATTGCAATTAGTAGTCGATCAATAGCAAGCGCAAAAGCTTTTTCTGAAAAATTTTCTATACCGCAATTTTATGGCGATGCTCAAAGCCTTTTGAATAACCCTGACATTGATGCAATTTATATTGGCTTGCCGAATTATCTGCATAAAGAATGGATTATTCGTTCTGCGCAATTGGGTAAGCATGTGTTATGTGAAAAACCACTTGTGCTTAACACACAAGAAGCCAATGAAGTGAGATCTGTTATTGAAGGTACCAATATATTATGCATGGAAGCATTAATGTATCGCTATCATCCCTTTATTAAAAAATTAAAAGCACTGGTTGACAGTAAACTTATTGGAGAAATTCAATTATATACGGCGACTTACACAGCCAATATTTCCAGAGTTGCTAATCCTATCGCAGGAGGCGCTATTTTGAGCTTAGGTTGCTATCCTGTTTCATTAGTGCGGTTGCTTGCCAATGCAGAACCGATTGAAATTCGAGGTGTCGGCAGAATAAATGAAAATACCAATGATAATCAAGCAAGTGTTATTTTAAAATTCCCAAACCATTCAATGGCAACAATTTCTACTGCAGACGATATAGAAATGCGATGGCAATTTGATTTGCATGGAACGGAAGGGCATATAAAAATAGTTACTAATCCTTGGCTTCCTTCCGAAAATAATAAAATTATTATACAAAAAAATTGCGATGAAAATCCTTTTGAAATGAATATTGGTGCGGATAAACCGCTCTATACATATCAAATTGATTCGATGAGCAATATAATTAATAAAAATCACTCTTTTTTAAATCATGATGAAGTTTCTTTAGCAGATAGTATGGCTAATACAGCGGTATTAGAAGCGTGGCTTTCTCAAGTTAAATCTTAATGGGTTGGTATAAAAATAAAATGAAAAAATTACATATTTTAGATGTGACGTTGCGCGATGGAGGCCTTCGTAATAAAAATAATTTTGGTGAAAAAGTGTCGTGTGATGTTGTATCTACATTAGACGCGATCGGTTTGGATTATATTGAATTTACCTTGCGAATTCCCTCGCCAAAGGCGCTCAATTTAAACGGTGAAAATGATTTTTTAAAATTAATTCGCAATCAAGCGCCTCACGCTAAATTAGCCGTCATGTGTATTCCAGAAATAATCAATGATGATGAATTTGCGCAAATGAAACATTGTGGAATGGATTTGGTGCGTTTTGCATTTCAAACCAGTTCCGATTTGGAAACTGGATTGCGGAAAATAGCTGCGGCAAAATCTGCGGGTCTTGCAGTGAGTGCGAATTTCACTTGCGCTACGCAATGGTCTAAATCATTAATTGAATCATTTGTTTCAAATTTTTTAAGCGCAGGAGCTGATATTATTTATCTTGCTGATTCTAGTGGCAGTATGATCCCAGCGGATGTTGAAAAATACATGGACATCATTCAAAAACTAAATCCACCGCATGTTGGGTTTCATGCGCATGATAATCTTGGGCTGGCATTAATGAATTCTTTGACGGCTATTGACTGTGGTGCAGATTTTATTGATAGCTCTTTGCGTGGCATGGGAAATAGCAGTGGAAATTTGAAAACAGAAACCTTGCTAGTTTATTTAAATAAAACGCAAAACTATTCTTTTGATTTGCAGAAACTGCTCAATTTATCCAGTCAATTTGAACAGTGGATTCCAGAGTCAACACCAGTACATACCCCACAACAGATGTGGCTGGGGCTTTTAGATCTTCCAGAGAACCCGGAAGATCAAGCGAAAATTGTCGACATAGCTCAGTGTAACAACCTGAATTCGCCGTCAGTTTTATCCACCAGGATTTAGTAATTTTTTATCAATAGCTCGCAAAATATCTTTTTGAATTTTTGTTAACGTCACAATACGAGAAATTTTAAAATTCTTTTTTGTGTCTCTCATGTAAACTTTA
>JAUXWQ010000024.1 GCA_030680235.1 Coxiellaceae bacterium
AACATCCTTTGCCAAATCGATACCTAATACTTTAATATTGCTCATTGGACCCCTCCATTGAATTTGAATGACTGATACAACTTTCATTCTGGCTCTTTTAGAAGCCTTTAGTAAGTGGCGGGGTCCATACAATCAATGGCAATGGAGGAAGCATTGGGTATAATGCATATCCAACCTATGTAAATTTCAGATGCGTGATGCGAGCATGAGCGTAGCGAGTGTTTTTGCAGGATATCTCGATGCGCGTTAAACCCTGCAAAAACACTCGCTACGCTCATGCTCGCATCAAGAAACAGGTGAAAAATGACTTCCACCATTTGTCTCAACATGATTGTCAAAAATGAAACGAAGGTGATTGCGCGTTGCCTTGAATCCGTAAAATCTTTAATTCATTATTGGGTCATCGTGGATACCGGATCAACAGACGGCACACAAGCGATGATTCAATCCATCATGCAATCCATTCCTGGTGAATTGCATGAACGTCCTTGGCGAAATTTTGGCGATAATCGCACAGAGGCGTTGGAATTAGCACGTGGCAAGGCAGATTATCTTTTAGTCATCGATGCCGATGACATGCTTCTTATTCCACCTCAATTTATCATGCCTAAACTCACAAAAGAGGTTTATTCACTGCCTATTACCTACGGCGATATTAACCACTGGCGCATGCAGTTGTTTCGCTCTGATTTAGATTTTTATTATGCAGGTGTTTTGCATGAAGCGCTTGTCTCGCGCGAACCGCGTTCGCATGGCTATCTTCAACAGCCCATTTATCAATGCATCCCTGATGGCTCAAGATCCAGTGATGCCGATAAGTATCGCAAAGATGCTGCCATTCTTGAAGCAGCGTTACTTGCCAACCCATCCTGCACACGCACTGCTTTTTATTTAGCACAAAGCTGGCGTGATGCTGGAGAACCTGAAAAAGCTATAACAGCTTATACACATCGCGCGAACATGGGCGGATGGGAAGAAGAAATTTATATTGCCTTGCATGAAATTGGTAGGCTCTCAGCACGACTGGGTCATGATGACGCCATTGTGACGGCCCATTTTTTGAAAGCTTATGAGAGACGCCCAACACGCGCAGAACCGCTCTACAGTCTTGCAGTCATTCTACGACTGCGTGGTCGCCCTGCTGCCGCTTATCCCTTCGCGTGTACTGCCAACGATATTCAAAGACCCAATGATGTGCTTTTTGTCGATGATTCGGTTTACGCTTGGCGTGCATTGGATGAATATGCCGTCGCCGCCTCCTGGGTGGGTCGCTATAAAGAAGCTACTATGGCAAATCAACAATTGCTGAAACGCAAAATGCTGCCGGAACCTGAGCGCGAGCGGATTCAAAAGAACCTGATATTTTGTCGAGAAAAGATGGGTAGCTCAACGCGTTTAAGCCACACACCCTAACTGCACAAAATTAAAAGGACCGAATACAACGCACCCGCGGAGTAGTACTCTCTTCAGGAGTCCCGGTAAGCGTTGACAAACTGTCCAAAGTAAATGCCGTAACACCTGCATCTTCCTCAGTTGAAGTCCAATACCCTGTTGCTGCCATAAGCTGTGCTCCACCCGACGCAAACGTTGTGGTTTCATTTGTAAAGAGAAAACTTAACTCCTGCGTCGCCGGCAAATACCAATCATTATAACAAGTCGCTGGGTCCGTATCGCCAGTACAGGTTGTTGTATCTGCGTGTACTGAATAAGTACTACAAACACCCGCTGCCATAGTTGTGATGCTATTCGTTCCTGAATTTATCATTGTTGAAATAATCACTGTAGAATTTGACCTTCCAGCACCCACGCCGCCTGCAAAGGTCTTAGGCGCTGGGGTTGCTGCCGTAGCCGCGTAAGGATTCCAGGCTACACTACTGCTGTTATCACTAGCGGCTGCAATTAAGCCATGCTCTGCTGTTGAGTCGACCCAAAACACATACCCACCAAAAACTTGGTTCCCAATCGCATAAGTGACACCCGCACCTGTCGCACCGGTTGCTCCCGTTGCACCCGTTGCGCCAGTATCACCTGTTGCCCCTGTTGCCCCCGTTGCACCAGTTGCCCCTGTTGCACCGGCATCACCCGTTGCCCCCGCCGCACCTGTTGCGCCAGTATCACCTGTTGCCCCCGTCGCACCCGTTGCGCCAGCATCACCTGTTGCCCCCGTTGCGCCCGCTGCCCCTGCAACCCCTGTTGCACCAGTTACCCCCGTTGCCCCTGCAACCCCTGTTGCACCAGTTGCCCCCGTTGCGCCCGTCGCTCCAACCGTACCCGTTGCGCCAGTCGCGCCTGCTGCACCTGTTGCGCCCGTTGCCCCTCTCGTTCCCGTCGAACCCGTTGCGCCGGTTGCCCCAGTCGCTCCCGTTGCGCCGGGTGGCAACTCAGTAATCGCAGCCGCAATTTGTTGATTCACATAACCATGCGTCGCCGGAAGGCTCGGATTGTCCGCGAAAAGGGGTGTTGCATTTAATAGCAAAGGCAGTGCTGTCAATACGGTAAATTGTATTTTTGTACTAACGCGCAAATTAAGATTAATAGCCATTTTCAATTCCCTTTGCTTTCATAGGCAAAAAATCCAATACAACTACACAATTACCGATAGACTAAACAATGCACCATTTTGCATAGGGATATTAGACACAGACCCCGTTCCTGCCGTGGTATTAACCGTCAGACTAGGATTACCACCATAAATGCCTTGGTACAAAAAACTTAAATGAATTTTGGAATTAATGGCATACCCAACACCCGCTTGAATTTCCGCATTCACTTCTGAAAGATCGTCAATCGTCTGCTGATTGAGGTTGTTAAATTGCCATCTACGATACGCAATCCCTGCCTTTCCAACTAAAAAGAAAGGTGAGCTCGCAATTGTTTTTTTAACCGATGCCAATAAATCAAACACAGGTTTTACCGTGGTTTCAATGGGTATCCCATCCAATAAATCCAATGCCGCTTGCGTTGATTCAAGACGCATGGTGTTACCATTCTGCATACCCACTTCAACACCAAAAGCCCAATCATTCACTGTATACACGTTACGTGCAACCGCTAATCGCGCAACCCCTGTTTGACCGTCATCTGAATACATATCCGCATAATCCGTGTAACCAGCACCAATGATGAAGGACCATGGCCTGTTGGTATTGCTGACATTATCAGTGTCATGACGAACCGATTTTTGCCCCATGGTTTGCCGCGTTGTTAACGCTGGCGTCACTGCGATGGGTGTTACAATAGGAGCCGTAGTGGTTGGTTGTGGTAATGGTTGTTTATGATAAACAGCTGTTGGTTGTTGTGATGTCACCGCGAAATAGCTATTAGCAGATCGCGTCTTGGTATTTCGATACGGATACGCACTGTGCTTAACAGGTTTAACAACATGCGGCCGAATGGTATGTTTATTTTTTTTCTTATAATAAGGTTTGTGCTTAATAGGTTGTAACTGTGTAACAAACGGTTCTGGGGCGGACTGTATTTGCACCGTCGGTGATGCTGGTTCTGCTGGCACTATTGGCACAACTGCCGCTTGTGGCGTTTCCTGTGTGATAGGTTGATTTCCCTGCTCATCCGTTTGTGCTAAAAGCCAAGTTGACTGCTGATATCCATTTTGCGTTGTTTCAGCGAAGGCAGAAGTTGATAACAAACCAGCGGCTGCGAGACAGCCCAATAGCGAAGTCGATGCACGAAATTTGCCAACTAAAAACCGCATTTGATCTCCCTATCAAAAAACTTAATCCATTAGGATCAAACCACATTAGAGCAAATAAAAATGCTTGTCAAAATTTTACACATTAAATCGGAACAAAATAAGATCGCCATCTTTAACAATATAATCACGACCTTCTTGTCGCCATTTTCCCGCTTCTTTTGCACCAGCTTCACCATTGTATTTCACATAATCTTCATAGGCCATGACTTCTGCTTTAATAAAGCCTTTTTCAAAATCCGTGTGAATCACGCCCGCTGCTTGTGGGCCAGTGAATCCTTTTTCAATCGTCCATGCACGCGCTTCTTTGGGGCCTACTGTAAAATAGGTTTGTAATCCCAATAATTCATACCCGGCACGAATTAATTTATTGAGTCCTGGTTCTTCAATACCAGCACTCTCCATAAACTCTTTTTTTTCTGCTTCAGATAAATCAATTAATTCTGATTCAAATTGCGCACACAATAAAACAATTTGCGCATGCTCTTCATCTGATAATTTTTTAACGAGATCAGAATATTTATTTCCATTTAATCCCGCCTCATCCACATTCGCAACATATAATACTGGCTTTGCAGTGAGCAATTGATACCCCGCCAAATATTTTTTTTCTTCTTCTGATAAAATCAATGCACGAACCGATTTTCCTTCATCTAATTGCTTTTTAACACGCTGTAATAATGCATCCGTTTCAATCGCTGCCTTATCACCGCGTTTTACGTCTTTTTGATTTTTCTGTAAGGCTTTTTCAATCGCATCCAAATCTGCCAATGCCAATTCTAAATTAATGACTTCAATATCCGATAAAGGATCAACCTTACCCGCCACATGAATCACGTCATCATTTTCAAAACAACGCACCACATGCACAATTGCTTGCGTTTCACGAATATTGGCTAAAAATTTATTACCCAAGCCTTCCCCTTTCGATGCACCCGCTACCAATCCTGCAATATCGAGAAACTTAACAGAAGTCGGGACCGTTTGCTGTGACTTACCAATGGCAGCGATTTTGTCTAAACGTTCATCTGGCACAGGAACAATGCCTACATTCGGCTCAATAGTGCAAAAGGGGAAGTTAGCCGCAGCAATACCTGCTTTCGTTAGCGCATTAAATAAAGTTGATTTGCCGACGTTTGGAAGGCCGACGATGCCACATTGAAAACCCATGATATATGCTCTTTTAAGTTGCTGAAATAATTGCGCGCAGTATACGCCCTGCAAACGCTAGATAAAAGACTCCAGTGAAAAGACAAATAAACATCTTTTGGTGCGAGTTAGCGAGTGTTTTTGCAGGAAATTTCGATACGCTTCAACACTCGCTAACGCTCATGCTCGCACCAACACTCGCATCAAGACTCGCTCACACAACACTATGCAAGAGACAAAACGCTTTTTGAGTGTTTCCAGAAATTAAGTCTAAAATAACTTTTTCTGCTTCTTCAATCGACTTAACATTTTTTGAAAAGTCATCACGACTTGGCAAGGTTAAAACATAATCCGATACTTGATCACGATGACCAGGATGCCCTATACCAATCCGCAACCGCAAAAACTCAGCAGAATTTAAACACGCAATCATGTCACGCAATCCATTGTGACCCCCATGACCACCTGCTTTTTTTAATCGCAC
Source organism: Coxiellaceae bacterium (assembly GCA_030680235.1). Classification (GTDB taxonomy): domain Bacteria; phylum Pseudomonadota; class Gammaproteobacteria; order Coxiellales; family Coxiellaceae; genus 2-02-FULL-42-43. The sequence continues at coordinate 5,343 of JAUXWQ010000024.1, forward strand.
GACACCCGCTTCAAAATCAAGCTCATCATGGGCTACTAACATCTCTTCCGCTTTGATTTTATAAAATTGCGCAAATGCATTCACTGCACGACCACTTTCATTCATATAGGTCGTCGGCTTAAATAAAAATATTTTTTGATTATTTTCAACAAATTCAGCAATAAAACCATGAAGTTTTTTATCGAGCTTGAAAGTGGCATGATAACGTTCTGCCAGATAATCGACAAACCAAACGCCTGCATTATGACGGGTTTTTGCATACTTTTCGCCAGGATTGCCAAGACCAATAATGCAACGGATCGCTGTCATGATTCATCTACTCCATTCGCTATGTAAAAATCCCCCCGACGCTGCGCGTCGACCCCCTTTTTCAAGGGGGTGCCGCTTCGCTTAACTTTGTCACCAAACAAAAAACCGATCAGTTATTGAATCTATTTTGAAAATGAGCGAAGAGACACCCCCTTGAAAAAGGGGGTCGACGCGCAGCGTCGGGGGGATTTGCTATTAATACCCAGAAACTTACTTTTTCTCAGGCTTTTTAGCTTCTTCAGCAGCTACTTCTTCGTCAGATTTCTGACCTGTAATAACTGTTTCAACCGCTACTGGCGCACCTGTTTCTTCAGGCTCTTCAGCACGTGCTTCATGGATACTCACAACAACTTGATCATGATCATGATCAACTGCATGTGCATGCGTTATTTTTCCAGGCAACACAATTTGTGATACATGGATAGAATCGCCCACTGCCAATCCAGAAATATCCACTTCAATATATTCTGGTAATTCAAGAGGCAAGCAAGAAACATCTAAATGCGTAATCAATTTCGACAAAATGCCGCCATCTTTTAGACCAGGTGCTTTAGCTTCACCAATGAAATGCAATGGTACACGCATATTTAATTTTTCTTTCGTGTTGATGCGCAAGAAATCCATATGCAAAATTTTTGGTTTGGTAGGATGACGACCAAGCGCCTTCAATACCACTTTTTCTGCATGGTTATTCACGTTAATTGTTAAAATATGCGAATAAACCGCTTCATGCTCGAGCGCTTTGATCACTTTATTATGTGATAAGCTGATCGGCATCGGTTCTTTGCCAGCGCCATACACAATTGCAGGCACACGATCTTCTTTTGCACGCAAACGACGCGATTCGGCTTTGCCGAGAGCGCTACGTAATTCTGCGTCAAATTCAAAGGATACTGACATGACGTACTCCGGGTTGGATTGTTGATTGATAAAGAGGGGGTATTTTAACGAATTTTTGGGGGAAAGCCAGTGTCATTGCCATTGACTTAAAAAAAGTCGCTTACAAGCACTCTTATTTCTTAGTGCGAGCATAAGCGTAGCGAGTGTTTTTGCAGGCATATCGAGATTTCCTGCAAAAACACTCGCTACGCTCATGCTCGCACCAAGATCACGCCTCTTCGCTATCAATCCTCAAACATTGAACTCACCGACTCATGCGTCGTAATACGAGAGATCGTTTCAGCGATCATACCACTTAAAGACACTTGCTTGATCTTCGAGCACTGTTTGGCCGCATCAGACAGCGGAATGGTATCGGTCACAATCAGCTCATCCATCACTGAATTTTGAATAGTTTCAATTGCGCGACCTGATAGCACTGGATGTGTACAATAAGCTGCAACTCGAGTTGCACCGCGTTCTTTCAATGCAGCAGCTGCATGGCAGAGCGTACCAGCAGTATCCACAATATCGTCAACAATTAAACAATGTCGCCCTTCAACGCGACCAATCACATTCATGACTTGCGATTGATTAGGCGCGGGACGTCGCTTATCGATGATTGCGAGCTCCGTATCATGCAAACGTTTTGCTATTGCACGCGCACGCACAACACCACCAACATCAGGTGATACAACCGTTAAATCGGGGTAATCAAATAAAATACCCTGCTGCTCCAAAATGGAAGGGCTCGCGTAAATATTATCCACAGGAATAGAAAAGAACCCTTGGATTTGATCAGCGTGTAAATCGACGGTAATTAAGCGGGTAATACCCACCTTTGCCATCATATCCGCAATCACTTTTGCGGAAATAGGCACACGCGAAGAACGCACACGGCGATCTTGTCTTGCATAACCAAAATACGGGACAACCGCCGTAATACTCGTTGCAGATGCCCGGCGCAGTGCGTCAGCCATCATCAATAATTCCATCAGGTTGTCGTTACAAGGCGCACAAGTGGATTGAATCATAAAAACATCACGACCACGGACGTTTTCCTGGATTTCAACACGGGTTTCACCGTCGCTGAATGTCCCCACCATTGCCTTTCCGAGAGTCATCCCTAAGTATTCCACAACGCGTTCTGCTAATTCGGGCGTTGCCGATCCACCGAAAATTTTGACTTCTGCCACAGGGCTCTCCTCAGTAATAGAAAAAGTATATCAAAAGTGTGCGGGGGAGTGTGAGCAAAGCGTTTAATGCCAGAGTGAAATAACAGTAGTTCCCGGCGAATGTCTGAAAAACCGCTAATTTTCAGATTTTAGGCGAGGTTGAACGATAATTTGTTGAGAAAAGCGCAGTGTACACGAAGTCCATGAGCATTTTCGAAACAAATTATCGTTCAAGATCGTCAA
>JAUXWQ010000026.1 GCA_030680235.1 Coxiellaceae bacterium
TTTGACGATCTTGAACGGTAATTTGTTTCGAAAATGCTCATGGACTTTGTGTACACTGCGCTTTTCTCAACAAATTACCGTTCAACCTCGCCTAAAATCTGAAAATTAGCGGTTTTTCAGATATTCGCCGGGAACTGCTGATTAAAACATGACGAGATTTACTTTAAACGATATACTCAAATGAGTGTAAATGTACGAAGGGAACATTTATGTCAAATCTTATCGGACCTGCACTGGCAAAACAAAGTCTAGCCATTCTCAAACAGAGAAAAAGTCTCTTAATTTTCATGACGCTCGCCGCAATACTCACAGGCGCGGTATTTACTGCCGCAGCAATCCCCCTCTTTACTATTGAAGACCTCGCCCTCCAGCATTCCCCGCTAGTGACAACAGGAACATTGTGGATGGCCACTGGTATCATCCTCCTCCTTTTTATTGCCCTCAACATGATCACCTTATTGTTTTGCTCGGGGCTCGTCGCATGCTGCTTAAAACAGCTTAAAAATGAGCCTTATTCACTCATGATTGGGTTTAACGCGCTGTTTTGCAATAGCATCCGGTTATACGCATGGCAATCCATTGGAAATGCTTACGGCACATTTATAAAAGTCATGGCTTACTGGGTAGATGACTTCGATAAATCTCCACTTGCTTTGAATTTATTAGCAGGATTACCCTGGAACGTCGCAACACAGTTGATGATCCCTGTTATCCTAGAAAACAAACTAAACACAAAACAAGCCATTCAACATTCTGCGGAGCTCATCAAAAAAACGTGGAATAGCGATCCCAAAAAAACGCTCAAATCACAACTGAGTCCCGGCATGAAAATTTCTTTGTTACGCATCGCGTTATTCACCGTATTAATTTTAACCGCTGCCTTCAGTAGCAGCCCAATTGGGATAATCAGCATTGTTATTGTCACACTCTCTGCTGTTCTCATCTTAATACTAACGACCATAATACAAACGCTTCAAATGCTAACGATTTCAGCAGTCTATTTATTCTCACTCGGCATCGATACTTCACGCTATTACGACCCCGCATTACTGAAAGAAGCATTTCATCAAGTCAAGCGAAAAATTCCGCAATAGACAGGTCACAAGCTACCCTAGTGCTATACCCACAAAATTCAGTTATGATTCAAACGCTATTTTTTTTAAAAATAGTTCTCAAACAAAATGAGGATTTAAATACTATGAAAAAAACACTATTCGCTATGGGCATCAGTGCTGCTCTATTTTCGGCAGGCGCAATGGCAGCCGGATCAGTTACATTACAAAGCGTTAATGAATCCAATGTAATCACCGTAAAATGTGGTGCTACACAGGCAACTGAAAAAACAACACTTTTTCCAATTAAACCAACTTCACCCACCGTCTTACCTGACAACTTAATTAAAACATTTATTGGCTCAGATATTTACTGTGATTTCTTTGAAAGCACAACGGATATTGGAACAGCACATCTGACAATTGCAGGCGATGCTAGCACCGCAACCGTTGCCTCATGGAGTGCGCTTGATGCAGCACATTTTGGTGTGTCACTCAGCTCACCCAATGGCGTACCAACCACCACTCTCAAAGTAATACTGACAAAGCATTAAAATAGTAGTACTACCAGCAATTCCTCACGAATGTCTGAAAAACCGCTAGTTTTTTGTTCACGGGGAATTGCTGTAGTACTACAAAGAGTACGCGATACATCGGCGTCTCTTTATAGGTAACAACTCGTGTCTTGATCTTACACCAACACAAAATCAATGCGACGTTCATCCAAATCAACACGCGCCACTTGAACCGTAATGGGATCACCCAAACGATAGACACTACCCCCATTTTTACCACGCATTAAATGGTGCGTAGAATCGAATTGATAATAATCATTTTTAAGCGATGTAACGTGCACCAAGCCTTGCACATAAATATCTTTTAATTCAACAAATAAACCAAAGCTTGTGACATCCGCAATCACACCTTCAAAGGTCTCGCCCAGCTTATGCTGCATATAATCACACTTCAACCAATCCATCGCATCCCGTGATGCACGATCCGCTCTGCGTTCTGTCATTGAGCAGTGTGCACCTAATAATTCAATTGCCGCTTGGTCATAAGGGAATTTATGCGTTGTACGAAGTCGCAATCGTTTCTGACCTTTTTCGATCGCATTTTTTAACGCGCGATGAATTAATAAATCTGGGTAACGGCGAATAGGTGACGTGAAATGACAATAGGTTTCATAGGCTAATCCAAAGTGCCCGCGATTATCCGTTGAGTACACCGCTTGACGCAAAGAACGTAGCATCACCGTTTGAATCAACTGCGCATCTTTTCTTTTTGAAATACGCTCTAATAACTTTCCAAAATCCATCGGTGATGGTGTATCACCGCCTTGCAACCGCAAAGAAAAAGGTTTTAGAAAATCCCGTAAATTATTGAGTTTTTCACTGTCAGGTAAGTCATGGATACGATGCAACACTGGCAATTTTGATTTTTCTAAATAACCCGATGTCATTTCATTAGCAAGTAACATCAACTCTTCAATAATCCGATGCGCCACATTACGCGAGCGTGGAACAATACGATCAATTTTTCCACCACTACCGAAAATGACTTGTGTTTCTGTGGTTTCAAATTCTATCGCACCACGCATCTTACGAATGAGCAATAATTTCTTAAAAACAGTATGAAGATTTTTTAAATGCTTTGTTAGTTCCACATCTGCTTTTTTGCCCTCTAAAATAGCAGCGACTTGTGTGTAAGTCAGACGCCCTTTTGAATGAATCACGGCATTATCAAAACAGGTATGTAATACATTTCCTTTGTCATCTAAATCCATTTCTGCAACCATCGTTAAACGATCACAATGGGGCCGCAACGAACACAAATCATTCGATAATTTTTCAGGTAACATCGGAATAACACGGCCTGGAAAATACACAGAATTACCACGTAATTGCGCTTCTTTATCCAATGCTGAGTTGGGTTTTACATAATGAGCAACATCCGCAATGGCAACAAACACTTTCCAGCCACCATGATCTAATGGCTTACAATAAACCGCATCGTCAAAATCTTTTGCGTCTTCGCCATCGATCGTTACAAAATAATAATCGCGCAAATCACGGCGATTTTTACAATCGCTTTCTAAAACCACTTTTGGCAATGCAACTGCTTCGCCCAATACACTGGATGGAAAATGATTCGGCAGATTGTGCGCACGAATTGCCAACTCCACTTCCATACCCGGCGTTAATTGGTCACCCAATATTTCAACCACCTCTCCCAAAGGCTGTCGACGCGTGCTTGGTTGCGCAATAATGTTAACCGTTACAAATTGCCCATTTTTAGCATTTTTCTCAGAGCCTTTTGGAATTAAAATTTGATGAAATAAAGTTTTGCTATCAGGCTCAACAAAACACACACCCCCTTCTTTATGAAAACGACCTGCAACGTGTTTCGTATTACGCTCAAGAACCTCAATAATCGCCCCTTCAGGACGACGACCGGTTTTTGACATCACACGTACCAGCGCTTTATCGTCTGTGAATACTTGTCGCATTTGACGCGCAGGCAAGAAAATATCCGCACCACCTGCTTCTGGAATTAACCACCCAAATCCATCACGATGCGATTGAATGCGCCCCGCAATCAAACCCACACGATCGATCAATCCATATTGATTTTTGTTATTCAATGTTATTTGGCCATCACGTAGCATGGCACTCAAACGACGCTCTAGGCCATGACGCTCTTCGTCCGATTTCAATTTAAATGCCACTTCAAATTGCTTAAAATTTGCAAGGCCTTTAACAGTTTTTAAGTGCGCGATAATGAATTCACGGCTTGGAACTGGATGCTCATACAACTGCGCTTCACGCGTAAAATAAGGGTCTTTAGCACGAGAAGATTTGCCTTTTGGCGCATCTTTAAAATGCTTTTTTGGTGCAATACTTTTTTCTTTTATATCTTTTTTATCTTTCTTATCTTTTATAGTTTTCTTTGGCATAGTTTTCTTTGGTGTTATTTTTTTTGGCACTGAGTTTAATGACCTTTTTGTTAATAATACAACCAGCTCGCTTCGCGAACCCTCTTACAACCCTCTTTCTTTAATGCGCGGCATCAATTGGGATTGAATCACATTTTCAACCAACCAATATTCACCTAATTTTGCAGTATGGATATTTTTAAATTGACAGACACGCAATACTTTTTGACAAGTAACAGCTACCATTATGCCCTTTGCATTTTGCTGCTGACAAGAGACAAGGAAATCCGTTCCATCAACTAACAACGCTGACCAATGATTCGGATACAACTGCGACGCAAACCCCGCACCCATACCTGCACCCGGATTTTTTTTCTCGTGGTTTAACCAGATTGGATGCTTACCAATATTGGTAATCGCATAAACACGCGGCGTAATTTTTTTTGAAAACAACAATAAATGATCTTGTGTGAACTTAACATCTGGTATTTTGCATTGCGCAGGGAATTTTGTTTGCCCAAAAATAGTCACAGAAAAAACAACCAGTAATAGAAATAAAACTTTTTTCATTGCTTTTCTCCAAAATAACAAAAACTTATATCACTACAAAAAATAATAGGTAAAGCAATCCTACCACCCCAAGCACCATTCCAAGAAACGATAAAATCACCCGTGGCATCAAGGTATACATCACCGGCACAACAAACAATGTAAACAAGGTGCCAATTGCCATACCACTCGCTATCACCAAGCCAATATCAAATCGACTCGCGGCACCCGCCCCCGTTGCTATTAACAAGGGAACAACCCCTAAAATCATCGCTGCTGTTGTCATTAAAATCGGGCGCAAACGGGTACCTGCTGCTCTTAAAATTGCTTCATCACGCCCAACTTCTTCATTGAGACGCAGCTGATTGGCAAAATCGACCATCAAAATACCATGCTTGCTAATCAATCCAACGAGCGTGATTAATCCCACCTGCGTATAAATGTTAATCGACGCGATACCCCAATTCAGTGGCAACAATGCACCACAAATTGCCATCGGTACGCTAATCATCACCACCAGTGGATCACGGAAACTTTCAAATTGCGCCGCCAAGACCAGAAAAATAAAAATAATGGAAAATAAAAACGTGAGCATTAAGACATTGCCTTCCTGCATTAATTGTCGCGACGAAGCAGAATAGTCATACCCCACACCAACTGGAAATGATTTGTTTGCTTCTGTACGCAAATAATTTAATGCCGCTGCAGAAGACGTGCCTGGCATTGGCATGCCTTGCAAGGTCACTGCATTTAACTGTTGAAAACGCATCAGTTGATTAGCGCCTGTTTCATAATGCAAAGTCGCAATAGTAGCCAAAGGAATTAAACCCGTCGCTGTACTAATATAAATATTTTTTAAATTATCTGGATTTAATCGAAATTGCCGATCGAGTTGCGGAATAACTTTATAGGCATAACCTTGCATGGCAAATCGATTCACATAGTTTCCACCCAATGCGGTCGATAAAGAGTTTGAAATGCTTTGCATGGTAATACCCATTTGCGCCGCTTTTTCTCGGTTAATTTCAAGCGTCACTTCGGGCTTGTCATATTTCACATCCGTAAATAAAAACATGAACAAACCACTTTGCATGGCCTTTTGCATCAAAGCTTTTGCCAAGGGATATACTTCTGATAAGGGCTGCACTGAATCAACCACAAATGAAATGGGAAATAAGCCCCCGCCTGGCAATGCCGGTGGTGCAACTGCCTGCAATTGCAATCCTGCAATATTTCCAAGTGATGTATTGAGTTCATTTGCCAATTGAATTGAACTAATCGAACGCTCACTCCACGGCTTCATTAAAAAGCCAGAGCCCATTGCATTTTCGGTACCCCACCCATTAATAATAAAATAATCCTGTAATGATGCGCTGTATTTTGAATAAATCGCATTCAATTGTGATGTAAAAGCCTCTGTATAATCGATATTGCCGGATTGCGGACCTTGCCCCATAACCCACACCACCCCTTGATCTTCTTGCGGCGCTAATTCTTGCTTTGTCGTTAAAAATAAAAAGACACAGCTTGTTAATACAATTCCCGCAAAAAGCAAAATTAATTTTTTTTGCGATAAAACAATCTGCAAAAAACCTTGGTATTTTTCTTTTAATGCAGAAAATTTTTGATCCACAGCATGCGCCATTGGCTTTTGTAACGCCGCCTGATTTAAAAAATGCGAACACATCATTGGCGATAAGGTTAATGCGATAATGCCAGATAAAATAACAGAGCCTGCCAACGTCAATGCAAACTCTTTAAATAAAGCCCCTGTAATGCCACTCATAAAGGCAATCGGCGCATACACCGCCGCAAGTGTTAAAGTCATTGCTACTACAGGAAAAGCAATTTCACGTGCACCTTTCACTGCAGCATCAAAAGGCGATAAACCTTCTTCAATATGACGATGAATATTTTCCAGCACGACAATCGCATCATCCACTACCATACCAATCGCAAGCACTAAGGCCAATAAGGTTAATAAATTGATGGAATAATTCATCATCAACATCAATCCAAACACCCCTACTAGCGATAAAGGAATGGTGATCACCGGAATAGCCACTGATCGTACAGAACCTAAAAATAAAAAAATAACAAGGACAACAATGAACGTTGCTTCAATAATGGTTTTAATGACTTCCTCTAATGAGGCACGAATAAAAGTGGTTGCATCAAACACAACAGCCGAGTGCAGGCTGGGCGGAAAATTTCTCTCTAACTGCGGGATAATTTTTTTCACGTTTGCAATGACTGTCAATGGATTTGCATCTGGCAGCGCATTCACTGACATAAATGTTGCTTTTTTACCGTTAAAATACACGGAAGAGGACTGGTTGGATGACCCTAATTCAACACGCGCTACATCACGCAATCGTACCAATCGGCCGTTATCTTGTTTAATAATTAAATTTTCAAAGCCGGTTTGCGATTGTAAATCTGTTTTAGCCGTGATGGTGATCGAAATATATTTTCCCTTAGTAGTCCCTGCAGCCGTTTGTAAATTATTTGCAACTAAAGCGGTTTTAATATCTGCTGGCGAAACACCGAGGGCTGCCATACGCGAAGGATTCAACCAAACACGCATCGCAAATTCATTACCCCCTAAAATAGTCGCTTCAGAAACACCATTCACCGTTTCAATTTTAGGTTGCACAACACGCGTAATATAATCCGTGATTTGTTCTGCTGACATATCCGGGCTACTAAAACTCAAATACATTAGCGCAAAAGTATCCCCTGTTGCTTTTGAAATAACAGGATCTTCTGCTTCCATGGGTAATTGATATTTTGCCTGTGCCACTTTACTCATTACGTTAGTGAAGGCTTCATTCGGATTATAATTTAATAAAATATTGGCAGTGATTGTACTCAAGCCATCGGTGGATTGTGAGGTTAAATAATCAATACCGCCGGAACTCGCAATTTGTTTTTCAAGCGGTGTTGTAATAAAACCTTGAATCAATTTTGCATTCGCACCAGGATAAGCTGTTGTTACCGTAATAACGGTATTTTCCATTTTAGGATATTGTCGTACGGGCAATTCAAAAATAGCGCGTAAGCCTAAGACAAAAATAAATAAACTCACGACAGTGGCAAGGACAGGGCGAGAAATGAAAATGTCAGTGAAGCGTTTGTTCATAGCGTTTTTCACTCTAATTCAAATTCACCGCATTATTAATCACAACTGTTGCATTCGGATGTAACTTTAACTGTCCCGACGTAATCACTTCATCTCCAGCAACAATCCCTTTTGTAATTTCCGCAACATTGTCACGACGATCGCCCACGAGGACATATTTTTGCACAGCAATTTTTTCTTTACCTTTATTTTCCACGACGTAAACAGAATCCCCATACATGCTGTAAGTCACTGCTGTTTGTGGCACGGTAATCACATTATTGACGACAGGCAAAATGACCGCGACATTCGCAAATAATCCGGGAAATAACACTTCTTTTGGATTTGGAATGGTTGCACGCACCGCAATGCTACGCGTATTCACATCAACCGCGGAATTAACCGCTACAATTTTCCCTGCAAAGGTTTGCGTGGGATAAGCGTCCACACGAATCGTGATATCTTGATCTTTGCTGATTTTTGGAAAGTCCTGCTCTGGCAGTGAGAAATCGACCAGCAAAGGATCCAGCGCTTGTAGCGTCACAATGGCTGTGCTTGAAGTAATGTATTGCCCGACATTCACTTGGCGAATACCAATTTTCCCGGTAAATGGCGCTTTAATTTTCTTCTGAGCAATCAAAACTTGATCGGATTGCACCGCCGCATCAGCTTGTAAATAAGCCGCTTTTGCAGCATCAACTGCACTTTGCGCTACTGCTCTTTGTTTCAACAAGCTTTGTTTACGCTCATAATCCACTTTATTAAAAAGCAAGGCGGCTTGATCACGCAATAGCGTTTGCTGATCAACACTGTCATCAAGCTGCACCAATAAATCACCTTGCTTAACATGCTGACCTGACTTAAATTCAATCGCAGTAATTTGCCCGCTCACCTGTGCGTTCACATCAACACCATTAGATGCTTTTAACGAACCGGCTGCGGTCAAGAAAGGATGCCACGTTTGCGAGGTTGCTTTTTCCGCGGAAACGGTCACATCCGGCTCTTTGTAGTTTTTCATAAAGGATCGAATCATGAACATTTTCACGCCGTAAAAAAGAAAGGAGGCGAGAAAAACAAAGGCCAACCCACCCAAAATCCAATTTAGGCGATTATTGCGAAGTCCCATATCAAAAATTCCTTTAACGTAAGGATTAAATGATAACACATTTGACAGTAAAACCTCCTCCCCCTAGTATGAACGACCTACGAAAACGGAGATCTCATGTCAACACTTACCCAAACTGATATCGAAAAAATTGCTGAGTTATCAAAACTGCAATTTTCAGCGGAAAAAACTGCTTCTGTTGCCCAAAAGCTCGATAATATTATTACGCTTGTCAAAAAGATGGACTCACTTGATACAAGCAATACACTACCCCTTGCACATCCCCTCAACGTTACGCAACCCATGCGCCCCGATTGTGTGACTGAACAAAATGAACGAGATCGTTTCCAAAAACATGCGCCCCGTGTTGAAGCGGGATTGTATATTGTTCCAAAGTTCGTGGAATCTGAATAAATCCCCCCGGCGCTGGCGCGCCGACCCCCTTTTTCAAAGGGGGTGAAACACACCGACTATTTGAAGAGAATTTTATGCACAACAAAACTATATCCGAACTATCAAAGCTCCTCCACGAGAAAAAAATCTCGTCCAAGGAGCTCACCCAGCACTTTCTAAACCGCATTGAAGCCACTGATAAAACACTCAATAGTTTTATCACAGTGACTTCAGTGGAAGCTCTGCAACAAGCCGACAACGCCGATAAAAAAATTGCCGCCGGGGATGCCCATCTCTTAACTGGCATCCCCATCGCGCAAAAAGATATCTTCTGCACGAAAGATGTCAAAACAACGTGCGGCTCTAAAATGCTCGACAATTTTATTGCCCCCTACAATGCAACCGTCATTGAAAAATGCAATGACGCTGGCATGGTGATGCTCGGTAAAACCAATATGGATGAGTTTGCAATGGGCTCATCTAACGAAACCAGCTTCTACGGTCCTGTGAAAAACCCATGGGATTTAGCCTGTACACCAGGTGGCTCATCTGGCGGCGCAGCGGCTTGTGTTGCAGCACGCATTGCACCCATCGCAACCGGCACTGATACGGGTGGCTCAATCAGACAACCTGCTGCACTCTCTGGCATTACTGGCTTAAAACCGACTTATGGCCGCGTTTCTCGTTACGGCATGATTGCTTTTGCTTCAAGTTTAGATCAAGCCGGCGTCCTATCGCAAAGCGCAGAAGATGCTGCTTTGTTTATGAATGTCATTGCGGGTTACGATAAAAAAGATTCTACCTGTGTCAATCAAGTAGTACCTGATTATACAAAAACATTAACGGATTCAATTACGGGCTTACGCATTGGTCTACCCAAAGAATATTTCACTGGTGGACTCGATGCTGGTGTTGAAAAAGCGATTGAAGAAAGCATTGCGCAATTTAAAAAATTGGGCGCAACTTTTCATGAAATATCACTACCACACACCGATTACGCAACTTCTGTTTACTATGTGATTGCCCCTGCAGAAGCCTCCTCCAACTTGGCACGCTACGATGGCGTGCGTTTTGGGCATCGCTGTGAAAATCCTACAACGCTCGATGATTTATACAAACGCTCACGCTCTGAAGGTTTTGGCGAAGAAGTCAAACGCCGTATTATGACGGGCACCTATGTTTTATCCTCTGGTTTTTATGATGCCTACTATTTAAAAGCGCAAAAAGTACGTCGTTTAATTCGCGATGATTTTATTGCGGCATTTAATGAGGTAGATTTAATTTTAACACCAACAGCACCAACCCCTGCCTTTAAAATTGGTGAAAAAAGCAATGATCCCATTGCGATGTATTTATCTGACATATTTACAATTGCAGTGAATTTAGCAGGATTACCTGGCATTTCAATTCCAGCGGGGTTTTCAAATCACTTACCGGTTGGCGTGCAGTTAATTGGAAAACATTTCGATGAAGCCAAATTATTAAACGCGGCACATCAATTTCAATTGAATACAGATTGGCATAAAAAAGTGCCCGCATAAGCTTTTAACAAGAGGAAACATCATGACCTGGGAAACCGTCATCGGCATTGAAGTACACGTACAACTAGCGACACAATCAAAAATTTTTTCGGGCGCAGCCACGACATTTGGTGCAGAACCCAATACACAAGCATGCGCGATTGATTTAGGCATGCCTGGTGTGTTGCCTGTATTAAATGAAGCCTGTGTGACATTAGCGGCAAAATTTGGATTGGCTGTGGGTGCCAACATCACAAACCATTCTGTATTTGCACGCAAAAATTATTTTTATCCGGATTTACCAAAAGGCTATCAAATTTCACAACATGATTTACCCATTGTAGCCGGTGGTTCATTAACCATTACACTGGATGATGGTTCTGAAAAAACCATTGGTATCACACGCGCGCATCTTGAAGAAGATGCTGGGAAATCATTACATGAAGGGCTACCCAATGTATCTGGTGTTGATTTAAATCGTGCCGGCACACCTCTGTTAGAAATTGTGTCTGAACCTGATATGCGATCCGCTGAAGAAGCTATTGCGTATTTAAAAACATTGCATCAGCTGGTGCGTTATTTAGAAATTTCAGATGGCAATATGCAAGAAGGCTCCTTCCGTGCTGATATTAATATTTCACTTCATAAGGTCGGCACTCCTTTTGGTACACGCGCAGAATTAAAAAACTTAAATTCATTTCGTTTTATTGAACGCGCTATTGCTTATGAAATTGACCGTCAAAAAGATATTTTAGAAAGTGGCGGAAAAGTCGTTCAAGAAACGCGATCCTACGACCCTGATGAAGATGTCACACGCAGTCTTCGCAGCAAAGAAAATGCACCTGAATATCGCTATTTTCCAGATCCAGATTTGTTGCCCGTAGAAATTTCACCCGAATTTTTAGCGTCCATTAAAAAATCATTGCCGGAATTACCGAAAGAAAAACGAGCTCGTCTGAAACGAGACCACGACCTTAGTGATTACGATGCAACCTTTATTGCTAATCAGATTGCAGTTGCACGCTACTTTGAAATGGCATTGGAACATGCAGAAGGTGCAAAGGCAAAATTGGTTGCTAACTGGATTGCCGGAGAATTGTCTGCTGCATTGAACAAGCACAATGTATTGATTGAGCAATCTCCTGTGGATGCCAAAAATCTAGGGGTATTAGTAGCACGCATTCATGATCAAACTATTTCTAATAATATTGGCAAACAAGTATTTGAAAGCTTGTGGCAACAAGAAGGCAGTGTTGATGAGATCATTGAGAAAAAAGGCTTAAAACAAATTACGGATACAGGTGCGATTGAAACAATTATTGACGCCATTATTGCTGCAAATCCAACGCAATTGGCGGATTATCGTTCAGGTAAAGATAAGTTATTTGGGTTTTTTGTGGGTTTAGCAATGAAAGAAACGAAGGGCAAAGCGAATCCACAGCAACTGAATGAATTATTAAAACGGAAATTGGCATAATGCTCAATAATAAAATCATCTTAATTACCGGTGCCACAAGCGGCATCGGTGAAGCTTGTGCGCATCTATTTGCTGCACAAGGCGCAAAATTATTATTGTGTGCGCGTCGCACTAATTTATTAACATCGCTCACAAAAAAATTACGTGATGCATTTCATGTCGATATTCACACAGTGTCATTAGATGTCCGTGATCGCGAGCAAGTGAAACAGCAGTTATCCACCTTGCCAACAGAATGGAAATCCATTGATATTCTGCTCAATAATGCAGGATTAGCAGCTGGATTAGAAAGCATGAATGAAGCAAATATTGATGATTGGGAAGCCATGATTGATACCAACGTCAAAGGTTTATTATTTGTTACCCGCGCATTATTACCGCAGATGGTTGAAAAGAAATCGGGGCATATCATTAATATTGGCTCAATTTCAGGACACCAAGTCTATCCGCGTGGCGGCGTTTACTGCGCTACAAAATTCGCGGTGAAAGCGCTATCGCAAGGCTTACGCATGGATCTCTTAGGGACAAATATTCGGGTGACAACCATTTCACCAGGCGCTGTTGAAACCAATTTTAGCAATGTACGATTCAAAGGCGATACGGCAAAAGCCGTTGCTGTTTATGAGGGGTGGACTCCGCTTCAAGCAGAAGACATTGCCGACACCGTTTTATTTGCGGCAACACGCAAACCCCATGTGAATATCGATGAAATTCTTGTCATGCCCACAGCACAAGCGGCCGCGGGTATGATTGTAAAACAGACAACAGATCACAGCACCCACTAAACACCCAAGTTGCGAGCCGCGCGTGGTGCAAACGATTTTCAAGGTCAATGCCCCAATTGATTTCCTGAAAACACGCGTTACACTTGCGCTCGCATCAAATCACTCACTCCAAAAACAAATCCTGCATCGGTGTCGCACCTGGCACCAAACTGTAATGCGCAAAATCGGTTTCACCCGCCGCACGCAAGACTGCTTCATCAATAAAGAAATTACCCGTCACATCTCGCGCATTTTGCGTCAAAATCCAGTGTGCTGCATTGGCAACAATTTCTGGCTTACGAGAAGCCTCATACAATTCTTTTGGAAAATTAACCGCGATAGCTGCTGTTGCAATGGTCGTTTGTGGCCATAAAGAATTGACCGCGACACCCATGCCTTTAAATTCTGCAGACATACCCAAGGTGCAAACGCTCATGCCATATTTTGAATAAGTATAAACAACATGGTTTTTAAACCACTTTGCTTTCATATTGAGTGGCGGTGACATATTTAAAATATGGGGGTTTTCCGCTTTAATAAGATGTGGCATGCAAGCACGAGAACACAAAAATGTTGCACGTGCATTAACACCCATCATTAAATCAAATCGCTTTGGCAATGTATCCCGTGTATTCGTAAGCGAAATAGCGCTCGCGTTATTCACCAGAATATCAATCCCACCAAATTTTGCGACCGCTTCATTCACAGCTGCTTCAATTTGCGCATCATCACGCACATCCAATACGATGGGCAAGGCATGACCACCTGCCTTCTCAACGGCTTCTGCAACGCTATAAATAGTGCCTGGCAAGGACGCATGCTTTTCAGCCGTTTTACCTGTAATAATTAAATTTGCACCATCTGCTGCAAATTTAAGTGCCATTGCTTCGCCAATGCCCCGTGTTGAACCAGTAATAAAAATTGTTTTATTTTTAAGTGTGCTCATCATCATTCCTTTATTGTCGCTTCGTGAATAATACAACGCTACAATTCCCGCCACCAAATAATTTGATGCCTGGGAATGCTACTACAACCTTTTAATGCTGGTACTCTAGCGAAGATATCTCGACTATTCAATATCACCGTTGAAAAGGCATTTTTTGCGGTTGATTGAAGATCTAGCATTTTATTCCCACAAGCATCCGTCTCTAGCAGCGTGTAGGAAGTTGTGAGCGTAATCGGTGAATCGGGCAAGCTTATTGACCCACCCCCAAATCCAGCCACTAACTGCTGCAAACCCCACTCGGCGCGGTGAAAAACCGCATTATACTGCTCCCAATTATTTTGCATTTTTTGATTCACAATATGAGATTCGCTGCTTCCAGTAACCAATAAGGTTAGTACAAACAAAACAATTAAAGTAGTTATTAATACATAACCCTGATTAGACAAGCGCATATCGCGGGACAACATCAATTTCTCCGGGTTGATAAAAAGCAAGATCATCAGGCATCACATACTCTCCATGAAACCAATAGGCATTTTTTGTCTTTAGCACGTCATCAATCGAAGATAATACATAACCTATGTTAATCATTTTTCTACTTGTATTTTCAATAGTAATACGAAAATCTACCACGTTCGGCAATAATTCTTCTCGAGGATGATTTTCAATTTTCATAAATAAGGCATCTATCACCCTTCCTGATCCACTGACACGATGTGTATTCGCTACAAAAAAATAAATAGGGAGATAATGCCATTGGTCATTAACACGAACGCATTCATGGAGCTGTAATAAATCCGTTTTTGCTTTAATGGCAACACTTAATTTATCAGCAGCATCTGCCGCTGTATAACGCGTCACAATAACAGATTGCTGCTTTATATAAGCAGGCTCACAAGAAAAATCCCCCGCCAACTGTATTTTTTTTCGAAAAAAAATAGATAAAAAACGAATTTTTTCCTGTAAGGCACCAATCGCTAACTGTCGTTGATGCAACATTTCAATCGATGCTACACAATCAAATAAACTAATACAAACCAACGAAGAAATTGCCAAAGCAACTAATAGCTCAATCAAGGTAAAACCGTAAGACTTAACAATAGACATCGAGCGCTTGTAATTCCTTTTGCTTAAAAAGCCACTGTAATTGAATGTGGCAATCATGCTGATTGTTATCAGACCAAATTCCAATTCCTTGTGGCAACCATGCGGCATTGTCACGATTCCATTTTGAAAAAAGCGTTTTTCGCAACGGTGTATTTTTAGAAAACAATACTATTTCAGAAAAATTCAATAATTGTTGTGTGGCAATGGTTTTAAAATGTAATGCTTCCGTGTTTTTTAACAAAGCAATTTGATAAGCCAACAAAGATAAAAATACCATTGAAATAATAAAAAGAGAGAGCAACACTTCTATCATTAAAAATCCCAATATGCCTGTTTTTTTCATGAAAGGATTATGAAGTGCTTAGCATAAAGTGCAATACCGTGTTTTACAGTATCTCTATATGTTTTGTCTGTGCAGAGACACTACCATTAAAAGGGTGAGTTATTTTTGCACAGCTCCTTATGTGATAATTCTCCAACTTGTCCCATGAACACCATCTTCAATCGCCACTTTTAATTCCTGTAATTCATGACGAATACGATCCGCTTCCGCATAATTTTTGTTTTTCTTTGCAAGTGCGCGCGCAGCAATCAGAGATTCCACTTGTTTTGAAAAATCGTCACTAACATTACCTTGCAAAAAAATTTCAGGATCATTTTGTAAAATACCGAAAATTTCTCCGAGTTTTTTAAGTTGTAAGGCAAGCAATGTCGCCTGGCGAACATCGTTAACTTCACGCAATCGATTTATTTCACGCGCTATATCAAACAAAACCGCCAATGCAATAGGCGAATTAAAATCATCATTCATTGCGTTTAAAAATCCAGGCGCAGCCATAAATCCATTATTTGTAACGTCCGATAAATCCAAACCTCGTAACGCCGTATACAAACGCGTTAAGGCTTGATGCGCTCGCTCCATGCTTTCTTCAGAATAATTCACAGGACTACGATAATGCGATGACAACATAAAATAACGGATCACTTCAGATGAATGCTTTGCAAGCACATCACGAATCGTGAAAAAATTATTGAGTGATTTTGACATTTTTTCGCCATTCACATTAAGCAAACCAACATGCATCCAGGTATTTGCAAAGGTACAATGATGTGCCGCTTCTGATTGCGCAATTTCATTTTCATGATGCGGAAATTTCAAGTCCATCCCACCACCATGAATATCAAATGTCTTTCCTAAAATATTCGATGCCATCGCAGAGCATTCAATATGCCAGCCTGGACGACCTGATCCCCAGGGCGATTCCCATTGTGGTTCATTTGGCTTTGCCAATTTCCATAATACAAAATCCAGCGGATCATTTTTAAACTCACCAATTTCAATACGCGCGCCGGATAATAAATCTTCAATATTCCGCTTTGATAATTTTCCGTAATCTTTGAATTTTCGCACAGCAAAACATACATCACCATTTTGTGCGATATACGCAATATCTTCCTTTAATAAAACCTGAATGAGTTCGATAATAGGCATGATAAATTCTGTTGCGCGAGGCTCATGATCAACCTTCAATAAACCTAAGGCTTTTTCATCTTCGTGCATAATATCGATAAAACGTTTTGTGAGCACATCACAAGGTTCTTTGTTTTCAGCGGCACGTTTAATGATCTTATCGTCAATGTCTGTAATATTGCGAACAAAGGTTACTTTATAGTTTTGTGAACGTAAGTAACGCACAACCATGTCAAATACGATCATTGAACGTGCATGACCAATATGGCAATAATCATAAATGGTTTGGCCACAAGCATAGATTTTAATTTCACCTGGCGTAATGGGGGTGAATTCTGTTTTTGTGGCGGCAAGCGAATTATAAATTAGCATTAGTGCTCTCTCGTTGTTTCAAAAGCGACAGTCACTGTCACTCATTTCATCCCTCTTTCCAACCTACGCTTAATCGTCTTCGCATTCATCAACGAAAATATCACCGCTAAATCAGGCCCATGTTCAAAACCTGTCAATGCAATACGAAGCGGCATAAACAGCGCCTTTCCTTTTACATCACACTTTTCTTTTACATGCGCAAGAATTTTTTCCGCATTTGCACCATATTCATCTAAGGCAATAATTGCTTGTGAAAAATAGGCTTTTCCTGCCGTATCAATAACCCCTTGTTGCTCAGCATTAGACTCATCTAATTCATCAAACAAGGCTTTCGCCCAGGCTTTGACATCACTCGGGAATTGCACATTCGGTTTTACTGTATTGAAAAACTCTGATTTTTTATCAGCCGGAATTATTGCTGTAATAGCATCCCCCGCCCAATGAAAGAACTGTTCTTCCGTTAATTGTGAGACTGCTTGATTTTGCCAAAACAATAATTGCTTTTCATTGAATTTCGCCGGTGATTTTGCAAGCGACTCCAATTTAAATTCTTTCGCTAATGCTTCCAACGAATAAAAAGTATCGTGACCATAGTAATGCCCCAAGCGCGCAAGATAATTCACGATTGCGAGTGGTAAAAATCCTTCTTCACGCAAGACTTGAATGCTGCGACTACCATGACGTTTTGACAATGGGCTGCCATCAGGTCCCACAATCAAAGCAATATGCCCATAAGTGGGAATAGGCAAATTTAAAGCCTTTAAAATCGCAATTTGACGTGGTGTATTCGTTAAATGATCTTCGCCTCGCAGCACACTATTAACGCCCATTAAAGCGTCATCAATCGCATTACAATACATAAACGGCGCTGTCCCGTCACTACGACGAATCACAAAGTCACCCAAATCACTGCCTTTAAAGCTTTGTTCACCACGAACCGTATCAACAAAGGTAATTACATCAGAATCTGGAATACAAAAACGCAAGGTGGGCTTTAAGCCAGCCGCGATTTTTTCTTGTCTTTGCACTTCTGTTAAGTGTCTACAGGCACCGGAATAGCGCGGTGGTTTACCCGATTTTTGCTGTAAGGCACGCTGCAAGGTTAATTGTTCTTCTGTGCAAAAACAGGCATAAGCCGTTTTCTTTTCGATCAACTGATCGTAATAGTCGTCGTAAATGGGTTGGCGCTGTGATTGATAATAAGGGCCCGCGTCACCTTTCGCATCAACGCCTTCATCCCACTGCAAACCTAACCAGCGCAAATCACGCATTAAAGCCTGAGTATAAATGTCTTCTGAACGGGTTTGATCCGTATCTTCAATACGTAATAAAAAAGAGCCCTCACAATGCTTCGCAAATAAAGCACTAAATAATGCAGTGCGAACGTTACCTAAATGAATATAACCTGTTGGACTCGGGCAAAAACGTGTTTTAATAACTAACATAATTATCTCAAAAGAAAAAATGTTATTATTGCAAATTATGACAAACAAAAATACCACATTATTTATCTCTGATTTACACTTGGATCCTGCCAATCCAGAAATCACAGAAATCTTTTTTTACTTCCTAGAGCATATTGCACCCGATGCTGACGCACTGTACATTTTGGGCGATTTTTTTGAAAGCTATATTGGGGATGATGATAACCATCCCTTTATCAAATCCATAAAACATGCCCTTTCAAAAACGGCAGAAAAAGGGTTATCAATTTTTCTCATGCATGGCAATCGAGATTTTTTAATTGGAGAAAAGTTTGCGCTAGAAAGCGGACTGACCCTTATTCCAGATCCTTATTTTATTACGCTTTATAACCAGCCCGTTTTATTAATGCACGGGGATTCTCTCTGCAACAAAGATAAATATTATCAGTTATTTCGAAAAATCATTCGGAGCGGCGCCATTAAAAAAATAGCGTCATTACTACCACTTTACTTTAAAGCGCAATTAGCAAACACGTTACGTAAAAAAAGCATGCAATATAATCACACTAAATCGGCAGAAATAATGGATGTTTGCGCTATTACTGTTTCAAAAGTGATGAAAAAAAATAATGCGGTCACTTTAATTCATGGCCACACGCATAAACCCGCAATACATGATTTACCAGATCATAAAAAACGGATTGTGCTAAATGCATGGCATGACGGCGGCTATTATTTGGAAGTGTGTTCTAATGGAGAAATGAAGTTAATTGATATTCCGGAGACGCGATAAATCACAAGGCAACAACTCAGTACTACCCAAAGCGCGCACGGAGCGTAACGAAGCAAGGAACGCGCACGAATTAACTCCTGCAAGTGACGCCACAGATTGACAGTAGTTCCCGGCGAATGTCTGAAAAACCGCTAATTTTCAGATTTTAGGCGAGGTTGAACGATAATTTGTTGAGAAAAGCGCAGTGTACACGAAGTCCATGAGCATTTTCGAAACAAATTATCGTTCAAGATCGTTAAAAGATGAAAATTTTTTATTCACCGGGAATTGCTGACAGATTGATGTGTTCTGACTGAAGAAATGTGAAGGAATACTGGTGAGTATTTCGAGCATTTCTGAAGGAAGAACACATTAGGAGCTGTGTGCCAGCTGTAGGAGTTATTTCGTGCACGTTCCTAAGTACCTCAACAAATCACGCCGTAACGGCCGATTCCCTCGCCGACAACATCAACATTTTTATTTCCTCAACCGCGCGCTGAATACCAACAAAGACCGCGCGTGCCACAAGATAATGGCCGATATTTAATTCATTCATCACAGCAATAGCAGCAATGGGTTCAATATTTTGAGAATGCAATCCATGTCCAGCATTCACCGTTAACTTTAAATGATGCGCATAGTCTGCTGCCGATTCAATGCGCTTTAATTCTTCTTTGATTTTTGATGAAACAACCGCATTCGCATATTCACCGGTATGCAATTCAATCGTGGGTGCACCAACTTCTCTTGCTGCATCAATTTGTGCTTTTTCTGGGTCAATAAAAAGCGACACTAGAATATCCGCTGCTTTCAAACGCGCGCACACATCCCTCAAGCGATCCATTTGCGCAACAACATTTAAGCCGCCTTCCGTGGTCAATTCATCACGTTTTTCTGGCACCAAACAAACATAAGTTGGACGTACCTTTTCAGCAATTGCAACCATTTCATCGGTAGCTGCCATTTCTAAATTCATCGGTACGTTTAGCATTTCTTTGAAAGAAAAAACATCCGAGTCTTGAATGTGTCGTCGATCTTCACGCAAATGCAAAGTAATGCCATCTGCTCCACCTTTAATGGCTTTGAAGGCTGCTTGAATGGGGTCAGGATAGGTAACGCCTCGCGCTTGTCGCAACGTTGCCACGTGATCGATATTTACTCCTAAACGAATCGTCATACGCACTTCCTCCAGAACAGACAAACTCGAATTTTAAGGTTCATTAAGGAAAAGCGCAAGCAAAGTCGCTTAACTTGCAAATAACGCGCGAGAATTTAACGGTTTTTCACCTAAAACTGGTGCTAAAGCGAAGCGCATCAAGCGTTTTGCTGCTTGTTGTGTTGATTCATCCCTAAAGTTTTCCGATGCGATTGCCAATAAGTCACGCCCACAAAACAATCCATTACTTGACGGATAAAATCCCTGTGCAGGAATATAATCATAAAAAACATCCTGACAAAGCGGGGTATTTTTTTCCGCTTCACGATGCAATGGCAATCCAAAACCCAATTCTTCTAATAATTTTTTTTCAAATAATCGTAAGACTGCATGCATCGATTCATTGCTTTCTAATTGCAATAAACTGCTACGATAATACTGAAATAAATTGGGGTGCGGGTCTTCTTTATGCAACACACGCAATAACAATTCATTTAAGTAAAAGCCACAAAATAAGGGTTTTTGATTCAGCTGATGCGCCATCCCCTTTAATTCAATTTGCCCCAATGTTTTTAATTCATGATTACCAGACCATGACGCCAACATAGGGGTAAATAACTGCAACTGACCTTGATAACGCGATTTTTGACCACGCGCACTACGTGCAACTACCGAGATTCGACCATGAGTCTCACTGAATAATTCAGCAATTAAGCTCGTGTTGCGAAAAGGACGTGTATGTAAAACATAGACTGAAGTGAGATCGATGCGGTGCAAAACACTACCCTTTTTTTGCAAAAAACACAGTATTACTAATACTCACCAGTAGTTCCCGGCGAATGTCTGAAAAACCGCTAATTTTCAGATTTTAGGCGAGGTTGAACGATAATTTGTTGAGAAAAGCGCAGTGGTCACGAAGTCCATGAGCATTTTCGAAACAAATTATCGTTCAAGATCGTCAAAAGATGAAAATTTTTTATTCACCGAATTGCTGC
>JAUXWQ010000027.1 GCA_030680235.1 Coxiellaceae bacterium
TTTGACGATCTTGAACGGTAATTTGTTTCGAAAATGCTCATGGACTTTGTGTACACTGCGCTTTTCTCAACAAATTACCGTTCAACCTCGCCTAAAATCTGAAAATTAGCGGTTTTTCAGATATTCGCCGGGAACTGCTGAGCGAACTCAGTGGTTACGTTATCTGCTGCAGTGTCAATGTCAGGGATCAGTGTCAGTATTATGCACGTACTGACACCGATCCCTGATATTGACACTTTAATCTAATGCGATTTTTTGCGATAAACTTCTAAAAAATGCCCGATGTACCAATCAAATGGTGATGCTATACTTCTCCTCAATCATCGCAAAAAACGCAGAGGCAATCATGGAAATTAGTGTATTTGATTTATTTTCCATCGGCATTGGGCCGTCTAGTTCGCACACGGTAGGGCCGATGCGTGCAGCTGCCGATTTTTTACATCAACACAGTAAAAAAGAATTCGAAGCGATTAATAGTGTCATTGTGCGATTACATGGCTCGCTTGCCTTTACCGGTATTGGTCACGGCACCCATAAAGCAATTCTAATGGGGTTGTGCGGAGAACAACCTGAAAGTATTAATCCTTCCACGATTGATGCACGCATTGAAACCATTTCAAAAAATAAAAAAATTATTTTATTAAATAAAAAAGAAATTGTTTTTGATGATGAAAAAGATCTGATTTTTGATTATGAGCATCAATTACCCCACCATCCCAATGGCATGACTTTTATCACAAAAGATGTCTCTGGAAAAATGATTCGTGATGAAAAATATTATTCGGTTGGCGGTGGGTTCATTGTTTCTGAAAAACAATTAGAAAATCCTGAAAGCATTTCACAACATACACTACCCTTTAAATTTGATACTGCTGCAGAATTATTGGCACACTGCAAAAAAGAAAATTGCTCTATCGCAGAACTAATGATGAAAAATGAGTTGTCCTGGCGTGATGAAAAAACCATTCACGCACAATTAAAAAAAATTGCCAATGTCATGTCAGAATGCATTCACAATGGCTGCATTACACACGATACTATTTTACCCGGCGGCTTAAAAGTACGGCGTCGCGCACCTAATTTATATCAAAAACTATCAGGGAAACTTGATAAAAAATGGGAAGGAACCCTGTTAATGGAATGGCTTGATTTATTTGCTATTGCTGTTAACGAGGAAAATGCAGCAGGCCATCGTGTCGTTACTGCTCCTACTAATGGCGCCGCAGGCATTATTCCTGCCGTTTTAGAGTATTTAAAACAATTTTATACTGTTGACGATAATACGATTGCAGAATTTTTATTAACTGCGGGTGCCATTGGTATTCTCTATAAAAAAAAGGCGTCGATTTCTGGCGCAGAAATGGGGTGTCAAGGCGAGGTTGGTGTTGCGTGTTCAATGGCTGCAGGCGCATTAACGGCGGCACGCGGTGGCAATATTTATCAAGTGGAAAATGCAGCAGAAATTGGTATGGAACACAACTTAGGATTAACCTGCGATCCCGTAAAAGGCTTAGTGCAAATCCCTTGCATTGAACGAAATGCGATGGGTGCCGTAAAAGCCGTTAATGCAACGCAATTAGCCTTAGCCGGTGATGGCGAACATAAAGTATCGCTCGATATGGTGATTAATACGATGCGTGAAATTGGCAACAACATGAGTAGCAAATACAAAGAAACGTCACAAGGTGGCTTAGCTGTGAATGTTATTGAGTGTTAAGGAACAAGTACGCTCGTCTTTTGATGCGAGTGAACGTAGCGAGTGTTTTTTTACAGAGTTTGATGCGTATCGAGATATCCTGCAAAAATACACTCGCTACGCTCATGCTCGCATCAAGCGACGTGACCGCTTGTGTATCACCTTGAATCGATGTCTCTGATTAATCTCATTGTCGAGAAATAACATGAATTTTTTTAGAACGCATTTTGCGTTTTAAAAATAGACTTTTAATGCTAGTAAAAGGACCTGATAACACATACAAGCCAAATACTGTGAGAAATACATCCGGTGGGTCAAGCGCCACAAAAGCAAGCACCAATACAATTAACACGACCGCTAAAAAAGGAATTTTATCACGCGGATCAAAATCTTTAAAACTGCGAAAAGGAATGGTACTCACCTTTAAAAGCGCGACAAACAAGGTCGTTGCACAGATAATTTCTTTAATGCTTTCACCTGCAATATTATGATTTACACAAAACCATAGGACACTTGCAATAAAACCTGCTGCTGCTGTTGTTGTAATACCACGCGAATAACGTTTGTTATCGTGATCATCCATACTTAAAAAACGCGCCAGTCGAAGTGCTGTACAAACGGTATAAATGAAAGCCACAAGCCAACCAATTTTGCCAAGACCTGATAAAGACCACTCATATAAAACAAGTGCTGGTGTCACACCAAAACAAACCATATCGGACATATTGTCCATTTGTGCGCCAAACTCTGTTTGCGTATGCGTTAAGCGCGCGACTCGCCCATCCAGACCATCCAAAACCATCGCTACAAAAATCGCAACTGCAGCATTATCAAAAGCATAGTGTGTTGCAGCGATAATAGCGTAGAATCCAGCAAACATAGCACCAACCGTGAATAGGTTCGGCAACAAATAAATACCTCGGGCACGAATACCAATCGTTGGTTTTTGCACTTCTATCATAGGGTTTCCTCTGTATAATGCCGGAAATCATGCACTATACCGAGATGTATGACATCGTGCAAACCCAGAAGTTTGGAATGTACACTATAATGGGTGAGCGAGCACACACTCATGCCCACATTGAGAAAACAAATGGCAGACGACGCTAAAAAAATTGTAATTGAAGGCATCACTGAAAGTGGCGAAACGTTTCGTCCAAGTGATTGGGCAGAACGTATGAGCGGGCAATTATCAACTTTTCATAAGAGACGCATTCATTACTCCCCCCTGCTCCAACCTTCCGTTAAAGATGGAAAAAAATGCGTATTACTTGATCGTCAATTAAAAACAACAAATCCTGAACTTTATCAATCCATTTTAGATTTTGCGCATGAAAATCATTTAAAAATTTGCGGCGAAGAGGATGCAGATGAATGAGTAATTACTGGGAAACAGAAGAGACTGTTTTTGGTGATGGCTCATCTTTTTTTCACGCATTAATCAGTGACATTACGCTTGCCACCAAAACAATTGATCTCGAAACTTATATTTTTAGCAACGATATTTTAGGTAAAAAAATTATAGCAGCACTCTCTGATGCTGCAAAACGGGGTGTTGCTATTCGCGCCTTGATCGATGGGGTAGGTACATTATCTTGGCGAACCACGCTTGAAAAAACACTGGAGAAAGCGGGTATTGATACACAAGTATTTCATCCCCTCCCCTGGAAATTATCGCACTGGAAAGTCATACAAAAAATACCCTTTTTATTGCGTGGCATTTATTTGCTATACAAATTAAATTCACGCAATCATCGAAAAACAGTTATTATTGATGAAAAAATCGCCTATTTAGGCAGTATGAATATTGATGCATGTCATTTATCGCTTTCTGAAGGCGGGAAAAACTGGCGTGACACCGGCGTTCGTCTTGCGAATATTGATTTTTCAGAATTACAAAAAGCCTTTGATATCGCCTGGTCACAGCGCACAATCACTGAACGGATTCGCGATGTATTTATACATATGCGACGAGAACCCCGCATTCGGTTAAACTATACACGTCATCGACGTCGCGTCTTACATAAAAATTTATTGCGACGCATGCGTTTTTGTCAACAACGCATCTGGATTACCAATGCTTATTTTGTGCCAGACAGCATGCTGTTATCACGCTTAAAAGAAGCAGCAAAAAATGGCATTGACGTTCGCATTTTACTATCAAAAACAACGGATATTTCACTGGTTAATTGGGCATCCGCTACTTTTTATCATGATCTTTTAAACGCCGGAATTAAAATCTATATCTATTTACCCGGTATGCTTCATGCAAAATCATTAATATTGGATGATTGGATGCTAATCGGTTCAAGTAATTTAAATTATCGCAGCTTATTACATGATCTTGAAGCGGACATTACTTTATTTACCCCCGCTGCAAAAAAAGCATTGGAGCAATTGTTTTTAAATGATTTAACCCACTCCCGCGAATTAACCCTAGCAGAATGGAAAAATGGGCGAAAGTGGCATCAGCGGATACTCGGTAGACTAGCATTGTATGCAAAATACTGGATTTGATTAATTAGACTTCTTCAGCAATTCCCCGTGAACAAAAAATTTTCTCAAAATCCTCACATTCTGACGTGTATGCTCCGGTTTTTCGAAAATTTTTTCTGCAAACTCACCTCGTTACTCAAGGTTTGGAAAGAAGTCTATTATTTATTTTTCCTCAAGCGCATGAAGCAATAAAAGAATTTGGCGTAATGGACTCGCATCGCCAATCATATTTTCTTCCTGAGCCACTTCGATTTGATGCGCATCAAAAGCCCACAGTTTAAGCAGCATTATTTTTTGCGCTTTCGTCAACCTATGGTCTGCCACTACATCATCAGGGGTTTTATAATAAGCGGAAGGATCTGCTGTAATCTGCTCAAATTCAGGTGCAGTTATAATTTTCATAAGAAGACTCCTCTGGGTTAAAGTGAAATCAAACATAACATCATACGAGCTGATCAAAAATTGAACACGTTAGGATGAAATTACTTTACATTTTAACCGTAACGTACTGAATTATTAAAAATTTAAAGTGTTTCAATTAAAGCGGTATTGTATAATATTAGCACAGCACGGTAATTTTTTTCTTTAATTTTATATTACAACCTATTGTTTATCATAAAAAATGATTGTGTTACTCACAGCTCTCGCACCACACTGCGCCCAATCTCTCACAATACACACTTACTGATTTTTCTGAGATTCCGACGCATAGTGTTGTTTCAACAAATCATCCAACAAAGTCTTCATAACGCTATCTTTGCCACCGTCATCCAAGAAACCCGCCTCTTCTTTGAAGCCTGCATACAATTCTTCAATCGCTTTTGTCGCGGTACCACTTGGAAACTGTTGCGCCAATAACTGTCTCGTTTGACGAGGGCCAATTTTTTGATACAAGAAATTCCGAATAGCAACATCTTCTGCAGATGTATTAAGCGCCCACAGTTCAATAGGACCTAAAGTAGAGGTTAATAACTGCGTATTCATCCCGCCTTTCGTTGCAAATTGTGCAAGGAAGGTTGCACCACCTTCACTCGGCCCATGCACACGCGTTTTTAAGGCATTACGCGCTGTTTCAGATAAACCAAACACCTTCGAGGTCTTCTGTACCGCTTGCTCAGGACCCGCCTCCATAATAAAAATTGACGTTGCAAATTCCACCATCACAGAATCAAAATCCTCAAGCGCTTGCGACAATAATGCAATTTGAACCTTCCATTTACGTCCTTCACGCATATCTTGAATAACTTGATCACGTACTGCTTGTGCTTTTGACGTACGATGAAATTCATCTAAAACAATCCGCTTAGGATCTTCGCGAATTTCTGCAATACGCGCTTGGTGATAACTACGATAGGCTTCTGGCATATCTGCAACACTATCTTCAACCAAGAAGTAATGTCGCGCCAACACATAGCGCGCAAGCATATACATAACAGCCGTCTGACGATTGGCTGCATCCCCACCACTTCGCGCCACTTCATCTAAGTCAAGCGCAACTACTTTTGCATCACCCAAATCGAAACGCGTCGTTTGTGAAATAATGGGATATTCACGTACTGCACTTGAAATCATTCGTGCAAAAGCATGAATCAAATCTTCACTCGTCGGCGTTGTAATTTTTCCATATAAATCTTGAATAGCAGAAATTCGACAAACCGCTGCAACATCCGCCAAGACAGGCATTGCAAAACGTTGTGCGAGCATCGCTTCATGCGGAAATCCAGCCATAAATAACGCGTCTGTGACTTCCCACCATGTTGTTTGCGCATCACGCACGAACCCAATTTCTTCTAACATCCCATCGACAATATCTGACATGCCTTCCGCATAAACATTGGGTTTACCTGCGTCCGCAAAGGCTTTATAAAGCTCATCAACAACAAGACCCGCCATATCTGCCACGCCATCATAGGCTTTCTCACTACCCACAGGCGTTACTAACAGTGAGATAAAGTTTACTAAGAACCCACGCTCCGGCGGTGAAGGAAACCGACATCCTAATTGTGTATCAAAAGGATTAATTGAATATTCAGGACTCATACGCAAACGATGATGAGCAACCAAATGTTTTTGATTCACAGGCAGCGCATCTTTCAGTAGTGCGATTAACCCACTACTAGAAGGCCCTATATCAATAATTGAAATACGCGGTAAACGTGTAATCCCAGGCGATAAACACACCGCCAGGTTAATCGCATTCGATAAAACCGATTTACCTGACCCCGGACGCGCATAAAATAAATCGATCCAAGTGGTCTGACGACTCGATCCAGGATGATAGGGGAAAGGCTTTCCATCGGGAGAGCGAAATAAAATTGCGCCATTTTGCCAAGGAGAAGCCGGGCGAAAAAGCGGTAACATATACAAAACGTCGGATAATGGCGCGATACTAGGATTCGCACCATTTTTTTGAGAAACAGCAAGCATCGTTGATACTGCCCCTTCAAAAGCATCTCCTGAAATTTCTGATGTATCACAAGAGCCCCAACCCTGAATGGCTTTTGCCAACATCGATGCACGTGATCGCAATAATCTTTTATCGCCAGTGGGCGCCCATGTTGATGCAGCGACGCGAAAACGAACAACCGCATCATCGGTATTTAATTTAATGTATTGCAACAAATTCAAAGAATCACTGATTAATCGATTTTGCGCAGAAGTTACCGACAACACAGATGCCAAAGCAGAACGTGTTCCTGCATAACCCAAACCATCACTTTCAATTGAAAATGAAATACGCCATGGAATGTGCGTTTGCAAAGTCCGAGAGAATAATCGCACAAACATTTGCAGTTCTTTTGGAAACAAATCGATAAAGACCGTCGTATAATCACGATCACCAATACGCACCGTGCGTAAATCTATGTTTTCCGCATCACGGGGTAAAATTTGTTTTGCCAATGATGGCCACAAAATATCTGAAATTTGCCCTGTCGATTTTTGCATGCCTTTAATAGTAATTTTGTCACCTGGCAATACTGGCATCCAATCTGACGCTGTAAAATCAGGGTCCGCACTACGACGAATCGCACGAACGGCCTCATGCACTTCTAACACATTCACAACCAAACCCAGCTGTCCAAAATCACTGACAACCGAACGCACAAAAGAATCATGCGTTTCACGCAAATCTGGAACAGCTGCCAAAATATTTTGTGAGTCATAAAAAGGTGGCACTGATAATTCTTTAATCGTTCTGATTTTTTCGGCATTAGCACGCTTTAGTTGCTCGCTCGTTAATGATTTTAAACCTGTGCATAAGACTAAATAAGCTTCTTCATGCGCACAATAACGTGATAAATGACGAATGCGTTCTGCAAATAAATCTTCTAATTTTAGTGATAGTCGCTCTGATGTTGCTTGCGCTGGCGCAAAAATATCAGTAATTTCTGCAGCCACTTCATCCTTATTGTAATAAAAATAAACTTGAATGGTATGGCCCGCTTGCGACATCGTTGTTTGCAAACTTTGACGAAATCCAAGCTGAATTTTTTCAAACTCAGCACGACCCACTAATGAGCTCACGCCATCAATGCGAATAATTGAAAGCAATGCGCCATCATGATTAACTAAAACGGTTGGGCTATCTGCAGTTTGCAAATCAGAATATGAAGCGGTCGTTTGCCCAAGCGAAACGCTCATCCACGACATAAATGAGCCAAAGAAATCTGAAAGACTAGAAAGAATACTCATCGAAGCGTTCCCTACTGTAGAGTGGGAGTGTGCGTGGGCGTGGGCGTAGGCGTGTGAGTGGGAGTGGGAGTGGGAGTGTCGGAGGTACAATTTAATACAAGCCTTAATTTTAAAATTTACAGCACTTTTAAGATTATGAATTTGAATTAAATTGTACCTCCGACACTCCCACTCCCACTCCCACTCACACGCCTACGCCCACGCCCACGCACACTCCCACTTCAAGAATATACATCTAAGCCAAACCGCGCCCAAGCAATAATTTCACCGGAAAAACGCGCCATATTGGGCAACAAACGAAAAGATTGCTGCATCATTTCATACAGCGCTGACTGCTTTTGCTCACCCGCATCAATCAACATTTGTCCAAACTGCGCGGGGTTACTTAAACCTTCTCCTACTTTTTCTTCAACAATCTGCGCACGCATTTTGAAACCGCGATAAATATTCTTTGCATGCATTGCATTTTGTAATCGACAAGTCATCGCAGAAAAAGCAACGTGACAAAAAGCATTCAATTCATTTTGGCGTATTTCAGGCAAATAAATTAATACCCCACCACCAAAATCACTTCTACCAACCGCCTCTAGAAAAAAACACTGCGCACATAACCCACAAGCCGTTGCCAAATTGCTCCGCTTATTATCTAGATAATTTCCATTGAGATTAATTGTTTCTAAATATTCTTTTGCCTGGAATCCACAAAACTGGCAAACGTGATTATCACGCGCATGGATTTTCTCTTGAAAAGAAAGAAAAGCGGGATCGGCTCTTCTCAGCATGAACAACCGCCAATTATTGGCGGTTGCTGATAGGACAATGTCATACACTTTACAACTCCAAAAACGCGGCTATTCAATCCTGTAGTCTCGGTAGATTTTATGTCCTACCGACTGAATAACTGCCTCAATATTAGGAGCCAATCGCAGCACTAATATCCGTACCGCCAACTTTAGCAATACTTTCACCAAACACCCCTTTCGATACCGTGCCGAGTAAGTGTGGAAATATAGTCAAACCAGCACCAATCAAAAGCATGGTCACACCATCACTCAATTTGATTTGCGTAGGATTCATTTTATGTTGATGGAATTTAAAAAAGGCAGCGAAAATAAAACCAACACCTGCCACAGTTGCAATATCCTGCATCATACGTACAAGATTACTAATACCTGTACCCAAACTGGTATTCAAACCTGTCAATGATAATTGGGTACCCGATGCTAATACATCCGCAGCAAAGAACACCCCTAAAAGTAACGCCGCAAAACGCACAAACAATGCGCCTATAATTTTCTGAGCAAACATACAAACCTCTCTAGGTAGACCACAAAATCTAAAGCATTTTATCATACAGTTAAATTCTAAATCAAAGACAACAATACATTATGAACACAACTAATTCACCAACCCCAACAGTTCTTCAAAAATATATATCGTTCCCTCAATATGCAAACACAGCAATCCTGAGATCATATGCACAACCGCTTTGCTGAGGGTGCCTGGCTGCGCTTGATGCCCACCCGAACGCGAAATCAAGACAATGCCTCGCATAAACGAACCGACACCGATCAATCTTACAAACATTAAGACAGCTGCCATAAGTTCGCCTGAATCAGTGCCTGTACCATCATAACCGAGGTCATTTACAGAACCAAAAAGAGCCAATCCAAAAGCACCCATAAAAGAAGGTAAAATAAACAAGAGCGCGCCACAAAGCAGCATTAAAAGAGGCCCTGTTGCGCCACTTTGCCCACCACCCATTCGATTTTCACCCACTTTTTTAAGCTGAAAAAGTCCGCCGAGCGTAAAGCACACGCCCATAAAAACAGAAACAGATTGCATCATGATCGCAATGATTGAAAAATTATTGGCAAGTGTTTGACCCATACATCACCTTTTAATAATCATTAGAACCATAAGTAATTTTTCGTCCGCTACTGGTTTGAATAACGCCATAGACAGGATCTATAGATTGTATTGTGCCATATTGATCAAGCGAATCTCCTACACTTACACTAACGGTTTCTCCAGAGCCTGTCATTACCCACGCACGATCCGGCACAACCGCCCTTAAATAAAAATTCACCGTTTTTGACTTGGGTTCTTTTTTCTCTTGCATCATTAGCCGCTTCAACTGCGTTGAAAGCGCTTCTACCTGCGACGTTAATTGAGAAACGGATTTCTGCAACTGCTCATTCGTTGATTCTGACTGCGCAAGGCCGTTCTGAATAGTCGCTACCTGATTCTGCAACTCTTGGACTTTACTATCGGCTTGTGCGCGATAAGCACGGGCTTCATCAAGAGAAGGATCTACCGATGGCACAATGGCCAGTTGATCTGGCTGTGATACAACGGGCTGTTCTACCGAAACAGGCGCGGGTTGTTGGACTGGCTTTGAGACTACCGGCTCACCGCTCTTTTTAGGCTCTGTATGAAAAATACCAATAAGCTTTGGCAGCAACAAGATACCAATCAAGGCCAATACAATAATAATAATCCGTTTGTTTCTTGCGGAAACCGTTTTGGTATAGCCCTCTATCACTTTCTTTCGAAAACCATCACCCCTCGAAGATGCTGATTCTGAACCAGCACCCGCTACCTCTGGCTCAGCAGCACCTTCAGGGGATTGCTCCTCACCCGCATATTCTTCTTGCGGAAACTGATATTCATCGTCACCAGTTGTATTTTTTTGTTCATCTACCATAGCAATCTCTCTTAGCTCTTCGCTTGCGCTGAAATTGTCTGTGCGGGCATTTCCAAATCACCCATCAAAAGCAATCCAAACCCCGTGCCAGCTGAAATACGAATGGTCGGCGGCAACGTAAAATTCTTGCTCATATGCTGTGCGTAAGCTTGACCCACTTTACCAAAACCCATCTCAATTTGTTGCACCGTATCCAATGGCGATTGATTCAATGTACAACCCGTAGAGCCAAATAAGCAAGTTGACGTTGTCCCTGCATTAACAACACCTTCTGCGATACCTTGGAGAAATGAAGAAGCAAACATCGAGCCATATCTTAAAAGATAATGATTATTCACTTGTCCAGAAATCGCTGTTCTTGCTGTCGTCGGATCAATTGCAACTGCATTAATCGGTATGCTTTTTCGATAGCTTGGATTACTTAACATCGTAAATTGAATCAGCACCTTGTCATTTTCTCGTGTAAAAGTACCTAGCAACTTACTACCGCTCAATTCACCCGACACAATACGTGCCATAATTGGCGTATTTTCATCGCTATTGACAGATGTCTCAAGTACGCCAAACAAAACCGAGCCTGCTTTGATAATAGGACCACCTGCGCCATCTGTTGCTGCTGCACCAGAAGATCCACCTGTCAAATTATTTGCAGCACCCGAAACAAGCCCTGAAGCCGTATCTCCCAATGATTTCTTTGAATCAGCCTCTGGTGCTTTTTGGAGAGACTGCGTCGAAACGTTACTCCAACCCGACATGAACTTACCTGCTTGCGACATCATATAAGCCATCATGCGTTGCTGTGTATCACGTTGTTGCTGCACCGACATCTCAGCTTGTTGCTGCTTTTCAATTTGTGCAAGCCGCGCTTCACTTGAATCTGTACCAATAGACGGAAGCGACGTAGCGGAAGCTGCCGTCCCTGGCGAAGCAGCCAAACTATCTGCAGGTGGTGCTTGCGCAACCACAGGCTGTTCTGATCCTGCGTAACCCGCGCGCGTTAAATCTCCCGCGGTAAATCCTGCAGCCTTTAAATCAGCAGCACTAAAACCTGCATTTTTTAACGCGGATGCACCAAAACCTGCGGCATGCAACTGTGCTGCTGTATAACCCGCTTTTGCCAATTCTTTCGCACTAAAACCGCCGCTTGCCAATTGACCTGCTGAAAAACCAGCCGCTTTCAATTGTCCTGCAGAAAATCCTGCTGCCTTTAACGCTGCGGCAGAATAACCCGCTTTTCTCAATTGCGCCGCACTAAACCCTGCATTTTTCAAATCTGCAGCAGAATAACCTGCATCTTTCAATGCAGCAGCCGAAAAACCGGCATCCTTTAACGCTGATGCACTATAGCCTGCGTCCTTTAATTGTGCTGCAGAAAACCCTGCTGCTTTCAATGCTGCCGCTGAAAATCCTGCGTTTTTAAGATCTTTCGCACTAAAACCTGCTTTTTTCAATTCTGCTGCACTAAATCCTGCTGCACGCAATGCCCCTGCAGAATAGCCAGCAGCCTTCAATGCCGCTAAACCGCAACCTTGATCGCGTAACGCCGTTGCAGACATACCTTCTTCACGCTCTTGTTTTATTTTTTCAACATTACATGACTTTGCGTCTAGATCTGCTTTTTGTATTTCTGCTGGCGTAAACCCTGCCGCTGACAATGCGGCATTCGTAAACCCCGCTTGCTTTAAATCAGCGGCTGAAAACCCGGCCGCCTTAAGTTGTGATGCCGTAAATCCTGCTGCTTTTAGTGCATCAATACCACAATCTTGATCTTTCAGTGTTTCAGCAGATACCCCCGCTTCACGCTCTTTTGTCAAATTTGCAACACTACAGTCGCCTGTTTTTTTATTTGCCGCCTGAATATCTTCATCAGAAAGACCTGCGTCATTTAACGCTGCAGCAGAATAACCTGCTTTCTTTAGTGCATCTGCATCAAAACCCGCTGCTTTTAATTCACCCGCCGTGAAACCAGCTGCTTTTAAATCTGCTGCACTGTAACCCGCGTCTTTAAGTGCTGCAGCAGAAAAACCCGCACTGACCAAAGCCTCTAAACCAAATCCGCAGGCTTTCAATTGTGCCGCTGTCATACCCACTGCTTTTAAATCCCCTGCATTATAGCCCGCGACTTTCAAAGCAGGACACGCACAACCCTGACACATCAATTCTTCCGCAGTCACCCCGGATTGATGTGCTGCTGCTAATCTTTGGTCAGTACAATTTTCCGGATTGGGTTTATACATCAAAACAACTTTATTTATCGCACAGTTTTTATTCTCTGGTGTTGTTGTAGATTGTGAAGGCGCTTGACCAAACTCATCAGGATTGCCAACAAAACCTGCTCGTGTAATCGTAGGCACATAGGCAGTCGCCTCCTTTCTTGCTTGTTCCTCACCTTCAACATTCGCTATGTTTTGTGCTTTTACATAAGCATCTGAAGGGTTACCCGCCCCCGGAATGGAGGCCAATCCAGGCCCTCCTGATACAGCAGCACCCGCTGCATTTAATTCAGAACGATTATGTAAGTGAATTAAAACGCCGATTAAAGCAATGGCAAAAATAATCAAGCCAATGGCAAGAAATACCCGAGATTGCGCACTTTTTAAAAATGATTTTTTGTCACTCATAAGATCACAACCCTTTAATCGATAAGCGAACCATTTCGCCGCGCTGCGACGCTAAAATAATCGGTGTTTTTGCCAGCTCATAAACATGCGTGCCATCTGGACTACTCATAGTTGCAATCCAGCCCGGTGATAAAATGGTAAAGCGTGCGCGTAAATATAAAAACCCGTCATAAACCCACGCTTGCGCAGACGCACCCTCAACATGCAACAACGTTGCATTTTGTGGTGGTGTACCGTCTAAAAAGCTCAGCAATACGGGATTTTCTGCTTGAGGCAAACTGTTCGATACAACCATTGCGTTCGGTCCTAACCCTGGAATGCGAAGATCTACACGATAATCAACCGCACGTTGACCGGGCATTAACGTCAACATCACTGGCGTATTTTCACCTTTTAACATAACCGCCAAATTACCTTGTTGATAACGGTCCATCGCCTGAATCAATAAGGTATTGCTTTTACCATCTGGCGCACTCGGCTGCATATTAAATGCTTTTGGATTACCCAGATCATATCCAACTACCGGCCATGGTTGACCTGTTGAATCCAAGAAAACCATCGATGTCACATAGCCATTGCGCAAACGAATTACCGGTGGTGTTGCCCCTGGCGACATATTCACAAAGATAGAACTTGATGTTGGTTTTGGTGGCGTACCTGGATACGTTGAAACGGCTTGCTGTGTTTTATCAAACAACCCACGTAACGTAATAATTTGTGTTGGTGTTAACGGCATGATGTTACGCAACATCTGGGTAAAAGCAGTACGACTGGTTGTTGTATTCCCAAACGCATCTGGCGAGTCAATACGCGCTTTTTGTGCTGCTTGTTGCGCAGCAATCGCAGAACCATCGGCAGGCCCTGACGCTGGCAGTGTTGTTGATGCCGGACTTGAATCACCCGGATTATCTTGGCTGCCAGTATACAGTGAAGTAGGCGCGGATGGCGCTGTATTGAATGCATCATTTGATACAGCAGGCGCAGCTGGAATGGGTGCTGATGCGGGAAGTGCGGTCACTGGTGCCACACCTGTGAGCGAAGGTGTTTGTGGCAATGTCGTGCCAGGAACTGTCGCCGGAGAAGGCAACGGTGTTGCCGATGGCGGTGCGAGCGTCGTCGTTGGGTTTGGCAACCCCAACGACGCATCTTGCGCAATGGCTATCCCACTAACAAACAGAGCGCCTGTTGCAATCATCAATAACGCTAAATAAAATTCTTTTTTCACAAAAACTCTCTCTACTTAACGAAACACGTCTATTATTGCGTCTGCACTTCCGGTAAGAATTGATTAATGGCGATTCTATCCGGACTATCTTGCACAGGCACACGCTCTACAATAAGCGTCACTTTCAAGGGTTGATTAATCGTTTTTGCCGGGCTGGTATAAGTCACCATAAGTGGTAGTTGCACTTTCCATACATAACGACCGTTTAACACGTTTTGATATTGAACAACCGGCGCTGCAGTCACCACAGCATTTGAAACCATTTTCAATGAAACCAGGGTTTGTAAGTTACCACTCTGTTTGAAAGCTGATAAAAACCAATACCAACCACTTGGCGTAAAATACGTAGAAGCATGCTGTAACTGTTGTCGCCAATGGATATAATCCAAACTAAACGCTGCAAGGACTGCTGTTGTTACCCACTGCAGCATCCAGTTGTTACTCACAATGGGATCAGACAAAGGATGCCATTTAATTAATTGATACTGACTGTTCGCAGCAAAATACTGCGGCGAAGGTGGATTCAAATAGCGATACACAATAGCCGACGCCAAAGCAACGTTAATAAAAAAAACAATAATCAATGCGAAAACAGCACGACGATAGTTATCGCGATAAAAAGCATTACGCATCAAAACAAGCGTCACGCCTTCTTGGCTCAATTTATTCGCATTTTCTGCTTCGTCTGTCATAAATGTCCTTACAATATGAGGGGGAGTGCGCGTGTGAGTATCAGAGGTACAAGCTAATACAAATCTTAACAGAAAAATTTATCAGTTTTCTTGTTTGGATTATATTAGCTTGTACCTCTGATACTCACACTCCCGCTCACACTCATACCTGATTATGTGCATTAAAACTCACAATCTGAATACCTTGCGATACATCCAAAGTCGGGACGCGTTGCACATCCATCGTCACAACAATGGTACGCTGCGTTTGCTCACTAGCACTGGTATACGTTACTAATACCAACATTTGCACACGCCATGTAAATCGCCCATGTAAAACTACTTCTGAAATAACCACTGGTGGCCCTGAAACCACAGAACTAATAATCAAACGACTATCCACAATCTGTTTAATCATGCCGGAACTATTTAAGGCATTCATTAATTTCACCCAGCCTTCTTCGGTGAATCTGGATTGAATGGCCGCTAACTGTTGCTGATAAGATGAAAAATTCAAGTTATAAATTGATCGTGCCGTTAATGCGGACCACTCTGTAATAAAATCACTGGTTAATACAGGCTCTGATAATGGATGCATCGGAACCACTTCGCCGGTTGTTAAAGCAGCATAATAGGCTGGTTGTTTTTTATCAAAAGACATCCACACTAAAACAACGGCTAACACCGCACAAATAAAAATCATCGTCGTTAAAAAACGCATCGTACGACGATAACTGTCACGGTAAAATGCGTTCAGTTGAAAAAGTAAATCTTGTGACTCTGTATTTATCTTATCCATAACAGTCTCTTAGTACCATGCCGTGCTATCACGATAATAGCGAAAATGAATTTCCACACGACGATTCAACCGGCGTCCATCTGCAGTACCATCCCACGAAATAGGATCTTTCGCACCCATTCCTTCACCAAAAATCAAACGGGCATTAATGTGTCGCGCCGTTAAATCTGCAACAATAGATTCCGCTTGACGTGTCGTCAACTCATCTTCTACCGTGCCAAATTTTGTTTTCATTTCATCGATAGGCTTGTCTGAATAAGCACGCACAGATACCGTAATTTTTGAATACGTGCGCATAAAATTTGCAATAATTTCCAAGACGGGTTGATAACTATTTAGAATTTCTGGCGTATCATTATCAAAAACGTCATCACTCGGTAACACAAAGGTCCACGTTTGTCCCACGCGAATCACTTGCACCTTCAGTTTTTTCAAAAGACAAAGATCGTAATTACGCTGCATAACGGCAGGTATTGGTTTTTTTACTTTCACTAACTGATCAGAAGGTAATGCGGGCGGGGTCACCAAATATTTTTCACAAGGGGGTCGATGATAACAAGCGGTCAGGCTAAAAATAAAAGCGCCAGCGAGCAAAACACGCGCGAACGACTTCACACTTTTTTCCCCTAGATCCATCATGCCCACTTTTCCATGTTCAAACAGAACGTACACGAAAGAATAATCTACCAAAACACGCCGGAGAAAGCATTAGAATTTGGTTTTTTCGCGGAAAAAACCAAGAGTTGGTCAATAAATAAGCAAAATGATGGGCAAGCGTACACTTCATGCGACAGCGCGTTCATCAAAATATAAACATGCGCTCACATTTCTTGATGCAACGGAGAATGATGTCTTTGTAAAAATGCTTAAGTTGATACCATTGACTGAATAATTACGCCTCTTCTTTTTTGAGCGCAATCGCAGAAACAATTTCACGAAGTCTTGCCGCAATTTGTGATGGCAAGACAGGCGGGTCCATTGCTGGTGGTGGATAATCGGTACCACGATCCATATCGCCGACCAACTCCATTGCAATATTGGCTGATTGCTTTCCTGTTTTACCACACAAACGCTGAATATACTCCAACTGATCACGCACCACTTTGCGATCTAAAATAGGATTGCGGAAGTTAGGATCTTGCGTAATAACAAGCGGCTTTAAATACTCGGTAATGCGAAGACCGACGAAAATATTAAGACGATCTGAAGTGTCTGTATCCCCAATCAATTGTGACACTTCCGAAAAGAAATCCATTGGAATTTCACCCGTTTCTCCAAACGCCTCTGTAGAAACGGTATGTTCTTCAAAACTCAATAAAGATAATACCGCTTTTGACATCGGCGGCAGGCCTTCATATTCATTCATCAAATGAAACAGGCGATCTAATTCTTCATTCTCAGGCGTTTCATAAGACGGAATACCCAATTCCATTGCCTGTGTCAGCGATTGATATATCTCCGCCGATTTTTGCATCTGTTTAACAACATCATCATGCGGCGCATCAATCATCAAAAAGTGATTTAAATGCATCCGTTTTACAGGCTGTGGATTCGCATAGAAAAAACGTCCGCGCACAATTTTTGATTTAAAGAAGAAATGCGCTTCTCCTTCACGCTGTTCTTTTAAATCAAGCAAATCAATTCGCGCACGTTTTTCTAATCGCGCACCTTTTGCATCAGCATAGGTGCCCAATAAATTATTCTGATCGACTTGAAAACTATCCACGTGTGTGACATAGGCTTCACCTGCCGTTTTCATAAAGAAATCCCAGGTTTCAACTGGGTCTTCTAATTTCATACAAATTTTAATATTCGTATTCGCACCAATAGAAGCCGCTTCTTCTTTCGACGCTTTTTGAAATGCCGGTAAATCTTGTCCCGCAAAAATAACGGAGAACCCAAGTGACCGCGCTTGGGCTGGAACAACTGCAAATCCTTCTACTGCGTAGTACCCATATTCGTCTAATATACATAAATACGGTGTGTCTGCATTCGTAGGCTTACGATCAATTAAATCTTTCCATTCCCCTTCGACACTATCTCCCAATCCCGATGCCATCATTCCTTTCAAAGTAGCAATAATAATTTTACCTAAGTTGGATAATTCTTCAGGTGATTTTTCAAGTGCTGGTAACAATACGCATAAAATACGGCGATTTAAGACCACATCAGATAAATCCACCTCAGGCAAACGGATACGTAAAATGTGCCCGTAAGTATCTGCAAGCGACGTAAAAATACGCACCAATTGCATGATGATATAACCGTGCTGCTCGAACACTTGCGACACCTGCTTACCTTTACTTTCTTTTTTGAAGCCAGGCAGCGTGTAAACATAGTTATTTAAGGGTTCAAGAATAACTGAGGGGAAATTTTCTAAACTGATGGATTCCATACCATCGCGCGGGAATAATTTATCAAGAACAATCGTTTCAATTTTCGGCAAATGAAAATAATTACGAATCGTATTTGCATCTAATAAAATGTAACCCGCATCACGCATCGCCACCAATACTTTCATTAAAGATTCTACGAAACCAATCGCACGCCCTTTCCACATGTCGGCATCGCTACTAGCCCCTTTCGCATTACCCATTAAGCTTACGATCAAGTTAGATAACATGCTCGAAGAACCCATACCGAATGGATTTAATGTGTTAGACAAACGTGATTCTTGCGGACCAATGACATCACGCGCACCTGTCATAAAGTTAATTAATAATAAATCATCTTCGCGTCCCATCGATCGCACCATAGAGAATACAGATGCATATAAACTGTTATCGCCCTTACCATCGACATAAAGAAACCCAGATGCTTGCACCAAAGCATTATAGGCAATTGACAGCAAGGCTTGTGTTTTACCAGAACCGGTTGATCCGAAGATCAAAACATGCGTTCTCATATCAGTGTTCGTAAACCACAATTCATCAGACGTTTTAATATCATTCCCAAAATAATAAATACCTTGTGCTTCATGAGGCTTACCATTCGGCAACATGTCATTCCAATCTTTTTCATGAGAGGCTATCGGCATACGAAAAGGTAAGCTGCGCCTTTGAAAATGCCCATAACAAAAACAAACAATGCCTATGAGCAGAAAAAATTCAGCAGCATAACCCATTAAAAAACTAAAGGTGGCAAATCCTAACATCGTAAGACTAAGGCCAAGCGGCGTCTTGAGGGTATCCCCAATACGCATACCCAGCGTTCGTGTATCTCGAATAATCCGCTGCTGGTTTTGTTCTTGCGCCGAATCTAATCCGCGCTGATTGTACGCCATTGGTCACCCGTTTCTACGTGCAAAATAGTTTGTAATGATTCATCCAGCGCATCAACTGCGCCCTTCACAAAAGGCGTTTTCAAAGCACGGCCTAATTTTTTCTCTGCTTTCAAATGGGCATAAGCCCCTGCGACTTCTGTCACAGCTACCGAGCGCCCAACGCTATTCAACATAAACCACATACGACGATCCAGCGGCTTTAACCACAAGAATTCTGCCGACGCAAGCACACCATCACTGCGCGCAATTTCCAATAATCTTGCAAGCACGGTGGAGACATAAGCATGACGTTTTTCAACCCACCCCAAAATTCTAGCGCCATCTAAACTTTTTAAATCTTCCGTAACACCGGTAAAATCAAGTTTTCCACTCGCGGCACTCGCTGAAATTTGGAATAATATTTTTTTTGCAATAGGCCGTTTTCCTAACGCACGCGCAAGAAAAATAACAACCAAGGCTTTCAAATGAATGGGCAAAGCATCAGCCCCTTTCCATAACGGCCCTAATTGCAAAGCAAATAGTCGATAGCTAGGCTTTTGTTGCAATACCCATATTTTTTTATGGGCGATGATTTTGGTTGCTAACAGATTATGGTGGCGACAAAAATCAAGGGGAGGCATTGCCATCGCCCAGGGGCCTTTATCAATAGGTTCTTTAATTAAATCTACTGAAAGAACAGGGGTGATTTGCGGCCATACTTCCTGTCCGAGATTACGCAAGGTCTTCATGTTATAGGTATTACGAAACCGCACCACGCCTCTAAAATAGGCAAATGCACTCAAACCAACGAAAATAATAATAATAGGATAACGGGTCCAATGCCCCAAGTCGGCATTAATCGCTGCAAATTTTCTCCAACTCACCAATGAGGGTCGTGCATGCAACATATATTGCTGCAATGCATCTAACTGCTGAAAATCTGGGGGGTCGAAATGTAAAAGATTGGCAATGGGCGCCCAAAGCCACCCTAAAAAACGCATGATATCGATTTCATAAACACGAATCCAAAATACAGGAATAACAACGTATCTAGAATCAAAAAACCAAAAAATAATCGCTGCCCCAAAAATAAGCCCAATAAGCCAAAAAAAGTTGGAGGCTTGGTCTGAATTGCCTTGTCCTTGCTGACCCATTCCCATGCGCGATTATATCCGTATGTTTAGTAGGAGTGGGAGTGGGAGTGTCAGTGTGAGTGTCAGAGGTGCAATCTAACTATAAGCTAAACAAGAAACCTGATAGATTTGTTTGTTAAGGTTTCTATTAGATTGCACCTCTGACACTGACACTCCTACTCCCACTCCTACTCCCACTCCTACTCACTTCACCAACTGCCCATCCACAAAATGATACCGCATTCCTTGATGCACAAATGCAATAATTCTACCATTCTTCAACGCGA
This sequence comes from Coxiellaceae bacterium, assembly GCA_030680235.1. Classification (GTDB taxonomy): domain Bacteria; phylum Pseudomonadota; class Gammaproteobacteria; order Coxiellales; family Coxiellaceae; genus 2-02-FULL-42-43. The sequence continues at coordinate 20,591 of JAUXWQ010000027.1, forward strand.
CTTCTTTCAACACCACAAGTAGATGCCCGAATTGATCTTTCAATGGCACAGTTCCTTCTGGTTGAATATCTGTTTTTTTCACAATCACAACAACGTAAGCTTCATTACCTGCAGCGGCAGGGCGTAATTGAATACGCTTAGCGGCATCTTCTTCATTTTTATAAATTGGGCGTCCAACAATATAACGCTCTAACGAACGCAACTGCATTGCCCACTTTCCAATATTGTAACCGTCGCTTTGAAATAACGAAATACAAACTTGCGTTTCATCCTCACCAATGCGTTCCATTGCAAGCATTTTATCTTCGGCTTTCACATTCAATTTATCTAACTCTAGTTCCGCTTCGGTTTTAATATGCATCAGCGGCTTGAGTGTGTTACGCAAAAACAAAGAACTGTCCCAATCTCCTGCAGCCATGACATGATCCACTGTTTCAATGACAGCACGCAACAAACCCGTTTTATCTTCAACAGATAATTGTTCTTTGGTGAAATAACCACGCGCAATTTCAGAAAATTGGCGCGCTTCACGGTCGAGGCACTCCAACAACCGTTTTTTAAGCTCTTGGCTTTTAAGTTCAGCTTTAAGAGGAATGATATTATCCATGGCTTTCAATAGGCCCAGTCAATGCAAAAGTATCAGGGTACACCAAGACAATAAACCAAGCACCAGAAAACGACTAGCCTCAGCAATTCCCCATAAACAAAAAATTTTCATCTTTTGGCGATCTTGAGCGAAACCAAGAAAAGCTAGCAATAAACTTTATGGCTTCTTTAGCTCTGAAGGAGCTGCTGCAGGCTCTTTAGCTGCTCTATTCGCTACCACTGCTTTCTGCGCGTCACTCGCACTTTTAAAATGCCCCTTAGCTTCTTCAAGCTCGATTGCATTCTTAGCACGCGCAGCCTCAACACCAGATTTGAGCAGTTCTTTCACTGCAGGTACCGTCGTCATTACATCAGTTGTTGCTTTGTCTGGTCCAGTCATACGCACCACCCGCATCGTTATATCCCCTAGGTAAGCCGAGCCCTCCATGGCTAATTATTCCCTACAATCTTTATTTTTTATAGCTTATCGAACTAACCTTAAGGGAGCATTAAGCATCCCTTAAGTATAGACCATATTCTGAGTGGGAGCGGGAGTGTGAGTTTCGGAGGTGCAATCCAATACAACCCTTAACAAAGAAACCTATCAGGTTTCTTTGTTAAGGTTATGACTTAGATCGCACCTCTGAAACTCACACTCCCACCCCCACTCCCACTAATCATACATTAACTCATCCAAAGCCACTTCCGATCGACTATAGCTACTTTTTACCAATTCCATCAATACGTCCAAAATACACAATAAGCGCAGCGCATCCGGCGTAAATTCATCAAAAATCACTTTAACACCCAAGAGTGATCCCTCAACATCTTCATACGTTGCACCTAAACCATACCCTAAACAGAGCTGCGCCAATTGATCTGCGCGCTTGGTTAACCCCGGCAATAAGCCCGTGTCCGCAAAAACTTCCTTAGGCGGAATAACACTACTTTTCAGCGTAAAATTCACGCCCATTGCCTTCACCATCGAACTTAATTTTTTATCTAATCCAATCATGTTAACCACCATGGTCGTGCTGTTTTATGAGGACCTGCAATTAGACTTCGCAACCAACGCAAAAAAATGATGGGCGTGAAACCAAAGCGATTCAACGCTGAAAAGAAAAACATAAGCACAACACTGATTCCGAGTGTCCACAATGTTGGATAAAACAACATAATCACCAATGGGAACACAGCACGTCCATCCCAAATAAAAAACTTCACGGGTCTTGCTGAATCTCGCCAATGGGTGTTTGCATCAAATGCCATGTGGGAATCTCGTGATTATGTCCATTGGGTATATCGTAGCATATTACAGTGGGAGTGACAGTGGGAGTGACAGTGGGAGTGGGAGTGGGAGTCACAGTGACTGTGTCGGAGGTTTATTCTAGTACGCGTTAAAAAAACATCACCCTTTATTCAGTAGAGTTTTGGCTTTAGTTTGGATTAGACTACGCCTCTGACACAGTCACTGATACTGACACTGACACCCACCAAGAGCCAACCACCTATGTCCTCAAAAACCTTATCGCTTACCCCTGCACTGATTGACTATATTCACTCTCATTCGGTAAAAGAACCTGCGCTTTTAACAGCACTTCGCAAAGAAACACTGGAAACGCTTGAAGCTGCACCCATGCAGATTTCACCAGAGCAAGGTCAATTTTTTCGTTTTTTACTCGAAACCATTCAAGCAAAAAAAATAGTAGAGATTGGCACCTTCACAGGCTACAGCGCCATTTGTTTTGCACTCGCCATTCCTGACGACGGGCACGTGACCTGCTGTGATTCCAGTTTTGATTGGACACGCATGGCCGTTAAATATTGGGGAAAAATGGATCTTACGCAAAAAATTACACTCCATCTTGCCCCTGCATTACAAACACTATCAGCATTATTAGAAGCTAAACAACACAACACTTTTGATTTTGCTTTTATCGATGCAGACAAACCCAATTACGATCATTACTACGAATATTGTTTAAAGCTTGTTCGTCAAGGCGGCGTTATCGCCATTGATAATGTGCTCTGGAGTGGTGAAGTTATTAATCCTGATAATCAAAATGAAAATACTCTTGTCATTCGCCGTTTAAATAAAAAAATTGCGGAAGATAATCGTGTTACCGCTTCAATCTTACCCATCGGTGATGGCCTAACACTTCTACGAAAAAAATAGCTCAAAAAAAACACAGGGTGAGTTATTTTGACATTTTTTTTCACCCTATTCTCTATAAGATGATAAAGATTAAAATTAATGTTATTTTATTAGGAACTAGGAAGAGTCACACGCGCAAGGTTTTGCATCGCGTGTTGTCAATGGAAAACAGCGATGAAAAAATTAGCGATACTATTAATTCCCACCTTAGTATTTTTAGCGAGCTGCTCTTCAGACAAAAAAATCGTTGATCTTAACGTAAACTATATTCCAACTGATCGTGTCCCCGCACATATCACCGATGATGAATCACAAGCGCAAATTGCAGAAGCTGCAACTGCAATTGGTCATTCACTACAAGAATTATCCGCCGTACAAATGACTGTGCATCCACCCACAACGATACAAAAACCCTATGATCCTCGCGTCATTGGCATGGATAAAATGGCATCCTTAAATTGGACGGGGCCTGTTGAGCCTGTCCTTAAAAATATCGCACGATCCACACATTATCAGCTACGCGTCATTGGAAGACCCCCTATCATTCCCGTGTTTATATCGATTGACGTAAACAATAAACCGATTGCAGATATTTTGCGTGACATCACGTATCAAGTCGTGATGAAAGCGGATATTGCACTGTATCCAAAATCTCGCACGATAGAGCTACGCTATCACGGTAATTAATTATGAAGAGATCGTGGAAACGCCTCATCAATCACATCGCTTTCATCAGCGTTGTTGCTTGCTGCGCGTCAAACACGTTCGCCGACGATCCTGAAAAAATCTCTGCAACCGCTGGTTTTATTGCCGTTCCGCACTTACCCTTTAATGTGGAAGGGGTTACTGAAATTCGTTACGCTGCACTGCAAGAAGCAGCAGATTCACTCGGCGCACGAACAGGGCTCGCATGGCAAGGTCGGAACATTGATTTTTATCTCCGAGACAACTCTATTTTTCTGGATCAATCTTTTGACTTCAACCAACTGCTACTTGATCACAATGTCCTACCTCCCGTGCTTGCAGAAAATAATGAAAGCATGAATGTTGATAACGATGATACATTACGCATCGCAGAAAAATCGTATCGCATTTTACGTCCAGCACGCTTTGTTACAGCACCCCCAAACTGGCGTAATTATTTATGGATGAACTACAAACAGCCCAAATTGTCCGACCGCTCATTGTTGCCACAATCTAAGGCAGAAGCCGCCGTCTGGGATCATTTTTTCAAAAAAGGTTTTCGTGATGGGGTCCAACAGGCCAATGAAATTTTCACTGAAAATTTAAATCATTTGAAACAAGACATGATCGGCATCATTTTATACCGTCAATTGTTGGCGGAACACATGGTGAGCGCGCCATTCGTAGCGAAAGCACGATTGGGTGTAACAGGTGATGCTTCACAATTACGCATCAATGATGAAGTCATGCGCATCACAGCACAATCTGAATTACAAACGGATCCGAATAAATGGCAGCCAGTGTTGGCGAAATAGTGGGAGTGTGAGTGTGAGTTTCAGAGGTGCGATCTAATATAATCCAAAACAAGAAATCTGATGGATTTTTTTATTAAAGTTTGAATTAAATTACACCGCTGACACTCACCCTCACACGCACATTCCCACCTTACCTAGAGAAATATATGACCCAAGAAGCACAAACTAATTTAATGTACCCTCGCGAACCCTCGCGTTTTGAAACAACCAGTCTTGATGATTTACTGGTTTATTGCCAGCAAATTGGCGCATCTGATATAACGATCCAAACTGGTGAACCGATTATTGTCGAAGTTTACGGGCGTATACATAAAATCACGCGACGTAAATTGATTAACACCGAAGTTGGCGACATATTAAATGCTATTTATGGACCCAACGGTACGACGCAAATCATGCGAGGGACGGATTTAGACACTCACTATGAAGTGCGCCCCAGTCGCCATGAACGCTATCGGTATCGTGTCAACGGTGTCGGTTGTAATGTCGAAGGGCATGAAGCTATTCAAATTACGATTCGTACGATTCCTGGCACCCCGCCTGATCTTGCAGACTTAAATTTGCCTCAAGCCGTTATCGACGCAATGGCACCACAAGAAGGTATTGTCTATATCACAGGGGCAACAGGCTCAGGTAAAAGCACCTTACTTGCCTCTATCATCAAGTCAATTGCAGAAGACCCTAACGGTAACCGTAAAATTTTAACGTATGAATCACCCATTGAATTTGTGTATGACAGCGTTGTCATGCCAAGCAGTGTTATCGCACAATCTGAAATTCCCAAGCATTTACCGAGCTTTGCCGCTGGCGTGCGAAATGCCTTGCGCCGCAAACCGCACCTTATTCTTGTCGGTGAGGCGCGCGACCCTGAAACCATCAGTGCTGCGCTTGAAGCCGCACTCACAGGTCACCCCGTTTATACAACACTCCACACAAATGGTGTTGCAGAAACCATTCGTCGGCTTGTAGGCAGTTTTCCACAGGATGAACGCTCAGGACGAACCATTGATATCGTTGAAACACTCCGTTTAATTGTCTGGCAAAAACTGGTTCCCTCGGTCGATGGTAAACGCGTTGCTCTGCGTGAGTTTTTAGTATTCACAGAAACATTGCGGGATAAATTGCTCGCATGTGATCCCGATAACGTGACACAAGTCACGCGCGATTTGCTTTATCAATATGGCCAGCCAATGATTCACGACGTTGAAGCAAAGTTTAAAGAAGGCTTATTGTCGGAGCGCTGGTATCAAATATTAAGTGCAAGATTGAAGCACGAATAAGCGGGGCCTTCATGCAAACGCTAAAAATCAATAAATTCCTTTTGATTGTGGTTAATCCCAGTCTATTGCTATTCGGTGTTCTTGTTTTTTATTATTTTCCCACCATGCTGTTATCATTATTTTCTATTTTTTGGATAATGACAGCATGCGCGCTCATTCTTGTTTTTACACGTGCAGGCAACTGTCACCTAGCCAATGCACATCATGCAACAACACGCCTACCTTGGCAGCCCTGGATTTGCAGCATTATCTTAATTGAACTTGCTCTAATCGGCGGTTATCTTGGCATTTCTGCATTATGCGGTAACTTTTTTACCGTTAATACAACAACACATGCTGCGCTATTTGAAACATCACTAACGCTATTTTCATTGCATTATGGATTATTTCCATGGTCTTTATATGCCTTGATTGCCGCGGGAATGGCTTATACCGCTTATCATGATGAAACAGATGCCTACTTAAGCAATTTACTAAAACCCTTCTTCTCAATTGAACCACACTCTTTTTATGGATTAATTGCTAATGTTGGCATGCGTCGCTGCGTGGTATTTTCAATCAGTATTTTATTTGTTTTCACCGCACTCTTGCTCACCCACTTTTTATTACCCTTGAATATTCACATTGCACACGGCTTTGATACCTCAGCTATTGTTGTTAGCCTTAGCATTTTTGCACTCAGCTATTCAGATTCCATAAAAAAATATCTTATCAAACTCTTTTCACGGAATATTCCAACCACCCTTAGCTTCCCACTTTTTTGCACTGCACTAGGTGCTATCTGCATCATCCTCACACTATTTTCCAATGGCCTTTATAAAAACACGGCCGCTGAACCACCTGCACTTGCTATACAGTGGATACAATATAACTGGCAGACTGCTTGGATAATATTTTCTGTCCTATGGTTTTTATGCTTAACGCCATTAATCTGCCCTGTCATTGCACGCTTGTCAAAAGGCTATCGTGCACGCGAAGTCATTATTGGTGTACTTGCTTTTCCCTTACTACTTGCGCTGTTTTTCATACTAAAAAATACGCTATCATTGAATGTTACACTCACTCCGTTTTTAATTACCTTATTATCAGTAATAGCCTTGCTTGTTTTAATGCCATTACTCATCAATCATCATCATTTTTCAAGTACGATGATGGCCTATCTACCAAAAAATGGCCTCCATAAAAATCGTGATACGCATTCTTTTATCATTGAGTTCGTACGAATAACCGCTGTTGCTTTATTTTTATATTTAACCATTGGCATGAATGGCCTTGCACTTTTTTTATTTGCACCCAATTTTTTGTCGATATTAACCTTGCCTCTGACAGCAATAGCTGTTGTTAAACACCTTCTCGAACGTTCTTAACCCACTTGCAATAATGGATGTACTCATGTAGCATTACATCATTACAAAAAACCTAGAGGTCTAAGCTCATGAAAAATAACATCAAAGTAATTTCTCTCTGCGCGCTAACTGCCCTTTCCACCTGTATTTTTGCAACGCCAAAGCCTGTCACAACCATTGGCATTGTTGTTCCAGTTGAATTACCCGCGATGAAACAAATCGTCAGCGGCTTTGAAGACACGCTCACAAAAGAATCCAAAACGCCCGTAAAATTTATTGTTAAAAATGCACAGGGCGACGCCAATATTGAACGCAGCATTATGCAACAATTTAGCGGTGATTCAGTGAATATCGTCGCACCCATTGGCACAGATGCCGCACAAATGGCTATCTCAATGATTCGTAACAAGCCGATCATTGGTATTGCCGCTGATCATTTAAAAGAAAATGCAAAAAAAGCGAATAATTTAAATGTGACTGGCGTCAATAGCCAAACACCGCCTTCCGAACGTTTTCAATTAATTCATGAAGTCTTGCCAAACTTAAAAAAAATAACGATTGTCTATAGCACAGATTCCCGTATTTTTGCCCAAGTAAATCAAGTTATCGCAGCAGCGAAAAAAGATCATATTGCTGTGCAAAAATTAATGGTCACGCAATTATCGGATCTTTACACGCTAGGTCATAATATCGATGCAGATAGCCAAGGTATCTTTATTTTAAAAGATGAGTTAGTGGTGAGCGGTATTAATACGCTATTACAACAAGCTGCGCAGAAAAAAATTCCTGTGATTTCATCAGATGATGGCTCTGTTGCAAAAGGGGCTGCATTTGCACTCGGTGTTTCTGAATATCAAACGGGTGTTTCAGCTGCAAATGTTACTTTAAAAATTATGAATGGCGCAAAAGCTGCTGATTTACCCGTCCATATAATGAAACATTATTTCGTATTTTTAAATCCAGCAAGCGCAAAAGCACAAAATATTAACGTGGATGCCGTGAAAGCAGCGGCGAAGAAATTAAATTACAGCTTAACTATTTTATAATTGCGAAGACCAAACAGTTATTGGCGTCAACTGAAGCGTTTTTTTGATACGAGCCGCGCGTGTAGCAAACGATTTTCAGGGTCAATGCCCTGATCAATTACCTGCAAACACTCGTTACACTCGCGCTCGCATCAAAAAACGCTAACTGATCGGTCTTCGAAAAACGCATAGGCTAGAACATCATGCTACTGGCAAATACCCTTCAACAAACTTTAATTTTTCTCCCGCTCGCTTTCGGTGTCTATTTAAGTTATGACATTTTAATGGTGACCGACTTAACCGTCGAAGGTACTTTTGTATTAGGCGCTGCCATTTTTGCACGACTCGTAACACTCGGCTTAAATCAATTTTTATGCGTCTTGCTTGCACTCGTAGGCGGTGCACTCATTGGTATTGGCGTTACCTTCATGCAACGCGTTGCCAAAATTAATTCTTTAATTGCCGGTATTCTCGCCGTATTTATGTTATACAGCGTCAATTTTGCTGTCATGAATCAACCTAATATTAGCTTATTAAGCGACACCATTTTTCTACAGCATTTACAAGATTATCATTCAAAATTATTGATGCTGTTTTTAATTGCACTCACACTCATGCTCACACTCGCACTGACACTATTTCTCAAAAGCGACTACGGATTACGCATGCGTGCTTTCGGATCCAATCCACATTTATTAAGAAAACTAGGTAAAAACCCAGCAGTCTACTTAGGAGTTGGCCTTGCCAGCAGCAATGCTTTGGCAGCACTGTGTGGCATTATGACAGCACAACTGGATGGTTACGCAGATATCAATATGGGTCTTGGCATGGCACTGGTTGCCATTGGTGCTGTTGTTATTGGCAAAAAATTAATTTCCGGCTTTTGCAAAGAAAAATTTAATCCATTGATTGGTTTATTAGGATGTTTTATTGGCGCATTTATTTATTTTTTAGTGCTGAACGGATTTTTAATGCTCAATGTTAACCCTATTTATTTGAAGCTATTATTAGGCTTTGTACTCGTTGGGTTTTTATCAACTGCCCATTACACAAAACAGCGCGGAGAATTATATGCAACCGCTGATTGAATTTAAAAATACAAGCTTTGCAGTAAGCGCTGACAAATCTATTATTCACAATTTTTCTGCAACGATCAATCCTGGTGACTTCGTTGTATTACTTGGTGGCAATGGCTCAGGTAAAAGCACCTTATTAAAATTATTAAACCGAACCTATCACCACACAAGCGGTGAATTATTTTTAAATCAAAAAAATATTAAAGCCTACGATGAAAAGACTTTAAGAAAATCATTAATTACCCTCACACAATTTACTGCTGATAGTATTTTTACTGACTTAACCATCGAAGAAAATGCATTATTAATTGAAAGTGCTTTGTATAACGACAATTATGACAAGAAAAAATTCTTATCTGAACTACCTCATTATTTATTATCCTTTCATCCAACGCTTTCAAAAGCCTTAAAAACACGCATGAAAAATTTATCGGGTGGTGAACAACAAATTGCTGCGTTTGCCTTATATTTACGCCATCAACCGGATGTATTATTGCTTGATGAACATACCAGCGCTTTAGACCCAAAAAAAGCCAACCATGTCATGGAATTTACACAGGCTTGCGTGCTAAGAAAAAAAATCACCTGCTTAATGACAACACATCAACTGGATTACGCATTAAAATACGGCAATCGATTAATGGCCATTCGCGATGGGGCATTAATTTTTGATGCAGATGCAGAAAAAAAAGCAACGTTGACAATGCCAGATTTGTTAACGTATTGTTATTAACAATACAGCAATTCCCGGTGAATAAAAAATTTTCATCTTTTGACGATCTTGAACGATAATTTGTTTCGAAAATGCTCACGGACTTCGTGACCACTGCGCTTTTCTCAACAAATTATCGTTCAACCTCGCCTAAAATCTGAAAATTAGCGGTTTTTCAGACATTCGCCGGGAACTACTGTTAACAATAGGAAATTTATGAAACCTTCCGACTGGAAATCTTTTCTAAGACTTTGTCTCAAAGCAAAAAATACTGATGAATTATCCAATCTGTTTGATTTTTTCTTCACAGCAGAAGAAAAAGAATCGCTCGCCGATCGTTACGCCATTATCAAAGCATTACTTGAAAACAAGAAAACACAACGTGAATTGTCTGAATCATTAAATGTCAGCATTGCAAAAATTACACGCGGATCAAATGCATTAAAAATAATTGATCCACAATTGAAAGTATTTTTAAAAAAGGAGCGGTAATAAATACATTCTCATTTCTCGATATGCGTATGCACGTAGCGAGTGTTTTTTACAAAACTCCCTGCAAAAAACACTCGCTACGCTCATGCTCGCATCAGACACTCGCAGTAACTCGCTCACAGTTAATCAAACTGAAAAACTATCGCATTTTTTCCAAAAATTTTGCATGAGTAGCCAATTCAACTTCATTCGCAAAAATAACAGGCAGCGCAACTCCCGAACGCTGAAGTTTTTTCACAAGACTAACCGATTGCCTGTTTTGCTCTATATTATCAACAGAAAATAATTGCGATTGACCCCCCGTCATCATCAAATAAACTTCAGATAATAATGCAGCATCGATTAATGCACCATGCAAATCACGGTGTCTGTTATTCACACCAAATCGACGACACAAAGCATCCAAAGTGTTTTGCTGCCCTGGATATTCTTTTCTCGCAATCACTAGCGTATCAATGACAGAACAATGCTGCGTAATTGGCACATATTTTTTATTAACGCGCGCAAATTCAGCATTTAAAAATCCTATATCAAAAGGCGCATTATGAATAACCAATTCTGCACCCTGTAAAAATATAAATAAATCATCCGCAATTTGATCAAATGTCGGCTTGTCTTTTAAAAATGCTTCCGTAATACCATGCACACGGACCGCACCCTCATCAATACCGCGCTTTGGATTAACATAGCGATGGAAACGATTGCTTGTCATACGACGATTGATCATTTCAATACAACCAACCTCAATCAATCGATCGCCTTTATCAGCAGATAAACCCGTGGTTTCAGTATCTAGAATAATTTGACGCGTCATCGATCTCTCTTGTATTTAATTGCTGAGTGCCTCAATACCAAGGTTCGCTAACTGATCAGCACGCTCATTTTCATCATGACCGCTATGCCCTTTTACCCAATGCCAATTGACTTGATGGCGCACAACTTCGGCATCCAGTCTTTCCCATAAATCCTGGTTTTTAACTGGCTTTTTATCGGCTGTTTTCCAACCACGTTTTTTCCAGTTTGCCATCCACTCCGTAATGCCCTGACGTACATATTGCGAATCTGTTGTTAGCTCAACATGACAAGTCGCCTTCAAGGCTTTTAATCCCTCAATGGCTGCCATCAACTCCATACGGTTATTTGTGGTATGTGATTCGCCTCCATACAATTCTTTTTCTGTCTTTTCATAGCGTATCAGCACACCCCAGCCACCAGGCCCCGGGTTACCACGACACGCACCATCGGTAAATAAAAAAACTGTCTTCATGTGTTGCACACCCGTGTTGAAATTTTTTTTACAAAAAGTGGTTCAAAAAGCGGGGTTATTCCCAGCTCTTTTTTCGTTGCCGTAATCATATAAACCGCACCATGATAGGGTAACAACAATTGCCCCAGCGTTTCCAAAAACAGCCATCCTTTTTTTTGTGACGGCAATCTGAAGCACGCCGTTTGCTGCGATTCCACCACAAAACCCTGTGCTTGCAAAATATGCGTAATATAATCCACTGAATAAAAATGAATATTTTTTGGAAAAAGTGCTTGGGACAAAAAACGATCCCATAGTCGCCATAACCCAAAGCGCTGAAAACCTGTGATTAGTGTAACGCCTTCTGGCTTTAATACACGATAAATATCGGCTATCGCAGGTTCAATCGCGCTCACATTTTCTAATGTGTGCAGAGAAAGCACAATATCCATTGTGTTTGAACGCACAGGTAATGCATCAACTCTTGATTGAATGCTCGGTGTTTTTAATGAAAAAGGAGGCGCTGCAGCTAAAAAAAACGCGCGCATCACTCGGCTCTTCTCAATAAAGCTGTCATCACTGGGCCCACCAATTTGCAAAAAATCATTGCGGCAAACGGTTGCAAGCTGACGCTCAACCCACAAGCGCTCCGCGTCCAAAACACGCAATCCTGAAGGGTCTGAAAACCAGTCTGTAGTGGCCATAATGTACGATCACAAACGTCTTTTTTAGTCATTCATCATAGCCCCAGAAGAGGCTTCATTCAATTAGCATGTAAAAAATCAACAGGTTAGGATAAAAATGTTGATTTTGGGAAGCGCTGACCGTAAGATTCAATCCATGCGATATATGACCAGAACGACAATGCTTTTCTCAACGCTTATGCTAGGCTGGATTAATATCCCCGCCCAAGCTGGGCTCCTTTCTGAAAATCAGAGCATGTGGCCTGTACTATCCCAACACTTCACCTTCTCTTCAGAAACGGAAAAAACAGATGTTCGTCGTCAGATTAGTATTGATTTACAGAATCCAAAATATATTCAGCGCCTGACACGGAATGCACGCCCTTATTTATACTATGTGTTTCAAGAAACCGAAAAAAAGCATATGCCGGCGGAGCTTGCGCTCCTACCCATGATTGAAAGCGACTACACGCCGAAAGGCACCTCCGATGTCGGCGCAGCAGGTTTATGGCAGTTGATGCCAGACACCGCAAACGGCTATGGCATCAAAATGAATTCGTTTTATGATGGCCGTCGTAGCACGACCGTTTCAACGAAAGCCGCTTTAAGCTTCTTGTCCTATTTGTACGATATGTTTAATCATAACTGGTTGCTTGCCATTGCCGCTTATAATGCAGGCCCTGGCACCGTGCTAAATGCCATTCATTATAACCAAGCCCATGGTCGTCCAACCAACTTTTGGTCTTTACCCTTACCCAAAGAAACACAAGCATACGTTCCAAAGTTGCTGGCGCTTGCGGCCATTATTCAACATCCAACAACTTACGGTATTCATTTATCACCAGTGCCAAACGCACCCGTTTCAAGCCCTGTGATGATTACAAAACAAATGCCGCTTGAAAAAATTGCAAGTTACACACACACCTCTATTACCACTGTCAAAAAATTAAATCCCGCATTAAAGTCTTCTCTAACACCGCCGCACCAAACGATTGCTGTCATGATCCCAACCGGCCAAAAAGAACAATTTGTCAGTCAATTAAAAGCACAGAAAAAAATTGAAGATGCGGTTATAGCAAAAAAACTGGGGCACTATACCGTGCAACATGGCGACTCTCTCAGCACAATTGCAAAACGATTCAACACAACCGTTGCTGCCTTAAAAGAAATCAATCAAATTCATAGTGGCCTCATAAAGTTTCATCAAGCCTTATTAGTACCAAAATTAATTGCCTCCATTAAAAAACCACACACAACAACAGTTGCAGTGAAATCAACGCCACATCATGCGACAAAAACAGTGGCTGCTGGAATACACTACACTGTTAAGCATGGCGATAACTTGCGCGTATTAGCAAAACGATATCACACGAGTATCGTCGCATTAATGCATAAAAATCACATGAAACACAGCGCGCTACAAATTGGTCAACACATTATTGTTTAGCAATGAAATCCCCCTCCGCCGCTGCGCACAGACCCCCTTTTTCAAAGGAGGTTTCCATTCCGCTCATTTTCAAAACAAGCTTTAGAATAAGTAATTTTTTATTTATTGATGAAGTTGAACGAAACAGTTCCCGCAGCGACGAAGGGGATTTACCGCATCAAAACCATTTTTACATTCGCACTACCCGCAACCGGCAATCGATCCGCCGTTACTGATACTATTTTTACATTTTGTGTCGTTATTAATTGCTGCAACCACTGCATCAATTGATCAAGTGGCGCACTTTCAAATACCAGGAGGACTTGATCACTTTTGGGTTGCTGAACCTGTTTTAAATAAGCTGACAGTTGATGCTGCGTTAACGACCGCTCTGTTAACGATAATAAGTTCTCAGGAGAAGATGGCGTAGCTGATACTTGAACCCCTTCTGCACGTAAATCTGAAATGGTATTAGAGGCTTCTTGTAAATAAGTTAACAGATCACGCTGTGTTTTTACCTGTAACTTATAATCTGACACCGTGTTAGATAAGGGGCTCCATACGGCACTATAGATAACAAAAAGTGCGACAAAAATGCCCCCTATCGTTAGCATCGTGCGCTCACGATCAGCAAGCATGAACCACCAGAGTTTGAGATTGTTAAACATGACTTGGCCCTTTTGATGAAACAATCACCACTGCCTGCACCGACGTCTCCTCCGCTTTACCAATCGTTTGCTTGACGCTTATTTTTTCAGCGAGCAAGGCATTATTCCATTGCGTTAATAATCCCACATTGGGTGCAGAAACGGTTAATTGCATAGCGCCCTCTTGAAAAGCAAAGGATTGCAAATGAATATCAGGGTAATGCAATAGCGTTTTTCCAACTGCACGATATAATTTTAAAAATAAACGACCATGTCTCGCTTGATCATAGCGCTTTAACAATGCTTCTGTCCTAAAATTTGGCTCCAAAACAGTAGCAGCACCAGGAAATAATGTTCGATAAATGCGCGTGACTTCTGTTTGCAGTACGACAGCCTCATGTCGCAAATAAATCCACTGCGTTAATTGACTTAAAAATAAAAATATAACCCAGCTCACTGCAACTATACCAAAAATTTTCCAGCTTTTTTCCAAACGTGACGCTTGAATTTTTGGACGATACTTTCCTTGCAACAAATTGAGTTGCGATAACAATCCAACGACATCCCATTTGTTTTTATCAGTGGCATCACACATTTCAATCGGAATTTGATAGCCATCTAATTCATGCAAGGATAAAATCATTGTTCCTTGCCATACGCTTATTTTTTTAGGATGCAACAATGGGTTTTTTTCTAAATATTGTTTTAAAAAAATAAGTAAATTGTGCGCATCTATAGCAAACCCCGCTTGCAACCCTGTTCGCACTAACGCCATATCTCGATGCAAAACAATCGTCCAAGTTTCAGGTTCCCATGCAATTGCTAAAAAATCAGGTGTGACAATTCGAGGATGTAAATTTTTTGCAATCCAATCTTCATACTGCTTTTCAAAACACGGTTGATTCAGCACGGCGACCGTTGTTTTACCATCCACATTCATCATGCCAAAAGCGATATACACCGACTCAGGATCACTTGCCAATAGTTCTTCTATTGCAAAAGGAGCGATACGCGCCCGCTCAGCAGCACGCACTTTCGGCAAATCAATTGCAGTGACCATGACGTCTTGCCCAGGAACAAGGATAACCAATAAATCTTCTGCATCGATCTTTGGACATTCTGATAAATTCAACAGTGAACGCGTCGCAATGACATCACCAGAGGCATTGGTTTCAATCCATTCACCGGATTGGTCTGTGTTTTGCTGGAAGATAAACATAAAGAATCCGCTGGTGAAAGTAGTAATGACAACTACGTCATTACCACCACTTTCATTCAAACGACTGCCACACCATTTTAACCTTCAGTTTATTATCTTTTGTGATCTGGGTCATCATTAAACTATTCATCGTTAAAACCGTGTGATTCGCAGACGTTTTTGCTTGAACAAGATAATACTGACTTTGTGTCGTCACATCTTGCACACTTGAAATACCCGACGGAATTGCGCAGTTAGTAATAAAATTTTGCAATGAACTAAAAGCCCCAAATGCCTTACGACAATCAACCATGCTTTCAACTTGCATTAAATGTAACCCCGGGTTCACTGCCATTAAAACAGGTGTGGTTGCTGCATTAATATCAATGAGTGTTAAAACGCCTTGCTGTGACGTCGATGATGGTACCGGCATCACAATGGGCAAAGCGGTCAGATACGGCGCTACCGCATTATAAATAGCGGGCGTCATACCACGCACTAGCCGTAATTCAGAAATACTGACCAATTGATTTTTAGCAGAACGATACGGCGGATTCAACGATGCATAATAGGGATCATCTTTTCCTGTCATGATCCAAGCCGTAATAGATTGCGCAATGGCATCAGCTTGTGCTTTTGAAAGCGTTGGAACAAGTATTTTTAACAATATACCGAAATTCTGCTGGTTTTTCGGATAAGCAAGATCATTAATATTAAATCGGCCTTGCGCACTTTCAAGTGTTGTTGATACCGTTAATCCATTTAAGGTAATCGATTTTAACGGGTTTTCAAGTGGTTTTATTTGCGAAGTAGCCGATGGTTGCGATCCAATTGGCCACTGAATAACATAATTTTCAATCGCCATTTTTGCAAAATCTTCTGCATTTTGTAGTGCCAAATAAGCATGATCTGCGTTTATCACCAATCGACCTTCATGAATCAATAATTGCTCTTCGACTATCAAGGCCGTTGCAATAATTGCCGAAAGCGCCATGATAAATAAAGCACTAATAAGTGCGCCGCCGCGTTTCTTACGGTAACGTTGATTGCGTTGATGCATCATATCCTCGCCCAGGTATTGGAAAAATGCCTTGCACCACGCCCTGTCCTTTTAATTTCATCACCATCAAGAGGACTGTCGGCAATGAATCAATGGGGTCTTGCTGTATTTTAGAAGGGTCCTGTGGCAACGGCCATACGGATGATTTTTCTCCATTGCTGGCTATACATTGCCATTGAATAGATTCAACACCAGGCAATAATACTTGTGATGTCGGCTGTGTATTTTTTACAGCATCCAAGACATCCCAAGATAACCGCGTGAGTTGATCGCCCCTTAAAACATAGCCAATACGCTGCATATTACTTTGTCGACTATCATTGAAAGGATTTAATAATCCGGTACGCGTAAAAACAATCTGTTGTGCATTTACAACCAATGCGGGTGTTACTTTACCGCTATTATTCAATATAGGCCGATCAATGACCTCAGAAATATCCCGTCGCAATAAGGTCATCGTCATCATTAATTGCATGGTTTGTTGATTATCTTTTTTTAACGCGTTATGGACATGAATGATTGACTGCAAACTGCGCGCCGCAAGTGTGCCCATAATGGCAAAAATCATGAGCGCTACTAATATTTCAATTAAGGTAAATCCTTTATTCTTTTGCATAACCCGTCACAGTTGTTACCGCATGTTTTTCATCATCACTTACCGTTACGGTAATTTTTACAATGCTTGGCAAGTCTTCTGATGATGTCGTATTAACAACCCAATGCCATGTTTTATTTAACATCTCTGTTTTCCCAGGCGGTATCTCATTATCTTTCGAAATAACCAATATGCCGCTTTGCACTTCTGATAAAACATTCATGCCTACCCAATGTGCGGTGATCGTGTTACGCAAGTGCATCGTTGCATAGGTGCTTGCCGTTGTGGCACGAATGGCAGCCGCTAATGCCACTGCAATAATAATTAACGCAATTAAGACCTCAATGAGTGTAAACCCTTTATTTTTTTTCACGGGTCACCATAGTCACTTCGCCATTGTTTTTAACTGACATTAAATAACGGTGTGAACCTCCCTCAAACACCACTTCAAAGGGTGTTACATACCCGCTTGGCAAAAAAAGAATGGAAGGCTTTGCTTTGGAATTGGATGAAGATTCAAAGGTAGCAATATTTTTCACCTGCACATCAAAGACGTGTCGAAATACCGTTTTATGCGTTAATGCAAAACCACTGGCCGGTTTCCAGACAGCACTTCCATCCGTCCCTAACTGATATTCATAATAACGATAACCTTGATTAGTAATTGCTAAGCTCATTGCCATTGGCGTAAAAATTGCCTGTTGCTGCACGGCAACAATCGTTGCAGAAAACTGCTCGAGAATCATTTTTTCACGACGTGTTTGACCAAAATGGCCAAATGACATAACTGCAAGGGCAGTCATAATCGTAATGATAACAAGGACAATGAGCACTTCAATTAAGGTAAATCCAGTGGTGCGAGAGTGATCTGAAATTTTGCCATCTACCTTCCTAACATTTCTACTCACACGCACACTCCCCTCGGACACTTAACTATTCATTCGCATCCCAATTGCCAATTTCTGCGCTTTTACCAGTGCCTGCAGCATCAGGCGGGCCTTCAGACCAAATATCAATACTGCCATGTTTACCTGGGTTCAAAAATTGATAATGATGCCCCCAAGGATCCATTGGATTTTTCTTCAAATAACCACCTTCTGCATAATTTTGTGGTACTGGTTCACCCGTGGGTTTTGCTACCAACGCAGGAATACCTTGATCCGTCGATGGGTAAAATCCATTGTCTAATTTATATAAAGCCATCGCATTTTGAATCGATAAAACATCTTGTTTTGCAGCCACAACGCGGGCTTGCTCGGGACGCTTTAAAATACGCGGCACAATAATAGAGGCTAAAATCGCGAGAATGACCACCACCACCATAACTTCAATCAGCGTAAAGCCTCGCATTTTTTTTTGTTTTTGCGATTGCATGTTTTTTCACCTTCCAACTTTTAATGATATAATACGATACGATATAAGTGCCTAGGTATCCACTCCAAATTTCCTGCAAAACACTCGCTTACGCTCATGCTCGCATCAAGAGCAATACACTCGCTTACGCTCACGCCTCGCATCAAGAGACGAGAGCGCTTGTTTGTGGAAGTGCTAATGCACCTGATCCAATGCAAAAATCGGCAACATAATGGCGAGCACGATGTATAAAACAATACCCCCCATCACAATAATCATCACGGGTTCAAATAAAGTCAGCACTGTTTGAATCAATCCTTCCACCTCTTTTTCTAAATAACTTGCCGATTTTTCAAGCATCATATCGAGTTGACCACTCGATTCACCACTGGCAACAAGATGAATAAACATCGGCGCAAAACAACGGGTTTTTTGTAATGCCGCATAAATCGGCGCACCTTCACGCACTTGATGAATCGCAATTTCAATTTTTTCAAACATCGGTAGCGGTTTTACCAATCCCGCTGCTGCATGCATGGCATCCAGTACAGGCACTGCGGCTGAATTTAAAATACCAAAGGTTCTTCCAAATCGTACTGCATTAATTGTTTTAATCGCACGACCAATAACAGGCGTACGCAATAAAATATGATCAACCTTACGACGAAAATTTTTATTTTTTAACGCCCGACGAAAGGCAACCATTAACCCAATGATAAAAATTAACAAATAAAGTCCGTAGTGCTGTAAAAAATTGCTAACGCCAATTAATATTTCGGTTGCCATTGGCAACGTTTGATTTGTTTCAGAAAACACATTAATAATTTTTGGTACGACATCAATTAATAAAAAAACCACGATCGAAATAGAGACGGATAACATCATGATTGGATACACGAGCGCTTGTTTTATTTTCTGACGAATATAATGTTGTTTTTCCGTGTAATCTGCCAATTGATCGAGCACTTGTCCTAACTTACCCGTGCGCTCACCCGCTGCTACGGTTGTCCGATATAATGCCGGAAAAGCAGATGGGAAATCGTTCATCCCATCGGCAAGCGCATAGCCTTCTAACACTTTTCCACGCACACCCAATAAAATTTCTCGGACGCTTTGCTTTTCAGTTTGCTGAGAAACAGCCGTTAACATTTCATCAACAGGTAATCCTGCCTGCAATAATGTCGACATTTGCCGCGTAATCAAGGATAAATCGGCAGGCGCCATACTGCGGCGTCCCCTAAAACGCAATGCACTGGTATTTTTTCCAGATTTTGCACGTGATGCAACGGCATTGACTTGCACGGGCGTTAATTGTTTATCACGCAACTGCTGACGAATGGCACGTGCAGAATCGCCTTCAAGCACACCTTTGGTGCGCTTGCCGGATTTATCGAGGGCGATGTATTGGAAGGCGGTCATGAGATACTTTCCTGCTTAAACTCTTTACAAAAAAATGTTTCCCGATTAAATAATTACATGCGAAAAATTAATAGGACATTTAGAGCCTGTTTAAAATCTCCCGACTCGCTGGAGATCTTAAACAGGCTCTTAAAAAACTAGAAAAGTGATATTAATGCCCTGGCAAATTTTCAAGAACAACTTTGGATGCATAGAAAAAATTCTTAATCGCGTGTCGCCACCATTTTATTTCAACTTATTCATTAAAGTTGCCATAAACTCCATCGGTAATGGAAATACAATGGTTGATGTTTTATCGCCAGCAATATCAATTAAAGTTTGTAAATACCGCAATTGAATTGCAATAGGTTGTTGCGACAACACGCCAGCAGCTTCTTGTAATTTTTGCGCAGCTTGAAATTCACCTTCAGCATTAATAATTTTTGCACGACGTTCACGCTCTGCTTCTGCTTGTGCAGCAATAGCACGCACCATCGTTTCATTTAAATCAACATGTTTCATCTCGACATTCGATATTTTAATACCCCAATTATCGCTCGCCGCATCTAAAATCAACTGCAAATCTTTATTTAGCTTTTCGCGTTCAGCCAGTAAATCATCGAGCTCATGTTGACCTAACACTGAACGCAATGTGGTTTGCGCCAATTGACTGATTGCTTCAATATAATCTTCAATTTGAATAACTGCTTTTTCAGGATCAACTACACGAAAATAAACAACTGCATTCACGCGTACAGAAACGTTATCGCGCGTGATGACATCTTGACTCGGCACATCCATTACCACCGTACGTAACTGAATGCGTACCATTTGCTGCAAAAGAGGGATAATAATAACCAACCCGGGCCCCTTCACTTTCCAAAATCGACCCAACATAAAAACCACACCACGCTCATACTCTTTTAAAATATTAAGTGCGCTAAATAATACAATAAGCATAAAAGCTATTACGATATAAATTGCCATACCCATCAGATTCTCCTAAAAATTTTAATCCTCAATCGCTTTTACAATTAATGTTAATCCATCGACGCGCAGTACTTGCACTGATTGTTTATTGTACAGTAAATCTTTTGACTTTACACCCCAGCGCTCGCCATTCACTATCACCCAACAATGGTCAGCATCCTGTTCTATAATGCCGATGTCTCCAATTAATGTTTGTGTGCCACTAACGACAGGTTTACGCCTCGCGCATAATAATAACTGTAATGATCCAATCAGAAGCAAAGCACTGGCAATGGTCACGCCTGTAATTAATTGCCATGGCAACGTAAATCCTGGCGCTCCCGCATCAAACAATAAAAATGAGCCAATCACAAAACTGACAATGCCCCCTAAACCCAGTGCGCCAAAGCTTGGGAAAAACACTTCGGCCACCATAAAAATAATGCCAAATACAATTAAAATAAATCCGACATAATTAATCGGCAATAATTGAAAGGCATACAACGCCAAAAATAGCGCAATGGCACCAATCACACCGAGAGCCACATATCCCGGATTCATAAACTCAAAAAATATGCCATACACACCAACCATTAATAAAATGTATGCGATGCTTGGATCGGTGATCACACTTAAAATTTTATTGCGCCAATTGGGTAGGATTTGCAGCAAGGTCACATGCGCTGTATTTATTTTTGTTGGCGCATGATTAACCAGTACTGTTTTTCCATTTGCCACTGATAATAAATCTAAAATTGATGGCGATACAAAATTAATGATGTTGGATTTTAATGCCTCTGTTGCTGATAAACTGACTGCTTGTGTAACTGCTTTTTCTGCCCATTTTTCATTGCGTCCACGTAATTGCGCAAGACTGCGAATATACGCTTTTGCATCATTAATCGCCTTCAAGGTTGATGCATTGTCTTTCTTTTCCTTTTCATTTTTCTTATCTTGCTTTTCTGGCGATACAATACTAACCGGTGTTGCTGCGCCTAAATTTGTTCCTGGTGCCATCGCTGCAATATGGCTTGCATATAAAATATAGGTGCCTGCACTTGCAGCTCTAGCACCACTGGGGTAGACGTAGCTGATGACGGGGACAGGAGAATGCAAGATAGCTTTGATAATGCCGCGCATGGAGGCATCTAAACCACCCGGGGTATCCATAGTTAAGACAATTGCATTTGCCTTTAATTTTTCAGATTCTTTAATACCACGCTCAACATAATCTTGTACCGCAGGGCCAATAGCACCGTTGATAGTTAAAACCGTTACAACTGGGCTTGTATTTTCTGATTTCGCCATTACCGTTGGTTGATAAACTATCAATCCAGTCAGTAAAGCAATACATAACAATAAACACTTAATGATAGAATATTTATTTTGCTTCATGCGCGTCTCTCTATATTAATATCATGATAATTCACGATCTTGTGTTTTTTTTAATTCATCAATGATTGTAATATTTGCTAACTTAATACCACCAAAATAAGCGGCTCTCGCCAATAAATGAGAGGCAATTGGCGCAGTAATAAAAATAAAAATAATCGTCAATAATGCTTCGGTTGAAACCTGCCATCGTTGAAAATAAAAAGCAACACCAAGCAATATTAATGTGACGCCCAATGTTCCAGCTTTCGTTGCAGCATGCATACGCATGAGCAAATCAGGCATGCGTAAAACCCCAATAGACGCAATTAAAATCAATAGCGACCCAGTAAACATGGCAATACCACCAATCCAGCTGTTACTCATAAAGATCCTATTTGATAGTTGTTTGCGTGGATTGCCAAGCAATTAAATTAGAAAATGCAACGGTAGTTAAAAACATAATAAGTGCCAATGCAATGACAACGTCAATGTAAACAGGCTTGTTTGTGAATACACTATAGGTAGCAATAAAGGCAATTAATAAATTTGCGGTCAAATCTAACGCAAGAACACGATCAGGCATACTAGGCCCAATCATCATCCTAATTAAACAAAGCAAAACAGATATCATAATGATGACAAGCGAAAAAATAGTTAATATATACATAGCTACTCCATTATTTTTAATAAAGGCATCTCAAAATTATTTTTAACATCATGAATTAATGTTGCTTTATCATCAATGAACATAGCATGGATGTATAATTTCTTTTTATCGGGTGAAATATCTAAAACCAATGTTCCAGGTGTCAGCGAGATTATAATAGCTAATAACATAATTTCGAAATCAGTTTTACAATCTAATGGAATGGCAATGACCCCAGGTTTTGCGTAAAATCCAGGTGTAATAACATCGTATGCAACACGAAAATTTGCAATGATAACTTCATAGAAAAAAATTAATATGAATTGAATTGCCAGTATGCCTTTAAATAAAATCTTCATACATTCACCCCCCCCAAAACTGCATAAATATAACGATCAGGATGAAACAACTGATCAGATGTCTGTAAAATAATACTAAAAACGTATTGCGGGAAAAAACTCATCAGTAGTGTAGCAATAACAAGCAAAGTGATAGGCAATAAATAGATCACTTTCTTTTTCAAACTCAGATTAATTTTAAGTGAGTCGCTGCTGTCTGGTTTTTCTTTCCAAAACACTTGATTCCAAATTTTAGTCATTGAATATAAGGTCAGTAAACTTACCAATAGTAAAATTGCAACCATGAAATAATGTTGCGTGATTAACGCTGATTTCAATAAAATTAACTTTCCCCAAAAACCAGATAAGGGGGGTATCCCCGCTAAAGAAAATGCTGATATAAAAAATAAAAAAGCGAGTGATGGAAATTGTTGATAAAAACCACCTAGTTTCCGAATATCATTGGTTTTTTCTAATCGCGTACAAACACCACTCACTAAAAATAAATTTGTTTTAGCAAATATATTATGAATCATAAAGAACAAAGCGCCGGAAAGCGCAAGTGGCGTATAGATAGCCAACCCCATGACAATATAACCAATTTGACTGATAATGTGAAAAGACAATAATCGACGAAAATGAAATTGTGATACTGCACCAAAAACGCCTGTTAGCATCGTCATTGCTGAAGAAAACAATAATAATCCTAATAAGACATGAGAGTTTGGCAAAATTAACGTACACACTCTCACTAACGCATAGACACCTACTTTAGTAAGCATGCCAGCAAAAATGGCGGATGATGCTGTATTCGTTGTGTGATAAGAGGCGGGCAACCAAAAAAACAAAGGGAAAAGTGCTGATTTAATTGAGAAAGCAAACGCTAAAAGTAATACTGCCACCGTAACCGTCCCTGTCAACGGATAGGTGTTAAGCTTAACCGATAAGTCAGCCATATTAAGGGTGCCTGTTATGCCATACAAAAGCGCAATAGCAAGCAACATTAAAATGGTTGCGACTAAATTAAGACTAACGTATTTCATAGCGCCATCTAATTGTTCTTTTGTATTTCCAAGCACCAATAAAACAAAAGAGGAGATCAACATTACCTCAAACCATACATACAGATTAAATAAATCTCCTGTAGAAAATGCCCCGCATATCCCCATGAGCAGCGTCCAAAAAGCAGGATAAAAACCAAGACCTTGATGATGGCTATCAATATCGTTAATAGCATAAATAGACACGCAAAATGCAATGATCCCTGTAGTCATCAACATGAGGCCGCTAAATAAATCAATCACAAAAGTAATGCCAAATGGTGCAGGATAACCGCCTAACTGTGCAACAAGCATTTTATTTTTTAAAACAATGTCAAACACATAAAAGGTTGTTATCAATAAAATAAACGCGCCAAAAAGATGGAAGAATCGCTGTAATTTCTTATGATACCAAGTTAAACCAATCAGTATTAAAACACAAAAACAAACCAGCAAAGGTAATAGAGGAATCCATTTCATAATGCATCCTCAACAGATTTTATGTGTGTTATTTCAGCACAAGAAATCATATTTGTATTCGTTGTATCAAATGTTCTCCATACTTTACGCACCAAAACCAGTGCAAAGGTTAGCAATCCGAAGCCAATAACAATAGAGGTCAGCACAAGTGCTTGCGATACAGGGTTTGTCAAAATAAGATTCGAATGATGCATAGAAATAAAAGCGGGATTGCTTGAATATAATCTGCCGGATACAAAAATAACCAAATTAATGGTTGAGCTTAAAATAACGATTCCAAACAACCAACGCATAATTTGAATGCTCAACATCAAATAAATACTGATGCTTACCAAGCAACCTATTAGCCAACAAATCATGTCATTCATATGATTCCTCTAATGATAACATAATCATTAATACGCTACTGAGTATGGCGAGGTAAACACCAACATCAAACAAAATAGGTGAGCCAAGCAAGATGGAAGAAAATGGTAACTTAATCCATACAGCGGTTAAAAAAATATTATGCTGAAGAACGGATGCTATCCCGCTGATAAGCACACAGAAAAACCCAATAATGAGTAGCGAGAATAAATTAATTCGAATCATTTTTTTCAAAGCTGAAGCGCCATATGCCAATAAATAAAGTGCAAATCCACATGCACTGATCAATCCCGCAATAAATCCACCACCCGGGGAATTATGCCCTCTAAATAAAACCCAAATTGAAAATATCAATGTGATCATTAAAAGAAAATTTGCAGCCATTTTAAAAATAGGCGAGGTCATTTTTTACTTCCTTTGTATTGGATCTTGAGCATGCCGTATATACCAATTGCAGCTAATGCAATAACAATAATTTCCCCCATGGTATCTAGCGCTCTGAAATCAACTAAAATAACATTAACAACATTGCGACCATGTCCCAGCGTTAAGCTATTTTTAAGAAAATAATTACTAAGACTTAAGTCAACCCGCTGATGCGTAATGGTTAGTAATAACAAAGAGGTAAACAAACCAAACAAAACAGCGATAAATGTATTGGCGATTTTCCATTTTATTGCTTCATCCACTATTTTCGGCAACACAGGTTGTTTATATAAATTGAGTGCAACGATAATGACAATCAAGGTTTCAACCAATACTTGTGTCATCGCGACATCCGGTGCCGCATTGACAAGAAAAAGTAGCGCAATACCGAGCCCAAACATACCTAAGTATACCAAACCATTTAAATACGTTTTTGTTCCCAGGGTAAGAAGCGCCGATATGACAATCCAGATAAATAAAAATATCGGCAGCCATGAAAAAAATGTGGAATCAAATACAAACTGAAAACTATGTTGCACGATACTGGTCAGAATGAAACATAACGTAATTGTGGCAAACACGATAAAAAGATAAATTCTTTGTCGGCCGGATTGTAATAATGCAGTCTGCCAATCTGCAAACATTAGTAGCAGGTTAAAGCCTGAGTTCCAAACATATAATGGCCCATGAAGATAAAGAGGTTTGAAAAAACCTAATATTTTTTTTACCTTCGCCTGTTTTAGATATAAAATAATAGCGCCTAGAAATGTAATTAAGCTGAGCGCTAACGATGGTGTGAAGCCATGCCATAATGTTAGCTTGATTATTGCATCATGACCCAAAATTGCACTGGCTGCCGGCGATAATATTGTTTTATCAATCACAAATGGTATAACGCTAATCACCAATGTAAAAATAGCTAGTAGAAATGCATTAATAGACATTTTCTTGTTAGCTTCTAAAATCTTATCAGATGCTTGAGCCCCAAAAAAAGGCTTAATGATTAAAATAAACGCGAGCGCTGCCATAACCATATTGGAAAAAACAACAACGGTTGTCAAAATATACGCCGCGATTGGCGCAGCGAGATTAGCCTCGTAAACAAGCTCTTTTACATAAAATCCAAGCAGTGGTGGTAACCCAGCCATTGAGCTACCCGCAATTAAAGCGGCCATAAATGTTAACGGCATTGATTTTCTTAATCCGCGCACTTCCGTGATTAAACGTGTTCCAGTTTGATGCTGAATGTCACCGACAACCATAAACAAGGTTGCTTTATAAAGCGCGTGGGAAATTAAAAATGCAACAGCGGCTTTGATAGTATTGTCATTATGTGAACCCAATAAAAACACAAGTGATCCAAGCGCTGTAATAGTGCTATAGGCCAAAATCAACTTCATATCAGTTTGTTTAAATGCAAGTAGTACGCCAATCAACATAGTAATTGCACCTACCGTTGTCAGCAAAATAAACCATATCGATGAATTTGACATAATCGGATGAAGGCGCGCTAAAAGATAAATACCCGCTTGTACCATCGTTGCGGAATGTAAATAGGCGCTGATTGGCGTTGGTGCTTCCATTGCATTTGGCAGCCAAAAATGAAACGGGAACTGTGCGGATTTCGTAAATGCACCAACCAACAGCAGTAATAAAATCGGCACATACCATACATTATTAATAAAATTTTGTTTTTGAGTTAATAAAATTGAAATATCATAAGTGTGTGTTGAAATGCCTATTAATACAAAGCTTACTAATAAAAATAAAGATCCTGCGCCAGTGATCAATAGTGCATTTAATGCAGCATTTCTAGCACTGCTTTTTTTATGATTAAAACCAATCAGTAAATAAGAACTAATACTGGTTATTTCCCAAAAAATAAATAATGAAATAAGATTATTAGAAAGCACCAAGCCCAACATAGATGCCATAAATAAGAAGAGATAACAAAAATAGCTGGATAAATTTAAATGCTTATCTAAATAGGCGATACTATAAATAACAATCAATGTCCCAATGCCCGTAATCAGCAATCCAAACAACAGACTTAATCCATCGATATAAAATGAAATTGAAACTCCAAAAAATGGAAACCAATTTATTGTTTCTAATATAAACTGATGATTCACAATATCATACATACAAAATAAAAAATAAACAAAAATAGAAAAAGGAATGCCTGCCAAAAACCATATCCATCGAGAAAATAAAAATGATTTGCATGGCAACACTAAAAATGCAACAAAAAACAGGGAAAAAATAATATTTATAATCATCTTTGTTAATAATCCATTATCAAAATTTTTAGTAATTATTCAGCATTGTTTAACTCGCTCATTTTTTGGTGCTTTTTTGCGATAAATCTCTAAAAAATGAGCGGTCGTGGTAGATTTACGTTAAGCATTGCTGAAATTACAATTTTTATTAAAACACTCCCTCCATAAAATTATCTCACTATCAAGAATGAACAAGGCGCATAACGTAATATTTTTTCTGCAGTACTTCCAATTAAAACGTGATGCAATAAACTATGCCCTTTTGCACCAACGACAATAAGATCATGATCAAAATCTTCCGCTCGATCAAGCATAACATTAGCCGCATTTCCTGGGATGAAATGCGTATCGACCACAATTCCTGAAAAATCAAACCGCTTTAAAAATTCATTTAATTTTTTAATTTCATCTTGAGTATGCTTTTCTTCCTGTTTTTTTATATCACTATCACTCATGCCCAATGGGTTAAATTCACCGTAACATAGTGCCGAGGCGATACAAAGCGATGCAGAAAACCGACGCGCCAAGTCCATTGCAAATTCTAGTGCCTTTGCAGAAGTTTCAGAGCAATCAATTCCACACAATATCTTAGAAAGCGTTTTATTTTTGCAAATAAAAACAGGTTGCTTTGCATATCGTGCAACATTTTCGATAGTAGAACCCGTTTTATAACGACTGCCATCTTGCGTCGCTCTAGCGCCCAAAAAAATTAAATTAATTTTTTGGTTTTGCGCATGCTCTAGAATAACATCAGCAGGATTGCCATATTCAACAATCACTTTTTTTTCATGATTTTTTTGGGGTAATTCCGCTTGCCAAGTCATCAACCTCTGAGCGGATTCTTGTTGATATTGGCCTGAAGCAAACCAATCCTTCCAAAATGAGGGAATAACATGAATAAGTGTTACGTCTATGTTATATAAAACATCAAGGTCTTTTATAAATATCAGGGAAGCCCTTGAATTTGGAGAAAAATCACTGGCAAACAGAATTTTTAGATCATCCATAATTTATTACCTTATTCCATTTTGAATCACTGTACTGCACGTATATGCAGTTGCGCTTTATTGTGGGTGAGCTATCACTCACAGAAAGCGCAACGTGCAAATGCCCCTGAGACCCACTCTGCACTTAGCTTGTGCAAGCCCAGTAGGCTCTTATTAATCCTCATTGGTAACCCGCATCACTTCTTCAATCGTGGTCTCACCCAATAAAATCTTACGAATGCCATCTTGTCGCATGCTTTTTGAAAACTCACGTGCACGCGCTTCCATTTCCGCTTCACTTTGATTTGAGTGAATCATGGCACGTAATTTGTCATCAATTGCAATGACCTCATAAATACCCGTGCGTCCATGAAAGCCCGTATGCGAACACTTATCACAACCATTCGGTCGACATATAGCGACGGGCTCACTGATATCCAATAATTTTTGCAAAGTTTCATCAGCGGTTGTTTCCGTTTTACAATGCGGACATAACACGCGAATTAATCGCTGCGCTACCACACCAATGATCGTGGATGATAATAAGAACGGCTCTGCTCCCATATCACGCAAACGGGTTACTGCGCCAATCGCGCTATTCGTATGCAAGGTTGATAATACCAAATGCCCTGTCAAGCTGGCTTGAATCGCCATATCCACTGTTTCTAAATCTCGAATTTCACCAACCATCACAATATCAGGATCTTGACGTAAAATCGCACGCAATCCCCGCGCAAAGGTCATCCCAATTTTGGTGTTTACCTGTGTTTGCCCAATCCCAGCAAGATAATACTCAATAGGATCTTCAACCGTTAAAATATTACGAGAAGCATCATTTAATGAATTCAAAACACCATAAAGTGTTGTCGTTTTACCAGAACCTGTAGGGCCCGTTACCAATAAAATACCATGCGGATTCGTAATTAATTTTTGCATGGTTTGAAAGGTATCATCCGCCATACCTAAGCGTGATAAATCCAGCGGCGCTGACTGCTTATCTAGCAAACGCAAAACAATACGTTCACCATGATGCGTTGGGATCGTTGAAACCCGCACATCCACTGCACGCCCTGCAATTCGCAAAGAAATGCGACCATCTTGCGGCAGCCTTTTTTCGGCAATATCTAACTTCGACATGATTTTTATACGGGATGTTAAGAGTGGCGCAAGCCCTCGCGGGGGTTCCAATACTTCCCGCAATACACCATCGATACGAAAACGAATCATGATACGGTCATCAAAAGTTTCTAAATGAATATCAGAGGCCGACTGCTTAATCGCTTGCGTTAAAATAGCATTGATCAAACGAATAACAGGCGCATCATCTTCTGTTTCTAACAGATCCGCCGTTTTAGGCAAAGTTGACATCATTGTCTGCAAATCAAGATCTTCTTCAATATCGTTCATCGCTGCCATTGCAGAACTGGTGCTGGTTTCAAAGGCTTTTGAAAGCGCTTTTTCAAACTCCCCTTGTGGCACAAGAACCAACTGCAGGGGTTTTTGATAATAACGACGCAATTCAATGAGTGTTTCAGGACTCACCGAAGACAAATGCCCAATCACGACAAAATCATCCGTTTCCTGCTGTAAAAAAACGCCATAGCGCTTGGCAAATTGGAAGGATAGTCGGCGCATGATTTAGCTCTGTCAGTTGGGGCAGTAAAAGTGTGTGCGTGTAGTTGGGTCTGTGACTGTGGTTGTGACTGTGACTGTGTCAGAGGTCAAATTTTAATCTAAACCCAGACTAAAACAATTTATTTTTAAATCGTTTTATTTTAGATTTTTACTAGATTAAACCTCCGACACAGTCACAGACACAGACACAGACACAGTCACAACTATACACCCACCACCAGTTACTTCTTCGTCTCCACCGGCATCGGCAATGCGACAATAGGTGCCACTGGCGGTGGTAATTTTGCACTCGTTTTATCACCTAATTTCGGCAATATGGTCATTCTTGTAAAGTTGGCAACATCTTCTGTTTGCATACCAATCTGTTGTTCACGCAAGTAACGATAACGCGCCATCGTTTGTTGTTTCGCCGGTGCTTTCGACATAATAATCGGACGAATAAAGACCATCAAACTGCTTTTTTGGATTTTATGTGAGGTGTAACTAAAAAGATGACCCACAATAGGTAAGCTACCCAAAATAGGTATTTTTTGGTTGATGTTTTCTTGGTCGTTACTAATCAAACCACCCAGTACAAGCACATCACCACTTTTTACTAAGACAGATGTTTTAATTTTACTGGTGTTTAAAGTCGGATTATCTTGTGTTGCATTCGCATCAGAAGCAATGGAGTCATCCTTTTGCAACAGTTCCATCCGTATCATCTGATTCGGACTAATATGCGGCGTCACATCTAAACTCAAGGTGACGTCTTGACGATCAATCGCATTATAAGGGGTCGTAACAAGTGTTGTATTCGAACCCGCCGCTGTCGTAGTTCCTGATTGTGGTGTCCCTTGAAAAGACGTATTAGCAACACCGATATTCTGACCATCATCAATCGTCGCTTTATCGTTATTCAATACAACAATGGAGGGCGTTGACAAGACGTCCGTCGAACCATCGCTTTTCAATAAATGTAACAAAGCGATCAAATTACCATTTGGCAATAATCCGACACCATGGCTTCCCACCTTTAATGCAACATCACCCGGTGTTGCAATGGATGCCAATGCGCTTGTGCCGCCCGTTGCAGCGGCCACTGCAGCACCCACTAGGCCATCGGGTGAACCCCACTCAATACCCAATTTATTTAAGAGGTTTTCATCCACTTTAACAATAATGGCTTCAACCAAGACTTCTTGAGGACGCCTATCCAGCCGATGAATCACATCGATCAAACTCGACATCAGTGCTCTCGGGGCATGAATAACAAGCGCATTATTATCTTCTTCCGCTTGAATAGAAATACCGTTAGCGCTACCACCGGAATCATCATCTCCAGAAGAAGCCACAACTGACTTTCCATTGCCTAATGACGAAGCTGCACCCGTCTTCATACCACTCGCAATTTTTGACAAAATGGGTGCTAATTTTTTTGCCGTCAAATAATTTAGCATGACAACACGCGTATCATCACCGCCTGCTTCAGGCTGATCTAATTGGGCAATTAGGTGCTGCGTTAACAGTTGATTCGTCGAATTTGCATTGATGAGAATACTATTGTCTTCTTCATCCGGTACAAGCGTTGGATTATTCGCCCCTGCTTGGCCAGAACCTGAATGCAAGGCCTGAATCATTGTCACCACTTTTTTCGCATTGGCGTAACGCAAAGGAATCACGGTAACTTGGTTCGAATTTTCATTATCCATTTCAGAAATGACTTTTGTAATTCGATTAATATTCGAAGCGGTACCCGCTAAAATCAGTGAATTTGAGGGCAAATAAGCCGTGATACTACCAGATTGTGGCATCAATGGTCGCAACACAGGCACCAATTCCGTTGCAGAAACACGCTGCACGGGAATAACACGCACCACAATTTCTTCACCACGGCCTGGCGATGCATTCGTTGCGATTTTATGTGTTAGGGAGTTGGCTTCCATCGCAGGCACAATTTTAATGATCTTGCCCGAGGGAATTGCGGAAAATTGCAGCAGCTGCAACATCGATAAAAATACTTGATACATTTCATCCGGTGTCATCGCCTTTTGCGACACCAGTGTGATATTGCCTTGCACACGCGGATCAATAACGAAGTTTTTACCTGTTAAAATTGAAATGGTTTGAATAACAGCCCGAATATCGGCGTTTTTTAAATTCCACAATTGCGCATTATTGGAAGGGGGTGTTGTCGCTGTCGGTGTTTGTATTCCGGTTAATGCAGGCTTTGATGTCATTGGCATCGGAGCCATCATTGGTAGTGCTGCGGGTTTTACAAAAGAGGAATCAGGCGTTACGGCGGGCATCTGTTGGTGCGCGGCTGGATTCACCGCCATAGACGTCGTAATCGTAGCGACTGAGACGCATAAAGCATAACGAACCCATCGCTTTCCGTGCATGCGGCTACCCTATTATCGATAAAATATAAACTTTAACCCGTTGTATCTTATCACGCGATCAGCAAGTGGGAAAATGGTTTAGCGGGTCTCCAGCAATTCCCCGCGAACAAAAAATTTTCATCTTTTGGCGATCTTGAATGGTAATTTGTTTCGAAAATGCTCATGGACTTCATGACCACTGCGCTTTTCTCAACAAATTACCATCCAACCTCGCCTAAAATCTAAAAATTAGCGGTTTTTCAGA
>JAUXWQ010000028.1 GCA_030680235.1 Coxiellaceae bacterium
TTTGACGATCTTGAACGATAATTTGTTTCGAAAATGCTCATGGACTTCGTGTACACTGCGCTTTTCTCAACAAATTATCGTTCAACCTCGCCTAAAATCTGAAAATTAGCGGTTTTTCAGACATTCGCCGGGAACTACTGATCTTCCGGATGCAAATGGTGCCCATGAATTTGATGGATTAAATAGTCGAGTGATATTTTTCCAGAACCATGAAACATTAAAAGCATCAATAACAACCCCCAATTCACGTGTTCATCCAAACCCGCAATGCCATTGCCTGTCCACAAATAGGGATACGCAATCATACAAATGATGTTATAGAGGAAGAAAATAAGAATGACAAAACGACCGCCAAATCCTAAAACCAGCAATATCGGCAAAATGAGTTCTGCGCCTGTTCCTAAAATAGCAGCAAGATAAGGCGATAAAAATGGCACATGATAAACATGCGCAAACAACATGACGGTTGACTGCCATGCCTGCACCTTAACAAGCCCCGACAGGAAAAAAATTTTCGCTATCCATAGTCGTGCAATCAAATCCCCAACAGGCGATAGTGCATTAAAAATCCTTACAAAGGGTCGAATAATTTTTGCTGAAATATGAATCATGTTCATTCCTTGGTTATTCATACGTATTTTATGGTAGCATGTTTTTTCAAATGACAAAAAAAAGGAGTGTTTTATGTCAAAGAAAGCGAAAATAATGGCACACGTCATGCTAACTGCAGCAGCAAGTTTAACGGTTGCGGGGATATCAATGCCGGCTGAAGCAAAATCAAGCTGTGCTGTTGAAAAGTGTTATGGTATTGTCAAAAAAGCGAAAAACGACTGTGGCACACCTAAGCATGCTTGTGCGGCACAAGCAGCAACCAGTGGAGACCCTTCTGAATGGATGTTTGTGATGAAAGGTAATTGTGCTCGCATCGTTGGGGGATCATTAACACCACCTGCTGGAACAACAACATCTAAAAAATAAGCACTTTCTCGATGCGAGTGTGCGAGCATGAGCGTAGCGAGTGTTTGCAGGGTTTAACGTGTACCGAGATTTTTTGCAAAAACACTCGCTACGCTCATGCTCGCACCCGTTAAGATTCCAATGCTTCTTCCAACGTCGCATATTCTTCCAGCTGCGATAAAATGGCATGAATATCAACCAAGGACCAATAATCTGTGATTTTCCGATCTGTTAGATGAAAAATCATGACACCCGTAAAATGCACTTCACGATAAGTTGGCTTTGTTTCAAAAAAACCACCCAGGTGCGTACCATCCGCTGTAAAACGACAAACAACTTTATCGCCTTCTGCAATTAAATCATTCCATTTCATGGTTAAATCTGGAAAAGCTGTCAGCCATTTTTCAACGATATCGTGCATCGTTTGCTTGCCATGAAAGGTATGCATAGGACTATGAATTTCAGCATTTTCAGCTAAGATTTGATCAATCGCAGAGATATCACGCTCTACCCAAATCTGATTTAAATGACGCGCTACAATATCCTTATTGTTTTGCATAATACTCCTCCAATAGACTTAAAAATTCCTTTTCACCTAAACATGTTACTCCTAATTGCTGCGCTTTGTCATATTTACTACCCGCAGATTCACCAACAACGACCGCATAGGTTTTTGATGAGACGCTACCCGAGACCGTAGCACCCAATGCTTTTAACTTTTCAGCAGCTTCCTCTCTAGAAAAAGCGGTGAGCGTTCCAGTAATCACAAATGACTTCCCTTTTAGTGGCAAAGTCATTGATTTTATTATTTTTGGCCAGTGTATTCCTGAATTTATCAATGCATTAATCAGACTTATATTATGTGGCTCTTTAAAAAAAGCGGTGATTTCACGTGAAACAACGGGACCAATATCTGCTACTTGTTGCAGCCGTATTTCATCTGCTTTCAATAATGCATCAATAGTGTGAAATTCATCTGCCAATATTGTCGCTGTTGATTCTCCCACATCGGAAATACCCAAGGCATAAATAAATCGCGCCAAGGTCGTTGCTTTACTTTTTTCAATTGATGCCAATAAATTATCTGCCGATTTTTCTGCAAAGCGCGGCAATGCAATTAATTGTTCACGCTTCAAATAATAAAGATCAGCGACGTTTTTAATTAATTTTTCATCTAACAACAAATCAACAATTTTGTCACCCAGACCTTCGATATTCATCGCACGACGCGATGCAAAGTGCTTAATAGATTCTTTCAATTGCGCAGAACAAAATAAGCCTGCTGTACAACGCAATACAGCATCTTCTTTTAATACACTCGAACCACATACAGGACATAACACAGGCATTAAAAAGACACTGGATGTTTTAGATCGCTTTGATAAAACCACGTGCGCCACTTCAGGAATCACATCACCCGCACGCCGCACAATGACCGCATCTCCCTCACGCACATCCTTACGTGTTAACTCATCAAAATTATGTAAAGTAGCATTACTAACCGTCACCCCACCGACCAGTACTGGCTGCAAACGCGCAACTGGCGTAATTGCTCCTGTGCGCCCTACTTGGCACTCGATTTTTTCAACAAGGGTTTCTTTTTCTTCAGCTGGAAATTTATGTGCAATCGCAAAACGTGGTGCGCGTGAGATAAAGCCAAGCCGTTCCTGTAAAGCAATTGAATCAACTTTATAAACAACACCATCAATTTCATACGGCAATTCACGACGTTTTTTGCCAATATTATTGTAATATTCTTCACAGGCCAAAACACCCTCCGCTACTTTAATTTCATTGGCAATAGGAAATCCAAACGCTTTTAATACTTGTAGCATCTCACTTTGCTTTTTAACCATAAAGTCATTCGACAAAATAACCAATCCATACGCAAAAAAACGCAACGGTCTTTCTGCAGTTATTGTCGCGTCTAATTGACGCAAACTACCGGCTGCGGCATTGCGAGGATTTGCAAATAATTTTTCACTGCGCGTCAAAAGCGCCGCATTCATTTTTTCAAATGCTTTTTTAGGGATTACAACTTCACCACGCACCTCACAATCTGCAGGATAATGATCACTGAATAATTTTAACGGGATGCTCTTAATGGTACGCACATTATGCGTGACATCTTCACCTGTCACACCATCACCACGCGTTGCCGCTGTAATTAAATGCCCTTTTTTATAATGTAAACTAATAGCAAGACCATCAAATTTGGGCTCGCATAAAAAATTTATCTCTGCCGTTGATTTTAATCGTTGCTGTACCCGCGCATTAAAAGCAAGTAATTCTTCTTGATTAAACACATTGTCGAGTGACAACATCGGCACCGCATGCGAAATAGGCTGAAAAGCTGCTACTGGGGATGCCCCCACGCGCTGTGTTGGTGAATCTCTATCGATGAACTCGGGATATTCTTTTTCAAGCTGTTGCAATTCACGAAAGTATAAATCGTACTCAGCATCAGTAATTTCAGGATCATCAAGCACATAATAACAATAGTTATGATGATTGATTAAATGTCGAAGCTGTTCAATGCGGGATTTAAATGACATAAAAAATTCCTAGGCTCTGGAAAAAGACGCGATAAATAGGCGCGCATTAATTAAATAGAGAGGCGCTATTGTGAAAGGGTTAATTGCTGTGGAGACGTCGATACATGCCGTGAAGCGGTATTTATCACGTCTCTGATTTATCAGGCCTCTGCAGATGAGAACATATCTGTAGTTGTTTTATTGTTTTCAATCATGCGCAATTGCTGCCGATGCTGAATCATTTTGTCTTTCGTAAATAAAGCATGCTTCTCATCAAAAACATCACCGCCTAAATCATCGATTAATTGATCCAAGGTTTCCATTAAGCAATCAAAGGCGGCTAAAGGCTCTTCTACTTCACCAGCCGTGAAAAACAAACATAATCCACGACCTGAAAATGAACCCATTTTTGTTAAATCAAATGTACCCGGTGCCGTTGCAGAGGCGCAATGGAATAAAATATCACCACGACCATCTTTATGCGTGTGGCGATGGAAAATTTTCTGTTGCCCATAACGCAAGCCAGCGGAGAGCAAAGCTTGCAACAATTCATACCCCGAATAATGCTCCCCTTCTTTCGCAACCAAATAAACTGCAACAATATAATCAGATTGCTCAAAAGGCACTTGCTTTTTAGTCGATATTTCATCTATTTCTGACAGTTCATTCATTAAAGGATCTTTACCTTCCGCCCTAATTTCCCTAACATTTTCATCATCATTTTTGCAAAGCTGTTCTGTAATAATGTCTTCAGATAGTTTTTCAGGCGCTACTGCTGTTGATCTTTTGCGGTCATAACGATTAATCGATTTTTTCTGGTCAACAGGCATTCGATGACGCCAGAAATAAACGACAGTAGCAATAAGGGCAAGCGATAAAAAAATTAATGATGCCATGTTCTTGTTTCCTTGCTGTTTTATTTTGCACGCATGCTGCCGCACATGCGTTCCTTTATACTATTAATGCAACCGCTTCTTTCATATCAACCGATACAATACGAGAAACACCAGGCTCTTGCATTGTTACGCCCATCATGTGATCAGCACTTTCAATCGTTACTTTATTATGGCTAATAATTAAGAACTGCGTATCTTTTGACATTTCTTTAACAAGCTGGCAATAACGACCAACATTCAAATCATCCAGCGGAGCATCTACTTCATCAAGAACACAAAAAGGCGCGGGATTCAATTGGAACATAGCAAACATTAAAGAAATGGCTGTTAATGTTTTTTCACCACCCGATAACATATGAATGGTTGCATTACGTTTTCCAGGCGGTTGCGCTTTAACAAGAATGCCTGTCGTTAATAAGTCTTCATCTGTCAATTCAAGCGATGCTTGCCCACCATTAAAAATACGTGGAAATAAACGCTGAAAATGACTATTGACTTGATCAAAGGTCTCTTTGAATAAATGACGCGTTTCACGATCAATTTTACGAATCGCATTTTGCAAGACTTCTAAAGCTTCTTGAAGATCCGTTACCTGCGCATCTAAATACGTTTTACGCTCAGATACTGTTTTAAATTCGTCAATAGCCGCCAAATTAATTGGGCCCAATCGATCAATTTTTGCCTGTAAGGTATTTGCTCTCGCTTCGCATTCAGGCAATTGCAATTCGGCTGGCAATTCTGCAACCAACTGATCCCATACCATTTGCATTTCAATAATTTGCTCTTTTAGGGTTTTCTGACGGACACGCATTTCTTGTCCATCCATACGTAAGGTTTGTTGCTGTTCTTGCAAATGAAGCAATAGTTTTGCCAATGAATCACGCATGGATTCTAATTCTTTTAAACGATGTTGCTCTGCTTGCAACTGCAAATCTGCTTCACGTAAAGAGGATTCAATAGAAACACGCGCGGTCAATTCAATTTGTAGCTTTTCATTCCATTGTTGCAGCGGTAAATCTGCATCACACAATTGCGATTGTAATTGTTCACGACGAGACCCTAACTGAAGCAATTGCTTTTCATTGGATTGAAGCGTTTGTGTTAATACACTCAATTGCCTTTCATTCGAAGACAACCTAATATGCCATTCATCCATTGCTTGTTTTTTTGCTTGCGCATCAGTGCGTGCACTATTCAATGCAGATTCTGCCGCATGACGTGCATCATTTAAACGGTCTTTTTCAGCTTGCTCTGCCTCTTGCGTGCCACTTAATTCAGCTAGCATTTCACTCACTTCTTGTAATGCCGCTTCATTTTGCGATAACTGTGATTCAATTTGTGCCATTTCAGCATTTAAACGTTGTTGCTGTTGCGACAAACTTTCTAAGCGAGAACGCTTTGCACTCAACTGTGTTTGTGTTTCGGTTAATTGCGCCGTCGTTTGCTGAAATGTGCGATGTTCTAAATCACGTCTTGCTTCCAGCTGCTCAAGTTGCGCTCGCGCATCCGTTTGCAACTGTTGCAACGCTGTTAAAGCCTCTTTTTGTATTTGAATATCGTGTTGTAATTGTTTCAGCTGTTTTTCACGAAGCAAAAAGCTATTTTCTGTCGACTGCGATTTGCTCATTTGCAACCAATTTGCACCCAACCAGCACCCTTCACGCGTCATAATCGATTCGTGCGCTTGCAATTGTGACTGCAAAGAAAAGGCTTCTGCTAAATTCTCAGCAACATAAACATTTGACAACCAACTTGGTAAATAATCTTTTGTACTAATGACTGCTGCAATGGTTTTTTGAGATAAACGTGCTGAATGGGTAGCACCCTGTTTTTCTAAAAACCTTGCCTGACCCTTATTAAAATCCGTCAATGCAGACGACAAATCAGACAATGTATCCACACAAATAGCATCCAACTGATCAGCCAATAGTGTTTCAACCGCCAACTCCCAACCTGCTTCAACTTGCAATAATTCACCAAGACGGGGTTTTTCTGAAAACCCATGATTGTCTAACCACGGCTTTACATCCATCTTTTTATCTTGCAATGCTGCTTTTTGTAATGCAGACATCGATGCAAATTGTGCTTCTAGTTTTTGTAAGTCACCTTGCTGCTGCGATACCGCCTGCTGTGCAGATTGATGTGTATTTCGCTGTTCTTGAATATGCTGCGATAATGCCAATAATGTTTCTTGAATACAGGCAATGGCTTCTTTTAACTGTTCTGTTTTTTCATGTAAAGGATCAATTTCAACAGACAAATTTTGTAATGATGCCTGCGCTAATTGCGATTCGATTTGTGCTTTACGATCACTCAATTGATTGCGCTGCACTTCATAATGACGAATATTATTTTTGGCAATTTCAACTTGCTGATTTGTTTTTGCTAATCGCTCAAGGAAACGATCATAATCACTTTGTGCTTGACGTGTCACTTGGTCTGCTGTTTGTAATACATGATTAGCTTGTTGTGATGCCGCTTGTAAATCATCCGATTGCGGCTGCAAATCTTCAATTTCTGCGGTTAAAGTTTCAATTTGCAAAGTATGTTCAGCAGATTGCGAAGATAGCTCTAAAAAGAGAGATTCAGATTCTGCTAACTCTTGTTCCCATTGCTTTAATTGTTCTTGCTTATGCTGAATTTGCTGTTCTAAACGACCAATTTCACCGCTTTGCTCATAGAATTTTTTTTGTCGCTCATTTTTTTCATCTAACAATGTTTCCGCTTGTAAACGCGCTTTTTCAATAGCCGTTTCACATTCAGATTGTTCGGATAGCTTCGCATCACTTTGTAATACAAGCGAGGTGATTTTTTCGTGCTGACTAGACAGCTGCGTTTCAAATTGCTGCCACTGCAATACTTTCATTTGGGCTTGCAATAAACGCAGTTCCTGTTGCAACACTTTATACTGTTCTGCTGCATTGGCTTGACGTTGCAAATGACGAAGCTGTTTTGCCAGCTCTTCTTGTAAATCATTCAAACGTGCCAAGTTATCATTTGTGTTTTGAATACGATTTTCTGTTTCACGACGACGCTCACGGTATTTTGAAATGCCTGCGACTTCTTCTAAGTGCGTCCGCATGTCCTCTGGTTTTGCTTCAACCAATTGAGAAATCATGCCTTGCTCAATGATTGCGTAGCTACGGGGTCCTAAACCAGTACCCAAAAATAAATCAATTAAGTCGCGACGTCGCGCAGGAACGCCGTTAATGAAATAGCTTGATTGACCATCACGCACCACTTCACGACGAATAGAAATCTCAGTGAAAGCTGCATATTCACCGGTAATACGATGATCAGAATTATCAAAAGTCAGTTCAACAGCTGCTTTACCAACGGGTTTACGCGTCGTTGTCCCGTTAAAAATAACGTCAGACATAGACTGCCCGCGCAATTGCTTTGCGGACGTTTCCCCTGTCACCCAGCGAATTGCATCGACAATATTCGATTTACCACAACCATTCGGGCCTACAATCGCATTCATATTACTCAAGACAGGAATGCTAGTCGCATCAACGAAAGATTTAAAACCATATAATTGTATGCGTTTAAGCTGCATTAGGGCTCATCCTCTAGGTTATAGCGTCAACTTGGGTTGGGGAAAGGCACGAGCCACGCGCGTAGCAAACAATCCACAAGCCCTGATATTTCCTGGCATATTTCCTGCAAACACTCGCCACGCTCACGCTCGCATCAAAGCATTAACCCAAGTGCTCTTTATTTTTTTAAGCAACTATTTTTTGCAAAGTGACTTCTTTTTCAATCGTTACCATTGATTTCACCCAAGGCTGATGATGTTGCAAAGTAGCAGGCAATCCCTGTAATGCAAGCCTTGCATCATGTTCTGTATTGTAATGACCATAAGTCAACATATACCATGACTTACCTTCATATTCCGTACGATATGACTCAGCTTTTGATCCCAAATGGTGTGCAGCAATATAGTTTTTAATATCACTCGATTTTGCGCTGGCTAACAACTGCAAAGTATAACCCTTTTTATTTTTTGCAAGCCTCACGCCAGCATTTTGATTGGCTTTTTCAAGTGAAGTCTTGGCTGCAACCATTGCGGCTGTTTTATCTTGCGCAGCACCTATCACAGGCTTTGCATTTTCTGCAAGGCGACTATCATGTAATTGATCTTCACGCTTACCTGTTGTCATTGATTGATTATTTTGCACTTTTCCATAGCCGGGCAATTCATTGTGAACAGAGCCTGATTGGTTTTTTACATTAAACTGATCGACATCCGCAGATTCTTGGGGCACAACCGTGTAAGGAGCCGCAGTCACTTTTTTCGCTGCTGCTTGATGCAAATCATTAAAGGTTTGACCCGTATTAATTAAAGTCCATGCTTTTTTTGCCAAGGGCTGACCCTGATTAGCGGCACGTTGAATCCATAGCTCAGCTGTATCTTTGTCTTTTACAGTATCAATACCGTAGTAATACATATAACCCAATGCATATTGCGCATCAGGATTGCCTGCTTCAGCAGCTGCTTGAATACGCTCAATAGAACAACCATACTTCATCAAATAAGGATTGGTTGAACAACCAGAATGAGCG
Source organism: Coxiellaceae bacterium (assembly GCA_030680235.1). Taxonomy (GTDB): domain Bacteria; phylum Pseudomonadota; class Gammaproteobacteria; order Coxiellales; family Coxiellaceae; genus 2-02-FULL-42-43. The sequence continues at coordinate 8,954 of JAUXWQ010000028.1, forward strand.
CCTGATGCGCCGTTTCCATGTGTGCTATCCGAAGGTGTACGATGACAAGCCGTCAGCAATGATAATGCTGCAGAGAGTGAAAGAAGCGCAACGAGGCGTAAATTCTTTTTTTTCATTATGGTCCTTCCTGGGTAGAAATACAGAACACGCTCAAACTGCTTTCACTAAGCTATTTCACCAAGCTATGTTCCTAGGGCGAAGATAATTTTAAAGCATGTAGGGGCAATTGAGAAGTAATTCAGCAAAAAAAACCCGTAGGGCCAGCCGCTCTACGGGTTTTGATCGATACTAGGGAGTTCACAGTTTTTGTCTTCCACTAAGGAACCCAGTAGGGATACCATTGGACTTGATCTTTAATAGCGCTCATCATCATTGATCCTCCTTGGTAGTACAGTTAGAATGGCTATCAGAACAGCAACACTTGTTATTTACCTTAACTTCCGTGTTAATTCGAATAACTTAAGTGCATAAAACAAGACTAACACAGGCATTTTTTTGAACAACTGGCGCCGTTGAAAAAAGGCACTCACTACTTTTTATCCACAATAGTTTATTCAGCCGCTTATCCTTTTTGCTGGAAACAATCAAAAACTTGGTGTTTTATATTCACTCCAATATCGTCGCATGCATTGAGAGATATCTCACAAGAAACGAAGACATTGAGCAATAGGCAATTATTTGATCAAATAAGGGGTGTCGTTTCATACTCAAAACTATCGTATGATTATTGCTCACGACTATTTGAAAAAGGATTTCATCATGCCCATTCCCTTCGGCTGTGATTTTTTACTAACGGATGAAATGAAACAGTTAAAAGCATCCGCAAGCGCCTTTGCAGAAAAAGAAATTGCGCCACTTGCAAGGCACATTGACGAAACCAATCAGTTTCCCCGAGAATTGTGGCCCAAACTAGGTAAAGCTGGGTTTTTAGGCGCGACGATTTCCAAAGAATACGGCGGCACAAAATCAGGGTATCTCGCGCAAATGATTATCATGGAAGCCATTGGTCGTGCCTCCTCCTCCCTTTGTTTGGCTTATGCTGCGCATGCCAATTTATGCGCGAATCAAATTGATCGCTTTGGAACGCCTGAACAAAAAGCATTGTACTTGCCAAAATTAATGTCCGGCGAATGGCTAGGTTCTCTTGCCATGAGCGAAAAAACAGCGGGTTCTGATGTGTTAAGCATGCAACTACACGCTGAAGAAAAAGAAGACCATTACGTATTAAATGGCCACAAAATGTGGATTACCAATGGGACAACGGCTGATGTATTGGTCGTTTATGCTAAAACAAATCCAGAGTCTGGCGCCCATGGCATGACTACTTTTATTGTTGAAAAAAACTTCCCAGGGTTTAAAGCACTGCCAAAATTAAACAAATTAGGCATTCGTGGCTGCGATACTTCCGAATTAAATTTTAACAATTGCATTGTACCGAAAAAAAATATTCTGGGTGGATTAAACCAAGGTTTAAAAATTTTAATGAGCGGCCTTGATATTGAACGCGCTGTGATTACCGCAGCACCCGTTGGTTTAATGCATGCCTGCCTAGATTTAATGATTCCCTACGTAAAAACACGCCAGCAATTTAAAAAACGCATTGGTGATTTTCAATTTATTCAACACAAAATGTCCAATGCACATATGAAGTTTCAAATTTCGCAAAATTATTTATATACGCTTGGCATGATGTGCGACCAACATATCATTCGCCCAGAACAAGCAGCTGGCGCCTATTTATTTGCGGCTGAAAGCGCGACAGAAATTGCGTTAGATACTATTCAGTGCTTAGGGGGTATTGGTTATTTAAATGATTCAGACGCAGGTCGTTTGCTGCGCGATGCAAAACTCTATGAGATTGGCGCCGGCACTTGCGAAGTGAGAAGATTAGTCATTGCACGTGAACTATTAAAGGATTAAACGCCCATGGACATAGATCCCATCGTTATCGTTTCCGCCAAAAGAACCCCTATTGGTCACTTTGGTGGCTATTTCAAAGATGTTTCAGCGCCAACACTCGGTGGCTACGCCATTAGCGCCGTCATACACGAAGCGCCTGAATGCATTAAAAATATTGATCAAGTATTGATGGGGTGTGTTTTGTCTGCGGGACTAGGGCAAGCACCTGCACGACAAGCAGCATTGGCTGCTAAATTACCGACTAAAACACCCTGCACCACTATCAACAAAATGTGCGGCTCCGGCATGGAAGCGGTTATGCTTGCGCGCCGCGCCATTTTATCTAATTGCGCCAATATTGTGATTGCAGGCGGTATGGAAAATATGTCGCGCGCACCCTACTTATTAGCGCATGCACGATTTGGCTATCGTTTTGGTAATCAAACTATGTTTGATCATATGCTATTGGACGGCTTAACGAATGCTTATGAACCTAAAGAATCCATGGGGAAACTCGCAGAAAACTGTGCTGCAAAACTAGGCATAACACGCGAGCATCAAGATGCTTTTGCAATCGCATCTACCAAGCGTGCCATAGAAGCGACACAAAAAGGCTTATTTTCAAGTGAAATAACGCCAGTCACTTTAAATAATGCAACAATCGAACACGACGAAGGCATTAGCAAAGCGAACCTTGAAAAGATCCCCGCATTGAAACCAGCCTTTTTAGAAAATGGCACTATTACAGCAGCCAATTCAAGCAGTATTTCAGATGGTGCAGCCGCCTTATTGCTCATGCGTGAGTCCATGGCGAAAAAATTAAACCTTACGCCACTTGCGAAAATTGTTGCTGACCAAAGCGTTGCGCAAGAACCAGAATGGTTTTCAACAGCACCGGTGCTTGCCATAGAAACATTAATGAAAAAAATGGAATGGACGGTTGATAATGTTGATTTATTTGAAATCAATGAAGCCTTTGCCGTCGTCACCTTGGCAGCCATGAAAACACTGTCAATTCCCTTTGACAAAATCAATGTGCATGGTGGTGCCTGTGTTCTAGGACATCCCATTGGGGCATCTGGCGCACGTATTTTAGTCACGCTGATTCACAGCTTAAAACACTTAAACAAAAAGCGCGGTATTGCAGCACTCTGTATTGGTGGTGGTGAAGCAACAGCAATTGCCGTGGAGATATATTAATGACAATACTCGAGACTAAAATCACACGTGATGAGGCTTTTAAGAAAAACACCAATATCATGAAAAAAAAATGTGAGTCGCTCACAGCAATTTTAGATGAGATAAAAAAAATAAAGCAAAAACCCGGCTCCAAAAAATTACCTGCGCGTGAACGAATCGCTGGACTGATTGATCCCAATACCACTTTCTTTGAGTTATCCGCGCTTGCTGGATTTAATCTCTATGAAGACAATCTTCCTTGCGGTGGCATTATTACCGGTATTGGAAAAATTCATGGCATTGATTGCATGATCGTTGCAAACGATGCGGGCGTAAAAGGTGGCACCTATTTTCCCATCACTGCAAAAAAACATTTACGCGCACAACATATCGCGCTTGAAAATCATTTACCTTGCATTTATCTCGTCGATTCCGGCGGTGCATTTTTACCAATGCAAGATGAAGTGTTTCCCGATCGCGATCATTTTGGCCGCATCTTTTTTTATCAAGCCAATTTATCTGCAAAAAATATTCCGCAAATTGCCGTTGTCATGGGTTCTTGCACAGCAGGTGGCGCCTATGTGCCTGCAATGGCAGATGAATCCATTATGGTAAAAAACCAAGCAACGATTTTTTTAGCAGGACCACCCCTTGTCAAAGCCGCCACTGGTGAAATTGTTGATGCCGAAAAATTAGGGGGTGCCGATGTGCATTGCCGATTATCGGGCGTCTCTGATTATTACGCTGAAGATGATACCCATGCATTACAATTGGCGCGTGAGAGTGTCTCTCACCTAAATCGTCCAAAACCCTATTACTCTCGCAAAAAAGAAGTCATTGCACCCCGCTTTGATGCACAAGAATTATTAGGATTGATTCCAACCGATACACGCCAACCGATCGAAATTCGCGAAATTATTGCACGCATTGTGGATAATTCTCAATTTCATGAATTTAAAGCGCTCTATGGCACAACCTTAGTTTGTGGTTTTGCTTACATTGGTGGTTATGAAGTTGGCATTATCGCCAATAACGGTATTTTATTTTCAGAATCTGCTGAAAAAGGAACCCATTTTATTGAGTTATGCTCACAGCGCAAAATCCCACTTGTTTTTCTACAAAATATCACCGGCTTTATGGTGGGTAAAAAAGTAGAAGAAAAAGGCATTGCCAAAGATGGTGCTAAAATGGTGATGGCCGTTGCAAATTCTAAAGTACCCAAAATTACAGTCATTGTAGGCGGCAGCTTTGGCGCAGGTAATTATGCCATGTGCGGCCGGGCTTATGATCCTCAATTTTTATTTATGTGGCCTAATGCACGCATTAGCGTCATGGGTGGTGAACAAGCCGCACAAGTATTAGCGCAAGTTAAATCGGATAAATTAGCGCGCGAAGGAAAAACCTGGGATGAAACTGAAAAAAATATTTTCATTCAGCATATTCGTGATCAATATGACCAACAAGGCAGCCCCTTTTATGGCAGTGCGCGCTTGTGGGATGACGGCGTTATTCAACCGACTGACACACGCGACACCTTGATTCGATCACTTGAAATCATCAGTAATACAGAAATTCCAGACACAAAATTCGGAGTATTTCGCGTATGACAAAGGTATTACTCAGCATTGAAAATGCTATTGCTACCATTACGCTGAACTTTCCTGAAAAGCATAATATTTTAAATCCTGATGCAATTTTAATGCTGTCACAAGCGTATAAAAGTGCACTCCATCAAGCAGAAGCGCATGTGATTATTCTCAAAGCCAACGGCAAACATTTTTGCGCAGGCGCTGATTTATCGCATATGCTCGCCATGGGAAATGCTGCTTTTGAAGAAAACCTAGAAGATGCAAAAAAATTAGCAGAATTACTTTATCTTATTTATGCCTCTGAAAAACCCACCATTGCCTATGTACAAGGAAATGTTCGTGGCGGCGGATTAGGTCTTTTTGCAACACATGATATTGTCATTGCAGAAAAAAATGCGACTTTTTCATTTACTGAAGTCAAATTAGGGTTATTGCCTGCCGTCATTTCTCCTTTTATTCTGAAACGAATGACACTGCAATCTGCGAAAATTAAAATGCTCACGACAGAAGTATTTACTGCCGAAGAAGCATTGCACTTACAGCTAATTGATCATATTTGCAATGATACAGAAGATTTTTCTCATGCATTAACAATGGCAGCACAGTTGGCTGCTTATCCCACAGCTGCGCTACAAAAAACAAAACAGTGGCTTCATACTTTAAAACCGATTACAAAAACTCAAATCCATGAAGCTGCCCATCAACTAGCAGAAGCACGAGCAAGCGCATCTGCAAAAAAAATAATAGCCGCATTTCTAAAGAAAATGCTTTGAAGTATTTTTACCGGGTTTGATATGTATCGAGATTTTCTGCAAAAATACTCGCTAACGCTCACGCTCGCATCAAGATACGAGAGCGTTCATTTGTATCACCTTGAACCAAGATCATGAAAGGGGGCTCACAACTACTTTTGAACACAAGCATTCAAAACACAAAAACCAGGGGTGGCCATTTCACACATCCCTTGCCCTACTGCATCTGCACGTTTTTGGTCTAAATCAATCCCTTCAAAAACCTTTCCATTCTTAGTGCTGTAATAATAACAATGGTATTCAGTCGCACCATAATAAGTGGATACGGGATCCACCCCGCGATTCGCACATCCAGCAAGCAAAAGAAAAACAACAGATGCCCCGATTATTTTAATCCTTTTCATGATACGCTTAACTCCTTTTATAACTTTAAGCATAACGCAAAATGTCGGCCATATTAACACCAGCGCAATTACGAACACTATTGCCACTTTCAACAGCGTCGCAAGAGACTGTTGCGCATACTCGCCAATCCATTAAAGCTATTTTAGATCAAAAAGATAAGCGACTCATTGTGATCGTTGGTCCCTGCTCGATCCACAATCCAACAGCCGCTATAACCTACGCACAAAAACTCCAAAAAAAAATACGTGAGCATAAGGATCACCTTTGCATTGTGATGCGAACCTATGTCGAAAAATCTCGGACCTCACTTGGCTGGAAGGGTTTTATCAATGACCCCCTATTAAATAACAGCTTTCAAATTGAAAAAGGCCTAAAAGAGGCGCGCAAGCTTTTTTTACAATTAAATGACTTAGGCGTCCCTGTTGCAACCGAAATTGTACATCCTTACGTTTCATTGTATTTATCCGATCTCACCAGTTGGTCTGCAATTGGTGCACGCACAACAGAAAGTCAATTGCATCGCGAGTTTGCATCTGCACTCTCTACTCCCATTGGCTTTAAAAACAATACCAATGGCGATATCCAAGTTGCTATTGATGCCGTTAAAACCGCACGGGAATCGCATACCTTTTTTAAAACAGATTTATCCGGAAATATGCAGCTAACCACATCAAACGGAAATGCTTATGGACATGTTGTATTACGTGGCGCTTCTGAAAAATCGAATTACGATAAAGACACGATTGAAAAAACAGCAGCGTTCTCACCAGTAATTGTCGATTGTAGTCACGGCAACAGCCAAAAAAATCACGCGCAACAATTATGCGTTGTTAAAGCATTGTCCGACAATCTTGAAAATATTTCAGGTGTCATGCTTGAAAGTTATTTAATGGCAGGAAAACAATCCTGGCATCCTGATATAACACCCTGCGCAAATCAAAGCATCACAGATGCCTGTATTGGATGGGAAGATACCGAAAAAGTCTTGGATCTATTAAGCAACGCCGTGCAAACACAGCGCAAAAATTTGCTACACTAATTGAGAAATGACATAACGATTCCCCTCGAATGTCTGAAAAACCGCTAATTTTCAGATTTTAGGCGAGGTTGGACGGTAATTTGTTGAGAAAAGCGGAATGGTCATGAAGTACCTGAGCATTTTCGAAACAAATTACCGTTCAAGATCGCCAAAAGATGAAAATTTTTTGTTCACGGGGAATTGCTGGGAATGGCAGATAGGAATGGAATATGCTAACGCTTGATAATCACTTTATTGGCACTTATGGCAAAAACTTACTGACCGATTGGTCTGTTATTGCTGACTTAATCAAATTACGCGGCATGTGGATAAAAGAAACCCTTGAAACAGCCGAAACAAGCAGCCCTGAAAATGCGTTACTATCCGACCAAAAAATCAATGATGCATTGAATGGCCCTTACCAACAATTTTTCAAAGCACATCTTGCAGCCTACGCAAAAATTGCAAAACTCGAAACTGCCATTACGCTTTCAAAAGAAGATTATTTTAAAGAATCTGAACATAATGCCGATTTAACGTTAGGCCTTCCTACTTTTTTAATCGAGCGTAATGATTTTTCTGTTTTGAAAAATTTACGCGATCAATTAAATACCTTAGTTAAAACGCATTACACACAATGGGATACAAAAGACGAAGAATGGAAAGCGCTGATTATTGCAGAACTCAAAATAATTGAGCTTCAAATTGCTGATAGCGAAATGCAAGACTTAACCGTCAATCAACCGTTATCAGAATTAAATGATCGTTTTATTAATCTCAAACTCAACCTTCCAAGACTCTCAAAATCTGCGTTTGACTTTCAACAATACTGGACATTAAAAGCAGCCATTGCAATTCAAAGTGCTTTAGGGCGAATGCATTTGCCAAACAGTGACAAAGAAATTGATGACAAATTAAAGCTGCTGAAACCGGCTTTCAAGAAAATCACTAGTGCAGAAAATACACTTATTACTGCACAAAAAACAGCCATTCAGAAATTATTAATGCCGATTACACCGCCAGGTGGTAAATAAACTGAAGGCGCGATTTATCGCATCTTTATGAACGCTGCCGAACAGCCTCATACAACGCAATCCCTGTCGCAACTGATACGTTCAAACTTTCAACAACTCCTAGCATTGGAATCTTGGCCAGATGATCACAGGCTTCTTTAGTAAGACGGCGCAAACCATCGCCTTCATTCCCCATGACAATGGCAATTTTACCCTTTAAATCGACTTGTGAAAGCATCTGCGCACCTTCTGCATCAAGCCCTACCAACCAAACGCCCGCATCTTTTACTTGTTGTAAAAAGCGGTTCAAATTCGTAATCGCAATCACCGGTGTATGCTCCGCAGCACCACACGCTACTTTTTTGACAACATCAGTTACAGACGCCGCGCGGTCTTTTGGAATAATCACCGCATGAACACCCATCGCATTGGCAGAACGCAAACACGCACCCAAGTTATGTGGATCTTGAACACCATCCAACACCAATAGTAATAGAGACTTTTTTTCTTCAATATCACGCAATAAATCATCTTCACTCAAAGCCTGCCCAGCGCGACACAACACAGCCACACCTTGATGATTCACTTGCCCTAATTTTTTCTCGAATTGTACTTTTGCCATCACTTCTGTGCGAATATCAAAAGAGTCCGCCAAAGCCATTACTTCACGCAAGCGATGATCTGTACGGTCCTGCTGCACAAAGAGCTGAAGTACATCCCGAGGGCGTGTTTGTAAGAGTGTCTTAACTGCATGAAGGCCATAAATCATTTCATTCTGTTTCATAAAATCTCACTTGCGCTATTTCGAATGTTCGTTATTATAGGTAAGAAATACCACACGGACGATAGAATGCAACCCAATCAGAAGCCTCAACTGCCCACCTCGTACTCTGCTATTCTTTTATTTTTTCTGTTCGTCTTTACCATTGGTGGCTGCTTTCGTCATACACAGCATGATAGCGCACCAAATTACTACGTCGACATGAGCAAAGTCCACAATCAAGTGCCGCATTATCTCCCAAAAAGTAAATATGGCAATCCAAACACCTACTGGGTCCACGGCCGCCAATATCATGTGCTAAAAACAGCAAGTGGTTACAACAAAACAGGTATTGCATCCTGGTACGGTACGATGTTCGATGGCCGCCTCACTTCAACGCGTGAAAAATATAGCTTACTTGAAATGACTGCTGCAAGCCCCGATTTACCCATCCCCTGTTTCGTACGTGTAACTAACTTAGAAAACCACAGGCAAATTATTGTTAAAGTAAACGACCGCGGCCCTTTCGCCGCAAATCGCGTCATGGATCTATCGTATGTTGCTGCACGAAAATTGGGTTATGCCGGAAAAGGCACCGCAATGATTCAAGTTACCAGTATTGATGTGCCAAACCCTCTAGAACAAACACAGCATGCCTTCGCACACCGTCATCCACAATTGTATTTGCAAATCGGTGCGTTTTCTTCGGCGCGCAATGCCGAACGCTTAGAAATGCAATTAAAACGCGTTACATCACGTCCAACACGCATTGTTCGAGGCCGGTTATATCGCGTACAAATTGGTCCTGTGAAAAACGTACAAGAATCTGATTATTTAGAAGAGCGAATTCACCGCGCGAGATTAGGCCATGCCATCACTGTCGTCGGATAACTGGACCAATTTACTCGCATCTGAGAAAAAAAAGCCTTATTTTCTAGAAATCATGCGCTTTTTAAAAGAAGAAAGTGCGCGCGGGAAAGTTATTTATCCCGCCACAAAAAATATTTTTAATGCCATTAAATTCACACCCTTTGATACGCTAAAAGTTGTCATCATTGGACAAGACCCCTATCATAATCCTGGTCAGGCTCATGGTTTGTCTTTTTCCGTGCCAAAAAATAGTCCTAAACCACCTTCCTTGCGCAATATTTTTAAAGAATTAAAAAGTGATTGTGACATTGAAATATCCGCTCATGGTTGCTTGGAAAGTTGGGCGCGGCAAGGGGTGTTATTATTAAATGCGGTGTTAACCGTTGAAGAAAATAAACCTGCCTCCCATGCAAATGTTGGCTGGCAACAATTTACAGATACCATCATAGAAAAAATCAATCATCACTCGAATCAAGTGATTTATTTGCTATGGGGTTCATACGCACAAAAAAAACGTGTGTTGATTGATGCCAAAAAGCATATTATTTTAACGGCACCACACCCATCGCCCTTATCAGCGCATCGCGGCTTTTTGGGCTGTAAACATTTTTCAAAAGTTAACACGCTCTTGATCAAATCGGGCAGAAAGCCGATTGATTGGTCCATTGAAGGTTGTTAACAGCACTTGGCGTTTTACTTATTATTACGGTAGAATGCGCAGCTTATAAATTGCCGAGATGGTGGAATTGGTAGACACGCAGGTTTCAGATGCCTGTGGGGTAAAACCCGTGGAGGTTCGAGTCCTCTTTTCGGCAACAATAAAAACGTCTTGGGTTATTAATCTCAAGCGCTTTTAAAAAAATACTGTGCCTTTAAGATATTTCCTTCATGTGCTTTTATTCTTTTAATAAAGAAGATAAAAAAGCCTCGAGCTATTATGTGCCACACAAAAATCCATTACCCCTAGAAAGATTAAAGTTAAAAAACATAATGCCTCATTACCATCGCCCACAATGCATCACGTTGATCCGCTGAGCAACTTTAGCGATTTATTTCATATCAGCAAACTGCGCAGAAAAAGTAAAGCATTGTCAACAGGTGATAAAACTATTGTCAGCCCACCCTTCACTCAGTAGAATTTCAAAAAATTACTGAAGAGAAGGTTCACATGACAATCGTTCGTATTTTACAATATCCAGATGTCCGCTTAAAAACTAAAGGGGCAAAAGTCACTGATTTTGGTGCTGACACCCAAAAAATGATTGATGACATGTTCGAAACGCACTATGCCGCAAGCAATTGCGCGGCACTTGCCTGTACACAGCTTGATTTTCAAAACCCTAAGCATATTACCGTGATTGATTTTTCAGAAAAAAAAGATCAACCCTTGTGCTTGGTTAATGCAGAAATTATTGAACGTAGCGGCAATCTGACGCTAGAAGAAGGTTGCATGTCAGTATCTGGCGGTGCCTACGAAAAAGTAACTCGCGCAGAAAAAGTTAAAGTCAAGGCGCAAGATCGCCACGGAAAAGAATTTATCTTTGACGCAGATGGCTTTATGGCAAAATGTATTCAGCATGAACTAGATCATTTAGATGGAAAATTATTTATTGATCATTTGTCACATTTAAAACGTGATCGCATTAAAAAGAAAATTGAAAAATTAAATCGTCAAGGTCACGATCACCACGAGCACGTGCACGGTGAACACTGCAATCATGATTAGTAGTTTGATGTTTGATGCGAGCAGCATGAGCGTAGCGAGTGTTTTTGCAGGAAATCTTGATAACCATCAAACCCTGCAAAAACACTCGCACAGCGAGCGCTCGCACCAAAAATCTCGACTTACCGCGCATCCCTTTCTTCTGTCGAATTTTTAATCGGTGCATCGACAAATGGATTATTATCTCCTAAGAATTTCAAAATAAGCGGAATACCCACAAGCTTTAATTTATCGCGGAAGAAATGCACTAAATATTGCTTATAAGAGCCCGGTAATTTATCCACCTGCTTTCCATGAATTACAAATGATAAAGGCTTAGTAGAACCCACATGCGCATAACGCAATTTTACACGACGCCCTTTTGCAAGCGGCGGCTGATGTGTTTCTGTTGCCGCCATCAAAATTTCTGTTAATTCATGTGTCGTAAATGCTTGTGATAACGCCGCTTCCGTTTCATCAATCGCATCATACAATTGACCAACACCCGTGCCATGTTTTGCAGAGATAAAGTAACGCCGTGCAAATTTTGCAAAAGGTAATTTGCGATCGATTTCATTTTTTAAATACGCACGATCGTCTTCACTCATACCATCCCATTTATTGAAGGCAAGCACCAATGCATTGCCCGTTTCAATAATTAATCCAAGCAATCGCATGTCTTGTTCAGTCAACCCATCGCGCGCATCCACCACCATCACAACCACATGGGCCTGACGCATTGCCTGCATCGCTTTAATCACAGAAAATATTTCGACACCTTCTGTCATGTTTTTACGACGACGAACACCTGCTGTATCCACCAAGGTATAACTTTTACCATTGCGTTCATAAGGAATTTCGATCGAGTCTCGCGTTGTGCCCGGACGATCAAACACAATGACGCGCTCTTCACCAAAAATACGATTAATCAGTGTCGACTTACCTACATTTGGGCGACCCAACACTGCAATACGCGTTCGCTTACTGTCTTCTTTCTCAACCACTTCCTCAGGAAATGCCGACAAAATATCTGTCAACATTGAAACAACATGTCGACCAGTTGATGCTGAAATCGTAAATAATTCTTTAAAGCCGAGCGAATAAAATTCAGTGCCCGTCATTTCCAACACTTCGTGATCCGCTTTATTCGCAACCAACACAATTCTTTTGTCTTTCACTTGGCGCAATTTTTTGGCAATCACATGGTCTGCATTCGCAACACCTGTTTTTGCATCGACAACAAATAAAATGACATCCGCTTCATTAATAGCTGCATCGACTTGTTGTTCAGTCATCGCACCCATTTCTGGATCATCTATTTCTGCAATACCACCGGTATCCACAACAATAAAAGCATGATTTTCAAACTGCCCTTCGCCATATTGCCGATCGCGCGTAATACCTGCAACATCACCGACGATAGCGTCCCGCGTTCTCGTCAAACGATTAAATAAAGTAGATTTGCCGACATTAGGACGGCCAACGATAGTAAGGACTGGTAACATAAGATTTTAACTACAAATGATGATAAAAACAGCTGGCAATATACGTTCAAACCCACTTGAAATCAATGCGGGAATTAAAAATCAATAGGATAGGGGCTGTTTCGGTAACTTCTCAAAAAGCCAGGGGGAATTCCACTTTAGATTCGGAAAATTCGCTTGTTACACGCGCGGCTCGCACTCGCACGCGCGCCCAGGTTCTTACGGTTTAGTTCGCGCTCAGCTGCGCCAACACCGTTGCCGCAGGAGGGAAATCCGCCAATCCATTTTTTGCTTCTTGATAATATTTTTGTGCGGACTGCTGATTGCCTTCCTGCATTGCAATATCACCTTTCACCCAACTCACAAGCGGTGCAAAACTTTTATCATCCATTTTTTTAATGACGGCTTCTGCCTCTTTGGGTTTCGACTGCGCTAATAACACACGAGCTGCATTAATACGCGCAATTTCTTTCAAACGCGATACTGCGCCATGATCAATCACCCACTGCAATTCCGTTAATGCTTCCGGCAATTGTTTTTGATTGACTGCTTCTTTCGCAGCAAGCAATGCACCTAAACTCGCATAAGGCGTACCTGAAAAATGCTGCTTTAAAATAGCAACACCCCCCTGCAGAGTTTTAATTTGTTTGTCACTATTAGCTTGCAGTACTTGTTGATAAACAACGGCTGCATTTTCAGCACGCTGCAATTGCAATTTTTGCCATTGACGCCATGAGAAACCAATTAATAAACCAATACCAACAGCCAGCAATAACAGCTTGCCATGTTCGTTCCACCACTTACGAATCGATTCAATTTGTTCTTTTTCTGACACGTATCCATCTAACATGAATCACTCCTATTTCACATTCGCTTCAAGAAAGGCATCAACAGATAAGGTTTTCTGCTCGCCCGATTTTAAATTTTTTACCGTAATTTGCTGATTGGCGATTTCATCATCCCCTATAATCAACGCAACTGTTGCACCACTTTTATCTGCACGTTTAAATTGCGCACCAAAACCTGAATTGCCACAATGCATTTCAAATTTGCAATGAGCTAACTGATCACGGATTTTTTCAATAAATGCAAAAACTGCTGCATTTCCAGATGAAATAACGTAAAAATCAGGCACATCCTGCCATTGTTTTTTCGCTTGCAAAAGCAAGACAATACGCTCAATACCCATCGCAAAACCAACTGCAGGCGTGGCTTTCCCACCCAATTGCTCAACCAATCCGTTATAACGACCACCTGCACATACTGTGCCTTGCGCACCTAAGTGGGTTGTCACCCATTCAAATACTGTTAAGCCATAATAATCTAAGCCGCGAACAATCCGTGGATTAATGCGAAAGGCGACATCAGCGGCACGCAAAAACGCACAAAGTTGATCAAAGTGCGTACGCGACTCACCCACAATAAAATCTGTTAACTTAGGCGCATTTTCAATCAATGTTTTCATTTCAGGGTTTTTTGAATCCAGGATTCGCATTGGATTTTTATCTAAACGCCTTAATGAGTCTTCATCTAATTGATCATGATGTGCACGAAAATATGCAGCCAATTGTTGTTGATACTCTGTACGCTCTGTAATTGTACCCAATGTATTTAACTCAAGCACCACGTCATCGTATAAACCAAGCTGTTGCAATAAACGCTTCGATAATAAAATAATTTCAGCATCAATATCTGGGCCCTGCAAGCCAAATGCCTCGACACCCAGCTGATGAAATTGACGACAACGCCCTTTTTGTGGACGTTCATGACGAAACATCGGGCCCATGTACCACAAACGTTGAATTTGATTGTACAGCAAACCATGCTCAACACCTGCACGCACACAGCCAGCAGTACCTTCTGGACGCAAGGTTAAACTATCTCCATTGCGATCCGCAAAAGTATACATTTCTTTTTCAACAATATCGGTTGCATCACCGATGCTGCGCTTAAATAAACGGGTTTGCTCAACAATTGGAAAACGAATTTCGCGATAAGCATACTGCGCAACCACTTGGCGACAAGCGTTTTCAATAAACTGCCAATAAGGAACTTCCAGCGGCAACACATCATGCATGCCGCGAATTGCTTGAATTTTTTCACTCATAGATTACGAAGCTTTTTATTCTGGTGTTACTGGAGAAATCGTATAAGTAGCTGCATGATGCACCGGTGCCTTTGGCTTTGACGCAACATGCGCTACAGACTTTCTAATAAACGGTGTGTTTGTACCAGGGTTTGCTTGACCAAGCGTGGTTGGCGTCATTACCTTTGGTGTTTCAACGTCTGCTGTTTTTTGCGTCGTGGCTGATGGCACTGCCGCAGCTAATGCCGTTGTTTCAGCAGGAATTACAATTGCTGGTTCTGCCGAAGAGACTACCGTTTTAGCATCATCTTTTTTTGTGTCTACAACCGTTGTCGTTGTTTTTCCAGAATGAAAAACAAGCGCAAACAATATAAATATAAAAATAGCCGCGCCAATCAATATTTTTGGTGAGTAACGAAATGCTGTGCGTTCACGCGTAACATTCACAATAGGCGCACCCTCAACAGCCGAATCAGAAGAAGGAATAATTTCCGGCATTGGTGATACTGCATCAAATAGCTCTAAAATGGTTGCCTGCGAAACGCTGACGATACGTGCATACGTTGCTAAATAACCTCGCACAAAAGTACGAACGCCCATATTGCCATACTCATCACGCTCAAGCGCATCAACCGCCTGCAGCGACAAACGCATTTCTTTGGCAATATCAGCGGTCGAAAGAGACTGCGCTTCCCGTGCAGCCCTGAGGATTTGTCCGGGTGTTTTATTTTTTTCAGTCACGAGCGTCGTCCTGTGATTTCATTTTGTAGTCAGGGTTTACTGTTAAGCAAAAATTTCTTCTTTTTTAAAGAAGAAAGCAATTTCTTGTGCTGCTGTTTCTGGAGCATCAGAACCATGCACCGCATTTGCATCAATAGATTCTGCAAAATCAGCACGAATCGTACCAGGCAAAGCTTCTTTTGGATTCGTAGCACCCATGATATCACGATTTTTCTTAATTGCATTTTCGCCAGACAATACTTGAACCAACACCGGTCCTTGCGTCATAAACTTGACGAGATCATTGAAAAAAGGTCTTGCTTGATGGACAGCATAAAACTGCTCAGCTTGTCCACGCGATAAATGCATCATGCGTGCAGCTGCTATTTTTAAACCAGCGTCTTCAAAGCGCGCCATAATCTTCCCAATCACATTTTTTGAAACCGCATCAGGTTTAACGATCGATAAAGTCAATTCTGCTGACATAAATACCCCCCATAATTTAATTTTCGTGATTATACCGAGTTCGTTTGAAATTGCGAGAATTGTTTATGATTATGTTTGAATACAGCTTGCAAGGAGGTTATCATAACGCCAACGTTTTTCTTTGAGTAAGGAAGTAATCATGTCTAAACGTATTTTATCGCGCATTTCAATCATTCTTTGCACAACTGCTTTTATTGCTACTGTAACAGCAGCAACAACGGCTCCATCACCTGTTGCAACAAAAACAGCACCTATAGCCGCCGCACCTGCAACCGCAACCCCTATAGCGACGCCAACAATTGACCCAACCCCTGCGCCAACAGCACCTTCTCTAACACCCACCCCTCCTACGCTAAGCGCAACAGGTTATGTATTAATGGATGCAAATACAGGCATGATTTTGGCGCAAAAAAACATGAATGAGCAAATGCATCCTGCAAGTTTAACAAAGTTAATGACGCTTTATTTGACATCACAAGCACTTAAACACGGTCAAATTAAATTAACGGATATGGCTCCTGTCAGCAAAAACGCTTGGCAAACAGGCGGGTCACGCATGTTTATCAAAGTTGGCACAGAAGTCAGTGTTCAAAATTTGATTGATGGTATTATTGTTGCATCCGGCAATGATGCCTGTGTTGCCTTATCAGAATTTGTTGGGGGCAACGAACAAACTTTTGTCGGCATGATGAACCAAGCTGCTGCGCAATTAGGCATGAAGAATACGCACTATACGGACTCAACCGGCCTACCTGATCCACAACATTTCACAACCCCTTATGACATGGCCCTATTAAGCCGTGCAATCATCACGCAATTCCCAGAGGATTATGTGTGGTATAAGCAAAAATGGATTACTTACAACGGCATTAAACAACCCAATCGTAACCGTTTATTATGGCGCGATCCTTCAGTTGATGGCTTGAAAACAGGTCATACTGAAGAAGCGGGTTATTGCTTAATTTCTTCTGCATTGCGCAATGGAATGCGTTTAATTGCGATTATATTAGGGACGCCGACCGATGCAAAACGTGCTAATGATTCTGAAGCACTCTTGAACTGGGGCTTCCGTTTCTACAACACACACAAATTATTCGATGCTAACCAAGCACTGGCACATCCACGCGTATGGTTAGGTGCTGATAAAACAATCCCTGTTGGCGTTGCATCAACACTCTATGTGACGATACCAAAAAACACCTATGCACAATTAACGCCAAAAATTACCCTGGATCAAAATGCACTTCATGCGCCCATTAAAAAAGGTGCTGCCGTTGGCACAATATCTATCCAAATGGGAAATAATGTGCTGACAACAGCACCACTTATTGCCCTACAAGATGATGCAAAAGGCAATATTTTCTCAAGAATTTGGGATCATATTGCGATGATCTTATAGGATTATTAGCATATTCCCGCGGATTTTTTCTATAACCGCGGGATCCCTTTTTCTGAGGCCTTCATGCAAAACATAATCTATGTTAACGGAAAATATCTTCCTCAAGAAAAAGCCGTTGTCTCTGTTATGGACCGCGGCTTTTTATTTGGCGATGGTATTTATGAAGTAATTCCTGTGTTTAATGGGAAACTTTTCGGCTTTGAAGAGCATATGGCACGCATGAAATCCAGCCTAGATGCGGTTGATATCAAAAATCCACACGCAGTTACCGAATGGGAAACTATTTTCAAAACGATTTTAAAAAAAAACAAGGAAGAAGCTGGGAATTGCAGTATTTATTGTCAAATTACACGCGGCGTTGGTGAAACACGAGAGCACACCTATTCAGATGATTTAATTCCAACGGTTGTTGTCTTTTTAAAAGCCCCCCAAACAATTACACATGAAGAAATCGCTCATGGTTTTTCAGCGATTACATCAGACGATTTACGACATCGTGATTGTCATATTAAAGCGATTAACTTACTACCCAATATTTTACAGCTGCAAAAAGCAAAAAAAGCGGGCGCTATTGAAGCTGTGCTTATTCATGATAATGAAGTATTGGAATGCACCAGCAGCAATATTTTTATCGTCAAAGATAATATCTTAATGACACCCCCACTCTCACAAAATATCTTAGGTGGAACCACGCGTAAAAAAATTATTGCGCTTGCCAATGAAAATAAAATTGATTGCCGTGAAATAAAAATTTCGCGTGAGATGCTAGAAAATGCTGATGAAATCTGGGTGACAGGTTGCGTTAAAGAAATTTGTCCGATTGTCGTGCTTGATAACAAACAAATTAATAACGGAAAAGTTGGGCCACTCTGGCACAAAATGAGCGCCCTTTATGAAGCTGGGAAAAAACTATGACGGAAGCACAAACACAAGAATCACTGATAAAATTTCCCTGTGATTTTATGCTTAAGATTATGGGAAAAGCAGAAGATGATTTTGAGGCAATGGTTATTGCCATTGTGAAAGCACATTTTCCAAATCTATCTGACGCCAATATTCAAAAAAAATTCAGCAAAGATAATCAATTTTTATCGCTGTCTGTTACAGTACATGCCGACTCAAAGCCAGCATTAGATGCGCTCTATCGAGACTTATCTGGCAATAAAAAAATATTGATGGTGTTATAAAAACGCAACATCGATGATGCGAGCCGCGCGCGGTGCAAGCGATTTTCAGGGTCAATAGCCCTGTCGATTTCCTGCAAATACGCGTTACACTCGCGCTCGCATCAAAGCACTTAAATACAACAGACAACCAGCAATTCCCGGTGAACAAAAAATTTTCATCTTTTGGCGATCTTGAACGGTAATTTGTTTCGAAAATGCTCATGGACTTTGTGTACACTGCGCTTTTCTCAAAAAATTACCGTTCAACCTCGCCTAAAATCTAAAAATTAGCGGTTTTTCAGACATTCGCCGGGAACTGCTGACAGACAATACAGACCCTAATTTTTAATCAGTTTCTTAATAACTGGCGTTATCGACAACAACACCACTGCCACTGCCAAGGTCAGCCATCCTAATTGTGAAAACATATGGCTAAAAGAGAGATTCGTTTCAATCGGATTGCTAGAACCTGAACTGCCTAGTGCGTAATTTGAAAAGTAGCTTGCTAGTACTGCTGCAACACCTGCGTTTAATAAGGTCGAACCCATACAAATACTTTGCCAGCGCGGCGCAACCAATTGCCCCACCATTGAATAACCAATGGGACTAATTAATAGCTCTGCAATCGCTTGCAAAACATAGGTCGCAAACAACCAAACAAATGCCGTGTAGCCTTCATGCCCCATCGCAATACCCACTGGCAAAATTAATAAACCAATGGCACTCAACACAAGCCCAATCGTATACTGCAGAGGCAATAAAATAGCTTCTTTTGCCCGCTTTTGAATCCAAACAAAGAGCATACCCAACAAAGGTGCACCGATAATAATCGTAATACTATTAATATTTTGAATCCAACCAGGCGCAATTAAAAATCCAAAAACTGTGCGATCTACATTATTTTTAGCAAATAAAGTCAAACCCATGGGTGCCAATTGATACACAATCCAAAATATTTGTGCGCTTAACAATAAAATTAAGAATGCAAACATTTTCCTACGCTCAGCACCCTCACTTCGAAATGCAATGTAACATAAGGTAATCGCGACAATCACACCAACAGACAACACCAAATGATCACTAAAATCGGTATGATCAAGTAGCATTGTCAACACAGGGACTAAAATAAATAGCAGCAAGAAACCACCCGCCAACCTTTTCATTTGACTGTGTTTGCTTGCCTGACTAAACAAGGTGTTTTTATCCTTCATTGCCTTCCATTGTGATGAAAGCACAATGAGCGCGAGAAAATTATTGGCTGCCGTAATCATAAACAGCATTGAATAATTCACATGCAACTGAAAATAACCCGCTAAAGTAAAGCCAAAAAGAAATCCAAAATTCATGCTGCTGTAATTCCACAAGAAGCCGGATTGACGCTTTTCCACTTCTTCTGGCGCAAATAACTGTGACAGCAACATATTCAAACAAGTCACCATCGTACCTGTGCCCACCAACATACAGGCAAGACCCCAATATAAGCGTTGGTCATCCGCCGTTGCTAAAATCAGACAGCCAATGAGCTGAAAAATAATACCCGTGACAACCAATCCTCGATAACTGAAAAAACGCCCACCCAAATAACCTGAGAGCAAATGCAAGGCAAAATTACAGGCAAAATAAACCCCTGTAATCAAGTTGGCCTGTTGCGAGCTCATATGCAACTGCTCTTTCATATAAAGCACAAGCGTTGCATATAAAACAGCAAAACTGATTGTACTAAAAAGCTGTGTGAAAAAAAGCGCGCTAAAACCCAGTGGCTGACCCAAAAAATAACGTTTTTCAGAAATAGGCGACATGATAATCCATCCTGACAATGCTAATACTACTTAGAGCCTGTTTAAGCTCTTAAAGATTATACTACAGAAATTACTTCAGGTTAGCGACGCGGGTGCGACACCGACACTTTATCAACAGATCCTGTGTGTAAAGCTGTGGACAAAGCGCGAATAACTTTCATATGTTGAGGTAAGATTGAATTTTTTATTGGATTGATTAAAAAATAACCTAAAATAAGCTTTCTTTTTTGCTTTCAGCACACCCTTTTTTCTCTTTGCAAAAAACACCAATTAACACTGATAAAAAACCAAAAATTACCATAAGCGCACCAAGTACATCACGCATTTTTTTTGCCAATAAAAGTTTTTGTGCTCCCAACAGGTAACGTCTTTTCCCTGCTTCTAATCTTAGCTCACCTGCTTTTAGTTTTTGATACCCTATTTTAATCTGATCTTCACCCTTCGCTACTTTTTGCTCTCCTGCTGCCACTTCTTTTTCACCTGCTGCAACCCGTTCCTGCCCAGCAAGAATACTGCTCCTGCCTATAGCCACCTTATTTTGAACCCCATGAAAAATGTCTTGTATGATAGAAATGGGAA
The DNA here is from genome assembly GCA_030680235.1 of Coxiellaceae bacterium. Lineage (GTDB taxonomy): Bacteria > Pseudomonadota > Gammaproteobacteria > Coxiellales > Coxiellaceae > 2-02-FULL-42-43. The sequence continues at coordinate 29,860 of JAUXWQ010000028.1, forward strand.
TAAGAGAAGCGATCATTCCAAAAGGAAAGTTCTTCACTTTGTTATAGGTTTTTTCACCTTGAGCAAGCTCCTCCTTCCCAGCCGCTAAACGCTCTTTTCCCGCGACCAATTTTTCTTTACCAACAACCAATCGTTCCTTGCCACGCATAAGCTTTGCTTTACCCAAAGCAAGTGCTTTTTCACCAGCAATAATTTCCTGATAGCCTACACGCAATTGAATCTCACCAGCTTTAATTTGGCGATTGAGAATCCAAACACAAAGCGCCATGACAACACACAGTACCGTTGTAAGTATGACGACAGACGATTTACGGAGCATTACCTTACCTTCAATAACTAAAAGCTTGTTTAAAATCTCCCGATTCACTGAAAATAATGCTATTTGGCATAAAAAATTAACCATTTTCAGAGAAGGCAACAACAAGCATTCACCTTAAATTCTTAATTTTTTTCTACTCAAATCTCATCATTTTCGCTTGAGCGAGCCTGGAGATCTTAAACAGGCTCTAAAAGAACATGGACGTGAATTATCACAATTTGTAATAAAAAGTGCCAGGCCATTTCGCACAGCAAGACTGTCATTTTTTAAACAATCTAATAAAATCCACCTTGTTGAGAGCGCTAAGCTACTTCATCAACGACTTATCCACAGGTTTCTTAACAGGCACTGTGGATGATGAGACCAAAAATGCAATTAAAACACAGCAACGCCAAAAATTGACGCAGAATCGAAGTTCCTTTACCCTTTGCCCAACCAATTCAAGGAACGCAACCATGGACATTACGTCAGTCATTTCAAAAACGCTTAAAATTCCAACAAAACAAGTCGAAGCAACTATTCAGCTCATCAACGAAGGCGCAACCATTCCCTTTATCGCGCGCTACCGTAAAGAAGCAACGGGCGGGCTTTCCGACGATCAACTACGCGATCTAGATGAAAAATTCCAATACTTTACTGAATTATCTGCACGAAAAACAACGATTTTAAAATCAATTGAAGAACAAGGAAAGCTAACGGCAGAACTAAAAAAAATTATTTTAGCCACAGAAAATAAAACGGAGTTAGAAGATTTATATTTACCCTACAAGCTGAAACGGCAAACCAAAGCACAACAAGCAAAAGAAGCCGGCTTAGAACCCCTTGCAGAAAAATTATTAAGTGATATTCATGCGGATGCATCAACCCTTGCGAAAGATTTTTTAAATCCTGAAAAAGGCATTGAAACGGCTGAACACGCACTCGAAGGCGCGAAGCATATTTTAGCAGAACAATTTTCAGAACGTGCGGAATTACTGAAAAAAATACGTGAATTATTCTGGCAACATGCTGTCATTACAAGCGAAGTCCTTCCCGATCAAAAGGAAATTGGCAAAAAGTTTTCTGACTATTTTGAATTTCAAGAGGCGATACAAAAAATTCCTGCACATCGTTTACTCGCCTTATTTCGTGGCAGAAATGAAAATATATTACGCCTTAAGATTACATTTCTTAATGAGCAAATGATCAATAACGGTTGTGCGCTTATCACAAAAATATTTTCTATACCGGCGCTACCGAAAGACCATTGGTTATCAAAAACAGTATTATGGACCTGGAAAATAAAACTCCACGTTAAAATGGAGATTGAACTTATGATGGAATTAAAAAATCGCGCCGATGAAGAATCTATTCGCGTTTTTGCGAATAATTTAAAAAACTTATTGATGGCAGCACCTGCTGGAAATCATGTCGTTTTGGGATTAGATCCCGGTTTTCGTACAGGTGTAAAAACGGTTGTTGTCGATGCAACAGGTAAACTGCTTACTTACACCGTTATTTTTCCTCATGCACCACAACAACAATGGGATAATGCCCTGCAAACACTCGCTAAATTATGCCACACTTTTAAAGTAACCTTAATCAGCATTGGAAATGGGACTGCTTCTCGTGAAACCGATGAATTAGCAAATGAACTCATCAAAAAAAATCCGGCTTTTAATTTAAATAAAATTATGGTGTCTGAAGCTGGCGCTTCTGTTTATTCTGCTTCTGCTTTTGCCTCCAAAGAATTTCCAGATTTAGATGTCTCTTATCGTGGCGCGGTTTCCATTGCGCGTCGCTTACAAGACCCACTCGCTGAACTTGTTAAGATTGATCCAAAAGCAATTGGTGTTGGGCAATACCAGCATGATGTTAATCAAGTCAAATTAAACCAATCCTTAACAGCAACCATGGAAGATTGCGTAAATGCTGTAGGGGCTGATATTAATACGGCATCAGTGCCACTCTTAGCCAGTATTTCAGGCTTAAATGAATCTGTTGCCAATCAAATTGTACAATACCGTGAAGCCAATGGTAGATTTACCACACGCAATAAAATTAAATTGGTGCCACGCCTAGGTGAAAAAACCTTTGAACAAGCTGCGGGATTTTTACGTATCGTTGGTGGAGAAAATCCACTGGATGCTTCTGCGGTACATCCGGAAAGCTACCATATTGTTCAGGACATTGCTAAAAAAACAGGGAAATCTTTGCTTGAATTAGTAGGCAATAATGATTTAATAACCCGATTAAATCCGATGGAATTTGTCACTGAACAAGCTGGTTTACCAACCATTTGGGATATCTTTGAAGAACTAAAAAAACCAGGACGTGATCCACGTCCTGAATTTAAAATGGCAAAATTCACGGATGGCATCAAAGAAATTGCTGACTTAAAACCAGGAATGGTTTTAGAAGGCGTTATCACAAACGTCGCAAATTTTGGTGCATTTGTGGATATTGGTGTGCATCAAGATGGTTTAGTGCATGTGTCGCAATTAGCAGATCACTTTGTAAAAGATGCACAAAAGGAAGTCTCTGTTGGACAAATTGTATCAGTAAAAGTGGTTGATGTTGATGCCGCTCGTAAACGCATTAGCTTAACAATGAAGAAAAATGATGAGATACCACGTAGTGTCCCTACCATAAAAAATCAACCTCAGAATAAAACACAAAAGAAGCCGGAAAAAGTGATACTACAATCTGCCTTTGGAGATAGCTTGAAAAACGCACTCTTACGATGATTGATACATAAATCCCCCGACGCTTTGCATCGGGAAGATTTATGCAATATATTTACATACTGAAACAGAAGCATATGTCGGCAACGCAATAGTAGCATTGACACAAAGTGGTAAAATCGCCTGCTCAAAAACCACAATCAATCCATGATCACTCTTCGACAAACAAGCTGCTAAAATATGTTTTGCATTATCCAATAAATTTTCTTTAGGTGACGAGATCGCAATCACCGATGATACTAAGTTAAATCTATTGATAACATACGGGACAATATGGGCATAATCGGGGTCATACTCATAACTCTCATGGGCAATGACAATCACTTCTGATTTTAAAAACCACTCGGAAATAACGCTATTTTCAATAAGACATAATTCAAGCAACTCAGCAAAGGAAAATCCCACTTTATCTGAGAAATGCAAAAAACCAGATTCTATACGCTGTAAATCAACACAATAATCAATAAAATCTTGCTTGGTTTTTCGAGAAGAAGAAGCTCTTGTTTTAAATAAAAAATGATCGACTAATATCATAAAAAAAACCGAATAGTTGCATAAACCTAGATCCGGCAGTTAAACCCTACTGTGAACGCTTAAACGTCTGAATCTGTATTGAATTTTTAAAAAAATTTTTTCACCGCATGGGTGAATACTGTTTCAAAAATTTTTTCAAAAATCCAACGCATATTCATATGCCTAAGCTTTCTCGCTACGGATTTAACTGCCGAATCTAGGTTAAAATCTAAATACGGCTGCCGATAGTGTAAATCCGAGCCCACAACCAACCATGAGGTAATAGTCACCTGGTTTTAATAATCCTTCTAAAATAAGCGATTCTAAATTTATTAAATGATCTGAACAAAAACTATGTCCAAGCTCTGGAATATTTTTTAAATAAATTTTTTCAATAGGAAAATGTAAGGCGCTTGAAATATTTCGCCAAGTTGAAAGATTTACATTGTGCGGCAAAATATAAGTGATTTCTGAAAGAGAAAGTTTTGCTTTTAAGAGCGCTTCTTTAACTACAGATACAGTGTTTTCTATATATATTAAATCAAATTTTTTTAATTCATCCATCGTTAAATAAATCCCTTTCTCATAACCCCTTATGAATTTATTCACAACAGAAAGCAACTGATGGACGCCAGGTGAATTCAACCATATTGCTGCTGTTGAAACATCACTGACAATACTAGATTGTGGGACAACACGTAAAGCAGGTGTAAATGCAATTTCACCTGTTAATATTAATGCAGAGACACAATCAGAATATTTAAATAATTTTGAAAGTAGTTCCAATGCTATAAAATAAGAAGCACATCGCGCATAAGAAATTTCAAAAAAATGACAGCGACTTAACCCAAACTTATCCTGCACTCTTTTTAAAAGTGAATCACCCTGTGGCAAAACCCAATCAGCCGTATGCAAATAGATTAAATAGTTAATCTGAGATACATCATACTGCAATTTTAATAAAGCATTTTCTATCAGCGAAAAAACACCACCCTCATCATAAATAGCCACTTTCTTTAACCCATAAAAATGCTCAAAAACAGCAAGCATGTCTTTTGGAAGCCCTGTTTCATTCTGAAGTGAACGTATATCCTTTCTCTTATCTGGAATAAATGTTGAAAATAGGTTAAGAGAGAGCATTATTTTTCTCACACAAATCAACCCACACACCCTCAAAAAAAGGGCTATCCTCAAAAATTTTATCGGGTACTTTTAATAATGGGTTGGACTCATAAAAATGCCTTACCCTTGATAAATTATTTTCATCAATGGATAAAATTTTTGCGAGATCATCCATTAAAGAGATATGATTCTGCATTGGCTCTAACATTCCACCCCAGACATCCCACACCAATAATTCTTCCTTATTTAACAAAGCTAAATCTTGTATTAAACGATTGCGTACAACCGACAATCCACGACATTGTCTTGACCCAAAACGATTCGGATCTGCTGCTCCCTTACGACATAGCTGCCATGCCTTTGCTGCTGAAATAAACTTATTTTCTGGAATATCCGTTAAATCAAAATCAATTTTTAAGTGATAATGATCAATTTGTTCTTGAGAAGTACGGGTATCAACTAAGCGCCATCGCTTTAATGCACAATCATAATATTCAACAACCAGGCCATCTAAAAACAAACCTGGGATGAAATAAGTCACATATCCTGAACGAAGGCGCGCTGGAACAGAAAAAAATCGCAATATTGAACAAAGCAGTAGCGAACTATCACGACAAATACCCATTATTCTATGGTCTGGCGATCTTGGAATAATTAATGCATTGCTATTTTTAAATAAAATTTCTTTTAAAATATTATACAAATAACGATTATTTAATTCAGAATATCTTTCTTTTTTGACTGACGCACAAAATAAATCTAAATCTGCGTAGTGCAAAAATAAATTTTGCATACAAGAACGAATAAAATTTATATCTTTTGGGAAATCCAAAAATAAATATTCAAATGATGCTGCATCTGAATAGATGCTTTGATCGATATAATATCTCATGTACAATTCCTTCCCGTGGTTAATAATCTGTTATAATTAATTTTTCCATTCGTAAAACGCGGGAAAGCATCTATTACGAAATGTTTTTCTGGAATTGCTGCCGGGATTAAATACGATCGAAGTTCTTTTTCGTAATCTTTCAATCTAAAATTTTCAAGTGAAAAAAGACATAAATAATCAATCAATTTTTCTGAATTACACTGTGGCACAACACAAATATCATCAAAACCCGTCACTAATTTCAATGTGTTTTCAACTTCCGATTTTTCAATGCGATAACCCCTTATTTGCCACTGATCATCTCGTCTTTCTTTAAAAACAAAACCGTACTTTTTGTGAAAAAATGCGGTATCACCCGTAAAATATCGGTTTATTTTTTTATCAGCAGATAATTGAAATTTTTCGTTTTTTTTCGAATCTGAAAATAAATATCCACTTGATACTTGCTCACCTGAAACAACCATTTCACTCTGGTTTGTTAATGCAATACCGACACCCGGAAAAGGATACCCAATAGGAACAGTGGTTAATCCAGAATAGTCATTTTTAGCATTATAACAATGGTATATGCATGATACAGTCGCTTCGGTTGGCCCATAAAAATTAATTATGGTTGAATTTGGCGCTATTTTTTCCCATGATTTCGCATACGTGATAGGAAAAGGCTCCCCACAAACAATTGTTTTCTTGAGCATTTTAAAATTTATTTTAAAATACCTGCTTAATTTTACAATTTGATCAATCATCGATGGAATAACAATAAGCTGCGTGATGCCACTATTTCCAATAAAGTCTACAATACTCGAAAAAAAATTTGAATCATAGACATGCAAAGTAGCACCTACAGACCAACAAAACAGAATTTCATGTATGGAAATATCAAAACCAATATCAGAAATTTGAGAAAAATGATCATTGGTATCACAGGGAAATAATATCCATACTGATGCTAAATAAGCATTGATATTTTTATAGGATATAGGAACCCCTTTCGGACTTCCTGTTGAACCTGATGTGAACAACAAGTAAGCAATATCTTTTTCAGATGGAAACGTTATTTTTTTACTTGAAGTAGTGTCAAGCGCAATGTAACGCACCCTATTATTTTTTTTAAAAAATTTCAATAAGTTCTGATTCAAAACAAAAATTTTCTTTTTCGAAAAAGATGGGATGAACGGCTTTATTTTTTCGTAATCTATATCGCCTATTAAAATAACCGCATTATCAATAGACTGTATAATTTTCTTATTACGATCCAAGCTCCCATTAATATTGATTGGCGTATAAATCAGCTTTGATAAAAAACAGGCCAATATCAACTCATAAAAAAAATGGGTTTTTTCGGATAATAGGATGCAAGGAATATTTTTTTTAACATGCTTTTTCAAAAAAAAAGAAAGTGATTTTGCTGATGAAATAATATGATGATAACTATACTGATCCTCTCCAATCACCAAAGCAATTGAATCTGGATTTCTTTTTTCAAAACCTAAAATTTCTTCTAAAAAATTAAATTCCATAAAGACTCATAATATAAAAAAATTAATACTTCACTAACATAGCAGCAAAAGTTGAACCTAATCCAACGGTTACTAAAATAATATAGTCACCTGAAACTAATATACCTTCAGACTCAGCATCAAAAAAATTAATAAATGGATCAGCACCAAAACAATGTGCTATTTTTGAGATATTATTGAGATAAAATCTATCGAGTGAAATCTGTAGTTTTTCAGCAACTTTCTTCCAAGAAAATACATTAACATTATGTGGAAATATTTTTTTTATTTGTGAAATAATCATGTTATTTTTATGCAGTAATTTCTGAATCGTATTCACAACATTATCTAAATAGCTGCTTTGAAATAATAATTGCTCTTCATGATCCCCAAATATTCCCCTGGAAAAACTTCCTTGTTCGTTCAGGATAGTGTCTATTACAAAACGGTGAAGCACCGATTTCTTAAGCTGTATCAATAGCGCTGAATCACTAAGCACCGTTGATCCTGGGATATATTGAAGAATATCTGTAAAAGCAAGATCAGAAACCAAAAGTAAAATAGTGTCTTCATCAGATAAGTTTTCAAATAACTGACTTGATAACTTAAACAATTGAAATACAGACGCACACTTGTGTAGTGATACACCAAAAAACTGGGTTTTAACCAAACCATGCTTTTTCAGTGAATTTTCAAAAATTTGAAACCCGCTTGGCGCTATGTCATCTGCTGTATGTGCATAAAAGCAATATTGAATCTTATTTTTATCAACTTTATTTTTTTTAAAGAATTGGCTTAATAAATTGATTAATTGCTTTTCATGTGTTAACAATAAATTCCTAATAACAAACTTTAGGCCAAAAATTTTTTCAAAAACATATCTCTCCGAAAGCGGTATTTCAGCTAATTTTTCCAATTCGGATAGCGGAACAGCATCGCCAGAAAGATCATAACTAATGTGTGCAATATTCATTCTGAACAGCCCTTAGCAATCAACTCCAAAGCTTTTCCATCCAGCTTTCCATTACTTAAGCAAGGGAATTGTCGTGTAATATACAACGCACTCGGTTTTTGTGCTGGTGGAAATAAAGATAATATTTCCAATCGAAAAAAATCATCATGGTTTTTTTCTATTTCAATACAGACAATTAATGCATCATCACTTAAAAATAAATATGACCTATTTACAAAATCAATATCATTTATTTTTTTAATATATGTTTGACAACAAAGCTTCACACCTTTAAATTTAATAACACTATCTTTTCTACCTTTAAAATAAAAATAGCCATCTTCATCCATTATTGCTCTATCACCTGTCATAAGTGTTTTTTTATGTGATTCTGAAAATTTAATTTTTAAGTTTGTTTCTTCATTGTTTTTCCAGTACCCAATCATCACTGAAGGCCCAGATACTACTAAATTACCTTCATTATTTTTTGTAAGCTTATTGCCTTCATCATCCTCAATCCACATTTCTAAATTTGGCATTGGAATACCAATAGAATCCATTTTTTCAGCCAGCATACTTGGCGGGACATAACTGCATCGCTTGCATTCTGTTAAACCATACATTGAAAATAGCTGAGCTTTTGGAAACAAGTGTTTTATTTTTTCAATATGTGCGCTTGTTAAATTCTCACCTGTATTAGTAATCATTCTTACCGAATGATAATCTTTTTTATTATGCTTACTAAAAACATGCAAAAGCTGCACAAGATAAGGGATGCAAGGAATCACCGTCACTTTTTTATGAATTATTTTATGTGAAATTTTATTAATAAATAACGAATTTTCTTCTAAAATTAGTGTTGCACCAAAGGAAAGCGGCAAAAATAATTGATAGAGGCCATAATCAAAATGCAAGGGTAAAACAGAAAGTATAATATCTGAACCATTAATTCCTAGATAAGTACGAATTGCATATAGCGCAGAAAGTACATTTCGATGAGATAGCATAACGCCTTTTGGAAGTCCCGTGCTTCCTGAAGTATGCATAATCATCACCAAATCTTGTTCTGTACTCTTGAAAATCATTTCAAAAGAATTTTTACCAATTAAAATATCATCTAGACAAATAATATTTTTTTTGTGAAAAATATCCTTTTTAAGAGGATCATTTTTTTTTACAATAGCTATTTTTGGTTGCAATGACTGAATCAATTTTTCAAGTATTTCTATGGGCAAGTTTTCATCCAATACACAAGGAACAGCATCACAAAAAATTGCGGAGAAAAAAGAAACCACAGTTAAATAACTGTTACCAGATTGGATTAAAACGCGATCACCTCTACTTAAGTAACACTCAACTAAATATGCGGAAAATTTTAGCACCTCGTTAAAAAATGCTTCATAAGTAATATTTACATTATCTATAATTAAAGCTATTTTTTTAGGGTGTAATTTTGCAGTATTAATCAACTCATGCTGCAAAAGAAATGGATAGTTTTCCATTCATCACCTCTTTTAATCTTTTTTTTAGGTGGATTTTTTGAATCATTGTAGTACCTTCCATAAACTCCCAACAAAATACATCACGATATGCTTTGACAATCCAAGGATTTTCAATCAATTGATTAATGTCACAAAGATCATAGCAAGCTGAAATGACGGTTTCAGCTGTACGCGTCGCCATTACTTTAGAGGCCGACACGTGATAAAAATCCAAAGGTGATTTATCAACAGAGTCTGCCGCAAAATGCAAATAACGCCGAGCTGCCGTTAATTGATGGTGCAACTCATCAAAAAAAGAGCCTCTTGAAAAAAAATCGCTTTTTCTTAACTGCAACACCAAGTCGTATACCGCTTGTGCCTGACCAATTGCAAGTGCGCCAACACCTGTTCTCAGCTGATTAAAAACTTTCAAAATACTAAGCAATCCATTTTGACAAACTGATTTATGACCCCCTAAAATCAACGACTCCGGAACTTCTAAATTTGAAAACCTCATATAAGAAATTTGAGCACCTTTCAAACTTGCCATTGGCAACACCTGTTTTTCAATGCACTGACTTTTAAGAAGCGCTGGTTTCAGCCAAATTGCACGAATACCAACAGGTCCATCATTGATACGCGCCAAAACAATTCCTGTTTCAGCGACCGCACCATTTCCAAAAAAACACTTCTCACCTGTTAAAAAATAGGATTTATCTTTTTTTATCAATTGTGTATCTATATTGTTTGCATCAGACCCTTTTTTAGGCTCAGTCAATCCAAAAAATGTTCTCATTTTTTTTGATTGAATCTCTGAATAAAATTCATCAATCTGATTTTGACTTCCTAGTTCTCGTAGCATTAAACCGGATAATGAAGGACCTGGCGATGCCAGCAAAACACCTAGATCACCATATGAAAATGCTTCTAAATAACAGGTTCTTTCAAGCGCTGTACTGTTTTTATCAGAAACAAGGAAATCAATAGCAGGCAAATTAAAATAATTTTTTATTTTTGAAGGATCTTGATCAATAATAAGGGCTATTTCACGAAAATTACGCGCATAAGCATATAATTTCTCACCATAGCGATCTACAGGAGCTAAATAACTGCTTTTTTTCATTACAACTCCAAATATTTTATAAGAAATTTAAGGCTTGTCATTAACTCTATTGCATTATTTTTTAAAATAGCCCTTGCACCACCTAACTGCCCCAGTTGCTTCAAAATGAAAACACATTGCTCCATCACCTGTATTTTATTTTCATAAAATATGATCTTATCGAGCATTAAAATAATCTCTAAAAAAATATCTTCAATTACTGCTAATTCTGCTATTGCAAAACCATTATATTTCCTAGAAGACAAATGTTCATAGGTGTAAAATAATATTGTTAAAATGGCATCCACAAGAACGGGAATAAATTTACTTAAAAAAAGCGTTCTTTTTTCTCTTAGAAAAGAAAATCTCACAGCCTCTTTAAAAAAAATAGGGTCATCAAAACACTCCATATTTCCAGAGTATGAAAAATTCTTTAGTGCCAACTTCAAAAGATCACTTAATAGAATTGGCTTATAGTGAGCCGAGTCGAATTTTATTGTTATATCCACTTTCTACCCTTTCCTTAAAAGGACAACAGCATATCTTTGCAATGACATTTCTTGATCAACAATTAAAAGATATTTTCTATCCTTATTTTTTTCATCAATGACAGAAAGTGCTTTATATAAAAAAGCAGAGTCAAAGCAAAACCCAAAATTCTTATGACTAACAATAAAGACATCTTCCAGCGAAATTTCAAAATTTTTCAACATTAGATTTACAAAATTTTTTAGGCTATTTTTATTTTTCGTGTAAAAAAAATTACAGTAATCTATATAAAAATTTTTACTAGAAGTTCTATTTTTTCTTATTTCTAAAAACCCAATATAAGGAAAGTTTTTAAAAATTGAATCCATTTCAATAGAGACAATAAGCACATTTTTATTTAATGATTTCGCTAGACTAATCGCCTGATAAACACAAAGCGAACCACAATCCCTAATATCTAGCAAATTACTTTTTAAACAGTACTTATTTTTTAGATACAATTCTTGTGAAACATGCCCCCCATCCCAGTTATAACCATGCCTTGGAAATAAAACCCAGGCAATATCAGACAGAAAATTTTTATTTTTTACAACATCAAAAAGCAATCCCGATAAAAACTCATAAGAATAAATTTTTTTCTTATTATTCACTGAAAAATCAATATGGTATCTAAGATGCAAATCTTTATAATACTGAACTCTTCCGACATCCATATTAATAAACCCATCATCCACATTTTCTAAGTCATTAAAATAAAAACTTTCAATGTACATACTCAGCCTTTGAAAGCATTTGTAAATTCACATAATTCACCACAGATGAAACCGTTTCTAAATCACTCATCTGCAATGTTTCAGGGTCAACCAAAAAACCCGGGATATTTTCTTCTAGTTTCATTAAAAACATCAATGAACTCATTGAATCCAATTGAAGATCATTGCGCAAACGATGATGCATCAAAATTTTTGAAGTGTCCAAAAAATTTAATGACGCTGCTAATGCATTTTTTACTGATATTTCTGTATCTAACATATTAATTTCCTTTTAATGTAGTTGTGTTGCCAATAAATCTGATAACTCTTCTTTACGTCTAATAAGCTTTAATACCGAATCATCCAACATGACCTCAGCTGGGCTACCATGACTTAAAAATCTTCCAGGGGATGCGGTTAAACCATACGCACCTGTTTTTTCAAGAATAATCAAATCATCTAAAAACACCGGTGGTAAAATAACATTTCTTAACAAAATATCACCCGGCGTACAAAGCGGGCCCGAAATTTGGAATTCATCTAGCATTTCTTTATGAGCTCTTTTTTTTAAAGAAATATGTCGCATAGGGAAATTTCGATGGACAAAGGATCCAACACCGGTTGCAGCCAAGTGGCAATGCATTCCGCCATCCAAAATAACATAATTTTTTTCATGGCTTTTTTTAATAGATTGAACAGAGGAAATAAAATACCCAGACTCTGAAACCAAATAACGACCTAACTCCATAATAAATCGCATTTTTGGATTTTCTTTTTTATACTCAGCAATCAATGCATTAATTTCTTTTATGAGTGATTTTATTGGAAGTGTATTTTCACCTTCAAAATAGGGAATACCAAATCCACCGCCAAAATCAATCACGCTAAAATTTATTTTAGACAAATAGGACAATTCTTTTGAACTTTCAAAAATATTTTTGATGTTTTTAACAATTGAATAAAAATGTAAAACGCGACTTGCATTATAAATTTGTATGCCATCAACACAGACAAAACTACACGCCGCTATCCTATCTATATTCTTTAAAAAATTTGAAAAATCTATTCCAAACTGTGTTGCAACACCACTCATTTTAATAGGTGCACCAGGAACAATAAAATCTGGATTGATTCGAATCAATATCTTTACAATTTTATTTTTACTTTCTGCAATATAATTAATAGCCTCTATTTCTTCTATTGATTCACAAATAACATAGCGAATGTCTTCTTCAATTGCCAACACCAATTCATTTTTTTTCTTTCCCGGCCCTACAAAAATAATGTTTTTTGGCAAGAATCCTGCAGCAATTGCCATTAACAACTCATTTGCACAAGAAACCTCACAGCAAGCACCATAGCTTTGAAACTGCTTACAAATTTCAATAGAAGGATTAGCTTTCATTGAATAAAAAATATCACATTCTTTTGAGAGTAGTTCTCTTAATTCAGAATATTTATTTTGAATGCATGCTAAATCATAAAGATATACTGGTGTTCCGAAACGTTTCGCCACTTCTAATAAAATATCATTTGATACTACATCACTCATAACATACTCTTTAAATGTGTGTAATTGTTCCGTTAACTACTTTTCCATTTATTTTTGACGACTGGTCAATCTCGACAGACCCTGGTTTTGAGCCTTCAAAAATAACATCATGATCAACCACAGAGCTTTGTTTCAACGTTATTTTTTCATGCGAGCCATTATCTTCAGAGATGATCTTATTGAACTCAGTTTTTGCAGCGTTAATAGGGCCGCTTATGTCAGCAATACCTGTAATAACAGATTGCGATACATTCAAAGGACCACGAACAACAATGTCATTAATACTGACCTGCTGACAAAATGTTGGACCATCGTAAGTGTGCGTACCAGGCTCATAAAAACCAATCACAGCACAGAGATCTTCTGCTTGCGCAATATTGCCTGCAAGAATACCAAGCAATACAATATTTAAAATAGTTTTTTTCATAAAAACCTCGTCGTGAATTAAATTAACGAGAGAATCATAACGAGGTTTTTTTTAAATTTATATGCGGGTTTTTGATTTTTTTAAAAAAAGTTTGACGTAATATAAAAAATAGCGGCATGTAATGCGAGGATAATCACTTGTCCTCGATTCTTCATTTTCCACGAAAGAATATTTTATCAAGCTCGGAAATTGAAAATAATTTCCAAGTGGGTCTGCCATGATTACAGCATCCGCTATTTTCAGTACTTTCCATTTGGCGCAAGATCGCATTCATTTCAGGAATCGTTAACCGATGTGGCGCACGCAATGCCGCATGACACGCAACCGTTGCAAGCACAGAATCCATTTCTGCTGCTATTCTCGTGCTTTTTTCTTTTTCAACTAAATCTGACAAAACATCCGATAATAAAACCTGAGGGTTTTTATTTTTAATTAACGCGGGCATTTCCCGAATGATCAACTGATTTTTACCAATAGCATCCACAGAAAAACCAATATCACTGAATAAGTGTACATGATTTTCATAGGCCTGCATTTCCTGCAAGGATAATTCAACCACAATGGGCACCAACAAAGCTTGCTTTGCGGAATAAATATCCCCACGATGTGATTTTAATTGTTCATACAAAATGCGTTCATGTGCTGCATGCATGTCTACAATAATCATGCCCATTTTATTTTGCGCAACAATATAAATTTCTTGCACTTGACCAATCGCAAAACCCATTGGATAGTCTGGATTTTCTTGCGCTTCTTCACCTAAGGGTAATGTCGATTGCTCATGCAACGCTTGATATGTTTTCATTTGCGCAGCACTAATAGTTGGCGTTGAGCTTGCATAATGTATAGGCTCGCAATGCGCATGAGCAACTGTTTCAGGAGGTGCAACAACGTTATCAACACTTGGCCGAATCGCATTCAGTGCCTCATGAACACCACGACGTATAAAAGAAAACACCAACTGTTGATCACGAAAACGCACTTCTTGCTTTGTTGGATGCACGTTAACATCGATATGTTCAGGATCCATTTCAAAATATAATAAATACGCGGAATGTCTTCCGTGAAACAACACATCACGATACGCTTCTCGAATAGCTTGTGTCACAATTTTATCTTTTACAAAACGCCCATTGATATACATCATCTGCAGATCTGCTTGTGCGCGCGAGTAACGTGGCTCTGCAATCCAACCCGACAAATACATACCATTATAGGCGTAATCCATCGCAAATGCATGCGCCATAAATTCACTGCCAAAAACAGCGCCTACACGCTTTTCTTTTTGCGCAAGCGTCTCAGCGCTTTTTAATGAAAAAATTTCACGGTCATTATGTTTTAATGAAAACGATACATCCGGTCGACTCAAGGCCAATCGATGCAACATGGTCTCAATATATTGAAACTCAGTACGCTCAGCACGCAAGAATTTTTTTCTTGCTGGTGTCTGATAAAATAAATCGGCAACTTCAATGGTTGTTCCTTTAGGGTGTGAAGCAATAGAGGGTGGTGATACCGTACCATCTAAATTATTTTTAATAAAAAAACCAAACTCGCCAGAGACTGTTTTAGAGCTCATTTTTAAGCGTGAAACTGAAGCTATACTTGCCAACGCTTCGCCACGAAATCCTAGGCTAGCCACGCAATTTAAATCATCATAGGTTTTAATTTTGCTGGTTGCATGTCGCAACAAAGCCAGCGTTAAATCGCTTTCATAAATACCATCGCCATTGTCTTTCACGCGAATTAAACGATGCCCACCTTGCTCAATATCGACAGCAATAACGGTTGCATTTGCATCCAAACTATTTTCAATTAACTCTTTCACAACAGAAGCAGGTCTTTCAATCACTTCCCCTGCTGCAATTTGATTTGATAAAACAGGATCTAATAACTGAATTCGTGACATTAACTTACACTCTGTGGGTATTTAGATTATTTTTCCAGTATGCCAGCCAAGTATCTCTCGGCGGATTGTAAACAAAATATTGTCGCACACCGTCGGCAATTGCTTTTGATAATTGCGCCTGATATGCCGCACTACTTAATTTTCTTTCTTCTAATGGATTTGATAAAAATCCTGTTTCAACCAGTAGCGATGGAATATCCGGTGATTTCAATACAACAAAAGCTGCTTGCTCAACACGCGAATGATGCAAACGTGCGATGGGCTTTACTGAATTCATAATGTTTTTACCGATAATTAAACTGGCTCGAATCGTTGCAGATTGTGATAAATTAATTAATACCGATTGCAACAAATGTGATTGATCATTTAATTGAACACCACCCATTAATTCCGAGGCATTTTCACGCTTTGCAATCCATCTTGCCGCTTCACTCGTTGCGCCCCGCTGTGATAGCGCAAAAACAGATACACCCCGTGCATCGCTATTTCTCCATTTATCCGCATGAATGGCAACAAACATATCCGCATGATCTTGGCGTGCTACTCGCAAACGCTCACGTAGCGTTAAATAACGATCCGTAGTGCGCGTTAATACCGCATGAAAACCGGGTGTTTGATTAATTGTTTTTTGCAACAATAAAGAAATAGACAGTACTACATTTTTTTCATCTATACCCGCGGCACCTTTAGCGCCAGGATCTTTACCCCCATGACCTGGATCAATAACAACAATGACATTGTGATATTTATTTGAAGTGGTTGTTATTGCTTGATCTGATAATACTGGCTTGTCAACGGTCAAGACTGCTATTTTTTTCTTTATATTTTCTGAGGTCCTTTTTGGCGGCGCGAGAACAATAGTATCCGCAATGGGTTGAATGCTATTTAATTGGATTTCGTCAGATTGTTTTCTATTCGCAAAAAATAATTGCAATTTAACAGCACCTGTTTTTTTATGCTGCAAAACAATAATATGCGGACTAGAAAAATGCCGCAAAGTAAAAACCATTCTCAAAATACCATCACGATGTGCTGCATAATGCAAATCAGAGATCACAGACTGTGATGGTAATCCCAACCGCAAGGAATGGGGTATTTTAACGTCTTTCATATCCATCACAAAACGATCCGGATTAGAAATCATTAAAGTGTGATACGTTGGAAAAGCAGATAAAGTCAAGGTAACATCAGTCCCTGCATTTGTTTTTTCAGTCGACAGATTGCGCAACATTATTGTGTTAGCAAATACACTCGCTGAAAATACGCACAAAATAAAAAGCAATATCCGTTTCATTTTTTAAAGCGCTCAATGGTTAGTTCTCGTCCGCCTTCATTCGGCAAAATTGTCAAAGTACATAAAATATCAGGTTTTGGTAACCACCCTTTTGCATGACTTGCCCACTCGATTAAACTAATGGTATTGGAATTAAAGTAATCACGAAATCCCATATTTTCTAGCTCGACAGGATCTTTAATGCGGTACAAATCCGCATGCAAAAAAACAATGTCATTGAGTTCATGCGTTTCAACAAGTGTATAAGTGGGGCTTTTAACGGTGCCTTCATACCCCAAACCCCGCAAAAAACCTTGCACAAAAGTGGTTTTTCCAGCACCTAAAGGTCCTTCCAAATAGATATTGGTTGGTGCGCGCAAACCAGAAGCAATCTTTTCTGCGATATTGTCGGTATCTTCTCGGGTTTTAAGTATAATATGCTTCATAGGCACACCTTTTTAAAATACAATTATGATCGATTTTACCGAATTACGTGACAATATTAAATCTTGGGCAAAAGCATTGGGCTTTGGCCAAGTCGGCATTACTGATTGTAACACCGAAGCGGCTGATGCACGTCTACAGACATGGCTTGACCAAAAATTTCATGGCAACATGAAATATATGGAGAATCACCGCGCATTGCGAAAAAATCCTGAAAAACTTCTCCCTGAAACAGTTCGTATTATTTCAGTTACGCTAAATTATTTACCCGATAATCACGATAGCATTGCTGTTTTAGAAGATAAAAGCAAAGCTTATATTTCGCGCTATGCACTGGGTCGCGACTACCATAAGGTTTTACGCAAACGTCTCAATCAATTGGCCGAGAAAATAAATAACGCCGTCAAACCTTTTAATCATACTTACCGTGCCTTTGCCGATAGCGCACCTATTTTTGAGCGAAAAATTGCGGAAAAGGCGGGTATTGGTTGGGTGGGCAAAAATACCATGATGATGAATCAACAGGCAGGCTCTTTCTTTTTTCTCGGCGAATTATTCACCAATTTACCACTACCCGTTGATCACCCTGTGTCCGCTCACTGCGGCTCCTGCACTGCGTGCATTGATATCTGCCCCACCAAAGCCATCATTGCACCCTATCAAATTGATGCGCGCTTATGTATTTCATACTTAACTATTGAACATAAAGGATCGATTGATCCTGTATTACGACCCTTAATGGGGAATCGCATTTATGGCTGCGATGATTGCCAATTATTTTGCCCTTGGAATAAATTTGCAAAAACAAGCCCAGAAGAAGATTTTAAACCACGCCATCATTTAAAGCATGCAGACTTAATTGAGTTATTTGCCTGGACAGAAGCAGAATTTCTGTCAAAAACCGAAGGTTCTGCCATGCGTAGAGCAGGTTATATTTCCTGGCTTAGAAATATTGCCATTGCCTTAGGGAATGCCGAAAAAACAGAGGCTGTTATTTTAGCGTTAAAATCACGGGAAAACCATGAATCGGTGATTGTGCGAGAGCATGTGGCCTGGGCCTTAGAGGCTATTTAAGATCTCCGGGCCCTAAGAAGCGCCCGTTACCTAAATTTCATTAATTGCCCAGCGCGCTTTTACGTCCGTATCCAACGCATCTCTTTCGCCACGCGATAACCGTAAAAAACCATTGATTGCAACCATCGCCGCATTATCCGTACAAAACTCACGCCGCGGGAAAAATATTTTTTTGTCCTGTTTTTCCATATTTTTTGCATGTGCGCGCAATTTTTCATTTGCAGAAACACCGCCTGCAATCACTAACTGATGACATCCCATTTCTGCTAATGCACGTTCAGATTTTTTCATAAGCACTTCAACAACCGCTGCCTCAAATGCACAAGCGATATCCGCTTTGGTTTGATCAGACTGATCCGATTTTACATACGCTTCCATCACTGCTGTTTTTAATCCACTAAAACTAAAATCACAATTGGATTGATGCAACATGGGTCGCGGAAAATGAAAAATATTTTCTCGACCTTGCAATGCCAATTTAGCCAACGCCGGACCACCCGGATAAGGCAAACCCATTAATTTTGCAGTTTTATCAAAAGCTTCACCCGCTGCATCATCTTGCGTTTCACCTAAAATACGATAAACACCGTATTTTTCAGCATATAATAATGAGGTATGGCCACCCGATACCAATAAGGTGACAAAAGGATAGTGGGGCTTATCTTCTTCTAACATCACTGCCATGATGTGCGATTCTAAATGATGCACACCCACACTTGGAATTTTCCACGCAAAGGCTAGTGCACGCGCAAGAGACGCACCCACCATTAATGCACCAATTAATCCTGGACCGCGCGTATACGCAATTCCAGATATGTCTTTCTTTGATAATTGCAGTTGATCAAGTAATCGCTGAATTAAGGGCAATAATTTTTGAATGTGATCACGCGAGGCTAACTCAGGCACCACGCCACCATACTGCTTATGCAATTCAATTTGACTGTGAATCAGCTGCCCGAGCAAGCCACGATGCGCATCATAAATAGCAACAGCCGTTTCGTCACAGGATGTTTCAATCGCTAAAATACGCATCGTTCTGGTTTGCTCGCTCGCCCGCACTTCCTAAATTAATCCAAGATCCTTAACGGCATCTCTTTCGCCGCGCAATTCCTTTAATGTCGCTGCCATTTTTTCTTCGCCGAAAGCATTGTGCTTCCAATCCGTTACGGAAATAACCTTGCCATTTTCTGTGCGTGATGGGAAAGAAAAAATCAAGCCTTCATCCACACCATATTCGCCTTTAGATGCTTTACACATTGAATACACTTTTCCTTTAGGTGTTTCATGATGCATTGCAGAAAGACCGTCAATAATAGCGTTTGCAGCCGATGCAGCGGACGACAATCCACGCGCCGCCAAAATAGCCGCACCACGTTGCTGAACGATTGGAATAAAATAATCGTTAAACCATTTTTCATCATTAATGACATCAAATGCTGATTTTCCGTTTATTTTCGCATTATAAAAATCAGGGTATTGTGTCGATGAGTGATTTCCCCAAATAATCATATCGGTAACATCGCTCACAGAAACACCTGCTTTTTGCGCCAATTGTGTCACTGCACGATTTTGATCAAGCATCGTCATCGCAAAAAAGCGATCTGATGAAATATCTTTTGCATGATTCATTGCAATCAAACAATTTGTATTACAAGGATTACCCACAACAAATATTTTCACATCATTTGCAGCACAGTTATTAATCGCAAGACCCTGCGTTTTAAAAATAGCGCCGTTGATTTTCAGTAATTCTGAACGCTCCATACCTTGCTTGCGCGGAACAGAACCAACCAATGCTGCATAATTCACATCTTTCATTGCAGTAGCAGGATCATCCGTCATAACAATATTTTTTAACAAAGGAAACGCGCAATCTTCCAATTCCATTACCACGCCTTTTAATGCGGGCAATCCTTGTGGGATTTCAAGCAATTGCAATTCAACAGGCTGATCCGCACCAAAGGCTTGACCCGATGCAATGCGGAATAATAGCGCATAGCCAATTTGACCTGCACCACCGGTAATGGCAATTTTGATCGCTTTTTTCATATAAATTTCCTTGAAGTGACAATAGATAAATACTGCTCTAAACGTGATACATCCGCCATTGCTAAGAATGGTGGATTAATCACCGAAGATTTTACGTTATATTGCAGTGGCTTGCCTTGAAAATCAACCACAGCACCACCCGCCTCAGCAACAATACAGTGCCCTGCGGCCGTATCCCACTCACTCGTTGGCCCAAAACGGAGGTATAAATCTGCCAGACCACTCGCTATGACAGTGAATTTTAACGCACTATTTAGCGCCGTTAATGTCACATTTGAAAAGGACTGACTTAAAAATTTGCGTATCTCAAGATTGCGATGAGAATGCCCGCAAAGAACCCGTAATTGCTTAACATCCCCTTTTTTCACCTGCAACTGCGTTTCTGTTTGATCAGTGCACGAACGCTTCCAGGCCCCTTTATCTTTAATCGCATAAGAAATATGCACATCAAAAGGAGAGTAAATAACACCAAAAATCGGCAGCTGATTTTCAATTAATGCAATGCACACACAAAACTCACGACTTTTATTGATAAAGCCGCGCGTACCATCCAACGGATCAACCAACCAATATTGCTTCCAGGATTGTCGCGCATCAAAATCAGGGATGGTGTTTTCTTCTGATAATACAGGAATATCTGGCGTTATTTTTTGCAAGCCTTCAGTAATGATTTTATTCGCAGCGATATCAGCTTGTGTGACAGGAGATTTATCGGACTTCATCGTAACAGATGGTAAAAAAGCACTGTGAAAGTGCGCGGACAAGACATCACCAGCCTGCTTCGCAATAGTCAGAACCTCTTCTAAAAAATCCAATTTTTATACTCCATTGAGGCAAAGCATTGTGAGACTCGATTTATTGTGCCTCTACAATAGACCACAATACTTATCTGAGCGTGATTAGATTTCTTTCCAGCCATAAAAGTGCTGCAATACTACGCGATTCATGAAATTCTGGATGCTTCAATAATGCATCGATATTGCTTATTTTCCAAGAAATGACTTCGATCGGCTCAGGCTCATCTCCTTCCAATTTTTTCGAATACAAATCCTTTGCTAAAACAATATCCATTTTTGCATCAAAATACGCAGGCGATAAGCTCCATTGCGCAAGATGAATCAGCGTGTTTGCGCCATATCCTGCTTCTTCCATTAACTCTCGATTGGCAGATTCTATTGGATTCTCACCCGCATCCATTGCACCCTTTGGAAAACCCAAAAAATAGCTGTTAGAGGCTGCTGCATATTCACGAATCAACAAAAAAGTTTCGTCATCAAGCAACGGGATAATCATCACAGACCCCGCTGATTTTCCAGAAATCGTTTCAAATTTTTGCTCATTACCATTTGAAAAACGCAGGGTAGATTCTTGGATTTCAAAAATACGAGTTTTAGAAATACATTTTTTTTCGAGTAACTGGGGAAGTTTTAGCATAGATAGCGCTCTTTATTTAGTTGCTCACACATTGCAAGCGTACGCACCCTGCTGGGTGCGTTTTTAACAAAGCTTCACAGGCGTCTTTAATTGACAACAACTACCCGCGTCCCTTTTCTAACAAAGGTTTCATTTAACCATTTTGCATCAGAATCAAAGAGACGTACACAACCACCACTGCGATTAACAAACCCTGATAAAGTGGAGGTATGAAATGCTACACCACCATGGAAAAACATGCAGTATGGCATAGGCGCACCACCATGTGTTTCAAGGGGAAACTCTCTTGAGATACAGTCTTTGCCTTCAATACGAAACACGCGAAAATCACCCACTGGTGTTGCACAAGAAGCATTAGAAGCTGGGCAAGCAGGTGCGCCACTGCTTTCAGGCCCCCAATAAATTAAATTACCATTTTGATCATAAGCACCAAAAGCAAATAAACCTAAATCAATAAAAACTTCTTTTTCACCGTGCGTATCAATATGTTTTGGCAATGGCGACATATCCATATAGTTCATTTTTGAAAGATCTTTCGGTACCACAATCCAATTTTTATAAACAAGCGCCACGTTCGTGCGATTTAAACGCATTACTGCTTCACGCTGTTGAAAATTTGGAAATAAAGAATACCAGCTGTCATTTTCGCTCACCGCACGACAAACATAATCTGGATTGTGACATAATGCACTGGCGTAATTGTGCAAACTCTCCTGTTCCTCTTGTGCTGCGTACGTTGCCGGCGGAACGTCTACACCTTCGTCATCTGAAAATGCAAAAGAAGAAGATAGTGTTAAAAACAAAGCTACGATTGTTTTTTTAATGCGATTTTTCATGAAATAAAGATTCCGAATTGTCTCTGAAGTTCTCAAAGTATGCTACTGTTGCGCGCATTATAACGAATAAAATTCGACAAGCCCATGACTATTCCGCTCAGTTTATACATTCATATACCCTGGTGCATCAAGAAGTGTCCATACTGTGATTTTAATTCACATGCGCTGAATGGTGTGATCCCAGAAAAAGCTTATATAGACCAACTATTGAAAGACTTACAAGCACAGCAATCGCTTGTACAAAATCGAGTGATTGATAGCATTTTTATTGGTGGCGGTACGCCCAGCCTGTTTTCACCAGAAGGCTATGCCACTTTATTTTCAGCTTTAAAAAACAATCTCAACTTTTCAAATAACATTGAAATCACGCTTGAAGCAAATCCAGGCACAACTGAGGCATCTCAATTTCAAGGCTATTTTGACGCTGGCATTAATCGCATTTCACTGGGTGTTCAAAGTTTTCAAGATGATAAATTAAAATTATTAGGGCGCATTCATGAAAGTGATCATGCAAAAAATGCCCTGTCTCAAGCAAAAAATGCGGGTTTTAAACGCATCAATGTCGATTTAATGTTTGGTTTACCCAATCAGACAACCAAGGATGCCTTATTTGATTTGCAAACGGCGATTGATTTATCACCAACCCATATTTCCTGGTATCAATTAACCCTAGAACCCAACACCTATTTTCATCGTTTTCCACCGATATTACCCAGTGACGACGCACGCTTTGAAATACAACAAAAAGGCCAAGCATTGTTGCATAAAAATGGGTTTTTACAGTACGAAATTTCAGCTTATTCAAAAAATGATCCCTGTCGGCACAACATGAACTACTGGCAGTTTGGTGATTACTTAGGTATTGGTGCGGGCGCACATGCAAAATTAACTGACTTAAAAACAATGCAAATTAATCGACGTATGCCCCCTAAAAATCCAAAACAATATTTAGCCGCCGATTTACATGCCGTCGAAATACAGGCGATCACAAGAGATCAACTACCACTTGAATTTATGATGAATGCATTGCGACTCAATCAACCGATCGGAATTGATCTATTTGAAATTCGCACAGGCCTTCCGTTTTCACTAATCGAAAACCCCTTAAAAAAAGCCATTAAAAATAACTTATTGCAAGTTGAAAATAATCATTTTTTAGTGACAGATCATGGAAAATTGTTTTTAAATGAGCTACTGGAGATTTTTTTATAGCAGTTTCATTGTCATCAAGCATGCAAAGCCTCCCGTCTCTTGATGCGAGCGTTAAAGAGTGTTTTTGCAGGATTTAAAAACACTCGCTAACGCTCATGCCCGCACCAAGAGACGGAAGTGATCGCCTTAAATCGAGATTTTTTCACAACCCCTTACAACAAAGCAACTTCATATCCGCCAAATTTCCGTATATTCAAAACACCCCCATCCAACAAAAGATACTGACCTTTAATTCCTTTTAAAACGCCTTCAACTATAGGCATTTTATCAAAAGACAAGGAATTTATTTTTGCAGCATATTCTAATACGGGGTAGTTAAATGTAAAAATTTTATCTTCAGAAATTGGGATAATTTCATCGAGATATTTTTTTAAAATTGGCTCAAGCGTTTTTTCTGCTTGCAACAATAGTTCTTTTTTTAGCGTTATTAAATCAATAGGCACTACATTTTCTCGCAACATCACACGCCAATTTGTTTTATCGGCAACAAAAGATTTAAAAGCAACTTCAACTATTCCTGCCTGATAACGATTATGCGTTTGAAAAATCGGCAAGGCTTGCGCAGCACCTTGATCAATCCAACGGGATGGATTATTTTTCGTGCGCGTAATCCCCACTTTTAAGCCTGAAGAATTTGCTAAATAAACGAGATGTGTTTGATGACAATGTTCGTGCACCCAATCAGTAGCATTACATTTTCCTGTTTCCACTAAGCATTTCTCAGGGTGAATCATGCAATTGTTACACTCATTGATTTTTTGCATACAAGGAAAACAATAACCTTGCTGAAAAGATTTTTTTATTTTTCTATTGCACTGAATACAAAAAATATTTCCCGTAAATGCTAAAGAAATTTTTTTATCCAAAAAATCATTTAAACAAATAGTATTTAAATGATATTGAATCGTGGACTGATGAGAAACAGCCATTTTTCTAATAATAAACGTATTCATTGTTTAACCCGCCTCAGGCATTGCAATCACATACTCAGTAACCGGAACACCCCCTATTAAGTGCTCTTGAATAATGCGCTCTAACACTTCTGGCGTGCAATGCTTGTACCAAACACCCTCCGGATACACAACCGCAATCGGACCCTCACAACACACCCGCAAACAATTGGCTTTTGTGCGATTAATACCGACTTCACACGTTAAACTTAATTCGTTTAAACGGCTTTTTAAATATTCCCAAGAAAGCAAACTATCATCACGCGAACAACACTTTGCCTTCGTTTGATCACAACATAAAAAAATGTGGTGACGAATTTTATCTAGGTGAAGTTTTTGGAGCTTATCATTCAGGGCTGTCATTATGTCCGCCATTTTTATTATTACTCACGCGCATGCGTTTTTTTATGTTATCGATGGAATTTTAACGTCAACCTCAACGTCTTTTGAATAATCCACACCCTCAACTTCAAATCCAAATAACTGATAAAAATCGTGACGATACCCTGCAATATCTGTTAATTCACTTAAATTATCGGTAGATATGATTTTCCAAATACGTTCAATTTCTGCTTGTATATCAGACTGCATTTCTAAATCATCCACGCGCACACGCTGTTCTTCATCGACAGGAATCACATCTCCTGTAAAAACAAAATCGTGAAATAATCGAACCATTTGCTCGATACACCCTTCATGCGTATCTTTTGCCTTCATTAATTTAAATAAAATAGAAATATACAATGGTACGACTGGGATAGCAGAGCTCGCTTGTGTAACCAACCCTTTATTAACAGATACAAATGCACGACCACCTGTTTTTTGCAATTCAAGATCTAATGTATATGCGGTTTTTAATAAATCGTCTTTTGCGCGACCAATTGTGCCATTTTTATAAATAGCGTGCGTTAATTCAGGGCCCACATAACTATAAGCACAAGTCACAACATCGTCCGTTAGCACATTCTCTTGCTTTAAAAATGTCATCCATTCATGCCAATCATCACCACCCATAACAGAAACCGTATCGGCAATTTCCTCAAGATTGGCAGGATCAATCGCAATTTCAGTGACAGCACCCGTGTTGGTATCAACTGTTTTATTGCGATAAACCTCGCCTATCGGTTTTAAAACAGAATGCTTTACCGTGCCATCACGCAACTGTCGACGCGGCGATGCAAGACTATAAACCACGCAATCCACTTTTCCGAAATCTTGGCGAATTAAGGCTACTACTTGTTTTTTAATGTCCTCAGAAAAAGCATCCCCATTAATGCTTTTTGCATAATGCCCCTCTTGGTGCGCAATCGTTTCAAATGCTGCTGTATTATACCAACCCGCCGTTGCCGTACGTTTTTCACTTGCCGGTTTTTCAAAAAACACCCCGATCGTTTTTGCATCCCCCGTATAAGTTGCTGCAATACGAGAAGCCAAACCATATCCTGTGGATGCCCCAATAACGAGCACATGCTTTGGCTTTTTAAGCAAGGCTGGCGCTGACTTTGCATAATTGATTTGAGCTAACACATTGTTATAACACCCTGCTGGATGCGCTGTTGTACAAATAAATCCACGGACTTTGGGTTCGATGATCATGGTCAATTCTCACTAAAATAAAAAAGATTGTAGCAAACGTGATGAAACTCCGATAGAATTTCGCTGTTTTCAAAAGTGTGGTCACAAGGGTTACCTCGCAACGATAGACTACAAATCCCGCCAGGCCCGGAAGGGAGCAACGGTAGTAGACGACTCGTGTGCAGAGTGCTGGCTTTTGTGATCACTCTTTTGAGAATAACAAGGACACTCAATGCCTTACCAAGCCTTAGCAAGACAATGGCGTCCTAGACGCTTCCAGGAGGTTGTCGGTCAGCCACATGTCGTTCAAGCCTTGTCTCACGCGCTCACCACACAGAAATTGCATCATGCCTATTTATTTACCGGCACACATGGGACTGGTAAAACAACAACAGCACGCATTTTTGCAAAATGCCTGAACTGTGAAACGGGTATCACTGCTACACCTTGCGATCAATGCACTGCTTGTCAAAGTATCGATGAAGGTCGTTTCCCCGATTTATTTGAAATAGACGCCGCGTCACGCACGAAAGTTGAAGATACACGTGAGTTGCTTGACAACATTCCTTACGCGCCAACCTTCGGTCGCTTTAAAATTTATTTGATCGATGAAGTGCACATGCTCTCTGGGCATAGCTTTAATGCCTTGCTAAAAACACTCGAAGAACCCCCTGCGCACGTAAAATTTTTATTGGCCACAACTGATCCACAAAAATTACCCGCAACCGTTTTATCACGCTGCTTACAATTTCATTTATCACTGATCGCACCCTCACAAATTGCCGAACAGCTCGCCCATATTCTATCGTCTGAAAAAATTGAATTTGAAAAGTCGGCGCTAGATGCGATTGCAGAAGCAGCTGAAGGCAGCCTGCGCGATAGCTTGAGCTTGCTTGATCAATGCATTGCTTACAGCAACGGGAAAATCACCCACGACAGCACCCAAAAAATGCTGGGCTTGTCCAATCACGCAGACATTGATGCGCTGCTAAACGCCATTCATAACAACGATGGAAAAACTGCTTTAACATTAACCGCAAAATGGGCTGGACAAGGTGTTAATTTTTCGCGTGCGCTCACTGAATTGATCAAACAATTATTCCAATTAGCCACAAAGCAATTTTTAAAGCCCGATGAGAACGCAGCACTCTCTCCAGAAAATATCCAATTGTATTATCAAATTGCACTGATGGGTCAACGCGACTTGTCGCTTGCACCGACCGCTCAAATGGGCTTTGAAATGATTGTCATGCGTATGATGGCATTCACCCCCAGACACGCTTCCAACACCCCTCCCATAAACCCGACTCAAAAAACGGCAGAACCTGCTAAAGCAGTAGAAAAACCCATAACTGCCCCCACTTCTAGTAATTGGGGCGAGTTATTCAATCAGTTGGGGCTAACCGGCCCAACATTAGCGCTGGCGCAACACTGTAGTTTGCGCAATTTTAGCGAAAATGAACTA
This sequence comes from Coxiellaceae bacterium, assembly GCA_030680235.1. Classification (GTDB taxonomy): domain Bacteria; phylum Pseudomonadota; class Gammaproteobacteria; order Coxiellales; family Coxiellaceae; genus 2-02-FULL-42-43. Next base: position 57,904 of record JAUXWQ010000028.1, read on the forward strand.
CAATTGACACTGTTACCAAAATACAGCGCCCTCCTGAATGAAAGACAACGTGAACGCATTCAAGAGGCCGTTGTTAAGGTATTAGGAACAACCATCCGCGTAACGATTATCGTGGATGCAAATGCCTCACTAGAAACCCCTGCAGTATCTGCGGGACGTTTGAAAGAAACACGACAACAATCGGCGAAAAAGGCTATTTCTGCCGATCCAACTGTTCAACGGATTGTAAACACCTTTGGTGCGACTGTGATTGAAAATAGCATTGAACCACTGAAATAACACGGAGAAAACAATGACAACACCTAACCCTGATGATTTACTGTCGAACATCAAAAGCAGCATTGTTGATATGCAATCGCAAATGCAATCAACCTATCAAAATCTAGCGGATATTATCTTGAGCGGCGAGTCCTCAGATAAAACCGTTAAAATCACTATGACGGCGACCTATGGCTTTCATGACATCGAATTTAATGAAAAAGCACTCCAAGGTGGCGTGAAAGAGTTTAAATTACGCATTCGTGAAGCATGGGAAAATCTTGTGAAAAAAATTCAAGAAACCACCCAGGCGAAAACCATGGAATTATTGCAACAAATGCAAATTCCTGACGAAATTCGCAATATGTCTATGCCAACCGATCAACAAGCCATTGGCACAGACAAAAAAGAAGAAGACGAAGACAAATAATCTTAATGAAGAGACGTAATTTATCGCTAGTAATTTCCAGTGAGTGTCTAAAAAATCACTAAATTTCAGATTTTTTTTCGCTAGGAATTGCTGATTTATCACGTCTCTTTACGCATCTGGTTTTTACTATGTTCAGCCCACTCACCAAGCAGTTGATCGACGCATTACGCGTATTGCCAGGCATCGGTCCAAAATCTGCGCAACGTATGGCGTATCAATTGTTATCGGATAAAGGCCGGGTAAAAGCGCAAACGCTATCCACCGCACTACAAGAAGCCATTCAAGCCGTCAAGCATTGTACGCGCTGCCGACAATTTACAGAGCATCCACTCTGCGATATTTGCAACAATACAAAACGCGATGCAACACTGCTCTGCGTGGTTGAAACCCCTTCTGATGTCATCGCGCTCGAGCAAACACACGCCTTTAAAGGCATTTATTTTATTCTGCACGGACATTTGTCACCACTCGACGGCATATCACCCAATGATTTAGGCATTCCTTTGTTACTAGAACGCTTACAAAATGAAATGATTCGCGAAGTGATTTTAGCAACAAATCCAACTGTTGAAGGCAAAGCAACTGCGCAGTATATTTCACATCATCTGGATGCAAAAAAAATAGTCTGTTCTCGCATTGCACACGGCGTGCCAATCGGCGGTGAATTAGAATATTTAGACAGTAGCACCCTATCGCATGCGTTTTATTCACGCTTTGCGTTTAATGAATAAACGCATGAAGAGCATGCATGCACACACAAAGAGGTATAATTGTTATGTTAGGAAATTTAGGTAATCTAGCCAATCTCATGAAAAATGCGGGTAAAATTCAAGAGATGATGAAAGAAGCGCAAGAAAAACTTGCCAAGTTAGAAGTCATTGGTGAAGCGGGTGCTGGTGCTGTCAAAATCACGATGAATGCCCAAGGCTATGCAAAATCTGTTTTTATCGATGACGACATTCTCAAAGAAGAAAAAACAATCGTGCAAGAATTGGTTGCGGCTGCCATCAACGACGCGGCACAAAAAATCGAAAAAGAGCGCGAAAAAATGGTGAGCGCTACTGGAATGATGGGCGATATTTTTTCTGGAAAAGAAACAGAAAAATAGCGCAGACTATTCTACAGCGAGGCATATTATCGCGATCTCGATCCAAGGCAGCGCGCATGAGCGTAGCGAGTGTTTTTGCAGGGTTTATGCGCATCGAGATATCCTGCAAAAACACTCGCTACGCTCATGCGCACATCAAGTAATGAGAGCGTTTTTTATATCACGTTGCATAGGGATCGACCCTTATATAGGATTATTCAATTCACGACAAGATACTCGCCAATCTGGTAAAAACCGATCCATCAACGAAACAAAGCGTTTGTTATGTGATGGCTCAAGCAAATGCGCAAGCTCATGGACCACAACATACTCCAAGCAATCCAATGATTTTTTTGCAAGCGCCAAATTAATACGAATAGCACGCGATTTTGGCGAGCAACTTCCCCATCGTGTTTTCATGTTCCGTATTGAAAACCGAGAAACAGAAACTGCCATTATCCTTTCCCATTTGGCAATCAACAAAGCCGTTTTTTCTGTTAGCTGCTCGCAATACCAATGATCAAGCAAAGCTTGTTTTTTTATTTTAGTTGCATTGGGGTGTACTGAAATAACAATATGAGCATCTAATAACATCACATGTGGTTTTTTTTCACACGCAATAACCTTCAGCAAAAAGCACTGCCCATTAAAATAATGCTTTTCACCATCATTATATTTTTTTGGCCCTATAGGCGCGGCCGTGCTGATTTTTTTCTGTTGTTGCTGAATCCATTTTAATTTTGATAAAACAAAATGATGGATGCTTTCGATACTCATCTTCTTAGGTGCCGATACCTTCACTTTTCCTGTCGATGAACACACACGCAAATACGTATTTTTAATTTTTTTTTGCGTGATAACGACATCAAGGCCATCAAGTTTAGAGTTCATATTTTGCAACTTATGCGACAAAAACAGGCGTATTTTCAATCAATACCTCAAAGCCACATCGCTTCCACTGCTCAATTCCCCCTTCCATACAGAAAACCGCCTTACCTTGAGCCAAACGCAAAAATTTTTCAACATTTTCAGGCAATTTTGTCCGTCGACCCGACTTGCAATGCAACAAGATTTTACTATCATCCTCCAAAACAGAAAATTGATTATCTGAAAAAGATGAAGCTGGAACATTTCTAGCGCCAGAAATATGCTCCTTTTGATATTCATCCGGCTCACGAACATCAACCACCAAAAATGTATTATTTAAAACAAATTCCTGTAACGCAGCGTCATTCAGATAGGAAATACGTGAAGCGGAAACAGCTTCTACTTTAAAAAAAGAACTGTCATTAGGCATGTGCTACCCCCATAATATTTCGCATCCGATCACATGTCTCTTGCATCACATGAATGTTATGTGTACATGCAAGCAAATGATACATCGGTGCCTGAGATTTAAATAAAAAATGTAAATAAGCACGTGAATAATTTAAGCAAGTTTTACATTCACAGCCAGATAAAATAGGTTTTTCATCTTTCGCATAAATCGTTTTTTTAATAAGAATATGACCTTTTTCTTCCCCGGCATGATCAAAGCGCAGCCAATGATTGTCATCGGGAACTGCAAATCCATGATACAAACTACCATGGCGTGCATTGCGGGTTGGACCCACGCAATCAAAAATATCTACGCCCAATTTCACCACATCTAATAAGTCTTTTGGATGCAAGCCAACACCCATCGTGTAACGAATTTTATTGTCAGGTAAAATAGGACGAATCCAATCAATAATTTCAGCCGTTTTTTCCATGTTGAACCCAATGGATTCTCCGCCAATACCAATGCCATCTAACTTCGCATCCACAATAAATTGTGCACTTTGTTCACGTAATCGCTGATATTGCCCACCTTGCACAATACCAAAAAGCGCTTGTTTTAAACCATAAAATGAATTTGGATTTTTTTCATGAATATCTTTTGATTCCAATAACCAACGATGCGTACGCTGCATGATTTTTTCTGCTTCACCTTCAGAAACAGCGTCTGGCGTGCACTGATCAAAAGCCATAATAATATCGGCACCTATACTTTTTTGTGCATCAATCGAAGTTTGCGAATTTAAAACGATGAATTTCCCCGTCATAGGATGCTTAAATTTCGCACCTTTTTCACTGATTTTACAAATGTCAGTGTTTTGAGAAAGACTAAATACTTGAAAACCACCGCTGTCGGTCAGCATAGGCTTATGCCAATTCATCATGGTATGCATACCCCCAGCCGCCTGAATGACCTCCATGCCAGGTGTACACAACATATGATAGGTATTACCACCCAAAATAATCTGACTTTTTGCCGACCTAAGATCCTCTGCTGTCATTAAATTAACAAAGGCCCGCGTACCAACTGGCATAAAGGCAGGCGTTAATACTTCACCATGTGGCGTTGTGAATTTCATCACGCGCGCTTTCGTATGCGCATGTTGACTGATCAGTATGCTTTTATAATCATTAATCATTGTTTTTCATCTACCAAAAACTAAAATACGCGGATCTTATCACAAGACTGGTCCGTACCCCCGCAACTTTACACGCCAACGCCAGTAAATAATCACCGCACCAATCAACAATCCAATATTACCCCCTATGCGAAAACCAATCACATTTAAATGTAGGGTAAAGGCAAAGAAATAGCCAAGTGGTAATACCAAACACCACATCACAAATAGTCCAATCTGCATAGGGAATTGTGTATCAAATAAGCCACGTAATGAACCCGTAATCACATCTCTTATTGAATTAAATATCAATGTAATGGCCATTAATAGAAAGAGTTGCGGGACAAGCGTTAATACACCTGCATTTTTGGCAGAGGTGGCATCCATATAAAAAGAGACAAAAAAGTGCGGGAAAAAGACAAATCCAAAGTCAATCAACAAGACAAGCCCAAGCGATAAAATCAAACTTGCGCGTGCAATTGTATTTAAATGGGAAAATTCACGCGCACCAACAGATTGTCCAACCAAGATGCCCGAGGCCTCTGACATCGCAAAAATCGGCACGATCACCAAAAACATCCATTGCTGCACCACTTGCGTTGCCGCTAATGCATCTGTACCCAACCAACCAATCATCATTGTTACTACAAAAAATGCGCCGAGCTCACCACCAAATTGCACGCTCATCGGCCAACCAATACGAAAAATTTGTCGCAAATAAATCAGTCCTGTATGTGAGCGTTTTTTAAACACTTCAAATTTTAGAAAATCACTTTTGAAACAAACGCACAATAATAAGCTTGAAAAACCAAAGCATGCTTGAATCACAAAAGTTAACGCAAGGCCACCAACACCAAGCTGTGGCATCCCAAATTTTCCAAAAATAAAGCAATAGGCAATAGGAATACCTATTAAGACACTCAAAAAATTAATCACAACAACAATACGTTGCTTTAACACACCATAAAAAAACTGTTCCAAGCAGGATTGCAATAAAATGGGAATCGCACCCCACATCAAAATATGAAAATATTGACGCACATAAACAAGCTTTGCTGGGTCTTCATGAAACCAATATAAAGCTGTATCTGCAAACCAACAGCAAATCATCATCAGTACGCCTAAAATCAAGGACAACAATGCACCCTGCTGTACTAACGCACCAATCTCTGAATATTTTTTTGCGCCAAAAGATTGCCCGACAATAAAACTCAAAGAAAAAACAATAGAAATAAAAATCATCAAAATAGGCGTTAAGGTCGCGCCAATCAAGGCACACGCGGCAAGAATAGTCTTTCCCAAATGCGCTACCATCATGGTTGAAATAAAGCCACTCAGCATCTGTAAAAAACGAGACCCTGCCATTGGTAGTGACAATGCAATAACACGTTTTAATTGGGTTTTAGAAGAAAGTAACATTGGGAATAGCCCTCAAAGAATAGCAGCCTAGCAATCAATTTTTAAAAGCGCAATACCGTAAAAAAGGGCATAATATCCCTACGTAATCGGATCAAGAGAAAACAATGCGCCAAAAGACCCCAAAAGAAAAAACCATTCTTGCCGTTTCGCTCATAAACGCGCTCACCAATTGTGCACTTGCCATCCTAAAAGTGATCATCGGATTTTTTGGATTTTCACAAGCCCTCGTTGCAGATGGCGTTCATTCCTTTTCAGATGTGATCAGCGATGCACTCGTCTATTTTGCAGCCAATGCAAGCACACGCGACCCTGATGCAGAACATCCTTACGGTCACGAACGTATTGAAACCATTGGCACCATGGTCGTCGCAGTTGTTTTATTGATCGTCGCGTTTTCTATCGGTTATGAAGCTATTTTACGCCTCACAACACATACCCATCCAAAACCAACGCTTGCCGTTATTATTACTGCGATATTGTCGATTATTATTAACGAAGGATTATTTTATTATAATTTAAAACAAGGTAAAAAAATAAATTCCAACTTATTAATCAGTAATGCATGGCATAAACGTAGCGATGTTTTTGTCTCTTTAATTGTATTACTGAGTGTGATTGGTGCAATGAGCGGCTTATACTGGTTAGATCCTGTGGGCGCACTCATTATTACCCTCTTAATTCTAAAAGTAGGTATTGAAATGCTCTGGCAGTCGGGCCAAGAGCTCATTGACAGAGCTGTTAACCCCGACACCTTAATTGCGATTAAAAATACCATTGCATCTGTCCCAGGCGTTTGTTCTATTCATCAACTACGCACCCGTTTGCACGGTGTTTCCATTTTTGTTGATTTACATATTATTGTTGATCCATTAATTAGCGTTTCGGAAGGGCACCACATCGGCGATTTAGTACATTTAGCCTTATTAAACACTATTAAAAATATGCGCGATGTTGTAGTGCATATCGACCCTGAAAATGACGAGACATCTCAACCTTCCATCAATTTACCCAACCGAAAATTATTACAAGAAACATTGGAAGATCACTGGAAAGACTTGCCTCACTTTCACGACATTAAAAAAATGAATTTACATTATTTATCAGGAAAGCTAACGATTGAGCTAATCATAACTGCTAACCCATCAGAAAAAAATCTTTTACCCTTATACCAAAATGCCATTTCTGATTTAACTTTTATTACCCGCCTTGAGATTTATTATGCATAATGATTCCACCTATCTTTTTTATGACATCGAAACAACCGGTTTGAACAAATGTTTTGATCAAGTATTACAGTTCGCTGCCATTCGCACCGATTTAAAATTACAAGAAATTGAACGTCACGAAATTCATGTGCGTTTGAATAACGATGTCATTCCCTCACCCTATGCCGTTATCACGCACCGTATTGGTCCTTCACAATTCGACCAAGGATTGTCAGAATTAGACGCTATACAAAAAATTCATACTTTATTAAATACACCTAATACAATTTCGGTTGGCTATAATTCGCTTGGCTTTGACGACGAGTTTTTGCGTTTTTCGTTTTACCGCAATTTATTAACACCCTATACGCACCAATATGCAAATCGTTGTGGTCGCATGGATATCTACCCAATCACCATGCTCTATTATTTATTTAAAAAAGAATTATTGGAGTGGCCAGAAGGCAATCTCAAACTTGAAAATATTAGCGCAAAAAATCAATTGGCTGAGGGATTGGCGCATAATGCCATGGTGGATGTTATTGCAACACTAGCACTTGCCAGAAAGCTCATGGTTGATCCCGCGATGTGGTCCTTTGTAACAGGCTATTTTCAAAAAGCGGTTGATAATGATCGCGTTAAAAATTCAGAATCGGTTTTACATATTGGAAATCAAGCCCATCCAATGGGTTTATTGGTCTATGGTAAAATCGGCACAAAAGACAGCTATGTTGCGCCTGTTGTTTTATTAGGACAGCACCTACATTATAAAAATCAGACTTTATTTTTGCGTTTAGATACTCCAGATATTGTTAAAACAGAAAAAGATACCCCTTCAAAAACAACACGTATTTTTAGAAAGCGTTGCGGTGAACCACCACTTTTTCTCCCCCTTAAAGCACGTTACACCACCTTATTGTCCGAAGACCGCCAACAACTGATGTCTGCAAATCAACAATTTCTATCTGAAAATACAGCTATTTTTGATGCAATACGTCAATATTATCAACATGAAAAATATCCAGAGCATCCCAAACGTGATATCGATGCAGCACTGTATATGATTGATTTCCCTTCTTCACGAGAAGAAAAATTATTTCGAGAATTTCATTTAGCAACACCTTCAGAAAAACTATCCATTGCAGAAAAATTTCCAAATCCCCTTCGTAAAGCACAAGCAAAACGGATTTTAAGACGGCATTTTTCAGACATTCTGACAGATAATGAAACACATCTTGAAACACCAATCGATTTTCGCGGTGAAAAAAAATATACGCTCGAACAAGCCTTAATAGATATTGAGGAGATTCAAACTAAAAAAGAATTGAATGCGGAACAAATTAATCTAATAGCGGAATTGAAGATTTATTATGAAACAAAGACGCGATAAATCGCGTCTACAAACTTGCACCAATTGCTTTTAACCACTCTGGCGTCGACGACACCAATTTTCGTGCTTTCAAATCAAAAAGCCCGATCGTGAATTCTGCTTCACAACAAAGCTCACCATCTCGACTCATTTTTTGTGTCATAATGCCAATTTTACTTTTTAACATCGTCACCTGAGATTCAATCGTAATTTGTTCGCCCAACAAAAGCTCTTTCACAAAACGAATACAAATTTCAAGAATCGTTGGACCTATTTGAGTTTCATGAATTTTAGCCAATCCATAGCCATTTTTTGTAATTAAATCCCAACGTGCATCTTCAAATAATGTTAAATACATTGCATTATTAACGTGGCCAAAACTATCTAAATGTTTTTTCTCAACAACAAAAGAATAAGTAAATTTTTCAGCTTGCATATGAAGCGCTCCCATTTAAAATCATCACAACAATGATACAATATATGTAACTATTCACCACGCTGTATGTGAATCTACCACGACCGCTTAGTTTTTAGGTGCTTTTTTGCGATAAATTGAGAAAAAAGCGCAGGTGTACTTGATTGGTACATCGAGCATTTTTTGGAAATTTATCGCAAAAAAGCGCCAAAAAATAAGCGGGTTGAACGAGGGCTGAATAGTTACCAATATATCAAGTTAAAAATATGCGTAGGATGCGATGTGAATAATATAACGGAAAAACAAACACTGGCATCGCTTTCTTTTGCAGCCCTTGGTATCGTCTATGGTGACATTGGTACAAGCCCTTTGTATGCGATGCGAGAATCACTCGATCATCTTCCCATCAACCTGGTCAATGTCCTTGGCATATTGTCTATCATTTTTTGGTCACTGATTCTCATTGTCAGCATAAAATATTTATCCCTTGTTTTTCGCGCTGATAATGAAGGAGAAGGCGGTATCCTAGCATTGCTTGCTCTTTTGCGAACCTCCAGTACACGATCCGTCAAACTTTTTTTTGTCATCGGTATTTTTGGTGCAGGTTTAATGCTTGGCGATGGCATGTTAACACCTGCTATTTCCGTTATTAGTGCGATGGAGGGCTTAAATGTCGTAACACCCAGTCTTTCACAGTGGATCATTCCAGCTTCTTGCATCATTTTATTGTCGCTTTTTTTCTTTCAATCATACGGCACTGAAAAAATTGGGTTTGCATTTGCACCGATTATTTCACTCTGGTTTTTAATCATTGGTATCTTAGGGTTACACCAAATTTTACAGCATCCCATCGTACTCGATGCCATTAATCCTTATTATGCGATCCACTTCTTTATAACCAACGGATGGCATGGCTATCGTTTATTAGGGGGTGTTTTTCTTGTGTTAACTGGGGGTGAAGCCTTATACGCTGACCTTGGTCACTTTGGAAAAAACCCCATTCGCACCAGCTGGTTTTGTATTGTATTGCCCGGATTGATTTTAAACTATTTTGGGCAAGCGGCGAATTTACTCACCCATCCAAGCGCGATTGAAAATCCTTTTTATCTCCTTGCTCCTACCTGGTTTAAAATTCCACTGCTCATTATTGCCACATTAGCCACAATCATTGCATCACAAGCTGTTATTTCTGCTACTTTCTCACTCACGAAGCAAGCGGTGTTACTAGGCTTATATCCCCGTCTACCAATCACACAAACATCAGAAACCAAGAAAGGACAAATTTATATTCCACAAATGAATCTATTATTGGCTCTCGGTACTTTCTTGCTAATCATTACCTTTAAAACATCGAGCGGTTTAACACACGCGTATGGCATTGCTGTTAACTTAGTCATGACACTTACTACATTTATGGTTGCCTTTGCTGCCTATAAAGTATGGCGCTGGCATATTGCAGCTGTTATTGCAGTCTTTGGATTTTTTCTTATCATTGAATTTGCCTTTCTCGGTGCAAATTTAGAAAAAATGATAACCGGTGGTTGGGTACCTATCGTCTTTGCAATGGCATGTGCATTTATCATGTATACATGGAATAAAGGAATTACGTATTTGCGTGAATCGTATTATCCTAAGCAACAAGAATTAGCAAAAATCGTTAAAACATTACATGATCAAAACACACAATTCTTACCAGACCTTACGGCTATTTTTATTACAGACATGCATGATAAAAACGGCGGAAGCTTTTTACGTTATTTGCAATTAAGCCATTCACTGCCCGAGCATATTTTAATTGTGAATTACGAAGTTGCAAATATTCCTTACGTTAATAGCCATAATCGATTTACTGTTTTCTGCATCGATCAAAACATTTGTCAGCTGACTTTACATTATGGCTTTATGGATTTTATTTCCATTCCACAGTCACTCCATCTTGCAAGTGAACGCAGCATTCTTCCTTTTTCGCTCAGCATTCAATCGACGAGTTATTTTATCGAAGTGACGAATATTATTGCATCCACACGTAAAAAAACACTGTGGTTTACATGGCAGGAAAAGCTATTTTCCTTTTTAATGCGGAACTACTCAAGCAATTTAAATATTGAGTTTTATCAATTGCCTTATGATCGCACAATTGCAATTGGTGCGTATTGCGTTATTTAGTTGATCTCACTTAATGCAAAATTACTGTTTATTGCGTGTGGTCACCCAAGAAAACAAAAACGGCGCAGCACACCCCAATAAAACACCTGAAATAATGACCAGTTCATACGTTTTAACATTACCCACCGGAATTTGTGATGGCGGAACAAAGCCAATAGCCACGGCAAAAATACAGGTGAAAAGACCTAGCAGACAAATTAACCACAAACCTACTTTACCACCTGGGATTTTAAACAATCGTTCACGCTGAGGATATTTATAACGCAAGACAATGGCTGCAGGGAACATCATGACATACACTAATAAAGCTAAAATAGCTGTCACATCCGTCAATGCCCAAAAGCCACTAGATACCGTTGGCATGAAAACAAAAACAGAACATAGCACAGTGAAAATACCCCCCTGCATCAATAACATTCTGACAGGAACATTATTCTTTGAAACAACGCCTAAAGCCCTTGGCAAAGAGCCATCCTGACACGCCACCTGCATCCCTCGACTTGGCCCCAGCATCCATGCAGCAGCACCGCCCAATGCACCTAAAACAATTAATACAGAAAGAATGGGCATGAACCACATCATATGAAATTTTTCAAAAAATAAAGCGAAAGCTTGCATTAAACCCGATATGACACTCAACTTTTGCGCAGGAATAACCAATGAAATCGCGAGCGAGCCCAATACCAGTGTTATTAAAATTAAAAAAATCGAATATAAAACAGCTTTTGGATAGTCTTTTTGTGGATTGTTTACGTCACGCGCGTGGCTTGCAGACATTTCCATACCAACCAAGCCATATAAAATAGCAATTAATAAAACAAGGTTATGTATATTGGACAAATCAGGGAAAAATGTTTTCGCAGAAAAAGTAATTTGAATCGGCTTTCCCATCCACAACCAAATTCCACCCAGCACAATAATAAACAACATAGGAAGAATCGTGCCGATGACGGCAGAAAGGTTGCTCAACAGTGATGAAGCTCGCATACCCAAACAATTAATACCGGTTGCCAACCAAAAGAAAATCATCATGATACTAATCATATATAATTTATTTTGCTCCAATGCTGGATTAACGACATAAGCAATGGCAACCGCAATTAATGACATAATGGTTGGATACCACACAATATTATAAAACCACTGCAACCAAATCGTAAAAAAGCCTATTTTTTTTCCGAAGGCTTCCCGTGTCCATACATACACACCACCTGTTTCTGGCCATGCCGTTGCTAACTCTGCCGACACCAATGCAACCGGTAGAAAAAAAACAAGGGCTGCCATTAAGTAGTAAAATACAGCAGAAAATCCATATTCCGCACTAAAAGGCAATGTACGTAAGCTATCAATTGCAATGACATTAATGGCAACCAAGCTCAATACGCTTAACGGTTTTTTTGTACTATTCATGATAATTCTCGCACTCAATCAGGTCTCTGCAAAATAATTTAAAAATAAATGTGTTGGGGAAGTGTTATTTTTGGCTGTGGTTGTGAACCACATGATGTCGAATATAATGCGGATGCGCAGCATCCGGAGAAACATGCTCATTCGCGAGATATTTTGCTTTAGCAATGGTTAACATCGCACGGGCTTCCGGATAAAGGTCAGTGAATTTCTGTTTTGCCTGAGATAATGGCGCTGGAAGTTGATCTTGATACACGTCCCATGCATTACCGGCTAAAGTGAATCCTATATGACCGAAAGAAACAATGTCAACGCCAGAGGGCGCACCTAATTGATCGTTAATGATTGGCTGCGCAATGTCTGTGTGATCAATCTCATAAAAACCCCAGTAAATTTCCTCGATTCGCGCATCCCAACCGGCCAGAATGAACTTTTCAGCGCTCTTTTCAAAGGCAGTTTGTGCAATAATTTGAAGCGTTGAAATGGGGATCAAAGGAATATTTAAACCAAAAGCCAATCCCTGCGCTATGCCGGTTGCCAAACGAACACCCATAAAGCTGCCAGGGCCGCAGCCAAAGGCAATTGCATTTAATTCAGCTATATCGAAAGACGCTTCATCACACAGCGCCTGAATTTGTGGCAACAGCAAGCTCGCGTGTTCACGCGGTGCAATTTTATGACGCGAAAAAATTTGATCGCCGACTTGAAGCGCAGCAGTACAAGCATTGGTTGCGGTATCGAAAGCTAATATATTCATATGCTAATATCCTACCATGCAAACCATTCATCTTCCTTATCAAAAAAACACAGCCGATTTGTTTGATCATTTCGTACACTTACCCCATGCTATTTTTCTCGATAGCGCAGGATGCGATCGTTTCGATATTATCGCTGCTGACCCAATTAAAATCATTCATAATGACGTTTTTGAATCGATAAAATCTGAACTTTCAAATTTAGCCGCTGAAAACCCTTATCAATTACCTTTTACCATCGGTGCGATCGGCTATTTAAGTTATGACATTGGCAGAACATGTGAAACAATCCCCACTATCGCGAAGCACGATATTTCATTACCGGAAGCCATGATCGGTATTTATGATTGGAGCATTGTTGTCGATCATCTTCATCAGAAAACGTATTTTACAAGTGCACGAACCCCTAAAAAAACAAATGTATTGCTCTCTCTAATAAAAAAGAAAAAACATAAACAGGCTATTTTCAAAATTCGCAAAACATTTAAATCTAATATGACACCTGCCGCATATCGCAGTGCTTTTGAAACCATAAAAAAAAATATTCTCGATGGGAACTGCTATCAAGTCAATTTAGCGCAGCGATTTTCGAGTGTTTATGAAGGCAATCCATGGACTGCTTATAAAATATTGCGTAAAAAAAATAAAGCGCCCTTCTCTGCTTTTATTAAAGTAAATAATAATGATGCCATTTTAAGCGCATCACCAGAACGTTTTATAAAAGTGGATAACCATTGCGTTGAAACAAAACCAATTAAAGGCACCGCTAAAAGATTTGAAGATCCTGTTTTAGATAAAGCATCTGCAAATGAATTATTAAACAGTGAAAAAAATAATGCGGAAAATGTGATGATTGTCGATTTATTACGAAATGACTTAAGCAAATCTTGCATTGCTGGATCTGTCATTGTTTCAAAATTATGCGCACTGGAAAGTTTTACTAACGTGCATCATTTAGTCAGCACCATCCATGGAAAGCTATCAGAAAATAATACAACGATTGATGTTCTAAAAAACTGCTTTCCAGGCGGGTCCATTACTGGCGCACCTAAAATTGCAGCCATGAAGATTATTGAAGCGCTAGAACCACATCAAAGATCTCTTTACTGTGGGAGCATTTTTTACATAGATGCTTCGCACAAAATGGATAGTAATATCGCCATTCGAACTGCGCTTTGCAATGAAAACAATATTCACTGTTATGCCGGCGGTGGGATCGTGTATGATTCCGTATGTGAAGCTGAGTACGAGGAGTGTCTTGCCAAAGTCGGTAATATACTGCAAATTTTATCAGATATTTAACGCATACGTTATAAGGTGAATTGATATGAATGAAACAACGCTTTATTCCGTCACAACCTTAAACGCAGAGGTCAATCAGCTGCTCACCCATCATTTTGATTGTGTTTGTGTCACTGGCGAAATTTCAAACCTATCGCGTCCCAGCTCTGGTCATTATTATTTTTCACTAAAGGATGATAATGCACAAATTCGCTGCGCCTTCTTTCGCTTCAACCATCAAAAATTAAATTTTCAATTGGAAAATGGACAAGAAGTTATTATCACAGCACAAGTCTCAGTCTATGAACCTCGCGGGGATTATCAGTTGATCATCAAATCCATTCAATTAAATGGCTTAGGTGCACTACAACTGGCTTTTGATCAACTCAAAAACAAGCTTGAAAAAACAGGGTTCTTTGATGAAAAAAATAAAAAACCATTGCCTTTGTTTCCCAAAAAAATTGGCATCATCACCTCCCCCACGGGTGCTGCCTTACAAGATATTTTAAAAGTATTAAAACGTCGATTTCCTGCAATCCCGCTCTGTATTTATCCCGTTTCTGTTCAGGGTATTGATGCAAAAAACCAAATTGTAACGGCTATTCAAAACGCCAATCATGATGCAGCGTGCGATGTTATTCTCTTAGCGCGCGGCGGTGGTTCACTTGAAGATTTATGGGCATTCAACGAAGAAATTGTAGCTGTGGCTATTTTTAACAGCAACATTCCCGTTGTCACAGGCATTGGTCATCAAACGGATTTTACAATTGCCGATTTTGTTGCTGATATACGTGCACCGACTCCTTCTGCTGCCGCAGAGGTGATAACACCAGATAGCGACGCTTTATTACAACAATTGGCACAACATGCAAAACGATTGTCAAATTTAATATCAGCAAAAATACAACTGTATCAATTGCAATTGCAGCATTTACAAAAGCGATTACAGCACCCTAGAGAAAAATTACAACAGCAAGCGCAACAGCTGGATCAATTAGAAAATCAACTAAAACGCCTCATACAATTTTCACTTGAAAATAAAAAAATGCAATTGCTTACAAAAGTAAAAACCTTGGATGCACTCAGCCCCTTAAAAGTATTAGGACGTGGATTTAGCATTACTAAAAATAAAAAGACCGGCAACGTTATTTCGGATTGCGATAGCATTAACACCGGAGATCAAATAATTACGTCGATTATTGATGGCGAAATTATTTCAACTGTATTGGAAATTAAGCAGCGATTCCCCACAACTATCTGAAAAACCGCTAATTTTCAGATTTTAGGCGAGGTTGAACGGTAATTTGTTGAGAAAAGCGCAGTGTACATGAAGTCCATGAGCATTTTCGAAACAAATTATCGTTCAAGATCGTCAAAAGATGAAAATTTTTTATTCATCGAATTGCTGACTTATCATTATATAAACCTTAAATATCACAACTGTACCTTTAGACTAAAATTTTTTTGTTATACTGCGCTTACTATGACAATCAATGTAGAACAAACTTATCAAGAGCGCATTTTAAAAGTGCTCATCTATATTCAAAATAATTTAGATAGCGAATTATCGCTAGAGGAACTTGCTGGTATCGCTTTTTTTTCGCCTTTCCATTTTCATCGTATTTTTACAACACACACTGGCGAATCCATTAAAAGCTATGTGCGTCGATTACGTCTAGAGCGCGCAACGCGTGATTTATCTTATACCGATTTATCATTAATGAAAATTTCAGAGCGCGCAGGGTACGATACCCAACAATCCTTTCATCGGGCATTTAAAGAAACCTATCACGAAACACCTAAAAATTTTCGCACGCACGCATCAGATGATATCCATAAAGTATCACAAAGCATGCTTGAAATACCTTCAGTTCGAATTAAAAATATAGAACCTTTTCGTGTGGCATTTGTGAGACACATTGGACCTTACTCAGAAATTATGCAAGCATGGCACCAGCTCAGCGTCCAGATTGGCTTACCCTGCATACTCTCAAAAGACACCCTCAAAATTAGTATTGCGTACGACACAACAGAAGCAACACCGGAAAATAAATTACGTTATGATGCGTGCATCACGCTAAATGCACTGCCTGATTTCAAACCAAAAGGACAAATCGGCGCTCAAACCATTCATGGCGGAAACTATGCGGTAGTAACCCATCACGGTGCCTTAGAAACGATTGAGTCAACCTATATTGCGTTATTTGGATTGTGGCTTCCACAAAGTGGACATGAGCCTTCTGATCATCCGAATTTTTTATTACACAGAACCAACCCCATTGAAACAGCTACAGATCAATTGATAACGGATATTTATTTACCCATTAAATAAAACCATCATTGTTGATCAGGCCAAAACCGGCTATGATGACCATTTTACTGTTGAGAACGCTATGCAAACCAAAGAATTAATCCCTTTTATTCAAGCACAGCTTGAAGATACCAAAGCCCTTGATATCACTGTGCTAGATGTATCCAAACTCAGCAACACCATTGATGCCATGATTATTGCAACAGCAACTTCCTCCCGTCATGCGCAATCAGTTGCAAAAAAACTAGTTGATGCGGTAAAAGCTGCGGGTGTACGTCCTTTAGGCGTTGAGGGCGAAACCTTTGGCGAATGGATTTTAATTGATTGTTACGATGTACTGGTTCACATCATGCTCAAAGAACAGCGTGAATTGTATGACCTTGAAAAATTATGGTCTGCCACTGAAGAACACCTGAAAAACAAAAAATGATCTCTATCATTGCCGTAGGAAAAAACATGCCCTCTTGGGTTTCAGAGGGTGTCGATGAATACACACAGCGCATGCCTTTAGACTATCGCACGCGCTTTATCGAAATACCGCTTGAAAAGCGCGGGAAAAATGCTGATCTCTCAAAAATTATCGCGACGGAAGAAAATAAAATCACCGCAAACATTCCAAAAGACAGTATTTGCATTGCCCTCGACAGAATTGGTAAAACAATTAATACCATTACTCTCGCCAAACATCTTCAAACATGGCACGATAACCGTCAGGAAATTTGTTTCATCATTGGTGGCCCCGAAGGATTAAGCGAGGCATTTTTGAAAAAAACAAATCTGGTGTGGTCTTTGTCAGCAATGACCTTACCTCACCCACTTGTACGGATCGTGCTTTCAGAACAGCTCTATCGTGCATGGAGTATTACAGTTAATCACCCATATCATCGGTAGGCGTCGATGTCGTCCATGAAAAATCATACGGAAGTTTCTCGTTTTCAGCGACGCAGTATCGTTTGTGCCATTATTGTCTTTATTTTATTTTTTCTGCTTGTTTTACGCTTGATATATTTGCAAATTATTGAACATCGTTTTTACAACACCCTCTCCGAACGCAATGTCATCAACGTCATCCCTGTTACCCCTAATCGTGGCATTATTTATGATCGCACTGGCGTAGTGCTTGCAAAAAACCTTCCCGTGTATAGCTTAATGATTACAACTGCGCGCGTAAAAAATGTGAATGCCACCTTAGAAGCGTTAAAAACAGTCGTTAACCTTACACCCGAAGAAATTAAAACATTTGAACGTATTCGAAACCAATATTATCCCTATCAGGCAATTCCCTTAAAAAAAGCATTAACAGAAGCGGAAGTTGATCGTTTTTATATTGAACAATATCGTTTCCCGGGCGTTACCGCACAAACAAACATGATTCGTAGTTACCCTCTTGGCGCCACTTTAAGTGGTGCCGTAGGCTATGTTGGCCGAATCACTGCTAAGGAATTTGCTGAAGTTGACCCAAGCAATTACAGTGCATCCGATGACATCGGAAAAGCCGGAGTTGAAGCAGAAGATGAAGTATTGCTGCACGGAAAAACAGGCTCAGAACAAGCCGAAATTGATGCCAATGGCAAAGTGGTTCGTATTCTTAAAATGAAACCTGCAACACCTGGCGATAACTTATATTTAACGATTGATAGCAAATTACAAACCTACGCCGAAAAATTATTAGGCGATAATTCAGGCGCCATTGTTGCCATTCAGCCCTCAACAGGGCAAGTCCTAGCATTGGTAACAAAACCTAATTACGACCCCAATATTTTCTCAGGACGCATGTCGCAAGCACAATACAAAGCCATTATGTTTAACCCTGACCATCCCTTATTTAATCGCGCCACACGCGGATTGTATGCGCCTGGCTCGACCATTAAACCTTTTATTTCATTTTATGCATTAGATAATCATGTCATTGATACACAAGATTATATCTTTGATCCAGGCTGGTTTCAGTTGCCCCGCACACAGCATATTTACCACAACTGGACTTGGAACTTACATCATACCGGTGCTGGCTGGGTTAACGTAACAAAAGCAATTATGACATCATGCGATACTTTCTTTTATCAACTAGCAGTTGTGCTCGGCATTGATCGTTTAGATGAGGCACTGACACAGTTTGGCTTTGGACAACTAACAGGTATTAATTTACCGCTTGAATTAAAAGGCGTTGTACCCTCACCATCATGGAAAGAAGCGCACATAGGACATCCCTGGTATGAAGGCGATACCGTGATTACCGGCATTGGTCAAGGCTTTACCTTGGTAACACCTCTCCAACTTGCCAATGCCGTTGCAACCATGGCGAATCGTGGTCAACGCATACAACCAACTGTTCTCTTGAAAATTCAGCAACCCAGTGGTACTACAACAGAAATGCAACCCATTTTAGAATCTGCAATTAACGCAAAAGACCCGAAGGCCTGGGATATTGTCATTCAAGCAATGGAGAGCGTGATAACAAATCCCCAAGGAACTGCGTATCACTATTGGGGAAAACAAGCCTCTTATACGGTTGCTGCAAAAACAGGTACTGCGCAGGTCGTTCGCGAGAAAAAAGATGCACATATTCCGCAAAATGAAACGCCTTTTAAAGAACGAGACAATCACTGGTTCGTTGCCTTTGCACCAACAGATCACCCACAAATTGCGCTTGCCATTATTGTTGAACACAACCCTATTGCTGTGCAAATTGGTCGACAAATTCTCGATTTTTATATGGATGAGCTGAAACAACAAGCACAACCAAAAACAGCAACGCCGAATGCAACATTACCCGCACCAACAAGCGAACAAAACACCGTTGCATTACCCGCACCTGAAGGTGCCGCGAAAATTCAAGAAGATTTACAAGATGACTTACAGCAAGAAATGCGTTTACAACAAGTGGATCACCCACCAACACCAGAGCAACTGCAGCAACAAATGGATTCGAATCTGAATGAAGAAGTTGACATGTCCGCCTCACCCGAAAAAGATGAGGAAGACACCAGCGAAAACGATAATAAAGCAGATTCATCAACAGCAGGCTCTGCTGGGTTTCAAAAAATAGCACCTGCACCAAACAGTCATTCTGCTGCGCCTACAACACCCCCTTCAGATTCTAACTCTGCAGTACCCATAACACAAAACACCGAACCTGTTAATCCACCCACTTCTCCACCACCTAACAATGCACCAACCCCTGCAGTCATAAACACAAATAACGCAAGCGATCTAAGGTCTTCAAAAAATAAAGATCCTGATCAAAACACTGATGCCGGAGCACCCAATCAAAATGCCGATCCTGAAAATCAATGATATTGACCTGTATTATGAACAACATGGCAAGGGTCCAGATTTGGTCTTAATTGGTGGTCTTACCTCCGATCATCAAGTGTGGAAATCAACACTGCGTTTATTATCTGCTCATTTTCGCGTATTGATTTTTGATAATCGTGGGGCTGGGCAAACTTCTGCACCCGATTATCCTTACACAATGGAAATGATGGCGAATGACACCTTAGCGCTGATGAATGCGCTTAATATTAGCAAAGCCGCTATTTTAGGACATTCCATGGGTGGTGGGATTGCAATGCAAATTGCCTTGCTTGCCCCTTTACGTGTAGAAAAGTTAATCATTGCCTGTTCACGTGGAAAAATAAGCGCTGTCTCTTCCATGATATTTTCAATGCGTGAAAAATTACAAGCGCTGGGCATAGGCAACGACTTACTTGCAGAATATGTGATGCCCTTTTTATTTAGCGAGGATTTTTTAAAAATTAATTTAAATGTGAGTGGCTTTTCGCAGTGGACGCTACGCAATCCGCATCCGCAGTCAGCTATTGGATTTAAGCATCAATTAAACGCTTCAAGATCAAAAGATTTTACGAATGAATTGGAAAAGATCGTAGCACCTACGTTGGTTATTGCTGGCACAGAAGATATGATCGCAACGCTTACTCAAACAGAAAATCTCGCAAAATCTCTTAAAAATGGAACGCTGGCTACCATCAAAAATTGCGCGCATATGCCACATGTGGAATATCCAAGAGAATTTAGTCAGATTGTGTTGCAGTTTTTAACCCCTCATCTCTCGATGTAAGTATGTGCGCGTAAGCGAGTGTGTTTTTGCAGCGTTTGGTGCGACAAGATATCCTGCAAAACACTCGCTTACACGCATGCTCACATCGAGAATACAACTCACGGCACAATCACTGACAACACACGCCCCGTTAAATGACATAACAACTCATGCGATACCGTATTCACATTTTCTGCAATTTCAGACACTAATAACTGTTCACCCCACAAAATAACCGTATCATCTACTGCGGCATTTTTTACATGAGAAATATCAACGGTTATCATATCCATCGACACACGCCCAACAATGGGACAACGCTGATCACGAATTAAAACAGGCGTTCCGTTTTTTGCCTGCCTGGGATAACTATCGCCATAACCCATGCCGACAATACCAATGGTCATATCAGAAGGTGCAACAAAGGTGCAAGAATACCCAATTTTTTCACCTTTTTTAACGTCTTTAATCGCAATTAATTTTGAACTCAAAGTCATTGCCGGACGAAAATCTTTCATTAAACTATTACGAGGATCATTCGTTGCAAAGGGTGAAATACCATACATCATCAAACCGGGACGAATCCAATCAAAAGCCGCCTCTGGATACGCTAAAATACCCGCGGAATTTAAAATGCTTTTTTCTGTTTGAATAGTTTTTGTGATTTTCTCAAAGCAATGAATTTGCTGTTCTGTAAAAACAGCATCCATATTATCGGCATCTGCTAAATGCGAACACACCACAAAAGGTTTTTTAATTACGGGTAATTGCATTAACGTCGAATACACATCGGAAAATTGATGATAATCAAAACCCAATCGATGCATACCTGTATCGATTTTCAACCAAATAGTCAGTACATCTTTTTCGGAAAAAACAGATTGTTTTAGCAAAGCTAACTGCTGATGATCATGAATACAGGCAACCAAACCAGGATCGCGTAGAAATAAATGTAATTCTTCTTGTGTAATAAAACCACGCATTACCACAATTTTTTGCGTTATTCCTGCAACGCGCAATTGCAAGGCTTCACCAATTGTTGCAACCCCTAATGCATCCACATCTGAAAGCGTCTGTGCAATAGGAACTAATCCATGCCCATAAGCATTACTTTTAACCATCGCTAATATTTTTTTGCCTGGTATCATCGCACGTAGTTGACGAATATTATTTCGCACATGATCAAGGGTAACAGTGGCAATCGCAGTTTGATTCATAAGTAGCTATCAGTGTGAGTGTGAGTGTGAGTGTGAGGGCCAGAGGATTATCATATTACATGCATAATACTGAAAAGCGCGTGGCCATACCTTATGTTTAAGCATACCTCCGACACTCATATTCACACTCCCTCTCACACTAAAACACCCCTATCTTGCATCTCTTTCAACGCACTTTCAATACCGTGTTTTTCAATACCACGACAACCGCTTAAAACCAACTGTACTGAAAAACCGTCTTTTATTGCATCTAAACAGGAATATTTTACACAGTAATCTGTTGCTAAACCCATCACAACCAATGTTGTTATATTGTTTTTACGCAAATAATCCGTTAATCCTGTGCTTTTTTGATGATCATTATCGTAAAACGCGCTGTAACTATCGATCGTTTTATCCATCCCCTTTTGAATAATCTTGGTAATCAGCGCTGTATTCAGCGAGGGATGAAAAGCAGCGCCCCACGTATTTTGAACACAATGCACCGACCACAATGAAAGAAAACTGTCATGATTTGGGGGGTGCCAATCTTGAGAGGCTATCACCATTTTAAATTGCGGCATCAATTTATTTGCAATCGGAATAACAGCATCCGCATCAGGCACAGCCAAACTACCACCACTACAAAAGTCATTTTGCAAATCAATTAACAACAAAGCTTTATTGTTTTCCATAGCGCATTTTTTTCACTAGCTGTTCTTTCAATGTCTCTAGACGCTTATCACGCGCAACCCTGTAAGCTGCCAATCCTTTTGAAAAGTGAAATTGGGCTACTTGCCGCAAACCATGCGCCTGCGAATCACGTATTGACACTTGTTGTGCAACATACTTCCCTTGGCGAAAAATAGGCTTTAATAAATCCTCAGCCTCTGCAGAATAGTTTTCTGTAACACCGAATGCTTCATGATAAATCACATCACGCATCCATTTTTTATCTTGGTAAAAACGCTTTGTTTGCAAAATGCCTGGATCACTTGTTTTAATAAAGTTATCCGAACATTTTAATTTATATTGCCATACGCCATCTTTTTTAATCGCGCCAATTTTATAAACCATGTCCAATGCAGGTTGTGAATAACTGGTCGTCAAATAAGTACCCACACCAAAACCATCAATCGGTGCATGAGCCGCCTTAAGCACTGCTATTTTTTCATTCGATAAATCACCACTGACAAACACTTTTACTTCAGTCAAACCCGCCTGATCCAATTTTTTGCGCGCCAAACATGACAACACCAACAAATCACCTGAATCTAAACGAATACCTTTTAATGCTTCACCACTTGCTTTTAATTCATGACCAACAATAATAGCATTTTCAATACCCTTCGCTGTTTCATAGGTATCAACCAGCAAAATGATATTATGTGGCATTAAACGTGCATATTCCCGAAATGCCGTCAGCTCATCGTCAAACGACATAATCCAACCATGTGACATGGTTCCAACCAATGGAATATCAAAGTGTTTTCCAGCCAATACATTGGAGGTCGCATCAAAACCACCAATAAATGCAGCTCGACTTGCCGTCATTCCCCCATCAGGACCTTGCGCACGTCGCAATCCAAATTCAAATAAAAGTGCAGATCCTACACAATGTCTCATGCGTGAAGCCGTGGTTGAAACTGCCGATGAAAAGTTAATTGCATTGATCAATACAGTTTCTAGTAATTGACATACGATCAATGGCGCACGAATACGCAACAAAGGTTCATTTGCAAACACCAAAGACCCTTCAGATACCGCATCAATATCCCCTGTAAAACGAAGGTTTTTTAAATAGGTTAAAAAGTCTTTTGAAAATACATCAACATATTGCATCGCCAAAAAATCAAGATCATCAGCGCTAAAATGGAAGTCCTGAACACAATCAATGACTGATTGCAAACCAGATGCCATCACATACTCACTATGCAGCGGATTTCGACGAAAAAAGAGGTGAAACACAGCATCACGCTCATGCAATCCTAGCTGCCAATATGCATAGCCCATTGTTAATTGATAATAATCAGTCAAAAGCAGTGAATATTTCATTGAATGGCCACATATTGAAATTTTGTCACAGTATAAGCTGGAAAAATGAAGAAACAATATGCTTATGGTAGAACAGGAGAAATCTTTTCACAGTGATAGTGTTCATTATACTGTAAATCAATAACACGATCCAAATCACAGGTTGTTACTTCCGTAAGCATTTGAGTCCGGTGCACTGGCGCTGTTATACAACGAAAACAAGTATAACTATCTGCCGTAACTTGCAAACTGAATCCCAAAAGAAAGCTAACGACCACGCTGTTTTTTAGCATAAAACTCTCTAAAAGTTAGATAGATACTGATACAATACCCTGCATATTTAATGGATGACAAGGATTTTGATATGACAAATCAAAGCACAGGGTTAGCAGGCATTATTGCAGGCACATCAGCTATCTCAATGGTAGGCCATGAGGAAAATGGTTTACATTATCGAGGGTATGAAATTCACGATCTTTGCAATCATTCAACCTTTGAAGCTGTGGCTTATTTACTCATTTATGGCGAACTTCCCACCACGGCACAGCTCACAGACTATCAAAACACACTGATTTCACTGCGAAAACTGCCAGAAACACTCAAAGTCATCTTAGAAAAAATCCCTGTGCACACCCATCCAATGGATGTGTTACGTACTGCTTGTTCTTTCCTAGGAAATCTAGAACCTGAAAATAAAGAACACACGCAAATTCACATTGCCAATCGTTTACTCGCTTGTTTTCCAGGCATTTTGATGTACTGGTTTCATTTTCACCACCATCATAAAAAAATAAATACGGAATTAGCCGATAAAACTACTGGAGAATATTTTTTACACTTACTGCATGAAAAAGCACCGAATACATTACAAGCACATGTAATGAATATTTCACTCATTCTCTATGCAGAACATGAATTCAATGCCTCCACCTTTGCTGCACGCGTTACTGCCGCAACACTGTCTGACTTTTACTCCTGCATTTGTAGTGCGATTGGCACATTGCGGGGCCCATTACATGGTGGTGCCAACGAAGAGGCTTTAAAATTAATTTTACAATTTCAATCTGTTGATGACGCTGAAAAGGGTTTGTTAAAAATGCTTTCAGAAAAAAAATTAATCATGGGATTTGGTCATCGGGTCTATAAAACAGGCGATCCAAGATCTGATATCATCAAAGCAGAATCAAAAAAATTAGCGGATCATGCAAGCGACAACTTAATTTATCCCCTGTCAGAAGTCATTGAAGCGATTATGCGTCGCGAGAAAAAAATGTTTCCGAATTTAGATTTTTACAGTGCATCCGCTTATCATTTCTGCGGCATTCCCGTTGAATTATTTACACCAATTTTTGTTTTTGCACGCACTGCTGGCTGGTCTGCGCACATCATAGAACAACGCGCAAACAATAAATTAATTCGACCTTTGTCGGAATACATCGGCCCTGCACCACGCGCCTATCCAAAATAAACAGCTATTAAAAGAATTATTACCAGACGAGTACGCTATGCAGCACGACATTCACAACAATGAAAAACAACCCTTTGATACCCTTATTCAACAAATCACCGACTACGTCTGTGATTATACAATCAATAGTGAGTCTACGATAAACACGGCTTATTACGACTTATTAGACAGTGTTGCCTGTGCCTTCATGGCGCTAAAATTTTCTGCTTGTACAAAATTACTAGGGCCCATCGTACCTGGAGCCACTTTAAAAAACGGTGCGCGCGTGATTGGCACTTCATACGAACTAGATCCTGTACAAGCCGCATTCAACAATGGCGCCCTAATTCGCTGGCTTGATTTTAACGACACTTTTCTCGCTGCTGAATGGGGCCATCCTTCTGACAACTTAGGCGGAATTTTAAGTATTTGTGATTATTTAAATCGCTGCGAAGGAAAAAATTTTACCGTGAAAGATGTGCTTATTGCGATGATAAAAGCACATGAAATACAAGGCGTGATGGCACTTGATAACAGCTTTAATCGTGTTGGATTAGACCATGTTATTTTAGTTAAATTGGCAACAACAGCAGTTGTCGCACAACTGATTGGTTGTACACGAGATCAAATCAATAATGCCGTATCGAATGTTTTTGTCGATGGACAATCACTTCGCACTTATCGTCACGCACCCAATACGGGCTCTCGCAAATCCTGGGCAGCAGGTGATGCGACCGCACGCGGCGTTCGATTGGCATTAATGGCACGACTCGGCGAAATGGGTTATCCCTCTGTCTTGACTGCAAAAACATGGGGGTTTTACGACGTTTCTTTCAAGGGGAATACTTTTTCATTACAACGTCCTTTTGGCACTTACGTCATGGACAATATTTTATTTAAAATTTCCTATCCTGCGGAATTTCACGCCCAAACCGCGGTTGAGTGCGCCTTAACACTACATCCTTTTGTGAAAGGCAAATTAGATCAAATTGAAAAAATTATTGTGCGCACACAAGAGCCTGCAATGCGTATTATCAGTAAAAAAGGCCCGCTCCATAACCCCGCTGATCGCGATCATTGTCTAGAATATATGATTGCAATCCCTTTAATTTACGGTGAATTAACAGCAGAACACTACGAAGATCACACTGCAAATAATGAAAAAATCGATTTTTTACGTGATAAAATGCAGGTTTCTGAAGACAAACAATTTAGCGTTGATTATTTAGATCCTGAAAAAAGATCGATTGCCAATGCTATTCAAATTATTTTTAAAGATGGTACAGCAACACAAGAAGTCGTTGTTGACTATCCAGTTGGGCACAAACGCCGTAGAAAAGAAGGCACTCCATTATTGCTGAATAAATTTAAAATGGCGATGAAAACGCATTACGCAACAGAAAAAGCTGAAAAAATAATTGAACTGTCGTTAGCAGAAAAACCCATGCTCGCAATGTCCATTAGCGAATGGATTGCGCACTTACTATAAAACTTGTGAAAAATCGACGGGGTGTGAGGTGAACGTAAGCAAGTGTTGCTGCCGGGGCCGATGTACATCGAGATTTACTACAAAAACACTCGATTAAGCGCATGCTTGCACCCAAGTCTTCAAATGCTTTGTTTGACACATCCCGAAATTCACGTCCATTATTTGTTATCTGCTTTAAAAATCAGGCAACACCGTGTTTTAACCCTCAATAACACGGATTTATGGAAAATTTCTTGTCAACAGACTGATTCTCCGCTATTCTTTGCGCCAAAATGATCATTGATTTGAGGACTAGCCCATGAAAGCCAATATTCACCCAACGTATGAAGAAGTTGCTGTTACGTGCAGCTGTGGCCACACTTTCAAAACACATTCCACTTTAGGCCGTAAAGAATTGTATTTGGAAGTTTGCTCCCAATGCCACCCTTTCTTCACAGGTCAACAAAAATTGGTTGATACATCAGGTCGTGTTGAGAAGTTCAAACAAAAATACGCGCGCAAAGAAGCAGCTAACGGCTAATTTTAACGCTACACATCACGGGTCGGATACAATACAACCGACCCTGATCTTCAAGAAAAAAATGCCTCCTCTGCGAGCCGCCCACGTAGCACGATGTCTGCGAGCCGCGCGCGTAGCACGATGTCTGCGAGCCGCGCGCGTAGCAAGCGATTTTTAAGATCAACAGACTCTAAGCCCCTAAAAATTTTTTCTTTATCTGAGCCATCTCATCCCGCAGTTTTGCTGCTTTTTCAAACTCTAAATTTTTCGCAGCATAAATCATTTCTTTTTCCATGCCCGCCAGTTTTTTTTCAAATTGCTTCGGGGAAAGTTTCAGTATTTCCAACGATTTTTCAGCGGACAATTGCGTTTTTAGCACTGCTAATTTTTCATCACTCTCATCGTCCACATCAATCATCGCATGAATTGCTTTTTCAATTCCTTTTGGCGTGATGCCATGCGCTGTATTATATTCTGTTTGCTTTACTCGGCGGCGCTCCGTTTCATCCATAGCGCGTTTCATTGAGTTTGTGATCCTATCAGCATATAAAATCGCCCTACCATGCAGGTTTCGTGCAGCACGGCCAATTGTCTGCACCAAAGACCTTTCTGAACGCAGGAAGCCTTCTTTATCTGCATCTAAAATTGCCACTAAAGATACTTCTGGCAAATCCAAACCTTCTCGCAATAAATTAATCCCAATCAAGACATCAATCACACCCAAACGTAAATCACGTAAAATTTCAACACGCTCTACCGTATCAATATCAGAATGCAAATACCGTACTTTAATACGCTGTTCTGAATAATATTCAGCAAGATCTTCTGACATGCGTTTTGTCAATGTCGTGACCAATACACGCTCATTATTTTTAATGCGAATTTTAATTTCAGATAGCAAATCATCGATCTGTGTTTTTACAGGACGAACTTCAACAAGTGGATCTAACAATCCCGTTGGACGAACAACCAACTCCACAATATCCGTACCATGTTCTAATTCATAAATCGCGGGTGTTGCCGACACAAAAATCATCTGCGGTGCAATTTTTTCAAATTCATCAAAGCGCAAAGGACGGTTATCTAAGGCTGAAGGCAAGCGAAATCCAAAATTAACCAAATTTTCTTTTCTTGCGCGATCGCCTTTATACATTGCGCCCAATTGCGGAATTGTCACATGGGACTCATCAATCACCAATAAGGCATCATTAGGCAAATAATCAAATAAAGTGGGTGGTGCCTCACCTGCATTTCTGCCCGACAAATAGCGTGAATAATTTTCAATACCCGAGCAATACCCCAGTTCAATCATCATTTCAATATCAAATAAAGTACGTTGCTCTAAACGTTGACGCTCTACCAATTTATTTTCTTGCTGAAAAAATTCGAGGCGATCTCGCAATTCATATTTGACCGTATCAATCATTTTCATGATCGTACTACGCGGCGTGACATAATGTGTTTTGGGGAAAATCGTAACACGCTGTAATTTACGAATTGTTTTATTTAACAAAGGATCAATAATACTAATACTTTCAATTTCATCATCAAACAATTGAATGCGCACCGCTTCTTTTTCTTCATCCGCTGGAAAAATATCAATGATATCTCCCGTCACACGATAATTTGAGCGCGCCAATTCAATATCATTGCGTGAATATTGCATTTCTGCCAGACGTTTTAATAAATCCCGCTGATCAATACGATCTCCAACAGACACATGCAACACCATGCTTAAATATAATTTAGGATCACCCAAACCATAAATAGCAGAAACTGTCGCAACAATAATGGTATCTTTGCGTTCTAATAAGGCTTTAGTTGCCGATAAGCGCATTTGTTCAATATGTGCATTAATAGCTGCATCTTTTTCGATAAAAGTATCTGTCGATGGCACATAGGCTTCTGGCTGATAATAGTCGTAATAGGAGACAAAATATTCGACGGCATTATCTGGAAAAAATCCGCGTAACTCGGCGTATAATTGTGCCGCAAGGGTTTTATTGGGCGCTAAAATCAAGGTGGGCCGCTGCACCTGTTCAATCACATTTGCAATCGTAAAGGTTTTACCCGAGCCCGTAACACCCAGCAAAGTTTGATACATCAAGCCTGAGTTAATGCCGTCCGTTAATTTTTCAATTGCTTGTGGTTGATCACCACTGGGCTGGAAAGGGGTATGTAATTTAAAGGGATTTTGCATAACAAGAGTGTAACAAAAAAATGTTTAACATGCATTTTTGATGCCCAATAAAACTGCTATTATTGAGTGAAACAGTAACCCTAGGATTTTTATGCAAGCCTCTATCCGCGCCAATGCTGTCAAGCCCTCCGCAACCGTCACTATCAATGCAAAAGCGATGCAATTGAAATCACAAGGGATTGATATTATTAACTTAAGCGTTGGCGAACCCGATTTTGACACCCCCGATTTTATTAAAAAAGCGGCCATCGATGCGATCAACGCAGGTTATACAAAGTACACAGCGATTGACGGTATTGCACCCTTAAAAGATGCCATTATTGAAAAATTCAAGATGGAAAACCAATTGTCCTATACGCGCGATCAAATCCTAGTGTCGTGCGGCGCTAAGCAATCGATTTACAACCTAATGCAAGCACTCATTAATCCTGGCGATGAAGTGATTATTCCTGCACCCTACTGGGTTTCTTATCCTGCCATGGTAGCACTTGCTGAAGGCGTCCCTGTCATTGCAAAAACACAAGTTGAAAATCGTTTTATTTTAACAGCGGACGAACTGGAAAGATGTATCACACCCAAAACAAAATTATTAATTTTAAATAGTCCTAGCAATCCAACAGGAATGGCCTATACCGAAAAAGAGTTACAGGCACTTGCGAAGGCACTATTAAAACATCCAGAAATCATGATTATTTCAGATGATATGTATGAACATATTTTATGGGGCATTGATCCCTTTTTAAATATCGTCAATGTATGCCCTGAATTATATGAACGCACCATTGTCTGTAACGGCGTTTCGAAAGCGTATGCCATGACAGGCTGGCGTATTGGTTATGCTGCGGGTCCCGTCACAATCATTAAAGCGATGGCAAAGGTGCAATCACACAGCACCTCTAACCCCTCCTCCATTTCACAATACGCTGCCGTTGCCGCATTAAAAGGCGATAAAACATTTATTCACAGTTTGAAAAAAATATTTAAAGAACGTCATGATTATTTTCAAGCAGCACTTGCATCGATCCCCGGCGTTATTTGTCCACCAGCAGATGGTGCCTTTTATGTATTTCCAAATGTTGACAAAGCCATTGCACGCTATGACGCAAAAGATGATGTTGCGCTCTCGGAACTCATTTTAGAAAAAGCACACCTTGCTGTTGTTCCAGGAACAGAGTTTGGTATGCCTGGATTTATTCGATTATCTTATGCAACGGATATGAAAACACTGGAAAAAGCGGTTGAACGGCTTTCGATATTTATGACAGAGTAGGCCAATTTTATTGCGATGATCCTTCCCCAGAAACTAGACGCCACTTTTTAGAAAAACCTGGCTATTTTTCTGATGGGCTTATTTTACAATCGTGCACTATAATTAAAGCGATCTCAATTATTCTCAAGAGGGCTTTATGTCAACTACGCCAACAGTATTTGAAGTGACAGAAGCAACAGGATTTCAATCTTTTCCAGAAAAAAGAAGTCATTTAGGCGGAAAAACACGGGGGCAGATTGTAGAAACCACACAGCTTTTAAGAATGCATTCTCGTGAGATTACCTTTGCAAAAAAGATGCTGAAGAACGCTGAAGATGGCTCTCAACTGCCTCATCATTTAAAGGACACTTATTTACGCTACACGAATACAGTGACAAAAGAATTTTTTGAACTCAAACATACTTATTTTAAGTTTGATGGGAAAATTTATGCTGCATTAAAACGCACAGATATTATCGGCTCAGGTCAAACATCAAATGTGAAGCGTGTTGTTGATGTCGAAACAGGAAAACTTGCTGCGTTAAAACTACTTAAAAGAAAAGCACTTGATGAGAGTGGTAACTTAGCAGGAAAAAGTGACACCATTCCATTAGTAGATCTAATTCCTATCATTGCTACAGGCAAAAAGAAAGCAAATCCTTTAAAAACAGAGGAATATTCTTTTGGTTTTCTATCTAATGATCCTTCAGAAAACACGGATAACATACCGTTCTCTGCTGACATTCTATTAAAAACAAACATCCGAGGTTTTGCCTGTCCAGAAAAAAACTTTCAACTGATAGCATACTCAGAAGAAACTATTCTGTCCTATACCACTAAAAAAGCAAAAGAAATTTTTGCACTCAAAGAGCAACTGATAACAGAAAAGCCTTTATCAAATATATCTTCTTTAGAAAAAAAAATATCTGCACTAGAAGCAGCTCTGGCAGAAGACTTGCAAAAAATATTTCTGAAAAGCACAAAGGCATTACAAGACATACATACAGGCAGATTTTCGAAAACCAACATAAAATATGTTCATACCGATGTTAAACCCGACAATATCCTAGTATCCATTAAATCTAAAAAAGGTCAAAATCGACCTTCTTTAATCGTGACTTTTTGTGATATCGACAGCCGGGTTCCTCTTGACCCAGATCAAGATGGCATGAGCTTATCGACCAGTTCGGTTTCAGGACATGGAACCCCCCTGTATCTTTCTCCTGAGGCTCCGACTCCTCACACTAAAGGAGATCTACGTTACTCTGTTAAAGGCGAGGTTTATTCGCTTGGGAAAACTTTTGCTGTCTTATTAGAAACTGCCTTTCCAAAAAGCAATAGCGTCTTAGCCTATCAAACACAAGAAAAAATTGCACAGTTAAGAGCCGTTGCAAGCAGTATGTGTGACAGTCACCTATCGCCCGCAGAACGTCCTTCTCTTAGCGCCGTAGAAGAGGCTCTGATTGCTAAACACCAGAACAAAACAACAAGCCAGGACTCTTCAGAACATCAGAATTTTCTTGATCTATCTACATCTGCATCCAGTCTTTTTTCCAAAGCACCACTCAAACAGCCCAAATCATCTGATGAATTGAGCGATATCATGAAAGAAGCAGATTCTCAGAAAAAACTGCCAAGAGGCCCTCACTTTTAATCCGCTTTTTTATAATGGGTATTATAATAAAAACGAACTGAGCCCACCTTAAGGAAGTTTTAATAACCAATCTGTACAATTACTTTTAAATCACACTATCAAGAGATCACTTAAGATGACTCGTATGACTAATGCTGCTGTGTTGGAAAAACTGAATGTCACTGCGCCAGACGATGGCTTTGACTGCACAATTACTTGTGAAGTGATGGACGACCCAGTGATTGATCCAACCACACTCAATAAGGCTGCCGTAGCCTGGCTTTCTGCGTCCCCAGAAGAAAAAGCTATTCTTGATTGTGGCAATTTTAAAGAAGTTCCCAGATACGACAGAAGGTCGCTTGTCAGATTAATTAATAATGACGTGGGCACAAGTCCAAATACGCGATTACCGTTCACCGAGCAGCAATTAATACCGGACACAGCATTAAAATCTAAAATTGACCTCTTTATGCGTCCTCACAAAATAGAAATAATAAAATCTGATGCGGAAGCAGAAATGCAAGGTAAGTTTTTTCACAGATGGTTACTTGTTTCGCCAAAAGGTGCGGCAAAAGAGTTGGTAAAACCATTGTTAGTAGCAGCATTGAATGCCGTTGAAGATTTACAAACGATAAAAGACATTGTAGAAAAAACCAGTCCAAAACAATTGCCCATTTTATTGTCAACATCAGGCACAGCGGCTATCGAACATCTGAAGCATCTTGATATCCAACGCACTGGTACGCCATTACAAATGGCATTATACAGTGATGATGAAGGCGTGGTTGCCTATTTAAAAACTGTAATGGATCCAGAAGAATTTGAGCGTCAATCAAAAGAAGTATTTAGAAATGCGCTGCCACCTGCAAAACAAACTGAATTAGATGCTCTGAATGCACCCGCATTGGCGTACTACAATGCAATGCTGATCACGCAAAAAGCAGCCGCAGAAGAATTATGTAATGAAGCATTTGCGTTTGATGCTGTCAATAATCGATTTACGATCACGAATGCCACCATTGCGGATTTTCAGCAAAAGCTTAACAGTTATGTCAAAAATAACCCCATGCATAATCCTTTTATTTTGCATCGCTTGTATGAATATGAAACTGATGAGAACTTACCAAGCAACTACGCAGAAGATTGTTTATTTTCAGAAAAAGCACTAGGCCATGCGCATGCATTATCTTCCGCTCGTTGGCTGCAGCATTACGCGTGGGGCATCTTGCATCTTAGTGGTGGTAATGGCGCACCCGAGATTGCGTTTCGCTCATTTGACTGTCGTGATTCTAATCCCCCGGTTGATATTCGTTCTTTTATTTCGGCTCATTTGGGGGTTGATTCTTTTATGACTATATTTGGGAGGCCGAACAGTGAGGGTGAGAGTGAGACCGAGGCGTGGCAGGGTCGCCGTTTTAGAAATTTTTGTCGGGAAAAACAGCAAGCTTTCAGAACTTATTACACGGCCAGCGCGAGCATGCGCCCCGCGACGCCTTAAGCGTCGCTGCTGCGTAATGGTGTAGCTGGATACTGTTGGAATATTGTTGCAGCACAATTTGCAGCAATGGGATCCCAGCAAGATTCAATAAAGGCAACATAATTTTAATGTACGTTGGTCAACGATGTTAGATCTTGCAAATAAGACACGATATCTGTTAATTGATCCATGACTTCTTCATAACCGCCGATGGCACTCAAATCAAATGCGGGGTGTCGCTGCTTGAATTGTTCATTATAATCCGGCATGGGAAAAATTAGCAGCAGCTGAAATTAAAACAATTAAAGAAGTTGCTCAATTACCTTATACATTAATAGAGCACATTGGAAGTACAGCGGCACCCAATTTATCTAGCAAACCCATTATTGATATTTTTATTGTCGTGAAATCTATTTTTGAAGCAGATCAATGGATTAAACCGTTAGAGACAATGGGATATATATTTTGGGATGAAAATCCAGACAAATCACATTTACGTTTTTTTAAAGGAATGCCACCATTTGGCGCAAAGCGAACGCATCATATTCATATTGTAGAGGAATCTAATCATACAATTGAGCATCGCATTTTATTCAGGGATATTTTGAGAGGTGATGAAAAAATCAGATTAACGTATGAAGCGCTTAAACTGCAGTTATCACAATCATTTCAATCTGATCGAGAAGCGTATACGGATAAAAAAGTGATTTTATTGAAGGGGTCTTGCGTGCTCATGGTTATAAAAAATTAATTTCCCGTTAAAAAACGCGAATTTAAATTAGCCCTTTGTGTCAGTGATGGTTGTCATGAATTCTTTCAATGCCCCGCTGAGCCTTCCATGCTTTTGAAATGATAGAAAACGCGCTTCATCGCATGCGAGCCTGAGCCTATATTGAGCGAGTGCCTCATAAATAATCCATAATATATGCGCAAGTGAAAAAGCTTCTAACAAACGCTCTTTAAATTCAAACGTCATATAATTTTTAAGACAGGTATCCATCAGCTGAATATAGGCATCATCTTGCTCCGTTAGTCCATAGTGTTTTTTCATTTGTCGCAAACAACCTACCAATGAAAAAAACGGATGCGAGATCACGATTTCTCCTAAATCAATGAAGGTGATCGCTTGTGTTTTATCATCTATCAGAATGTTGTTGTCATGAAAATCACACTGAACGATGCTTTGTTTGATGGAGTAGTCAGATAATTTTTTGCATAAACTGGAAACTGTTGATTGCAGTGCCTTTAATTCACCGATTTCTTTTTCTGATAACCCATCTGTTATTAATACGTCTTTTTGCGAAAGTAATTGCATGTATAAATCGGGTAATTTATCTAAGCGCCAATCAGGAACGCCAATATCAAGGAAAATATTAACCTCATTAGCAACGGTTAATTGTAGAGATGTAAAATGATCAATGGCTTTACAAAGTAATGTTGCATCAAAATGTTTTTTCAATAGTGTTCGTAATGGGCTGCCGGCATCTTTCATCAAAAAACAATCTAAATTCACGTTGCTTGCGATGACTTTTGGAACAGGGGCATGAAATTGATCATGCAAAATCTGAGTAATGTGTGCCTCCAGTGCAAGCAATTTCGGGGTATGCTTCAAATAAATGTAACCAGCGGTAGATTTAAATCTAACGACATATGACCAAGGTGTATTTTGTATTTCTTTCGGTTGTTTATCCGTTAGCGTATACCCGTGAGTTGATAGGTATTCACGTCCCCATTGGATAATTGCCCTGTTCTGATTGTCATTTCCTAGCGTGTGTTCCGTCATAATTCATTTCTCTTTAAAATAAATGCAGGTCTAAATTCTAAATTTTCACCCTGTTATTTCATATAATGTATTATTTTCTGCTGTTGCGTGTCAGATAAATTTGCAATAGCTACTTTTTTCAACCTGCTTTTATCGCCTGATATTATTGTGATCGATGATTTAGGCGCATCAAAAAATTCAGATATAAAATTAATTAATGCCGCATTGGCTTTCCCATCAACTGGCGGTGACTTCACTTTGATCTTGATGTTCCCATCATGAAGTCCAACTATTTCTGACTTTTTAGCGTCCGGTTGTAAATACACTGTCAAAATAAATTCTGTTTTCATTTTCTAAAAAACCAAAACAATAAGCTCAACACGACGCTGATGATAATGCAGGTCATTATCGGAAAGTAAAAAGAAAAATCTTGTTTTTTAATCACAATATCACCTGGCAAATTTCCGAGATTTAGTTTTTTAATCCAAGGCCATGTGAGACCAATAAGGATCAGCAATATGCCAATAGAAATGATTAAGCGTTGCATTGATAGAGCCTTTTATTTTTAATTCTGTTTTTCAGTTATCTTGTACAATTTTATTTGTTTTAATAAATACTACAGTTTATGAATATATTTTTTAATTCTCTCCAGAATATCTAAAAATTTCGGCTGTTCCCCAAAATAAATTGCAGATTTTTTTTCAAATTCCGTTGCATACAATTTTCGTGTATTCTCATCCAACAACAAAAATGCCTCGTTATTTTTTATTTCCATTTCATCCGCAGTACGAAAGCGTTTTTTCTTATGATCAAGATATTCATTGGTACCAATAAAATCTAAAATACGTTTTTGATTGAGTAGTTGATAAATGTCGTAGTAATGTCGCAAAAAATTAATAGGCATCGTATGGTTTTTTTGTTGAATCCTGAATTTTGTTGAGATAGTTTGTAATTTTTCAACAAATGTATATTCTGGATTATAACAGTTTACTTTTTTTGCTCGATTATCAATTATTTGTATATCAAGCGTCATTATTTTATCAAACGCCCATGAGCTAATATCGCATGGCATGTTGGGTGTTGTTTGATCAAAGCCAAGCTCTAAAATAACGCCAGATTTTAATGACGGAACATTTGAAAAAAATGAATCATATTCTCCGCGAATACCAGCACTTCGCATTTTTTGCACATCATCAAAGTTGTGATCGCGATAAAACTTCATATTTGAAATATTTAATTTTTTTGTAATGTAATTAAAAAAATCTGATCGCTGTTGAATGTGAGTAGGTCTGTCATGATTTCTTCCTATCTTAATGTCCAACTGAGGATCAGGATAAATTTGTATATCAATATCTTCGCTGAATCGCTCAATAATATTAAAACCCTTTGATAATGAAGTGCCGCCTTTCAATTCAAATTTAAAATTTTGTTGTTGTAATCCCCATAAGCAATGCATTAGCCAATAATCTTTTTCGACAATAATGGGTAAAATCTCCTTTTCTTTCGCAACCACTTCAAATAATTGCTTCGCATCGGGTAGATCATGTAAAAATCTAGTCATTGTTGATCTCATTCAAAAATTTTTTAGTGCCCACTTTCCCGTATTTCTCGGAACAGCGTTGAGCTTTTTTTAATAATGCTGACGATAATGTATTTTTTATTTTTGCTTTGAGTGTGCTTGTGTCTTCATCGGTTAGTTCATTGGCGTTATTTAGCAAATCTACTAGCAAAAGCGCGGGCGTTATTTTTTTTGGAAAGCCATAAGCAGGTCTGCGAAAATCATATTCTTGGTTGGCTAATCGAAAAACGCCATGACGCTTTCGATTATAAACAACCATGCGATTGTAAACTTGTGTTAACCCCAGCCCTAATGAGTTATAGGCATTCCAAGATAACAAAAGAAAATGATTGTCTCGTAAAAAAGCTTTTACCAGTGCGCTTTCTTCAGGAGGCAGTGAGCCAAAGCGCGACATTTTGGGTGCGTGGTATAATCCAGGCGCAACCTTTTCTAAAACGCCTTGTTGCAGTAAGGTCTGTAAATCTCGATCAACGGCTTTGGAATACTTCAAAAAATCTTCACGACGATAGATGTGTCCTGCTTTTAAATGACGAGATAGTTTTTGGGGGCTTGTGGTGTGCA
The DNA here is from genome assembly GCA_030680235.1 of Coxiellaceae bacterium. Classification (GTDB taxonomy): domain Bacteria; phylum Pseudomonadota; class Gammaproteobacteria; order Coxiellales; family Coxiellaceae; genus 2-02-FULL-42-43. Next base: position 95,628 of record JAUXWQ010000028.1, read on the forward strand.
TAACTAATATTATAAGATTTAGGTTAAAAGTATACAAATATTTTTAGTAAAAATTCATGCATTTAAGCCCAGTAGACCTGGTGATTATTACGTTATAAATTTCCACCAATTTTGGTGTCATTAACGCGAGAGGGAAAATAAAATCAATGTAACTTGATGAAAGGATGTTATTTTTATTAGCCTTGAAAGAAGCGGGCTGTTGTCCAGGTGATTTTTGTGTGACAAATTCACTACACGCATAAAAAAATGATCGTAAAGAGTAGTATAAAGTATTATGCAACTGATTGAAAAAACGAGAAAAATTTGGCTCCCCGGGACGGACTCGAACCATCGACCAAGTGATTAACAGTCACCTGCTCTACCACTGAGCTACCGGGGAAAACTTAGGTATAACGTGGATTTGAAACTGCGTGTATGTTACTGATCCCTATCGCTTTGGTCAATAGGGAAAGTGGTTTTTTTTCAATCTATCACTCAGCGATGCTTTCTCAATGCCAGATTTTTTAATTGTTATGCAATCACCAAAGTTTCTGAGAGTCGGCGCACATTTGCACCCAATGTTAACAGCTTCTCTTCAATGCACTCATAACCACGATCAATATGATAAATGCGATCAATCACCGTCTGACCTTCTGCAACCAATGCAGCCAATACCAAGCCCGCAGAGGCGCGCAAATCCGTTGCCATCACCGGCGCACCCGCTAATTCCGCTCTGCCCACACAAAAGACAGTATTACCCTCAAGACGAATATTCGCCCCCATGCGCTGCAACTCTGGCACATGCATAAAACGATTTTCAAAAATATTTTCTGTCACCGTCGACTCACCTTCCGCAACAGTATTCAAAGCCAAAAACTGGGCTTGCATATCCGTTGGCATATAAGGGTAAGGCGCCGTTTCAATCGCAACCGCCCGAGGACGGCGACCTTGCATATCCAAGGTAATCGAATTGCCCTTAATCGTTATATGGGCTCCCGATTCACGCAATTTATCTAAAACAATCGTTAAATTATCTGGCACGACATCTTCAAGTGTCACACAACCACGCGTCATCGCCGCCGCAACCAAATAGGTGCCGGCCTCAATACGATCCGGCAATACACGATACTCACCTCCTGACAAATGAGCGACACCTTCAATCGTAATAGTATCCGTACCCGCACCTGAAATTTTTGCACCCAAATGATTTAAAAAATTAGCAAGATCGGTGACTTCCGGCTCTTGTGCTGCATTACGAATAACCGTCGTACCTTCCGCCAAAACCGCTGCCATCAATAGATTTTCAGTGCCCGTTACCGTAACCTTCGGCAAATCAAGTATTGCACCTTTTAAACGACCTTTTACAGACGCATGAATATACCCATCAGATACTGTAATATCAGCACCCATTTTAATTAAACCATCGATATGCACTTCAACAGGACGAGAACCAATCGCACAACCACCGGGCAATGATACTTCTGCTCGCCCAAAACGCGCCAACAAAGGACCCAAAACAACAATCGAGGCACGCATTTTTTTTACCAATTCATAAGGTGCTCTTTGACTCGACACCAAAGCTGCATTAATCAACAATCGTCCATTTTCAATGGGTGAAACATCAACACCCATGCACCGTAAAAGTGCTCCCATTGTCATGACGTCTTGTAAATCAGGCACGTTGTTAATAGCAATAGGTTGATCAGACAACAAAGTTGCCGCCAAAATAGGTAAAACTGCGTTTTTTGCGCCTGAAATACGAATAGTGCCGTGAAGCGATGCACCACCTGTTATTAATAATTTGTCCATACCTTTTCCAACCCAAATAAGTGCTGCATACGTAAAAATGTTGGTGATGCAGAAATAAATTTTATTTTTAAGCCTTTTTTTTCAGCTAATCGTATCCAACACAACAACAAGGAAAACATTGACGCATCTTGATTTTGCAACCCACTTAAATCAATGACACACTCCGCACAACTCACTTTCTCAATCAACTGCTCGCCTAAGGCGCGCAGTGCAACAACTGACGCAAATGACACAGGACCTTCTAGTGTGAAGCCTGTCTCATTTGAAATTAATCTTGCGGGGTTTTGCATGGTCACCGTCTTTTATTTTGTAGATCGATTGTGTGAAGCCAAACGACTAAGCAGTGCTGGCATACCACCTGACGCCAATGTGCTCGCAAATTGTGAACGATAACTTTGCACCATGCTCACATTTTCAATACTAAAATCATAAACTTTCCAGGCATCACCTACACGCTCAACATCATAGGTCACTGGAATACGTTGTCCTGTTTTACGCACAATAACACTATTAATGCGCATCGTTTGGCGACTCGCAAAACTTTCACGCAAAGGGTGAAACATCACCTTATCACCATCATAAGAAGACAAAGCCGCCGCATATGTCGTCGTCACCAAGAATGAAAATTCTTTTTCAAACTGCGCGCGCTGCGCGGGTGTTGCCGTTCTCCAAGGCTGGCCTACTACGGAAGCGGACATGCGATCCAAATTAACATGCGGCAATAAAATATTATTCACGATTTTTCGAATGACATTAATATTGCCGAGACGCGCTTTATTCGCTTCTAATTGCACAATCATCTGATTTGCTTCACGCTGCATTTGCGCAACGGGAGAGATCACTGCAGCAAAACAATAGAGCGGGAATAGCATCAAAAAGCATAAAAAAGCGACATATTTTTTCATGGGTTGGGTCCTGTTGTTTATTCTATAAAAATTAAGGACGAAGTCCTCAATTTACATCACGGCTCTCAATTATAGGCGACACAAGCAATTTATTTTTTGTTTTTATCTTTATCTTTGTTGGTCATACTAAACATCAACTGACCAATTAAGTTTTCCAAAATTAATGCTGAATGTGTCGTTTCAATGCGGCCATTCGCCTGAAGCATTTGCTGCTCAAAGCCTGGTGACAAACTAATATAGTTTGAACCTAACAAACCTTGGGTAAAAATACTTGCCGACGTATCAGCGGGCAAATCCTTATAACCATCGTCAATTTGCATGATAACCTGCGCGCGATACGTTTGTGGATCCAGCTGGATTCCAGTCACTCGACCTACTTTAACGCCAGAGACCGTTACAGGCGCACGCACCTTTAAGTCACCAATATTGTCGAAATCTGCACGAATAACGTAATAATGGCCGTTACTCATCGTCGTCAATCCACTCACTTTGAACGCGAGAAAAAGCAAGCCGCTCAAGGCCACGATAATAAAAACACCAACATAAAATTCTAACCAGTGGGAACGCATTACCATCCTCCCATCATGACCGCCGTTAATACAAAATCCAGCGCCAATATCAAAAGTGACGCATAGACTACCGTTTTTGTTGTCGCAACACTAATGCCACGTGCGTTCGGCTCAGAATAATACCCCTGATAAACAGCAACCCACGTAATAACGAAACCAAACACCATGCTTTTTATAATGCCATTTAAAATATCTTCATGAAAGTTCACGGCTGCCTGCATGTTACCCCAAAAGGAACCATCATCAACCCCTAGCCAATCCACCCCTACGAGTCGCCCCCCAAAAATAGCAAGCACATTAAATAAAATCGTCAATAGCGGCAATGCAATAAACCCGGCCCACAAACGCGGCGCAATAATGCGCCACAAGGGATTGATTGCCATCATTTCCAAGCTGCTAAATTGTGATGTTGCACGCATCAAACCTAATTCCGCCGTTAATGCAGAACCTGCTCGACCCGCGAATAAAAGCGCCGTCACAACCGGCCCCAATTCACGCACAATGCTGAGCGCTAAGAGCTGACCCAACTCTTGTGCCGCACCAAATTTTTGCAGTGTATGATACCCTTGCAGAGCGACGACCATCCCAATAAATAACGCTGACAATAAAATAATCGGTAGCGACAAAATACCAACACGGTACAGCTGCGTTGACAATAAAGGCCAAGCTTGTGCCCATTTTGGCCGTTGTCTTAACGTGTTCCACAAAAATAAGCCAGAACGCCCAATGCGCGCGCAGAACAATACGCCAACACGGCCTAACTGTATGACCTGTTCTATCACTTCAATAATTCCTCTTGGTAACTTCTTGATGGAAAATGAAATGACACGGGACCATCTGCCAATCCACGCACAAACTGCTGAACTGCGGGCGATGGATTATTAATCACTTCATCCGCACTGCCTTCCGCAAGAATAGTACCTTGAAAAATGATCACGACATGATCCGCAATTAACGCCGTTTCTTGCACGTCGTGCGAGACAACAATGGATGTCAAATTCAGCGCATTATTTAACTCTTTAATTAAGCGAAGCAATACACCACGTCCAATGGGATCCTGCCCCGCAAATGGTTCATCATACATCATGATCTCTGGACCTAAAATGACCGCGCGCGCAAGGGCAACGCGTCTTGCCATCCCGCCAGATAATTGATCAATGTGAAGCTTTGCAGCACCACGCAAACCCACCGCTTCCAAATGCATCAATACCAAATCACGAAGCATATCTTCCGGCAGTTTTGTATGTTCACGCAGCGGAAAAGCAACATTTTCAAACACATTCAGATCAGTAAACAAGCCGCCTTCTTGAAATAAAACACCCATTTTACGACGTGCTTGATACAATGCCTTTTCAGACATTGCCAATAAATTTTCACCATCAACTAAAATCGACCCAGATTGTGGGCGCAATTGTGCACCAATTAATCTCAATAGCGTAGTCTTACCTGTGCCGGAAGGTCCCATAATCGCTGTTATTTTTCCACGAGGAATTCGCAAAGAGATAGTGTCAAATATGGCACGCGTGTCCCGATAAAAAGACATCTCGCTAATGGCGACGATGGCATCAGAGCTCAAATTCACTCTCCCAAAAAGGTACAAACCGACTGATAACACTAGGAAATAATAACAATCCCTATATAATACCCGAAATAACTGGTGAAAACATGCAAAATATATCCAAAAACACACCCATTTTAACCGATGAACTTTGCCGCCTCGGTAGAAGAGTAATCGACATCGAAGCCAAGGTAATTAACAGCCTGTCTGCGCGTATAAATGAAACCTATGCCGATGCTTGTCGATTATTACTTTCCTGCCGTGGCCGCGTCATTCTTACTGGTATGGGGAAATCAGGCCATATTGCACGAAAAATCGCATCAACCCTTGCCAGCACGGGTACTGCAAGCTATTTCGTCCATCCAGCTGAAGCTAGCCACGGGGATCTTGGCATGCTATCGCATGGCGATATTGTTATTGCAATCTCAAATTCGGGTGAAACGGCAGAAATAGTCACACTACTGCCTATCATTAAGATGCTTGATATCCCAATCATTGCCATGACAGGCAATCCAAACTCAACCCTTTCACACCACGCAACCATTCATCTAGACATTAGCATCGACAAAGAGGCCTGCCCACTGGGACTTGCCCCGACTTCAAGCACCACCGCAACACTCGTCATGGGAGACGCCATTGCCATTACGCTCCTTGAAGCACGCGGCTTTAAGGAAAAGGACTTTGCGCGCTTTCATCCTGGTGGCGCACTCGGACGACGACTCTTGCTCAATATCGATAATTTAATGCATACCCATGATGCACTGCCACAGGTACATAAAGACTGCCTCCTCTCAGAAGCGCTAATGGAAATCACACAAAAAAGCCTGGGCATGACAACCATCATTGACGATAATGGCCACTTGTGCGGCATTTTTACCGATGGTGACTTGCGTCGAGCTATTGATCGCAACCAAGATATTCATAACACGCCCATTCACACTGTCATGACGAAAAACAACCTTGTGATCACAAAGGACATGCTCGCTGCAGAAGCCCTGCAAATCATGGAACAACATAAAATTACATCGCTTGTCGTTATTGAAGATGAGAAACCCATTGGCGTTGTGCATATGCATGATTTATTACGAGCAGGTATTTGCTAAAGACAAGGGTTCAGCCCTCATTGAACCCACTCATTTTTTGGTGGCTAAACAGCTGCCTAACACACAAAGAAAGAACATGATAACAAATGAATTGAATAACAAGCTTTCAAAAACAAAACTATTAATTCTCGATGTCGATGGCGTTTTGACGGATGGGAAAATTACGTTAAATGCACAAGGCGAAGAGTTAATTAGCTTTCATGTGCACGACGGCTTTGGCATTAAAGCCTTACAAAAAATCAATGTAGACATTGCCGTTATCTCAGGACGCGACACAAAAGCAGTCGCGCATCGCTTGGCATTTCTTGGTATTGAACATGTTTTCTTAGGGCAAAAAGAAAAGATCACCGTTTTTGAATCCCTCTTGAAAAAACTCAGTATTTCAGCAGAAAATATTGCTTTTATAGGAGATGATTTACCTGATGTCCCGCTTATGCAAAAAGTAGGTGTTTCTATTTGCGTTAAAAATGGCACCGAGATTGCAAAAAAAACAGCGCATTTTTGTACTCAAAAAAAAGGGGGTAACGGAGCTGTTCGTGAAATTTGTGATCTCATAATCATGGCAAAAACAGCATGAAGCATCTATCGATTATCACCTATATTCTCGCCTTTGCTTTGTTTTTTGCAGCAGGTTTTTTTCTTCTCCATAGTCACTCACTCCATTTATTGACTGACAACAAAAATAGTTTTGATCATTACGCCACAGATCTCGAGGTAACAGACTACGATGAAGCAGGTCACGTAAAATCTATTTTAAAAGCAGAACTCGCAACACACTACACAAACAGCGGTGAAACTATTTTTAAAAATCCCCATCTCCATACAATAGGCACAGAGAATAATCTACCGTGGCACATTCGCTCAGACAAAGCAGTACTTAATAAAGCACAAGATCAGGCAGTTCTCACGGGACACGTCATTGTGCATCAATTATCTGTGCCTGGACATCCTGATCTGCTCATCAAAACATCTAAATTAATCGCCTTTTTAAAAACGTCAAAAGCCAGCACAGACAAACCTGTCACGATCATACGCCCAGGTACAATCCTTCATGGCGTAGGCCTCAAAGCAGATTTAAAAACGGGTGAATATCAATTACTGTCACAATCACATGCAACGATCGACCTTCAAAAACAGCCTAAGCATAAGAAATAGGATATGAGATGACGACACTATCAGCACAGCATCTAAGCAAGCAATATAAAGCACGCAAAGCAGTCAAAGATGTATCGCTCTCCATCCAGAGCGGGCAAATTATTGGGCTATTAGGGCCAAATGGCGCTGGGAAAACCACAAGCTTTTACATGATCGTCGGTTTGGTCATGCCCGATCATGGTGTCATTAAAATTGGAGATAAAACAATAACCCATCTCCCCATTCATAAACGTGCCCGCATGGGAATTGGTTATTTACCACAGGAAAAATCCATTTTTCGAAAATTAACCGTTGCTGAAAATGTAATGGCAATTCTAGAGTTACGTAATGATCTCGATAAAACGCAAAGGGAAGAAAAGCTAGATTCCCTTCTCAATGAATTTAATGTTGCGCACTTGGCCAGTTTTCCTGCGATGAGTCTATCCGGCGGCGAAACCCGCCGCGTTGAAATTGCACGTGCACTGGCAATGGACCCAAAGTTTATTCTGCTTGATGAACCCTTTGCAGGCATTGACCCTATCTCTGTCATTGATATTAAAAAAATTATTTTGCATTTAGCGAAACGTGGTATTGGCGTACTCATTACCGACCACAATGTACGAGAAACACTAACCATTTGTGAGCGTGCCTATATTGTGAGCGAAGGCAATATTATTGCTGAAGGCGAGCCACACGAGATCTTATTAAATGAACAAGTAAAAAAAGTGTATTTAGGTGATGATTTTCATTTGTAACCCTAAAAAAATCTTGTTATGATGCACGCCTAATTGGTTCTGGGATGTATCACCTCCCCGATAAAATTAAAAGGTTACTTGGAGAGATGGCCGAGCTGGTCGAAGGCGCTCCCCTGCTAAGGGAGTATAGGGCCAAAAGCCTTATCGAGGGTTCGAATCCCTCTCTCTCCGTAAAAAATTGCGCCCGTAGCTCAGTTGGATAGAGTGTCTGGCTACGAACTAGAAGGTCGGGAGTTCGAATCTCTCCGGGCGCACCATACCAAAGAAACGCTCTCATCGCTTGGTGCGAGCATGAGCGTTAGCGAGTGTTTTGCAGAAAACAAGAACTTGCTCCAATGCAAGATTTCGCTCGCTACACTCGCGGCTCGCACCAAACCACACCAATGGATCACACACCCTTCCACATGCGTTTTTTTACTTTCCAGGTATAATGCGGTTTCATTATTTTAAGGAAACAAGCATGAAAACCATCGACACACTCATCCACGCACGCTGGATTGTACCCGTTGTACCGCGCAACCAAATTCTTGAACAGCATTCTATTGCCATTCAAGCTGGCAAAATTCTTGATATTTTACCGACGGATTTAGCCAAACAAAATTACACAGCACAAAATACGTTGGACCGTAGTTCTCACGTTGTGATGCCAGGCTTAATCAACACGCATGCTCACACCCCCATGAATTTATTACGCGGATTGGCGGATGATTTAGCATTAATGGATTGGTTAAATAACCATATTTGGCCAGCCGAAGGAAAGTTATTATCTGAAGAAAGCGTTTATGCCGGTTCATCACTAGCCATTGCGGAAATGCTACGTGGTGGGACAACCCTCTTTAACGATCATTATTTCTATCCCAATGTAACAGCACGTGCGGCAATTGATGCTGGCATGCGCGCTTGTGTTGGATTATGGGTCGGCAATGCACCCACTGGCTGGGCAAAGGATGCTGAAGAATGCCTAGAAAAAGCCGCTATTGAATTTGAAAATCGTCCAGAGAGCGATTTAATTACGTATGCGATGGCACCGCACTCACCTTACATTACATCCGATGATCACCTCTTAAAAACAAAAACTTTCGCGGACAAACACAATTTGCGTTTTCATATTCATTTACATGAAACACAAGCAGAAATTGATATTGATTTAAAGCAATACAACATGCGCCCAATGGAGCGTTTTAAAAAACTAGGATTGCTCGATGACAAATTAATTGCTGTGCATATGGTGCAGTTAACGGATGAAGAAATTGCGTTGTGCGCTGAGAAAAAAATCAATGTCTCACATAATCCAGAATCGAATTTAAAATTGGGCGGTGGTTTTGCACCCATTGCAAAATTGATGAAAGCGGGTGTGAATGTGTGCTTAGGAACCGATGGCGCTGCCAGCAATAATGATCTCGATATGTTTAGTGAATTACGCACTGCAGCACTCATTGCAAAAGCCGTAGCATCCGACCCCACTGTTTGTGATGCAATGAGCGCCCTTGAAATGGCAACCATTAATGGTGCAAAAGCGATGGGGTTAGCCGATCAAATAGGTTCCATTGAAAAAGGAAAAATGGCTGATATTATTGCGATTGATTTTAACCATCTCTGCACACAACCTGTTTTTAATCCCATTTCGCATTTGGCTTATGCAGTCAACTCTCTGCAAGTCAGCGATGTATTTATTGCCGGAAAGCAGCTGTTGAATAAAGGTGAATTTACAGCGCTTGATATCAAAAAAATTATGCATGATGCGAATCAATATGCGAAAATGATTTGATTAATGCGGCACAATTCTTGAGACGCGATAAATCGTGTCTCAAGGATAACATATAACAGACGACTGCCTATTGAATACAGGAAGTAACAAATGCCCCTCCCCAAAAAAGTAATCATCACCGAAGTTTCTCCGCGTGATGGCCTACAAAATGAATCTACTTTTATTTCCACAGAAGACAAAATAAAATTTATTAACTTATTAACTGAAGCGCACTTCCCCATTATTGAAGCCACCAGTTTTGTCAATCCCAAAAAAATCCCTGCCCTTGCAGATCATGACGCAATCATGACGCATTTTCCCAACACAGAAAATACACACTATTCCGCTGTTATTCCAAATGTTCAAGGCCTGCAAAACGCTATTGCTGCTGGCTGCAAACATATTGCTGTCTTAACTGCCGTCTCTGAAACCTTTTTGCAAAAAAATATCCATTGCACTATTAGTGAAAGTCTAGCGCGCATTCAGGATATTATAACGATTGCGAAACAACAGGCTATTTCGGTACGCGCCTATATCTCTTGCACCATGGGCTGCCCTTATGAAGGTTTTATTGCTATTAAAAACACGGTAGAAATAGCAGAAAAATTATTACATATGGGATGTGATGAAATTGCCATTTCAGATACGATAGGCACTGGTACACCACACCTTGCAAAAAATATCATTGAAGCTGTGCTACAAAAAATTCCGCTTGAAAAAATCGCGATTCATTTTCATGATACTTATGGCCAAGCACTTGCCAATATTTATGCTTGTTTAGAATTAGGTGTAACAAAGATAGATGCCTCCATTGGCGGACTTGGCGGCTGCCCCTATGCAAAAGGGGCAAGCGGCAATGTGGCCACCGAAGAAGTTTTGTATTTATTGAATGGCTTACATATTGAAACAGGCATTGATTTACAGAAAGCAATCCGTGCATCACGCTTTATTTACGAGAAATTGGGGCGCGAAACACGATCCAAAGTAGTCGCAGCAGAAGCTTGATGCGAGCATCAACGAAGTAGTTGCAACAAGCAGCTTTTTTTCATTCGGTTTCGACGCATATCAGGTCACTGATTTTGAATTGATTAACGGTCTCGAAAGATAATATGGTGCTGGTACGCACTTCGAAAAACCACAGGAAGATTAAACCATGCGATCACTCAACGCTGAAAAAATTCAAGCGGGCTTAAACACACTTTCTCGTAAAAAAATAGATGACATTCGCCTTTTTGATTCCGTCACCTCTACGAATGATCTTGCTTTAATTCATGCTAAAGAGCATCCCGATAGAAACACCGTATTTCTCGCAGAAACACAAACCGCTGGTCGCGGACGATTTGACCGTCAGTGGATATCACCAAAAAATAATATTTACTGTTCACTGACTTGGCGTTTTAAAAAGAAAATATCGGAAATTACAGGCCTCAGCGTAAAAATTGGTGAAGCTTTACAATTGGCCTTAAAAAATTATGGCATCAAAGAAAACATTTATATCAAATTACCTAACGATTTATTTTTTGAAAATAAAAAATTAGCGGGTATTTTAATAGAGACATTTACACTAGACGCATCACACTGCATTGCTGTCATTGGTTTTGGTTTAAACGTGGAACCACCTGAAAATACTGTGGGGATTGATCAACCCTGGACATCGTTAGCTGTTATTACAAAAACATCACATGATCGCAATCAATTAACAGCTGAGATAATCAATAGCATCTGCAAAACGCTTGAGTAATCACCAGCAACTTGATGCAAGCATGAGCGTAGCGAGTGTTTTTGCAGAGTTTGATGTGTATCGAGATTTTCTGCAAAAACACTCGCTACGCTCATGCTCGCATCAAGAACCGGGTCACGAAGATGCCCCTCTCTTCCGGCACCACTCAATAAGCCCTGGCAAAATAGAAACAGCCACAATCCCAATAATCATAATAGAAAAATAACTTTCCATATTGGGAATGGCTTTTCCCAAATAAAACCCTAACAATGGAATGGAAACACACCATAAAACAGCACCCAAAAAATTAAACAGCATATAAGAAAAAATAGGCATTTCACCCATACCTGCAATCAACGGAATAAAGGTGCGAACAACAGCAATTAATCGCCCTAATAGCAACGCTAATTTTCCATATTTCTGCATAAAGACATGCGCACTCACTGCATATTGTTTTTTGTAATACCACGTATCGGGCCTTTTTGCCAAACGATGCCCAAAGTAAAAACCAATATAATAGCCAACCCAATAGCCTAAAAATGCAGCCACAATCAATAAAGGAATTAATACAAAAATATTCAGTATATGCGTTGCCGCAAGCATTCCTGCCGTAAACAACAAACTATCCCCTGGAAGCAAGAAACAAAAAAAGAATGCCGTTTCTGCAAAAATAACCGCTGTAATACCCGCATATCCTAAAGTGTTTATCCACTCTGCAATACTCGGTTCATTAAATACACCAAAACTCATAACATTCTCTTTTAGTTGCAAACAGCAAATGATTTCATAAATGAAATGAGCGCTTCTACGCCTTCAATCGGCATTGCATTATAAATGCTTGCGCGAATGCCACCAATTAAGCGATGTCCTTTTAATCCCATTAGGTTGTTTTCAGCAGCCTTCTGCCAAAATAATGTATCCAATGCTTCTGTTGGGCATTTAAAAATGACATTCATTTTTGAACGGTATTTTTTATCAATCGTATTTTGATAAAAGTCTTGCGAGTCTAAATAATCATATAAAAGTACTGCTTTTTTAGTATTTTTTTCTGAGATTGCTTTTAGACCACCTTGCTTTTTTAACCATTGAAATGTTAGTCCCGCCAAATACCATGGAAAGGTAGGTACGGTATTAAACATTGAATTATTTTTTACCTGTAGAGAATAATCTAAAATGGATGGTATTGCTGCAATTTTTTTTCTTGACAATAAATCATCACGAATAATCACGATTGTGATTCCAGCAATACTCACATTCTTTTGTGCTGATGCATAAATTAAACCAAACTTTGAGACATCAAAAGGACGCGATAATAAATTGGACGACATATCACAGACTAAAGGCACATTTTTTGAGTCTGGAATGACATTAAATTCTATGCCGTGAATGGTTTCATTATCGACATAATGCAAATAAGCACAGTCTGAAAAGCTATCCCAACTTACCTCATCTGGAATAGTGACACAATTTGGCTCATTATTCGCAATCACTTTTACAGTTGCATAGCGCGATGCTTCAATTGCAGCGGCTTTACCCCAATAGCCTGTTTGCACATATGCCACCTCAGAATAATCACCTAATAAATTCATAGGAATTGAGGCAAATTGCGTACGCGCACCACCTTGTAAAAATAAAACATGATAATTACGTGGAATAGTTAAAAGATCACGTAAATCCTGCATTGATTGCGCAGCCATTTCTTCAAAATCTTTAGAGCGATGCGAAATTTCTGCAACAGAAACACCTTTACCATGCCAATTTAAAAATTCACTTTGGGCTTGCAACATAACCGCTTGCGACATCATTGCAGGACCTGCGGAGAAATTATAAACAGTTTTCATGTCACGCCCTATATGCCACAACCCCACCCATTAAACTTACTATACTCTTCTTGTGTTACTTTAATTGTGCGTTTTCTGCTTTCAACTTTAAATAAATAGCGATCAAGACCATCAGACACTGCCGTTAACATTTTGAGATAAAGCAATTGCTGAATAAGTTCCGCAAGTCTTTTATCGGGATTTTTATCAAGATCCTTATTTAAAATTGTTGCCGCAAATAATCGAGCAAAGTTTTTATCTAAACATACGCTTTCTTGAAGAAGCGGTCTAACAAATACGCTTTCTTGAAACGGTCTAACAAACAAGCTACCTCTTCTCATTAATTACTTTCCTATAAAATATTTTATCTGCCAGGCCTGTGTTTTGAGTGCCTGCTTATTATCTGTTTTATCCCAAGGCGCATAAACACGCATTGCTCTTTTTCCGCCTTTATTATTTTTTGAAAAAATATCTTTTTCACACAAAATATTTTTTGGGAAGATAAAATGACCCATGTTACGGTCAGATTTTATTTCAATAATAATAAAATCAAATGGATCGTCAACATCAAATGGCTGAATCGGTCCATTATTCATGCGTTTCCACAAAGTAACAAATTGACCCACTTTTTTTGGTGTGATTTTTGCAACACGAAATAAAATGCGATAATTATTCAAAGTAAATTGAAGGGCCCCATAGTCTTCGCTTTCTTTTTCGATAATAAGATTTTCACGAGGGAAGGCTAACAACTTTTGAAAATCACTTAACATATCAACCTTCACTTCCTAGCAAACCTATTCACTCTCACCCTCAACCAAGGTCGCCCCCACACTTTCAACGCTCACCACTTTTTCACCTTCTTGAACGTTAATCAATCGCACACCCTGTGTATTACGGCCAATCACAGAAATTTCAGACACCGGGATACGGACCAAAGTGCCACCGTTCGTCACCAACAAAATCTCAGAATCACTTTCAACCGGTACGGCACCAACCACTTTACCGTTACGTTCCGTTGTTTGAATGGCAATCACACCCTGCCCACCTCGGCCACATTCACGATAATCATTCACTTCTGTGCGTTGACCATAGCCATTTTCAGTCACGCATAAAATCGTACTGTCTTTTTTCGGAATAATGAGCGCAATCAATTTTTGATCGTCTTTCAAACGTTGACCACGAATACCCGTTGCCGTTCTGCCCATAGCACGTACTTGATCTTCAGAGAAACGAATCGCTTTACCATCATCATTCACAAGCATAATGTCTTGTTTGCCATCTGTTAATGCGACACCAATTAAACGATCCCCGTCATTTAGACCCAATGCAATTTTGCCATTTGAGCGTTGATTTGCAAATTCAGACAGTGCTACTTTTTTCACCGTACCCATTTGCGTTGCCATGAAAACAAAATGATCATCCTCAAATGCTGCAACCGGCAAAATTGCCGTAACAGTTTCATTTTTTTCAAGCGGCAATAAGTTCACAATGGGTTGCCCACGCGCAGTACGAGACGCCTGTGGGATTTGATAGGTCTTTAACCAATACACTTTGCCAACCGTTGAAAAACATAAAATATGATGATGCGAATTCGCCACCAAAATATTTTTTACATAATCTTCTTCTTTCACTGAGGTTGCACGCTTGCCACGACCACCACGATGCTGCGAATCATAACTCGTCAATGATTGTGCTTTGATATAGCCTTCATGCGATAAAGTCACCACCAAATCTTCTTCTGTAATTAAATCTTCATTACTTAAATCTTCGTGATTTTCAAGAATAACGGTACGACGTGCATCCCCAAATTGATTTTTTAAATTGACCAATTCTTCACGAATGACGGCATGCAAACGATCTGGGTTTGATAAAATTTCCATTAGCGCATTAATATCATCGATTAATTGCTTATATTCATGGTGAATTTTATCAGTTTCCAAGCCTGTTAAGCGATGCAAACGCAATTCTAAAATGGCTTGCGCTTGTTCTGGTGATAGAAAATAGTGACTGTTATGCAGCCCATATTTTTCAGCCAATTCATCAGGACGCGTTTGATTTGCCCCCACCTTTGTCAATAGTTCAGCAACCAATCCTGGCGCCCATGCTTTTGACAACAACAACTCTTTAGCCTCTGACGGTGTTTTTGCAGATTTAATCAGCGCCACAATTTCATCAATGTTTGCTAATGCGACACCCAAGCCTTCCAAAATATGTGCGCGATTTTTTGCTTTTGCTAATTCAAAAATTGTTCGACGCGTCACCACCTCACGACGGTGCTGTAAAAACGCCGTCAAAATAAATTTGAGATTCATCACTTGAGGACGGCCATTGTATAGCGCGACCATGTTAATCCCAAAAACCACCTGCAGCTGCGTTTGTGAGAATAAATTATTGAGAACTACTTCTGGTTGATCACCGCGACGCACTTCAATCACCATGCGCATACCCGATTTATCGGATTCATCACGCAAGCCCACAATACCTTCAATTAATTTATCACGAACCAATTCACCAATACGTTCTAATAATCGTGCCTTATTCACTTGATAGGGCAACTCATGAACAATAATCGATACACGACCCGTATCTTCATTCGTTTCAATGTCCGTTTTTGCACGCACATGAATTTTACCGCGACCTGTACGATAGGCATTGATAATGCCGCCACGACCATTGATAATGCCGGCCGTTGGGAAATCAGGGCCGGGTATATAATGCATCAATTCATCAATCGTTAATTCTGCATTGTCGATCAAAGCAAGCGTTGCATCGATGACCTCAGATAAATTGTGCGGTGGAATATTGGTTGCCATACCGACAGCAATACCTGACGAGCCATTCACTAGCAAATTGGGCGCTTGCGTTGGCAATACCGTCGGCATTTTTTCGGTTTCGTCATAATTGAGCTGGAAGTCCACCGTTTCTTTATCAATATCTGCCAACAAGTAATGGGCAAATTGAGACATTCTGATTTCGGTATAACGCATCGCCGCCGGTGAGTCGCCATCGACCGAGCCAAAGTTACCCTGGCCATCGACAAGCATATAACGCAAGCTAAAATGCTGCGCCATGCGAACAATCGTATCATAAACCGCTGTATCACCATGAGGATGGTATTTACCAATCACATCCCCCACAATACGCGCTGATTTCTTATAAGGCTTATTGGAATCATTGCCGAGCTCGTGCATCGCATAAAGAACACGTCGATGAACCGGTTTCAGACCATCTCGTACATCCGGCAATGCCCTGCCTACGATAACACTCATCGCGTAATCAAGGTAGGACTGCTTTAATTCATTTTCAATCGTAATCGTGGTAATTTCGTGAGCCAATTGCGTCATGATTTTTAAGCCTTTTTACGAATTTCAGACACAGAATGATACCACAATTCACAGGGCTTTTCTTAAAAAAGATTAAACTTCCCTAAGGCCTCTACTTAAATTAAATAACAGCTCCCTACGCTTGATTTTAATTTTTTCTTAAGAGAGATATGGCACTCTAGCTAAAGTAACTAAACAAAGAGACGTCTATTGAGAAATATTCGCGATTTAAAATACTTAATTGCCCTTGCAGACTTAGGGCATTTTGGAAAAGCGGCTGATGCTTGTTTTGTTAGCCAGCCTACTTTAAGCACTCAGCTAAAAAAGCTCGAGGAAGAGCTTGGTGTTACCCTATTTGAACGCACAAACAAACACGTATTAATTACACCTGTTGGAAAATTAATTGCAGACAAAGCGCGAATCATTCTGCAACATTGCGAGGAATTAAAACTACTTGCAACCAACGCTAAAGATATTTTTTCTGGAACGTTTCGATTAGGCATTATTCCCACACTCGGACCTTATCTGTTACCTCACATACTAAAACCCATCAAAAAACAATTACCAAAATTAGAATTAATTGTGCATGAAAATAAGACAGATGCTATCTTACTGCAATTAAAGAATGGGGATTTAGACGCAGTTGTTTTAGCCCTGCCTGTCACAAAAGATAACCTCACCGTGCGTGAATTATTTTGCGAACCGTTCTGTCTTGCGCTGCCAAAAGAACATTTACTCGCGAAAAAAAAATTGGTTTCCTTGTGCGATCTAAAAAAAGAAACCCTATTATTGTTATCAGAAGGGCATTGTTTTCGCAATCAAGCACTCGAAGCTTGCGGGCTATCTTCCAATCCAATAAACACGGGCTTTCAAGCAACCAGCTTGGAAACATTACGACAACTGGTTAGCGCGAACTTTGGAATTACATTATTACCCGCATTATCTGTGCACGCCTCTAAAAATGATGCTGCCATTGTCATGCGTGAATTTTCGAATCCTATACCATCACGTCGAATTGGTATGCTATGGCGAAATCAAACAGTACGCGAAAGATGTTGTGAAAAAATTGCATCATTAATTCAAGAGAACGTTCAAAAGCTGTCTCTCCCCGTCAAAAAAAATGACTTAAAAATAATGAAAAAATCACTATAAATTCAAGACACGACAAACCGCGTCTCTACAGATATCGCATCGTACGACGAGAATCATCAAGAAAACCATATATCAACGGCCAAACAACAACAGTTGCAACAACCGATAATTCATTTCGCATCACAGGCGCAGCATGTCCAATTAATCCCGCAATCAGACTTTGCAACACCATCGCACAACCCGAAAATGTGCCAATAATAACCGCCTGCTGCCAACGTGGAGAATGCACAATAATTAAATGCAGTTTCAATACAAAATAAGTGATGAGCACAAATATAATCGCCTGCTGACCAAACGGCGTTCCTGCTACCAAATCCGCCATCATTCCAGAAAACCAAGCAAGTAAAATGCCATACTGAGATGGCTTTGTAATAACCCAAAATAATAAAACTACCAGCATCCATTGCGGACGAAACCAAATTAAAAAATGTGGCAATGGCATCACTGTTAATAACAATGCTGCAATAAAAGAGAGTATCAAGCGCATCATGTCACTATTTTGCTCTGAATGTATCATGGTGTATTTGCCTTAGCCGTCGCTTGTGCAGTTGCCTCTAACTCTTTTTGCACGGCCTTTGATAATTCTTTTTCATCGGGCCACAATAACAACACCTGCGTCGTTTGTGTGATATGCGCCATTGGCGATAATAAAATTTTCGCCGACAGGTTTGCATCTGCACGTTGAATTTTAGAAACTGTTCCAACCGGATAACCCGACGGATAGTGCAGCCCTAAACCCGATGTTACAAATAAATCACCCGGCTGGACATCATTCACGTCAGGCACATTAATCAAGGTTAATTGACCTGATGAACCCATTCCAATAGCAATTGCCCGCATACCATTGCGATAATCTTCCACCGGCACAGCGGATTGTGGATCCGTAATCAATAAAACACGACTCGTTAATGCGCCAACGCCGACAACTTGTCCCATTACTCCGTGCGCATCAAAAACTGGCTGACCCGTAAAAACATGGTCTTTTTCACCTTTGCTTAAAACCACTTCTTGCAAATTAGGATTCAAAGAAACCGCCAATAACCGCGCAATACTCACCTGACCAGTTACTTGCGACGTTGACTGCAACAACTGTCGCAACTCTGCATTTTCTTTTTCAAGAGTGAGTAATTTTTGTAATCGGGCTTGCAATAAAATTTGCTGCACTCGCAATTCATCATTTTTATGAATAAGATCGTGCTGCATCGTAATACCAAGCGTCAACCAATTAAAAAAACGCACTGGCGCATCGACGGTCCACTGAAAAGGATAGGCAACAACAGAAGACACGCGTAAACGCTCCCCATTGAAAAACATAGAACGCTGATCAAGGATTAAAAACAGGATTGAAAGAAGCAAAACAACAAGCGCTCGGAGTCCTGGGCCTGCATTTTCTTGAAATAACCGTTTAATGGCTAAGTCCTCCGAACATAGGGATTACAAGAAAGGATCCCTGAGATCTACTCTCTATACAAAAAATTTGACCCAATGGCATTCATGATTTCCAATGCGCGACCACCACCACGAGCAACACAAGTCAACGGATCTTCTGCAACAACGACAGGCAATCCCGTTTCTTCCATCAATAAACGATCCAAATCACGCAATAATGCGCCACCACCTGTTAAGACCATTCCACGCTCTGCAATGTCCGCAGACAATTCTGGTGGCGCTTGTTCGAGCGCTGCACGAACTGCACTAACAATACCCGATAATGGCTCTTGCATCGCTTCCAAAATTTCATTGCTGTTCAAGGTAAAGCTTCTTGGCACACCTTCAGCCAAATTACGTCCACGCACTTCAATTTCTCGTACTTCAGAACTTGGAAATGCTGTACCAATGGTTTGCTTAATTCTTTCTGCGGTTGTTTCACCAATTAAGCTACCGTAGTTACGACGAACATAGCTGATAATTGACTCATCAAAACGATCGCCACCAATACGAACCGATGCCGCATAAACAACACCGTTCAAAGAAATAATCGCAACTTCCGTTGTACCGCCACCAATATCAACCACCATCGAGCCGCGCGCCTCTTCAACAGGCAATCCCGCACCAATAGCTGCTGCCATAGGCTCTTCAATAAGATATACTTCACGCGCACCCGCACCCAATGCAGACTCACGAATTGCACGACGCTCCACCTGTGTTGACCCACAAGGAACACTTACTAAAACACGAGGGCTTGGACGAAACATGCCTTTTTCATGCACTTTTTGAATAAAGTGCTGCAACATTTTTTCCGTCACATGGAAGTCAGCGATCACACCATCCTTCAAAGGGCGTGTTGCTGAAATATTACCGGGCGTACGACCTAACATGCGCTTCGCTTCTAAACCAACAGCAACGACATGACTTTGACCTGAATGATTATCGCGGCGCAATGCCACAACGGATGGCTCAGCCAAGACAATTCCCTTTTCACGCACATAGATAAGGGTGTTTGCCGTACCCAAATCAATCGAAATATCTTTCGAGAAATAACCACGAATTTTTTTCAACATGAGAACAATCCAAGTTGTTACAAAATGATATAGACTGCGACAAATTTAACTGAAAAGCGACTCAAAGTCGAGAATTACAGCCATCAAAATCATACCTTTCAAATGCGAACTAAGCACTAATTATTTACAATTTATTTGCAATCGCAGAAAATGATGGCAGCATCCTTGTTTTTCATAAAAATAGAGGTCTTACAACAAGTTCTGCCCGCTTTAATTTTGCGATTAATTCACACTTAATTTAAGATGTTTTCAAGCGAAATTCATGTATAATCCTCACATATTTAAAGTATTTCATTTTTAATGATGAGGAGTTTAGCCATGCGATTCGATATGAGATCTGGTGGCGGCGTTGCCCGCTCTACTTACCAATCCGCACTTTCAACCCATACTGTGTTACGCAATACCTATTTCTTACTGAGCTTAACCTTGCTTTTTAGCGCACTAACAGCTGGTATTGCGATGAAAATAAGCGCCCCACCTTTGAATATTTTCATTCAAGTGATCGGCATGTTTGGCCTTTTATTTCTAACAATGTATTTACGCGACAGTGTTTGGGGTCTTGTGTCTATTTTTGCTTTCACAGGCTTTACAGGTTATACCCTAGGACCTGTAATGAACATGTATCTCAGAGAGTTCACCAACGGCTCGCAATTAATCATGACAGCGCTTGGTGCAACTGGGGTTATCTTTATTGCGCTATCGGGCTATGTTTTAACAACAAAAAAAGACTTCAGTTTTATGGGCGGGTTCCTATTTGTTGCTTTACTTGGCGCATTCTTAGTAAGTGTTATAGGCATGTTATTCCAACTACCCATGACACAAATTGTCGTTTCCGGTGCGTTTGTGGTCATTTTTTCTGGTTACATCTTATTTAATACAAGCCAAATCTTACATGGCGGTGAAACCAACTACATTATGGCAACCATCACTTTGTATCTGGACATCCTGAACTTGTTCTTAAGTTTGCTCCGCATCCTGTCTTATTTTGCTGGCAACAATCGCCAATAAACAGTCGGTTACTCAGCCCCCTTGCTTAAGAGGGGGTTAACTGCTCAAACGTACTCAAATTATTCTGGAAACCAGCCACTAGCTTCGGTATAGTCAGGCTTCCATTCACTTACTAGAGTCTGATAACGGTCTCTAAGGCAGGTAAACTACATTGTTTCTAAAAAGACTTTTTGGCATATTAGCAATCTTTACGGCGGGTTCACTCATCTACGTAGGCGCGCTCGCATCAACCGTCCCCGTTAGCAGTACAACAACCCAAACAACCCCGACCGATGACACGCATCCCTCACCACAAGCACTTAAATTTGCAATCAACGCGTATCAATGGGCACTTGAACACAATCAAGTCAAAAACCCTAACGTCCTCACGGTTGTTGACTTCAATCTTCCCTCTTATGACAAGCGTTTGTGGGTCATTAACCTCAAAAATAATGAGGTCATTATGCACACCTACGTTGCTCAAGGTAAAAATACGGGCGCGATCTACGCGACTCGCTTTTCAAATGCTCCTCAGTCTCTTGAATCCTCCCCAGGTATTTTCACAACCGGCAATGAATACATGGGCGAACACGGTCATTCATTGCGCGTTAATGGCTTAGAAGCGGGCATTAACAGCAATGCGTACAGCCGCGAGATTGTGATTCACCCCGCATCGTATGTCACCTCTGCGTTTGTTAAAGCGAACGGTTATGCTGGTAGAAGTTGGGGATGTTTTGCGGTCAGCCCAAGACTTGCCAATAGCATCATTTCAAAGCTAAAAAATGGCACCGTGCTATTTGCCGACGCACCATCTGAAAAATCAGACTCGCGCGTGAATCACCGTTTGTCTGCTCAAGGACGCGTGCTTTATGATGGCATTCTACATGGCGGCACTGAAAATCCTGTTGAACGATTTTTTGAGTGGTTGTAAGAGCCTGTTTAAGATCTCCAGGCTAAAGCGAAAATGATACGATTTGAGTAGAAAAAATTGTAACTATTCAGCAAGCAGGATACAAAATCTACCACGACCGCTCATTTTTTGGCGCTTTTTTGCGATAAATTGAGAAAAAAGCGCAGGTGTACTTGATTGGTACATCGAGCATTTTTTAGAAATTTATCGCAAAAAAGCGCCAAAAAATGAGCGAATTAAGCGATGGCTGAATAGTTACAAAAAATTAAGAAGTTAAGGTGAATGCTTGTTGCTGCCTTCACCGAAACTTATTGATGTTTCCTGCAAAAAACACTCGCTTACGCTCATGCTCGCATCAGAAAACGAGCCTGTTAAATAATATCTACACCATTCATATATTTTTGCAGCGCTTTTGGAATGTGAATCATACCATTTTCATCTTGGTAGTTTTCCATAATGGCAACCAATGTGCGCCCTACCGCTAAACCAGAGCCATTTAATATATGCGCCAATTCTGGCTTTCCTAATTCTGTACGAAAACGTGTCATCATACGGCGCGCTTGAAAATCTGTGCAATTACTACAAGAGGAAATTTCACGGTATTTATCTTGGCTTGGCAACCACACTTCCAAATCATAGGTTTTTGCAGCACCAAAACCAGTATCGCCAGAACACAGCAAAATCACGCGATAAGGTAACTCCAATAATTGAAGCACTTTTTCTGCATGTTTTACGATGCTTTCTAAAGCTTCAAAAGACTCTTCTGGTTTTGTCACCTGGACCAGCTCCACTTTTTGAAACTGATGCTGACGAATCATGCCGCGCGTATCTTTTCCATAAGAACCTGCTTCACTCCGAAAACACGGTGAATGCGCGACAAATTTTAAAGGTAATTGATCAGCTTCAATAATTTGATCACGTACTAAATTGGCAAGCGCAACCTCTGCCGTTGGAATTAAGGTAAAATCTTGTTCGCCTTTGATCGAGAAAAAATCATCGGCAAATTTTGGCAGTTGACCTGTACCCAGCAAAGCCTCTGAATGCACCAAATACGGCACATACATTTCGGTATAGCCATGCTCTTGTGTATGTAAGTCCAACATGAATTCTGCCAATGCACGCTGTAGTTTTGCTAATTTTCCGCGTAAAACGACAAATCTTGCACCCGATATTTTTGCAGCCGCATCAAAATCCATTTGCTGCCCACGCAAACCTAAATCCACATGGTCTTTTGGTGTAAAAGAAAATTGTTTTGGCACACCCCACTTTCTAATTTCAACATTCTCATTTTCAGACATACCATTTGGAACAGAGCCATCCAAAATATTGGGGATTTGCAACTGAAAATCCGTTAGTTTTTTTTGAAGCGCATCCAGTGCAATTTCGTTTTGTTTTAAGGTATCGCTCAGTGTTGTATTTTCTGCTAATAGTGCAGCAACATCTTCGCCTTTAGATTTTGCAATGCCCACTTGCTTAGCAAAGGCATTACGCTTTGCCTGTAATTCTTGGGTTTTGTCTTGAAGCACTCTTCGCTCAGCCTCAAGTGTTTTATAGGTATTAATATCAACAGCAACATTGTGACGTTTTGCTTCTGTTGCTACAAAATCAGGGTCTTGGCGTAATAATTTAGGGTCGATCATAATGCACTTCTAAAAATTAATGGAATAGAGAAGCGCATTATAACGTGAATTATTTAATGAAACACAAAAAAATGCTTTAGAGGCTATTTGGTTGATTATTGCATCATTAACGACGCGCCATCGACTGAAGCGCGTTTGCCCTACTTTCCGCCCGCCCTGCCCTTTGCTGCTGCAGAATCTGATTATATTCCTCGCGAGAAATGACAATCCCAGTTAACAGTTCGCGGGTTTCACTCATCATCACCCTACCCATAACAACATCCTGCTGATGCATCTGACCCACATTTAAATTTAAACCGCCTTGTTGTGCGTTACGAGAACGCCAAAGTTGAAAATATGCATCAGAATGACTCATAAAGATCGCCTTTAGTTTATATTTTTACCAATTTTGCATTAAAACAACAGAAATAGCGACGCCATTTTGTTTCTAATGAACATTTCGTCACTAAATAAAACTCCTCTGCTATAATAAAATCTAGGTTAAAAGGAGTTTTCCATGTTTATGAAAAGCAAAAAAGTGACGCTCACGGAAAGAGTACATATTCCCGCTCGAGAAAACGCCCCCGATACCTACCTGCATCTCAAGATTCTACAAAATGAAGTAGCGCCACTTGGTTCACGACCGGTCATGTTTCTTTTACCGGGCGGACCAGGGCTTGATCACAGCACCTATCAGTCTTACGCTTGTTTACTCGATATCGTCGACATCGTTTTCCATGACCCTCGCGGCTGCGGGCAAAGCGATAAAAATGATCCAAGCTCTTACAGCATGGAAAATTATATTGAAGACGTTGAAATTATTCGACGCTTTCTTAATTTAGAAAAAATTATTCTGCTTGGGAAATCCTACGGTAGTGTCTGCGCAATGGGATATGCATTGCGCTATCAACACTTCATTGAAAAACTCGTCTTGTCTGCAGGTGCACCAAGCTATCGCTCTATTGAAACAGCAAAAGCGCATTTAGAAAAAACAGCCTCTGCAAAGCAACTGAAACTCTACAAAAAATTATGGGATGGTGAATTTAAAAGCCATGCCGAGCTTGCTGAATTTTATTTTGCAACAGCACCACTTTATTCTCATCACATAAAAACAAAATTAGAATCCTATATGCTTGGTTATTTCGCAAAAAATTTCTGCTATGAAGCAGCGAATCTTGGCTTTTCAGATTTTTTGCGTAAATTTGATTTTGAACCAAATTTACATGAAATAAAGTGCAATACGCTTATTTTAGCGGGCGAAGAAGATTGGATAAATGATATTCGTCACATCAAAATCATGGCAGAAAAAATACCCAACAATGTTTTTAAATCTTTTCCTAACGCAGGACACACCATGGAATCTGATGCAGGTAAAGTTTATTTTGATACCATTCGAGATTTTATTACAGAAAAGAATGCGTTTTAATAAAAAATTCTGGCAGTGACTCTGCCACGCTTGTCACGACCTCCAATTCAAGGAAATACAAGCGCTCGCATCGAGATCAGCGTTACTTGATAAATATCACCGATGCGTATATTCCCAGCAAAGTTGCTAATAGACAAACCATAACACTTATAAAAATATTCATTAATGCAGCGTGATAAGCCCCTTTCTGCAAAAAAACCACTGTATCAATACTAAAGCTTGAAAAAGTTGTGAAGCCACCCAGAATACCAATCACTAAACCAGCACGCCAAATAGGATTAACTAACAGCGTTAATTCAAAAATACCGTATAAAACACCTATTAAAAAACAACCGGAAATATTACAAACAATAATTCCAAGCGGCAATTCTGCATAAGGAAAAAAAGCTTGTACACCGCGCGATAATAATAATCGCGCAACTGAACCAATGGCACCACCTGCCGCAACGACTGACATTTCTTTGTATAAAATATTCATATCTTGCTCGCTTTGCTTGTATGCCTTCCTTATTTTAAAATATCGACGCCCGTCGGCGGTGAAAAATGAAATATTGCACGAGACAAACGCGGATTCATCACAAGATGTGAAAAATTAAATGTGCTGACTTGTCCGAGAGATGCAGTGACCTGCATGCTTTCTAATTCTTGATGGCGAAAAACAAGCACAACAGAACGAAAAGCCTGCGACTGTTTTTTTGGTATCAGCTGAAAAACCAATCTATTTTGATGCGGCATTAATTGCACATTGAATTTTTGTAAGAAATTATTCACGTCACCCGATAAAATTTTTGCCGGATTAATCGGTAAATTTTGAATTTCTTGACGCGTCGCTTGCTTTAAATCAACATCATACACCCATAAAACTTTACCATCTGTGATCACAATTTGATGTGTCGGTTTTTCTGTTTCAAAGCGAAAATAATTGGGCTTCATAAGCATCATAACCCCCTTACTTTTTTGCAGCACACGCTGTGAGTCATCAGCAGTCACTTCAGAAAAATTAGCTGCCAAGGTAGTAAAATTATTCAAAAGTTTCGCAAGCTGATTAGCTGCTGTGCTTTGTGTGGCCGGAAAAAGAGGCGTTGAAAACAATAATAAAAAAAACAGCATTAATTTTTTCATGAGACCCAATCCATTTATTCAGATGCCGCCGGCACTAAGACATCCCGCTGCGCATTTCCTTCCATTTTACTCACAATACCCGCCGCTTCCATTGCTTCCACAATACGTGCTGCACGATTGTAACCAATTTTAAAACGGCGCTGCACACTCGATACAGATACACGCTGCGCTTTCACAACAAACTCAACTGCTTCATCGTATAGCGAATCTTTCTCACCATCTTCACCTTCAGACAATGCAGATTCCGTATAGCCCGTGGGATCAACCGCCCCTGTCTCATCCAGAATTTCAGACAAATAATCAGGCTTTCCACGTTGCTTTAAGTCATTTACCACACGATGCACTTCTTCATCGCTTGCAAAACAGCCATGCACGCGCACAGGCACTCCTGAACCTGGGGGTAAATACAGCATATCCCCATGTCCTAATAGTTGCTCCGCACCCTGTTGATCGAGAATAGTACGTGAATCAATTTTAGACGACACTTGAAAGGCAACGCGCGTTGGAATATTTGCTTTAATTAAGCCAGTAATCACATCAACCGATGGACGCTGTGTCGCAAAAATCAAATGAATTCCTGCAGCGCGTGCTTTTTGTGCTAATCGTGCAATCAATGTTTCAACTTTTTTACCCACCACAACCATCATGTCTGCAAACTCATCCGCAAGCACTACAATTTTTGGTAGTGTCTGTAATTCTTTCGGTGACTCTTCTGAATCGGCTGCCAATGGATCTAATAATGGCGCGCCTTTTTCAATCGCTTCACGCACCTTGATGTTATATCCGACAATATTACGCACACCAAGCGATGCCATTAAGCGATATCGACGCTCCATTTCAACGACACACCAACGCAACGCAGAGGCAGCATCTTTCATGTCTGTAACAACAGGAGCCAATAAATGCGGGATACGATCGTAAATCGATAACTCCAACATTTTTGGATCAATTAAAATTAAACGTAAATCTTGCGGCGATGACTGATAGAGCAGGCTCAGCAGCATCACATTCAGCGCAACCGATTTACCAGACCCCGTTGTACCAGCAACCAATAAATGCGGCATTTTTGCAAGATCCACCACAACCGGTTCACCCGCAATATCTTTACCTAGAGCAATAGACAAAGAGGCTCGCGATTGCTGAAAAGCTCTCGATGCGAGCACTTCTTTTAATGTCACCATTTCGCGATTTGGATTTGGTAATTCCAAACCAATCACGGATTTTCCTGGAATCACTTCTACAACACGCACACTGATAACCGACAAAGAACGCGCTAAATCTTTAGCAAGTGCAGTAATTTTATTAACCTTTGTTCCTGGCGCCAATTCTAATTCATAACGCGTTACAACAGGACCAGGATGTGCTGCCACAACCTTTAAATCGACCCCGAAATCACGGAAACATGCCTCAACCTCACGCGAACGTTGTTCCAACAACTCTTTCGAAACCCCCTGTTTTTTTTCATTTGTTGCGCCATCCAACAAGGATAATTTCGGCAAGATAGTCGATTGTGAATACCGTGGAATACGTGATGGCGCCGTTTCATCCGTTTCAATTTCTACAAGGTTTCTGACTGCTGAAGCGCGTCTTGTTGTTTTGGGTAGTGGGTCCAATAGTGGATCTTCGTCATCTGATAAGGTAGGTTCAATTACGGTTTTTTTAAAGGGAATCGCAATCTTTTTTTCCATCCGTAAAGGTAATGATGGCATCGCTATTGTTGGCAACTTAAGTGAGAATGTTGGCAAGGGGATTTTTTCTTTCAAGAACGCTAATCCCTGACGGGACAAGCGCATCATTAACGCACCCATCGAATCGATCAACTCTAACCACGATGTTCCTGTCAAAAGGGTCGTACCAATCAATAATGCGGGAATAAAAATAATCGTCGCCCCCGCACGATTAAACCACTGCAGCAACAAATTACCTGCTGAAAGACCAATAATGCCACCTGCCTCAAATGGTAAGCCAACACCAAGCTTCCCCAAGTATAAATGCAACAAACTGGTTGCACTGAAAGCCGCCATTAAAAATCCTGCAAAGCGCGAGGAAACGCGCGACCAATCAATTCGTGACACACGCTCATCATTTTGATAAACACGATATAGTTGCCATACCCGATGAAAAATAATGAGTGGGAAGAAATAGGTAACATAGCCAAATAAATACAACAAAAGATCAGACATCCAAGCGCCAACACGACCGCCTGCATTTAAAATATATGCCGTATCCACTTCATGTGACCAACTGGGATCTGCTTGATGATACGTTACCAATGAAAGCAATATAAAAAAACCGAAAGCCAATAATATAATCAAACCAGCTTCATGCAAACGACGATAGAGCGCTTCTGATAACGCACTTTGGCTGGAAATAATTTTACGTTTTGAGTCTCTCACAAGTCCGTTTTCCTCTGGAATCCCGTAGGATTAAGATAACATATTCAACTTAATGAATAAATTGAAATTTTGCCAGAAAATTGCGCATAACGCGTACCCAAAAAGACACTCGCTATGCGCATGCTCGCAGCAGAGGCGGTTACTAGATTTTTGCTACTTCTGCAACACCTTTGCCAATATCCGCTGGCGATTTTACCGTGTGAACACCTGCCGCTTCTAATGCTTTGAACTTTTCAGCCGCTGTGCCCTTACCGCCCGCAATAATCGCGCCCGCATGACCCATACGACGTCCTGGAGGTGCTGTAACCCCTGCAATGTAAGAAACCACAGGTTTTTTCACATGGTGCTTAATGTATTCAGCCGCTTCTTCTTCACCTGATCCACCAATCTCACCTACCATCACGATGATTTCCGTCTGAGGATCCTTCTCAAACAATGCCAATACGTCAATAAAACTTGTACCCGCAATTGGGTCACCACCAATACCCACACAAGTGCTTTGACCCAAGCCAATCGCTGTTGTTTGATTAACCGCTTCATACGTCAATGTACCTGAACGTGACACGATACCAACTTTACCTGGCTGATGAATGTGTCCTGGCATAATACCGATTTTACATTCACCTGGTGTAATCACACCTGGGCAGTTTGGTCCGATCAAACGAACGTCCTTGCCTTTCATATAGGCTTTCACAGCCATCATGTCCAAAACAGGGATTCCTTCCGTGATACAAATCACTAATTTAATACCCGCGTCGATTGCTTCGATAATAGAATCTTTGCAGAAAGGCGCTGGTACGAAAATCATTGAGGCATCAGCCTTTGTTGCTTCATACGCTTTTTTCACGCTATCAAATACAGGCAAGCCTAAATGCGTTTCACCGCCTTTACCCGGCGTTACACCACCAACCATTTTTGTGCCGTAATTTAAACATTGTTCAGAATGGAAACTGCCATGCTTACCCGTGAAGCCTTGGCAGATTACCT
This sequence comes from Coxiellaceae bacterium, assembly GCA_030680235.1. Lineage (GTDB taxonomy): Bacteria > Pseudomonadota > Gammaproteobacteria > Coxiellales > Coxiellaceae > 2-02-FULL-42-43. The sequence goes on from JAUXWQ010000028.1 coordinate 125,150, forward strand.
TGGTGTTTTTATTAATTAAAATACTCATGCTATTCTCTCTAAAATTGTTTCAAGGCGCGATTTATCGCGTCTCTACAGATGCTATCGTACCAATTCCACAATCTTCTTCGCAGCCTCAGTAAAGCCATTTGCAGGAACGATATTCAAACCACTTTCTGCTAATTTTTTAGCACCCAATTCTGCATTGTTGCCTTCAAGGCGAACAACCACAGGCACATTGATACCCACTTCTGCAACCGCTGCAATAATACCTTCTGCAATCATGTCGCAACGCACAATACCGCCGAAAATATTCACGAGAATACCTTTCACATTTTTATCAGAAGTAATAATTTTAAATGCTTCGGTTACACGTTCCTTTGTTGCGCCGCCACCGACGTCTAGAAAGTTTGCGGGATTCCCACCAACCAATTTAATTAAATCCATCGTCGCCATCGCAAGACCAGCACCATTGACCATACAACCAATTTCGCCATCTAATGCAATGTAATTTAATTCCCATTTTTGCGCTTGTGTTTCACGCTCATCTTCTTGCGCTGTATCACGCATCGCAACAATATCCGCATGACGGAATAATGCATTATCATCCACACTGATTTTGGCATCCAAACAGATAAGTTCTTTTGTTGGTGTCACAATCAATGGATTAATTTCAAGCATACTAAAATCATTGGCAACAAACGCGTCATATAAACCCGTGACCAGCTTTGTAAAAGATCGCATTTGATCTAACTCTAAACCAAGACCAAAAAACAATTCGCGACATTGAAATGGTTGCAATCCAACAATGGGATCAATCACCACTTTAAAGATTTTATCGGGCGTGTTGTGCGCCACTTCTTCAATCTCAACGCCACCTTCTGTTGATGCCATAAACACAATACTTTGTGTCGCACGATCAATAACGGCACCCAAATAGAGTTCGCGCTCAATATCACAAGGTTTCGTGATATAGATTTCATTCACTGGCTGCCCATTTGCATCTGTTTGAAAGGTCACAAGACGTGTACCTAATAATTTTTTAGACAAGGCGATGACGTCTTCTTGCGATCTTAAGAATTTCACACCACCCGCTTTGCCACGGCCACCCGCATGTACCTGAGCCTTAACAACCCAAGAATCACCGCCTAAACGTGCTAGAACAGCTGGGATTTCAGATACATCTGAAATAACTTCGCCATCAGCCACAGGCACATTAAATTTTTTCAGTAAGCTTTTCGCTTGATATTCATGAAGATTCATATGCTTATCCAATGTAATGAAAATGTGCGCAAATCATACGCCAAAAGAAGTAAAACGTCATCATCGAAAAAATTAAGAAAAACTGAGCATGAAAAGAACAAATCATGTAATTGACGAAGCGATAAGCCTTAGCCGTCCAAATAGACACGCTGCCCACAGAGTTATCCACAGGGATTGTGGATGATTGGAAACCCTTTTGTTGGATGGTCAGCAATTCCCGGTGAATAAAAAATTTTCATCTTTTGACGATCTTGAACGATAATTTGTTTCGAAAATGCTCATGGACTTCGTGTACACTGCGCTTTTCTCAACAAATTATCGTTCAACCTCGCCTAAAATCTGAAAATTAGCGGTTTTTCAGACATTCGCCGGGAACTACTGGCTCCTTACGCTCGTGCTCGCAACAAGTAATGCTTATTCACAATCATAATGCTTTGATTATCCTAATTAATTTTAAACTATTGCAGTTTTTCAGCGAGTTAAGCGTGTTTTCAGAAATCATGTCTATACTTAAGAGAAGAGTGTTGACACGCCGAGGGGCTGGGGGGAATGCATGAGAACTCCAAGAGATGAAATCCTCAAGAATTTTTTAGATCAAGGAGAAATTCCTAAAGGTAAAACGGTATATGATATTTTGGGCGTTCCTGAAGATGCTTCTTTGGAAACCATAAAAACGGCTGGGGTTAAGACTCGTACAGTCATGAAAAATATTGCTGTGCAAGCTCCTGTGAAGAATGCAGCCTCTGCGTATGCAGCGCTAAGTGATGCTGTAGAAGCACTTAAAAAAGTTGCTAGTTCTCAAAGTACGCAAAAAAAAGAATCTGTCTTTGAGTATCGTGAGCCACCTTTATCTCCAACAGAGCCTGTAACCCCTATTGCAAATGATGGGGAATTTCCAAGTAGTAGCCCTCTGAGAAAAAAAATCGAAGTGCCACTTAGAAAGTTTGATGCATTGTTGAGCTTCATAGCGACTGGCGATACAAGGCCGCTTGAAGCAATGTCTTATCGAAAACGAATGGAGCTTAATAAAGAGCATTCGAAAGAGGGTGTGGTCAGTGCTCGTGAAGCAGCATTTAAGATTTTATTTGATATGTTAAAAACCAAAGAGTTGACTGATATAAGAAGAGATCGTGTTATTACTGCAATTTTTACGGTTGAAGAAGCGTCAGGTGAATTAAGAAAAAAGTTGGGTGAAAATCCAGAGATAATACATAAGGAGCATGAGGAAGTTGAACGATTTTTAGAGGAACAGTTTCCTAAAGCTTCACGGACGCACGGTGAAACACAGCAGGCTATTATCGGCGCAGCAAGCCCAACTGTTACTTCTCCTGTTGTTTTGGAGCAGCCTAGGGTTAGACAGACTGTTGCGGGTAGTCAGTCTTCAAAGCAGGAGAAATCTGTAAGATCTCCCCAGACACCAAATCCTGTCGTTGGAATAGTTGGTGCTAGCCCTTTGAAAGAAGCGGTCACTGTTGGGAAAAAAAGTTCTGAAATTTCTCGTGCTGAATTGAAAGAAGTACTCGATACCTATAAAGACAAAAGCACTGCTGTATTTTGGAAATCTCCTGGTCCAGAATATGCGGCAATTAAAAAACTCCTTGAAGAAGACAAGTCGAAAGATGGCTGGACGCTTAGGGAGATTCAAACAGTAGTTGAGGAAGCATCTAAAAAATTTAATGGAAAATCGCACCGTGCTGAGTTGTTAACAAAACCCAATGCGCATCTAGAAGATAAAACAGGGGTGAGTGGTGTTATTAGAGCGATTGGTGAAAAATTCAGCACAAAAGAAAATAAAAAAACTGTATCACCGAAGTAATGCGTTTCAATTGATCGCTTTTTACTCTGCGCCGCAATTCCGCTAATTGCGGCCACAATGATTTTCCGTTACACTCCCTCAATCGCGTTAATTTGATCCTAGCTTGCAAACGCGAATAAATAAAATTGCTAAAGCGGAAGTATCAATGATCGAATTACAAGACCTCCAAAAATTTTATTCCACTGCATCCGGTGATTTGCACGCATTAAATGATGTTAGTTTATCGGTTGCGCCTGGTGAAATTGTCGGGGTTATCGGCAAAAGCGGCGCTGGAAAAAGCACGTTAATTCGCTGTGTGAATTTATTGGAACGTCCAAACAGTGGTTCTGTCAAAGTCAACGGTATTGAACTCACAACACTGAATAAAAACTCCTTGCGACAAGCCCGCCATCAAATCGGCATGATTTTTCAGCATTTCAATTTGCTTTCCACTAAAACCGTTTTTGACAATGTGGCTTTTCCATTGCGGTTATTAAAACGATCAGAAATAGAAATCAATCATAGTGTGATGACACTATTGGATCGCGTGGGTTTATCACAGCATCATAACCGCTATCCTAGCCAATTAAGCGGCGGACAAAAACAACGTGTGGCGATTGCACGTGCCTTGGCAACGAGACCTAAAGTATTGTTGTGTGATGAAATGACATCGGCATTAGATCCTGAAACCACCGATGAAATTTTGCAGTTGATCCGTGATATTAATCAGGAAATGAAATTATCCATTTTATGTATTACGCATGAAATGCACGTGATTAAAACCATTGCTGATCGTGTTGCAGTCATGGAACATGGCAAAATTGTTGAGTGTGCAAGCGTTATTGATTTATTTAAACAGCCAAAAACAGCGATTTCAAAGCGTTTTGTGGAGTCTGTTTTAAAATCTACATTGCCAGAGGATATCGCGTTTTCAGTCCATGATGAGCCTATGATCGATGATTTAATATTATTGCGATTAACTTTTACAGGTCAAGCTACCTTAGAGCCTGTCATTAATGAATTGATGCGTCAAACGCATATTAAAACGAGTATTTTGCAGGCGAATATTGAACAGTTAAGGCAAGAACTGATCGGTCGTATGATTGTTGCAGTTGATGCAGATCACAAAAAAATAGAAGTCGTCTTTCAGTATTTAGAAAAAAAAGATTTGATGGTTGAGGTAATCGGTTATGTTGATAGAGCATCTTGGGCTTATTAGTAATGCAACGTGGGAAACACTGGAGATGGTATTTATCGCTTGTTTTTTTGCATTAGTGTTTGGGTTGCCGCTGGGCGTATTTTTATTTGTGACGCGCCATGCGCAATTATTGCAAAAGCCTGTTGCGCATGGTGTGTTAAGTTTGATTGTGAATATGTTACGTTCAATCCCTTTTATTATTTTATTAGTAGCGATTACGCCGATCACAAGAATCATTGTAGGTACGTCGATTGGTACGACGGCTGCTATGGTGCCGTTAGCGGTGAGTGCCATTCCTTTTTTAGCACGATTAGTGGAAAGTGCCTTAAGCGAAGTGCCTGCAGGACTAATTGAAGCAGCGTTAGCGATGGGGGCTTCAACGACGCAAATTATTCGTAAGGTATTAATTCCTGAGGCACGTGCCAGTATTGCGCGTGGTGTAACCTTAACCTTAATTACTTTGGTGGGTTATTCTGCTATGGCAGGGGCCATTGGCGGTGGTGGCTTAGGTAATGTTGCAATTATGTATGGCTATGAGCGATTTGAAACAGGGATTATGATCAGTACCGTTGCAATATTAATTGTGATGGTACAGTGTTTTCAGTGGGTTGGAGATGGTGTAGCGAAGCGGTTGGCGCATTATCAGTAAATTCCCCCGACGCGCAGCGTCGGGGGGATTTTTTTAAATAAATGCTTCTCGATAGTTTTATGTAACACACAAGGAGTTTTAAAATGAAAAATTTTTTTTTAAGATTGCGCACACTCACACTGACACTCACACTGACACTCATTGCCTGTCACAGCCGCGACAGCAAAAACACTTCCGAAAATTATATTCGTGTGGGTACCATTTCAGGGCCTGAAACAAAATTAATGGCGGTCGCAAAAAAAGTAGCGCTTCAACAATTTGGATTAAAAGTAAAAATCATTGAATTCACCGATTACACGATGCCAAATCAAGCCTTAGAAGATGATCAAATTGATGCGAATGTATTTCAACATTACCCTTTTTTATTATCGCAAGTGAAGCAGCATGGTTATTCGATCGCATCGGTTGGCGACACATTTTTATATCCTATGGGCTTATATTCTCGAACATTAAAATCGATTACTGATTTAAAGCCGGGTAGCAAAGTGGCTATTCCCAATGACCCGAGCAATGAAGCGCGGGCCTTATTGTTGTTGGAAAAAGCGAAATTAATTACTTTAAAATCGCATGTTACGATTAATGCAACAACGCGTGATATTAAAGGCAATCCCTATCATTTAAATATTATTGCCATGGATGCCGCACAATTACCGCGTGCCTTAGAAGACGTTGCCATTGCTGCGATTAATACCAATTTTGCCATTCCTGCAGGGCTATCGCCGTCACATGCTTTATTTGCAGAGCAAACAGATTCGCCTTATATGAATTTAATTGTGGTGCGTGCAGCGGATCGCAATTTAAAACGCACAAAAGAATTGGTTGAAGCTTATCAATCGGCGCCTGTGTTAGCGGAGGCTAAAAAATTATTTGGAGATGCAGCGGTTGCTGGGTTTAAAGTGCGGTCTTAAGAAATAGATCGATAAAAAACGCGCTCATGCTCGCACCAAGAAATGAGAGCGCATCTCTGCATATTGACAATCAACACCTTATTAAGACAGTATGGTTTTCTTTATGTGCCTGTAAGAAATATATTTATGAAAAAATGGATTTTTCTGCTGCTTTTTACAACAATGATCATGCCTTGTATGGTTCTTGCAGAACCACAAGATAATAGTCTAACCGGCAATTTATTTGGTCCGAATGCAAATCGATTTTACGCGGGTGTTGGTGTCAGCGCAGAGTGGCTATTATTTGAAAATAAAAGTAATACGCTGATTACAGCACCTTTAGTGCCTGCCTATCCAGATGTTTTTACACTCTCTGATTCAACGATGTTAGACGGTGCTTTCTCGGGGTTTTTTGGGTATCAATGGATACCGACCTACGGTCAATATCTTAATCTCTTTTTGGAATACGATCGTTTTTTAAGTATTTCGCCCAATGGCACACGTTATGCTTACGGGCTTTCGACCGCTGCGACTAGTTATAGTTATTCTCTGACAACGCAGGCCCTTTTTGTAGGATTTAAGTATGATTTTTTAAGTTGGAAAACCCTATTGCCTTATGGCGAAGTGGGTTTAGGCGTTTCTCAAACGCAATTTAAAGATTTTTATAACAATGTGGCTTATAGCTACGGATACTCTCCTGTAATGACTGCATTTCCGGATAACAATACTTATAATCCCGCTGCTTTTGTCGGATTTGGTGTGGATATGCAAATCACGGAGAAGTGGTTATTAACGGTGGGTTATCGATTTGAGTATCTGGGCGATATTGATAGCGGTGATGTAACCAGTGTTCCAGCACCACCAGTAGGAAGTGGATTGCCTTTGTCCCCCATTCATTTGTCTAACCGACTATTTTCAAATGCACTGACATCTAAAATTTCATATCTCTTTTCAAGTTAGGAAATGTAATGAAAAGATATTTATTGCTCTCGCTTATCCTATTTTTTTGCACTATTAATGCAGCATTTTCAGCAATACTCACTTGTACGCATTCCCCGCAGAATATTACCTTGGCGCCGGGAGGTAGTGAAGTTGTTACATATAATTGTACGACGCCCATACCCGGGCAAAAGTTTCAGCCTGGCTTCAAATCGTCATCGACGAGTATTACAACAACAGAAGGCACACCAGTAAGCGCCGATTATCAGGCTACGGTCTCTGCTTTATCTACTGCGACAGCAGGTGTCTATACGGTTTCAACGGCTGAAATTAGCGTTGCTGGCGGTGGTTACGTTCAGGCACTTGATGCAACTAGCCCTTTGCAAGTCACTGTTCAAACAGGGCCGACATTCACGATTACGCCGAGTGTTACCGGTGGAAATGGGGCAATTTCTCCAAGCACGGCACAAGAAGTTGCCTCTGGTAGTAGTGCACAATTTACCGCAACGCCAAATACGGGGTATTCGGTGAGTGGATGGAACGTAGATGGTGTCGCTTATACAGCGTGTAGTACAAATACGACATGCACACTGAGTGATGTGACAGCCAATCATACAATTTCAGTTAGTTTTACGCTGTTGACCTATACCATCACGCCAACCGGTGATGGCAATGAAACCATCTCGCCTTCCTCTCAAGCAGTGACCCACGGGAATACCACTACTTTTACGGTGACACCCAGTACCAATTACACGCTTGGAACACCAGGTGGTACATGCCCGGCTGGCTCTTTCTCAGGCAGTGTTTATACGACGGGCGCGATCACAGGTAATTGCACATTGACATTTAGTGCGGCACTCAACACGTATACCATCACGCCAACGGGTGATGGCAATGAGACTATCTCGCCTTCTTCTCAAACAGTGACCCACGGAAATACCACTACTTTTACCGTGGTGCCTACAACCGGTTACACGCTCGAAACACCAGGCGGCACTTGTCCCGCAGGTTCTTTTTCAGGGAGTGTTTATACGACAGGTGCAATCATAAGTAGTTGCACACTCACATTTAGTGCGACGATTAACGGTTATACTGTTACTCCCAGTGGTGATGGCCATGAAACAATTACGCCTAGCACACCACAAACCGTGAATCATGGAAGTACCACGGCCTTTACGGTGACACCTGATACAGGATATACCTTGGGAACGCCGGGCGGCACTTGTCCCGCAGGTTCTTTTTCGGGAAGTGTTTATACGACGGGGGCCATTACAAGCGCTTGTACAGTTACGTTTAACGCCGCATTAAATACCTATTTGGTGACGCCTACAGCCGGTGCCAATGGGTCGATTTCTCCAAGCACGCCGCAGACAGTTTCTTATGGGGGGAGCATAGCGTTCACAGCCACACCCAACTCGGGCTATAGCGTTGCTGAATGGGTCGTGAATGGTGTTGGTTATAGTGCTTGCGGCACAAGCACATCTTGTACGGTGTCAAATATCACGCAAACTACGACGGTTGCTGTGAGTTTTTCTGCAACAGCAACTGGGGTGGTGGGAATTCTTCAAACGGGAACTTGTGCGACAACAGGTACTGTATACCCTCAGCCAAGCCCCCCTATTTCTTGTGTTGTCCTCTATACAAATAATACGGGAGCTACCATTAATAACCCGACTTATGCAGCGGATATTGTAGGGAATACGGGTGGCAGCATTGTTGAAACCAATGCAAGTGGTACTTGTAACCCTTTTAACGTTGGCGCGGGCGCCGATTGCCACGTGACTTACACATATACGCCAGCAGCGTCCACGGTTACGTCTCCTCAGCTTGCGATGAGCATTCTCTCTGGGCCAACAACACTGGCAACCGTAAACCAGACTGTTACGTTTGCGCCGCCTATTACGGTATTGGAATCTGCCCCATTAACCTGTACGCCAACCAGTGTTATTGCGGGCGGTACTTCTGCGTGCACATTGACTTTAAATAATGCGGGACCTTCTTCAACTTACACCGCAACGATTACACCCAGCGCAACACATGGCACTTTTGTGAAGGATCCATCAGGTACGGTGTCGATGGTGACTGGCGCAAATCCACTCAATTTTAATTATACGGCGCCGAGTGATTTAAGTGGGGCAACGGAAGATACTCTGAGTGTTGGCTATGCGGACGATTGGTCGAACCAAGTGACCATTGCACCAGTGACGATTCTCTTGAGAACACCGATTACAACCAGCGGTATTCGTTGTTTTCCTGAACCTGCCACACCAGGAGCATTGCTTACTTGCACTATGTTTATGACCAATGTGAGTAGCAGTACGAGGTCAGTTCCGGGAATGACTGCATCCATTGGGGGCACAACCGTTTCAACCACCACCTCCTGTTCTGGTAGTTTGGTTCCTAATACACCTTGTACGATTACTTTTTCTAGAACACTACCATCTGGAAGTGACACGGTTGTAACAGCAGATGTATCGCCCACCGTTGTTGGCACATTTACAGAAGCGACGGCGGATGTTCCTATCGCTGCAACAAGCGTTCCAAACATCCAGAGTAATCCTTTAGTTTGTCAAGACACAACACTGGCAATTGGTGGCGCTAGCACGACCTGTTCCATTACTTTTAGAAATTCTGGCACGGCTTCTGCAACCAATGTCATCTTAACTCCAACAGTAGCGGTGGGTAGCACTTCCGGTGCGACGATGACTTGTTCAAATGCGACGCTTGGGACTATGGCAACGAATGATACCTGTTCGCTGACCTTTACCTATACGTCACCTGTTTCAGCAGGTGCACAAAACTTTGCAACTATTTCAGTAAGTTTTGCGGATACACAAACGAGTTATGCTGCATTTCCAAGTACTTTTTCTATTTTGCTCAGTGAGCCCAATGCAGGGGTTACTGCTTCAGTTATTCCGAATGCAAGCAATGAATTACCGTTGAATAATGTGGAATATGCGGCTGATGCTACCTTGACAGTGATTTTCCATTTTATTAACAACACGGGTGCGCCCATCACCTTTGACACACCGATTGTTGAAGGGATTGTTGATGGAACATCAGTAGATCTTGCTTATGCCATCGACACGAATACGGCCGACTCTTCATGTCTTGTCCCCGGTGCATTGCCGGATCAATCGGGCTGTAATTTACAAGTGAATTTTACGCCATATCAGTTTGATGGATTTTCGATTGGCAATCAGGTGGCCTTAGCCGCTTGGCTACCCCTGTTAACGCCAACCGCAGGGGTGTCTTCTGTCGGTACATGGAGTTTTTCTATTGGAGATCCCCCTATTTTTGCTGCTGTGAATACGAATCAGTTATTTGTTGATGAAAGCCCTGGTTTGGTTGGAATGTTTCTTTTTGGAAATGGGACCAGCAGCGCATTAACGGATTTGCGTTCGCCGCGTTTATTTTTGCCTCCTGGGTTTTCTGCAGCTTCTGATAGCACTTGTACTGCTTTGTTGACGAATTATCCTGGTGCGCAGCCTTGTTCAAACTATACAGGTAGTTCGTTAGCGCCAGATACCTATTGTTACGCTTGTTTTCAGGTCACTGGTGGCGCCTTGTTAGGGGACAATCAATTGCTCGAAGGACAGCTCTCATCGGATCAATCGATTGTAACTGCAGAGCGTACCGTACCAGTAACGCCATCTTATAGAACACTAACTTTGGTGAATGCATGTCAAGCAGGTAATGTTAATCCTGTGACGGGTGAGCCCGCAGGCACAATTTGGCCGGCCTTTGTGAGCGGTGCGGCATATTATTATTGCAGTCAAGATTCAGATTGTCCGCTGAACTCAGCGTGTTATGTAGCAGGGCATCAATGCATGACGACAGCAACTACACCGTCTGTATCGGGCAGTTGCCCCACGGGTTCCTATCCATTGCCTGCGAGTGGTTTTGTATCTACGGGCTGTTCGACGGGGTGTGTGAGTAATCCAGCGGTTTGTCCTAGCGGTTCAACTTGTAATGCCAGTAATGCTTTATGCTATTGGAGTTTGCCGACAGCAACGACGTCTTTTGGTTCAGCAGTACTGACACCCGGCAGTTCGGTTGACATGCAAATCCCCAATGTGCCGCTGACAAAAGCGGGTGATTGGAGCACGGTGTGGAGTGGGGGTTTGGTGCCGCGTACGGGCTGTTATGTCGACAATAGTGTTGTACCTGCTGAGTTTAAGTGCGATACGGGCTATTGTCCCGTTGTGACTGCGGGGACAGATAATAGTTGCTCTCCTGGCGTTGGACCATTGCCCCCGGCAACACAAGCTGAATTTACGTTTCTCTACAACAATCAGGATTATTATGATGTGGAGATTATCAATGGGTTTTCGATACCCGCTTCAATGAAGCCAACAAATTCACTAACCTTGGATCCAAGTAGTCCTTACACCTGTAATGTGACGGGTGAAAAAGCCAGTGGCAGTCCAACGGATGAGTGCACGTGGGATTTTACGATGAAAACGTATAATCTGACGACAGGCACAAGCCCGACACTGTATACCGCAAACGTTCAGGCTTTGCATACCTTGGTTGCGGGGGGTACTCAAACGTCATGTACGCCGGCTAGTAGTGTGAACCCATGCACATCAGGAGAAGTGTGTGGATTATCACAATTAAATTCGACAAAAATAACCGGCACCACCGCTCCGCTATTCACTTGTGGTCAATTAGTAGGGGGGTGGTCGTCCAACCAATTATGTGGCAGTAATCCAACGATGAATTACACCGATCCTGATGGCTCAGGGTACACGCTCAATTGTAGCCAAACTTATGGCGGTAATACCTTGTCGGAATGGTTTGGTTGTAATGGAACGGGGTCTGCTGCGAATTCTTGTTACAGCGCGAATGCTGCTTCTGGCTGCTGTGGCTGCCCTTATTGGTCTGCAGGAGCAAAACCAGATCAGCCTTCTTTTCCTGTCACGATTGATGGAGTGAACATAGATAATAACTTAATAGCGTTATTTTCCTCGCCATTTACGCTTTATCCTAATGCAAATAATGATTATTGCCAGGCATATTCGGAGTCGTGGATGACGCAGGTGTATGAGCCTTCGCTTATTTGGATGAAACAAGCATGCACTTCGCTTTATACTTTTCCGTATGATGATGCGACGAGCACTTTTACGTGCAGTTCAAATAGCTTGAGTGGTGGACAGGTGCAAAATCCGGCAGGAAAGGTCAATACGCAGAATTACACGATTACATTTTGTCCAAGCGGTTACCAGGGGACGATTAATCAGCCGGGGTCGTCGACAGAGGTGAATGATATTATTATCCCTTAAATGGGGGCATTTTGCGTATTTTCAAAATAGACTTCTTTCCAAGCCTCGATTAACGGATGATTTCATCGAAAAAACTCACCTCGTTACTCAAGGTTTGGAAAGAAGTCTAATACATTTAATAGATCGTTTTTTTCGTTTGGCAATATAGTTGAACGAAGCGGTTACCTACTTTGAAAAAGGGGGTCGATTGCGCAGCAAGCGGGGGGATTTTACAATCCTTTATTCTTCGTCATCATGCCCTTTAATTGGGTATTCTTCGCGATTGTGATTCACGCGATCGCGCATATCTTTTCCGGGTTTGAAATGAGGCGTATATTTTGCGGCCGTGAAAACACGCGCGCCTGTTTTTGGATTGTGAGCCTTTCTTGGTGGGCGATAATGTAAGCAGAAGCTACCAAAGCCGCGAATTTCGATGCGATGTCCGTCACCTAGCTGATCGCTCATGCAGTCAATAATGTAATTCACACTGGTTTCAATATCTTTAACAAGCAAATGGCTTTGTTTGCCAGCAATTCGCATGATCAGTTCGGATTTAACCATGATGAGCTCCCTTTCTCTAGGTCATTGTTTATATTATATACTGATTTAACTTCAAAATGCGATACCCAATTATTAAGCGTAAAATCAAATTGACAGACAATCGGAAGTGAGTAAAATAACCTTTCTCAATTTTATTGGGGTGTCGCCAAGCGGTAAGGCACCGGGTTTTGATCTCGGCATACCTAGGTTCGAATCCTAGCACCCCAGCTCCTCTTACTTCTTGATACTTAAACAGATGCGAGCCACGCGTGTAACGAGTGGTTATTTCACCAGCAATTCCCGGTGAATAAAAAATTTTCATCTTTTGACGATCTTGAACGATAATTTGTTTCGAAAATGCTCATGGACTTCGTGTACACTGCGCTTTTCTCAACAAATTATCGTTCAACCTCGCCTAAAATCTGAAAAT
>JAUXWQ010000029.1 GCA_030680235.1 Coxiellaceae bacterium
TTTGACGATCTTGAACGATAATTTGTTTCGAAAATGCTCATGGACTTCGTGACCACTGCGCTTTTCTCAACAAATTATCGTTCAACCTCGCCTAAAATCTGAAAATTAGCGGTTTTTCAGACATTCGCCGGGAACTACTGTTCCATCATAGTCTTTAGCTTACATGCTTTTAATCCAAAACGTTCTTCTTGCCCATTGTGATCATTTCATTTCTATCGGTATACTGAATTGGCGCGGGTCGCTGTGCTGAAGGAATTTTAATGGATTAAAACTGTGAAAGGAGATGTCTATGCGTCCAACTACTAAAATAGCACAAGGATATTTTGAGTCAGCTGCAGCTTTTGCTGCAAGAAAAGCAGCGGCTGTCAAAGCTGCTCATGAGTTTCAAACAACGCAAGCGATAACAGCAAAAAAAGAAGTTGCATTACGTCAGCAGCTGGCTGATCTTTACAAAGAAGAAAAAAAATTATTTGCGAAGATGGAATTAGCGCAAGAGGCAAAGCCTCATCGTGTTGCTGTGTCATATCGCAAAGGGACAGGTGATTTTGTAAAAAGTCAGTATAAATTGGCTCAAAAAGATTTAATTGAGCATCTTGCAACAGATCGTAAAGCGCTCGAAGAAAAAATTGTCGCAGCTCGTAGAGCATTAGATGCTGTTGTGCATAATCATGCTAAAAACAGAATAGTTCAGCCCGATGTTGAACAATTGATTGCCGCTAAAGCAGCAAGAGCTGGGTTTTTTGCACAAAAAAGACGTGATAAGGATGCTAAAGAAGCGGTTATGCTTGATCAAGTATTGCCTCAACTTTAGTCTAATCAAAAGCTTTTATCCTAATTCTCCCCTGAGTCCTTCGGGGGAGAATTTCCTGGTTGTGGCTACGCTTGCCTTTTTTGATCCTATCTGCCACTCTTTTGCGAAGATTGGAAAAGGATTCAGCCATGTCTCAAAAAACGCCGCTCTATGCGCTTCATCTCAAATCAAAAGCTGCTATTGTCGATTTTGCGGGCTGGCAAATGCCCATCAATTATGGTTCTCAAATCGCAGAGCATAATGCGGTTCGCAATAAAGTCGGGTTGTTTGACGTATCACATATGGGTGTTGTAGAAGTGCGTGGTGATAACACCATTCCTTTTTTACGGTATTTATTAGCCAATGATGTGGCAAAGTTAAAAATGGAAGGAGATGCCTTATATTCTTGTATGCTAAATGAAGATGGTGGTGTGATTGATGATTTAATCGTTTATCGTTTTTCAAATAGTTATTATCGTATTGTGATTAATGCGGGCTGTCGCGATAAAGATTTTGCATGGATGCAGCAACATGCAGCAAGCTTTAATATTGATCTCACATTGCGTAATGATTTATGTTTGCTTGCATTACAAGGCCCTGCATTTCTAGAGGCGCTCCAAACCGTTTTTTCTGATGAAGTTGTCGGTCACGTTGAACAATTAAAGGCTTTTCAATTTTATACGCTGGCAGATACGGGCACCATGATTGCGCGTACAGGTTATACGGGCGAACCGGGTGTCGAAATGATTTTGCCAACGGACAACGCTTTAAAAGTATGGGAAAAATTGATTGAAGCGGGTGTACAGCCTTGTGGATTAGGTGCGCGTGATACGTTGCGATTAGAAGCAGGGTACAATTTATTTGGCGCCGATATGACAGAAAACACATCGCCACTCATTTCTAATTTGTCGTGGACTGTCTCATTCAAAGATGAAACACGCGACTTTATCGGTAAAAAAGCATTGTTGGCTGAAAAAGAAAAGGGTATTTCAGACCAATTGGTTGGATTAATTTTGGAATCCAAGGGTGTTTTGCGTAGTCATCAAAAAGTAAAAGTTGAAAATGTGGGTGAAGGTGAAATAACATCAGGTAGTTTTTCGCCAACACTGAATAAATCTATCGCATTGGCACGAATACCCGTTTGCAATGCGACGCATGCGTTGATTGAAAGACGGGGCGAATGGTTGCCCGTGAAAATTGTGAAGCCAAAGTTTATATAAAATCCCCCCGGCGCTTCGCGCCGACCCCTTTTTTCAAAGGGGGTTGCATAACTAAAGGAGAAAAAAATGTCCGATTATCCAAGAGAATTACATTATACCCAAAGCCATGAATGGGTACGGTTAGAAAGTGATGACACAGTGACTGTGGGTATTACCGATCATGCGCAACATCAATTGGGAGATTTGGTGTTTGTCGAATTACCCGATAACAATTTAGTGATGGAACAGGGTGATGAAATGGCCGTTGTTGAATCAGTAAAAACAGCAGCGGATGTGTATGCGCCGATTTCAGGAAAAGTCATTGAGGTGAATCCACAATTACAAACGCGCCCTGAATTAATTAACGAAGATCCCTACGGCGATGGTTGGATTTGTCGCATTCAACCGGAAGATATGGAAGAGCTCAGCGAATTATTAGATGCCGATGCCTATTTAGAAACGGTTTCTGACGAAGAGTAATCTATCTGTTATGTCATGCTGCAATTTTATTGCAGCATGATTTCTTTTTTACGTTTTAAGGAATTGCGCATGCCTTTTATTCCTCACACCGACAATGATATTCAAACCATGCTTTCTACCATTGGTGTTGCGAAGCTTAATGATTTATTCGATGAAATTCCTGCAAAAATTGCCCATGCAAATATTGATGCAATGCAAGATGGCATGAGCGAAAGGGATATCGTTCGATTATCAGCGGATCGTGCGCCACAATTAAAAACAGGGGCATGTTTTATAGGAGCAGGTGCGTATGAGCATTATGTTCCTGCAGCGGTGTGGGATATTGTGACGCGTGGTGAATTTTATACGGCGTATACCCCGTATCAACCTGAAGCAAGTCAAGGCACCTTGGAAGTCATTTATGAATATCAAACATTGATGACAGAATTGATGGCAATGGAAGTATCGAATGCGTCATTGTATGACGGTGCATCTGCATTGGCAGAAGCAGTATTAATGGCGATGCGCATTCATAATGGTGCGCGCGTGTTGGTGCCAGAAAATCTCCATCCTCATTACAAAGCTGTTTTAAAATCGATTATTAAAAATAATGTTGAATTTAGTGAATGGCATTTTGATGCGCGCACAGGTTTAAATGATTTGACGCAATTAAAAAACACAGATTTTGATATTGTGATTATTACGCAACCCAATTTTTTTGGCGGTATTGAAGATGTTGATGCCATTACCAATCTTGCGCATGAAAAAAAGGCATTGGTGGTAGGCGTTGTTAATCCAATGGCGATGGCGATGTTAAAACCACCGGGCCAATGGGGAATACAGGGTGCCGATATTGTGTGTGGTGAAGGGCAACCACTGGGTGTGCCATTAATGGGTGGTGGACCTTACTTTGGTTTTTTATGTTGTCGTAAAAAAGATATTCGTCAATTACCCGGCAGAATTGTGGGTAAAACGGTTGATGCAAATGGGAGGATAGGCTTTGTTTTAACATTGCAGGCACGTGAGCAACATATTCGCCGTGCAAAAGCGACATCAAACATTTGCACGAATCAAGGTTTATTGATGACTGCAGCGACCATTTACATGCGTATGCTGGGTGGAAACGGATTGCAAGCTGTTGCACAAAAATCTCATGAAAACAGTGAAAAATTGAAAAAAATGTTGGTGGCGAATGGTGCAACACTTATTTTTGACGCACCAACCTTTCATGAATTTGTGGTGCAATTTGAAAAGCCAATTGATGCGGTAATTGCACAATTTGAAAAAGAGCATATTCAAGCGGGATTCATTTTACAAAATGATTTCCCAGCCTTAAAAAATTGTCTCTTAATTTGTGTTACAGAAACTAAAACAGAAAAAGATTTAGAAAATTATAGTTATTGTATAAATCCCCCCGCTTTCGCTGACGCGAAATCGACCTCCTTCTCTGAAGGGGGTCGGTTGCGAAGCGAGCGGGGGGATTTAAATATCCCGCACACTGCCGAACTTGACGTTGTCCGCCACTTCACGCGCCTTTCACAAAAAAACTTTTCCATCGAAACCAATTTCTATCCGCTGGGTTCATGTACGATGAAGTACAATCCCCGTGCTGCAAAAGCCATCGCAATGATGCCAGGGTATTTATATTTACATCCGCTTACTGCAGAAAAAAACATGCAGGGTTATTTGGAAAATTTATTTGAATTGCAAAATGATATTGCAACCTTAACGGGCTTTGAGGAAGTGTCATTAACGCCGATGGCGGGTGCGCAAGGTGAATTTGCCGGTGTTGCGATGATCGCCGCATATCACCGTGATCGTGGTGATACAGCCCGTACGGAAATGTTAATTCCCGATGCAGCACATGGCACGAATCCTGCATCCGCGCGCATGTGTGGATTTACGGTTAAAGAAATTCCTACTTGTGCCAAAACAGGTGATATTGATTTAGAAGCTTTAAAAAAAGCGGTGAGTGAAAAAACAGCTGGCATTATGTTAACGAATCCATCGACCTTTGGCGTATTCGAAAGAAAAATTATCGACATCGCTGACATTGTTCATCAAGCAGGTGGATTATTGTATTACGATGGCGCGAACTTAAATGCAATTTTGGGTTATGCGCGTCCGGGCGATATGGGTTTTGATGTGATGCATTTAAACTGTCATAAAACCTTTGCAACCCCGCATGGTGGTGGTGGTCCGGGTTCAGGCCCTGTTGCTGCGAATGCACGTTTAAAAGCATATTTGCCAACGCCTATCGTAGGCAAAAAAGCGACCGCGCAAACCGAGTCCTATTTTTATTGGATGACCAGCGCAGAGCGTCCAAAATCTATTGGTCGTTTATCTTGTTTTATGGGTAATGCAGGTGTGCTGATGCGTGCGCACACGTATTTAAAACTGCTCGGAAAAAATGGTTCAAAGCGTGCGAGCCAATTTGCAACATTAAACGCCCATTATTTAATGAAGCAGTTAGAAAAAATTGGTTATACCTTGGCATTTCCAGAGCGTCGTGCGAGCCATGAATTTATTGTGACGGCAAAACCACTGACACAAAAAACAGGTGTTACTGCATTGGATATTGCAAAACGCTTATTGGATTTTGGTATTTATGCGCCGACGATTTATTTTCCAGTATTAATTTCGGAATGTTTGTTGATTGAGCCGACTGAAACGGAATCTAAGGCGACCCTAGATCGTTTTATTGAGGTCATGAAAATTATTTATGATGAAGCGCTTAGTGATCCTGCAAAATTAAAAGGTGCGCCATATACAACGGTAGTTGGACGGTTGGATGAGGTGAAGGCAGCGAAAGAATTAATTATTCGCGGGTGAGGAAGCATCACAGACGTTAGTATGTGAGCATTTTCGAAACAAATTATCGTTCAAGATCACCCAAATATGAAAAGAATGAGCTTCAGTGGGAACTCCTATCACTCGCTACACTCGTGGCTCGCATCATGCGCAATGTATAATGCGAGCCGCGCGTGTAACAAATCGCTTGCACCGTGCGCGGCTCACATCAGAAAATACTTAAGTTGATTGTGTGACCTGTTACAAATGTGGCGGTTATTTCAAGAAATTTTCTAGTAGTGACAACCCTTCTTCCGTCAAAATCGCTTCTGGATGAAATTGTACGCCTTCCAGCAAAAAATGTTTATGTTTAATCCCCATGATTTCGTGGTCATCTATTGTTTCGGCGGTGATGATAAAATCATTTGGTAAGGTGTTTCTGTCAATCACCAGTGAATGATAGCGTGTGACTTTTAAAGGATTTTTTATGCCTCGAAAAACACCGGTATTATTGTGTGAAATGGTTGAAGTTTTTCCATGGTGTACTTTTTTAGCGTGAATAATGCTTGCGCCAAAAGCTTGTGCAATGGCTTGATGGCCTAAACAAACGCCCAATATGGGAATTTTTCCTGAAAATTTTTCAATGCATGGGATTGTAATGCCAGCATCTTCCGGCCTGCCTGGACCGGGTGAAATCACAATATATGCTGGGTTTAATTTCTCAATTTCTGCAAGTGAGATTTTATCGTTACGAATGACGCACACGGTTTGTTGTAATTTTTCAAAATAATGGGCGAGATTAAAAGTAAATGAATCGTAGTTGTCGATTAAGAGTAACATTGGGTTAAGAAATCGCTTTTCGTAAGGTATTCATCCGAGCTGAATAATCATCCGCATTAAACAATCCCGACCCCATCACCACGAAATTTGCGCCAGCATTCACTACCTTCGCAATATTGTCGACTTTAATTCCGCCATCAATTCCTAATAATATTTTTGGATTACAGGTAGCGATTAACTTTTTGGTCTCGCGAATTTTTTCAAGACTTTCTGGTATGAATTGTTGTCCGCCAAATCCTGCAAATACAGACATTAATAAAATCATTTCGATTTTTTCTAAGAGGGTTTTTGAAAGGGTGACGGGTTTGTCGGGATTAAACGCAATACCTACATCCATATTTTCAGCGTGAATTAAATCAATGGTTTTTTCGATATTATCCGTTGCATTGGCATGAAAAGTTAAGCGACTCGCCCCTGCTTGTGCAAATGGTTTTATATAGTCATTAGGGTTTGTCACCATTAAGTGCACATCAATTGGTGCTGTGATGCCATCTTTTCTTAATGCTTCGCAGACGATGCTGCCAAAGCTTAAGTTGGGTACGAAGTGATGATCCATGACATCAAAATGAATTTCATCAGCGCCCGCTTTTAAAATGGCTTTTGACTCACGCCCAAGATGCGCAAAATTAGCAGACAAGATGGAAGCGGCAATAATGCACGGTTGAGACATATCATCTCCAATAGTATTTGGGTAACGCACCTTATGCATTAGTTTATAAGACAGAGAAATGCATAAGGTGAGGCATTAATTATTGTGCCGTAAGTGGCTTCCAAAAAATAGCGTTTGTGCTATTCTCGCGCGTAATTTAAATGTTATGCGAGGTATTTTATGTTGAGACATCAAGCAGTCGAGTCGAGTTATGTTAATTTTGCAGACGATGTAAAACGTGCTGAGCTTGAGAAATTGATAGAACGCACAAAAGAACAGGTCAAAAAACATACGGAAAATGTTAAAAAATTTGCCTCAGAATATCTAGAATATAGCCGTCGTGCTAGTACGTCTGCCTTGAGAATGGAAGCATCACAGGAAAAAAAATTGGCTGAAAAACAAGCAGCTGACGCCTTGAAACGTTGTGAGATTGCAAAAAGTAAGCAAGAAATCATGGAATTTGCGCGTGATGCTTTGCAGCGCAACAGATCGGTGACTGAATTACGCACGAAACAGCAAGAAGAGTTACGTAAATGTGATAATTATACCGTTCCAGAAGGTGTTTCTAGTTTTCTAGGCAGATTTATTACTCAGGAAAGTGGAACGGTACATTTGCTTAATGAGGTTTTTGCGTGTTTAGATCCCGTGCCTATTGTGGCAGTTAAGAAAAAGCAAGGTCAAGAGGCTTGTGGTGAATTAGAGCGCCTTTTATTTGAAGATGGTCGTGATGATCGCAAGCCTTATTGTGAGCTGGGATGTTGATGCTTAGCGTTCACGTTTTATTTTAATCGTTTCATAGGCTTTTTTAATTTGCTGCGTTTTTTGCGTTGCCACTTTGATCATTTCAGGTGGCAAGCCCTTGGCTATTAATTTGTCTGGATGATGTTGACTCATCATCCGACGATACGCGTGTTTTACTGCATCATCGGTCGCATTCGCTGAAAGACCTAGTAGTTGATAGGCTTCCGTTAAGGTTAGTTGATCGCTTGATTGAGAGGGTCTTTGTTGTTGATAGCGATAGTGTTGCTCGGAATACTGGTGTCCTTGTGTTTGAAAATCATCGATACCTAATTTTGCGCAAATACGCTCCAATGTCCTTTTTTTTGCCGCAGAGATAGGGCCATCTGCACTCGCCATTTGCCATTGTATGTCTAGAAATAATTGCAGCAAAATGGGTTGCGTATGACAGACTTGTCGTAATTCCTGTATGGCGCTATCAATATCGAAATGGGGCTGTTTTCCTAGTGTAAACAGTGTAATAGCCTGTGCTTTTAAGAGCGGGTTTAATCGCATTTTTGACATAATACTACGAGCAGTATTGATCTCATTTTGTGAAACATGGCCATCAGATTTTGCAATATAGCCCATGATTTTAAAGGTATTTTCAAAAAATATTTTTTGTGTTTGTGTATGAACGCTGTTTTGTGTTGCCTCCAGAAATGCGCGGAAATAGCCAATATCATATAAATGGCCAACAATAAATCCGAGCGCAGCACCAATGGAGCCGAAACAGAGCATGCCCATTAAACAGCCGATGATTTTTCCTTTGAAGCGCATGGGGGTATAATCTCTATTAAAGTGTGAGGGGGAGTGTAAGGGTCAGGGTTATAGTCTAATACTAGAAAGCTTAAATTAGAAAGGTTGGTGCGTTCTTTCAGTAGTTCCCGCTCAATTTCTGATTAAACCGCTGATTCTCACACGCACACACGCACACACACTTAACTTGTGAGAAAAACATGCATGACGTCCCACACTTAGAAACTGCGTTAACAGGACCGCTCTTAGCACTTGAAAAGAAAATTTTAAGTTCGCAGGTGGCGATTGAAAGTTGGTTTCGTCAGCAATGGCAATTAACGCCACCACCATTTTATGGGTCTGTTGATTTACGCAATGCCGGATTTAAATTGGCACCTGTCGATACGAATTTATTTCCCGCTGGATTTAATAATTTAAACCCAGAAATGATGGCCCTTTGTGTGCAGGCCGTACAATCAACCATGGCGGAAAAATGTCCGAGCGCAACGCGATTATTATTAATTCCTGAAAGTCATACCCGAAATATATTTTATTTTGAGAATGTGGCAACGCTGACTGAAATTTTAGAGCGAGCAGGGTTTGATGTGCGCATTGGCTCTTTAATTCCAGACTTAACTGAGCCTGCATTGCATGTATTGCCTTCTGGTCGAGAAATTACTTTAGAACCCATTATTGTTGAGAATGATCGCGTGGGTGTTAAAGATTATTTTCCTTGCTGTATTGTTTTAAATAATGATTTATCGTCGGGTGTTCCTGATATTTTTAAAAATACAAAACAATATTTCATGCCAGGTTTAAAATTGGGCTGGTCTACACGATTGAAGTCGGGTCATTTTGGGGTTTATAAAAATGTTGCTGAAGAATTTTCAAAAATCATCGACATTGATCCTTGGATGATTGATCCCTATTTCGATCATTCTGATGACGTTGATTTTTCAAATAGTGAATCAATGGATATTTTGACAGATCGCGCGAGTATTTTATTCGATAAAATACGCAAAAAATATCGGGAGTATAAGATTGATCAAGATCCATTTTTGGTGATAAAAGCGGATCAAGGTACGTATGGTATGGCGGTTATGATGATTCAAGATCCCAGTGAATTGATGCAATTAAATCGTAAACAGCGCACGAAAATGAGTGCATCAAAAGGCGGAAACTCTGTCACAAAAGCCATTATGCAGGAAGGTGTTTATACTTTCGAGACTGTAGGTGATGATCGTGCTGTTGCTGAGCCTGTTGTCTACAGCATGGGGCGACATGTCGTGGGTGGATTTTATCGTATTCATAAAAACCGTGGCATTAATGAAAATTTAAATGCGCCTGGCATGGATTTTCAACCCCTTGCCTTCGCAAAAAACTGTCATCTTCCGCCCAGCTGTCGTCAATTAAATTTACAAGAACCCGTGAATCGTTTTTATGCTTATGGGGTAGTGGGAAGGTTGGCTATGGTTGCAGCAGCAAGAGAATCAAAATAGCTTTTCGCGAAAAAGCGCCCAACAGCGGCGTTTCTTTCTAACGGAGTGAGTAGTTACGATTTAATAACAAATAGGTTTTTCGTTTGGTGACAAAAGTTGAACGAAGCTTCCACTCCCTTGAAAAAGGGGGTCGATTGCGTAGCAATCGGGGGGATTTGTGCAACAGTTCCTAAACAGGTTCTACTCTAAGTATCGGAGCAAATAAAACATGAGAATCGGCTTTTTAATGGATCCCTTGCACACAATTAAAATCGCGAAAGATACTACTTTTGCTATGTTATTGGCTTCACAATTTCGAGGTTTTAAAAATTTTGTGATCATGCCAGAAGATATCTGGTTACAAGATGGTATTACTTGGGGACGAATGCAATCGGTTGAGGTATCGGATGATATTAAAAATCCTTTTGTAATGGGTGATATTGAGGAGCAGCCGCTCGTTGATTTAGATGTATTATTAATGCGAAAAGATCCACCAGTGACGATGGATTATTTTTATTTAACGTATTTATTAGAGCTTGCCGAATCGCAAGGTTTACGCGTCATTAATAAGCCATCGAGCTTGCGTGATGCAAATGAAAAATTATTTGCAGCGTGGTTTCCACACTGTTGTCCAAAAACATTGGTGACATCAAAAACCGATTTAATTATTGATTTTGTAGAAACCGTCGATAGAGCGGTAATTAAACCACTTGACAGTATGGGTGGAGATTCTATTTTTCAACTATCGATAGAAGACCTCAATCATCACGGCATTATTGAAACAGTAACGCAACGTGGCACAAAAAAAGTGATGATTCAGCAGTTTATTCCTGAAGTTGTGGAGGGTGATAAAAGAATCTTAATGATTAATGGGGAGCCAGTACCTTATGCATTAGCAAGAATTCCCTCTACTGATGATTTTCGGGGTAATTTGGCCGCGGGTGCGTCATATGAAGGGCGTGAACTAACGGATCGGGATCGTTGGATTTGCGAGCAAGTAGGGCCAGCATTAAAAGAAAAAGGATTGATATTTGTTGGGCTCGATGTGATCGGTGATTATCTTACGGAAATTAATGTGACGAGCCCGACCTGTGCCCGTGAATTAGATCGACGCTATGGTTTAGATATTGCGGGTGAATTTTTAGATGTTGTGAGCAGTCTGTCATAAATTACCATTTCATCACGTTGCATGGCTAGAGCATTTTTTATACACTCCTCAATCTAAGTTCTGCAGGAAGCGGGTCTTTATTGACTATTTCCTGGGGGGACTATGTACATTCAAAAAATTGCCGCTTTTCTTGAAGCACATAAAAATAAAACGCCTGAAGCGTTAAAGCAGCTGCTGGAAGTATTTGCGCGGGATGTTTCAATTTCTGAAACAGATAAAAAACTCTATGCTTATTTAGGGCGTTTTCTAACACCATTTTTTGAATTTAGAAATAATAGTGAAATTTATGATAAAGCGCTGTTTGAACAAATGGCTCTTTTTTATGAATCCGATGCTATAAAAAAACCGATTAATGCCGCTGTGTGTTGGACGCTTTTTTTTAGGCAGTATCTTGATAAGCGACCTAATCCTTTACGTTATGTTGTTTTAGCAGAAAATTTTTTTTATGAGCCCAATCGTTTTTTTGGATTTTTATCTTACTTGCTAAGTCAAGGTGTGTCACCTGAAGCTATTTTGGAAACACATATCATCCATCGTTTTTTTCAATATAACTGCGATTTTACGAATGAAGAAGATGCAGTCATTCGTCAGTTTTTACGTTTGTTTGACGCTATTAAGTATGAAAGCGCTAAATTGTTGTTAGAGAATCTTGTTAAAACTGAAATTATGATTCGAAAAAACTTTGCCTTTGGTTTTTCGCAAGATGCGCAAAAAAAATGGATATTCAAAATGCTGCCATCAAGAACAGCGCAGTTTGATTACGCATTGCCACCATTTCATTGTCAAGAGAGTGAAGAGCTTGTTGCGCTTTATAACTGCTTTCAAATGGATGTGATTCGCAAACTAGATTTTTCAAAAAATAGTATTTGTGTAGTGCTCGCTTCTTTTTTTGAAAAGATGTTAGATGCAGGCCACTATTCATTGAATGAATTATTTCATTTTGTATTACATGAGATGCCGTTTGAGCAAACAAAGTCTGTTTTATCGAAACTTTTTGATTTGGTGAATTCGGCAATGGGGGAAGAAAAGAAATTTTCAGAAATTCTTGAAAAAAATCCAAATTTTATTTTTGCGATGTTTTTAGGGGTTGCAAACCATAAAGATTTTCTGATAGATGCGCAAACTTATTTGGCGGCGCCTAATTTTTGTGAGTTTTTTTCCGAAAATAATATCAAAATTGGTCTGGTAGAAACTCAGATTTTGATAAAATTTCTTGCGGCTAGTGATGGTGATAATTCTGATGTATTTTCTGTATTGTTTGATGCAATTAAGCGCATTGTTTTAGAAAATAAAAATAAAGGTGAATCGGATCATGCGCGTTATGGCATCCCTTTGTCTTTATTGGAAGAGATTACTCAATTACCATCGATTTTAAAAAGAGTAGAATCCTATCTTGAAGAAATAAATGCACCTGTTTTTCAAAAAATAAAAGAAGGTGCTCATTTTTTTGCTATTTGTGAGGCGTGGCAATTACCTCTGATCAATGTGTTTAAGTCTATTTTCCCCGCATTATTTACTAGTGCGCATTCATTACATTCGACTAATGCGCTCAAAGTCATTATTTTAAAAAATGAATGGGATCGTGCTTTGGAATCTGCTGAGCATTCGTCGACATCGGCAGAAACATTGTTTTCTTTTAAGAGAGTGTTTTCCCGTTTATCGCCTATGAATGGACAAATGACGCTTGAGAGTAAAGTTAGGATATTGTCCGACGCGTTAATCGATATCAGCGATAAAAGACTCATGATACTTTGCATTAATTGCTTAGGGAGCATGCTTAATTTTTCACAATGGGTTGAAAAAATTGCTTTTGTGTTTGATAGGATGCCTAAAAGTAGTGTGTATCAACCTGATTTGATTAGTGCAGTGCTTGAAAAGCAGCGCGCCGTATTTCCGGGTTTTTTTGGAAGTTATCCTCTGTTCTCCCATTGGAAAGATAAATCGTGCGGGCCATTTTATATTGCTTGCGCATTGGAAATGATTCGTAAGGAATATCAAGGGAGTCGAAAAGATGCCGTACAAAATTTATGTGTGTATAGTGATGCGTGGCTTGAAAAAGTGACAGTATTTCTCAAAGAGAGCAGAAGAACTCAGCAAATAAGCCGATTAAATAGAGCGTTAATCGAATTGGTAGCGCAAGCAAAAAAGGAAAAGCCAGTGTCAATGCAAGTTATTTTCAAGCAATTAGAATCCGTAGCGCCTGCACCTGGTGCAGATGACGTGAGCGTGTTCGTCCTGTGAGCCCAGTAGCAATTACAGTTGAAACGCCCGTGTTAGAAGCGCAGGCGAAAATACTGTCGCAAAAATTAAATTGCCCAGTTGTGGCGGTTGATTCAAACAGTCATGCTGTTTTATTACACATTACTCCTGAAAAAATAGGGTTAAAATTAACAGTTGAAAAAAACCAGGGTATGGTTTATGTTGATTTTTTGGCAGGCGCATTAAAGCATCGTCGACAATTTGGAGGTGGAAAAAATCAATTAATTGCTAGGGCAATTGGTATGAAATCGCGTCAGAAATTATCGGTAGTGGATGCGACGGCGGGTTTGGGTCGAGATGCTTTTGTATTAGCAACATTGGGATGTGATGTGCTGATGTGCGAGCGTTCTCCCATTGTTGCTGAGTTGTTACAGGATGGATTGAAGCGTGCGTCTACAGAAACCTGGTTTCAACAGTTATCATTATCTGTAAAAAATGGGGATGCTAGTAATTATCTGGCTAGTATTGTAGAAGCGAATAGACCAGATGTTGTGTATATCGATCCCATGTTTCCGGAAAGTCATTCGACGGCCTTGGTTAAAAAAGAAATGCGCGTCATTCGTGCCGTGGTTGGCGATGATTTGGACGCGGTGAAGCTGCTTGATGTGGCGCTTCGTGTCGCATTGAGGCGTGTGGTGGTAAAGCGCTCGCGTTTGGCGCCAGCCATTTCAGACAAAAGGCCAAGTTTTGTTTTTGAGGGGAAGAGCAGTCGGTTTGATGTGTACTTGGCAAGCGGTTAAAAGTAATCACAACATACTCAACAGCAATTCCCCATGAACAAAAATTTCCATCTTTTGGCGATCTTGAACGATAATTTGTCTCGAAAATGCTCAGGTACTTCGGGTACATTCCGCTTTTCTCAACAAATTATCGTTCAACCTCGCCTAAAATCTGAAAATTAGCGGTTTTTCAGGCATTCGCGGGGGAATTGGTGCATGCTCAAAAAATCAATTGACATAGCCCTGCAATTTACGCAAAATAAGCCCCTTAATTTTCGCTCGGAGGGGTTCCAGAGCGGTCAAATGGAGCAGACTGTAAATCTGCCGGCTATGCCTTCGAAGGTTCGAATCCTTCCCCCTCCACATAAAATTATTGGGTATCAATTAGTTAGTGTTAGCCTGCTTTCAGGCCAGCTTTTCCCCATAATTGATTCCCAATAATTTTTTGCGGGTGTAGTTCAATGGTAGAACCTTAGCCTTCCAAGCTAATGGTGCGGGTTCGATTCCCGCTACCCGCTAAATTTGAGTTGGCTTTGAATGAAAAATTAAGTGAGCGGTAGAGATTGCTCATTCAAAATTGACTAAGCTTAACGGTTTTTGCCCATATAGCTCAGTGGTAGAGCACTTCCTTGGTAAGGAAGAGGTCACCGGTTCAATCCTGGTTATGGGCTGATGGGGTGGTGTTGTGACGGGGCGTTTTTTGTGGCGTCTCAATTTTTTTAGGAGCAGGTAATGTCAAAAGAAAAGTTTATACGGGACAAAGAACACGTAAACGTCGGAACGATTGGACACGTGGATCATGGTAAAACGACGTTAACAGCAGCATTGACGAAGTGTATGGCGGAAAAATTTGGTGGTGAAGCACGTGCTTTCGATCAAATTGATAACGCACCAGAAGAA
>JAUXWQ010000030.1 GCA_030680235.1 Coxiellaceae bacterium
ATGTTTTACCGAATGTTGGAAAACTGGAGACTTTAGCGCAACTGCCTGATCGGAAAAATTTTCAATTAATTCGGGGAAGCGAGGTGATTTGCGAGGTCCAAAACATGGGGAACGCATTTGGGTGAATTTGGACACCCTAGTATTAATCCTTTGAATAGACATACTTTATGGAATCATTTTATCGCAAGTATAAATAACCCTGATGTTAATTCTAATTTTGTAATTCACGGTAAAAATGCTGTTAAAGACAAGATAGGAAATAATATATTCAATAAAGAAGAAGTTACGCCGCAACTGAAAAAGGTTGTAGAATGGTATGCGAAAAAAACAAGCTGTCATGTTTGATGCGCTGAAACGAGGATAATCGACATGTTTATTTTATAAGTTAAATTCCCATGCGGTTCAAAATTTACCCAGTAAATCTGAAAAATCCTAATAATCTGAAAAATTAACGATACTAATTGTTATTTATGTGACCTTGTTTGTTATCAAGTTAAACAACGTGGGGTAGCAAAATGACATGCGCAATCAAACCAGAATTTTTATTCATTAAAGACATTGAGCAATTGCTGAGGCGTAACAGGTTGACCCTTCGACGTATGTGGTATCGAGGAGAGTTTCCTGAGCCGACTGGTCGAATCAATAATCGTTTGTATTGGAAAGCCGATGTAATTGAGCAATGGATCGAGAGCAAATAAGCAAGGGGGATTTTATGGTTGTAAAAAAAGAAACCCCTCTTGCATCTGTAAATGTAAAAGGGATAAGCAATGAAATTTCGCATGCTCATTTTACTAAATCGCTACGTGATTGGCTAATAAAAAATAGTGTTGCAGCAGTAGATTTAAAAAACTATTTGGTAGCGGCCGGATCTGATGGAACTTTGCCACGAAAACAGTGTGCCTGGTTGATACAGATATTAAATCTGAGTGGGGTGTAAATAAAATGGACTTTCAAAAAATGTTAAGTGACAGCATGTCTCATCACAGCATCATTACCAATGAGACAATTATTGCGGATGGTAGGCTTCGTAGGTTCCATGTTCAAGGTGATAAAACTGGCTCTAAAGATGGCTTTTACGCCTTGCATTGCACAGATGGTGTTTATTCTGGGATGTATGGTTCATGGCGTGTTAATAATGGCGAACAAATTAATTTTTGCTCAAAGCTTAAAGAAGACTTCACGCTTGAAGAGCGCAAAGCACACATAGAGAGTATTAATAAATCAAAGTCGCTTTTTGAAGAAGAGAAAAAGCATCGTCAGAATGAAGCCAAAGTAACAGCAAAGCGCATCTGGGGTGAATCAAAGCCCGCTGACGTGAGTCATCCATATCTAATTAAAAAACAAATTAAGGCGTTTAGATTACGTTGTGATTCTGACAATAGATTGATTGTTCCGCTTTATGGAATTGATAATCAATTACATTCGCTGCAATTTATTTCAGTAGATGGCGATAAAAGATTTTTGCTAGGCGGTGCTGTAACAGGTAATTACTTTCCTATTGGAAATGATAAAACGCCAAAAGACAGAATTTATATTGGCGAGGGAGTAGCTACTTGCATAACGATTCATGAAGTCACTGGTTGTGCCGTTGCCTGTGCGTTTAACTGCGGAAATTTGCTTCCTGTTGCACAAATAATGCGAACTAAATATCCAGATGCGGAAGTTATTTTGGCTGCTGACAACGATATTTACACGCCAAATAACCCTGGTTTAAGTAAGGCGAAAGAAGCGGCTAACGCAGTTAATGCCAAGCTTATATATCCTGATTTCACAAATATTGATACATCAACCAGGCCAACTGACTTTAATGATTTGATGTGTCTTGCTGGAATTGAAGATGTCAAAAAGCAATTAGAGGTCGCTATTGTAAAAGTTGAGACGGCTGGAAGTTTGCCAAAGTCACTACCTGATTCAGCAACAAGTGTAATGCCTTTTGACATTGAAATGCTGCCAAAATCAATTTCTGATTACGTGATTGATGTTGCGGAACGTCAACAATGCCCGATAGATTTTGTGGCGGTTACCGCGCTTTGTGCTTTATCCGCGGTGCTTGGGCGAAAAATCTTAATTTGTCCAAAGCAAAATGATGATTGGACGATAACACCTAATCTTTGGGGTGCAATTATTGGGCGGCCATCTGCAATGAAAAGTCCCGCAATGAAAGCTGCGTTAGAACCACTGAAGTCTATCGAATCTGATGCTGCAAAGCAATATGAGCTTGCAAAGCAGGATTATGAAACAACCAAGGAATTGTTGGAGCTTGGCAAAGCATCTGCAAAGGAAGAGGCAAGAAAGCAATTAAAAGCTAAAAAAACTGAAGAAGCGAAAGCAACTTTAACCGCTGCAAATTTCATTGAGCCACCGCCTACACGCAAACGACTTATAATCAATGACTCTACGGTCGAGAAGTTTGGCGAGCTATTGAACGAAAACCCAAACGGGCTATTACTTGTTCGAGATGAATTGTCGGGCTGGCTATCCAAACTCGCGAAGGAAGAGTATCAATCTGATCGCGCATTTTATTTGGAGTGCTTCGATGGTAATGGGCACTTTATTTATGATCGTATTGGTCGCGGTACGATTGACATAAAAAATACAACACTTTCAATCATTGGTGGTATTCAACCTAGTAAAATAATCCCATTGGTACGTAGTGCAATTAAAGGCACAGCGGATGATGGATTGGTTCAAAGATTACAGCTCGCTGTATGGCCAGATGATAATAAAAACTGGGCGTGGGTTGATCGAGCTCCCAATACAGAAGCGAAAAACAATTATCACCGCGTTTTTGAATCATTGAATAATTTGAATCCTGAAGCGGCTGATGGTGGCCAAAAGTGTTTACGTTTTACACGCGAGGCACAGGTTTTATTTATTCAATGGATGGAAGAAAATCAAAAAAAAGCTCGAGCTGATGAAATACACCCTGCACTTGAAAGTTGTTTGTTAAAGCTCCCAAAAACTGTTGCTTCAATAGCGCTGTTATTGCAGATAGTAGACGACACTCAGTCTGTTGCTGTAGATGATACAGCAATGATTAGAGCATTATCTTGGGCGAGGTATTTAATAACGCATGCTGAACGTTTATACAATGCTACCAATCAAGATTTAGTCAATGCGCATCTAATATTGGAGCGCTTAAATAAATTGAATGATGAGTTTTCTGTGCGTGACGTCCTGCGCAAAGGATGGGCAGGTTTAAGCGATCTTGAAACGATACGGGGGGCATTGGAGTATCTCGTCGATTATAAGCATTTAACTGTAACTGTGAAGTCTGCAACATCGTCGGGTGGGAGACCAACCACTTATTATAGGAAAACAAGTTAGTGAGAGAATGAAAAAGCACCAAAGACGAACCGCCAAAACCGACGAAACTAGGTTTTGTCAGTTTTGGCGGTACTGTTTTAGCGCTTTTGGAAGTAAGGGAATAAAAAAACACATATTAATGACGCATGCCTTCGACTTGATATTGTCACAATTAATTAATACCGGGAAAGTAAGATCTCTAACGAATTAAATACATTTTTTATGGAGAATTTCATGACAACAGAAATAGCCCCTAATTTATCTGATGGTGTGTCGCTATCCATCAAGCTTGATGAAAGTAAGGAGAAATTAAATGATCATGTGTTTCTCCTTAGTGCGGTGGCAAATAATAAATTTCCAGATCCTGATTTTAATAGGAAAGAATCGATGGATGAGAGTGAGCAATTTATTGACGCTATGGGCGCAGAGGGGTGCGTGCAAAAAATGCTTGCAGCGCAAATGCTGTCTATTCATCGGATGCAGCAGATATCAGTTAATGAGTCATTGTCTTCAAGGAACAATGCGAATAAACAGTACTACACCAATGCGGTGGTTAAGCTTTCCAATGCGTTTGTCCAACAGGCCTCTTTGCTTGCTAAGTTGCAAGGTCATAGCAATCAAAAAATAATTGTGGAGCATGTCGATGTTCATAGTGGTGGTCAAGCTATTGTTGGTAATGTTTTGGGTGTTAAGGGGTCTCAGGATAAAAAATGAAAACGACCTCTTGTACCGAGCTAAAACAGTATGCTTTTGATAATGCGCCGAGGTGTGGTGCGAAAACCAAACGAAGAAATGGCGCTCCTTGTATGGCGCCTGCTGTGCGAGGCAAGCAACGCTGTCGTATTCATGGGGGTAGTAAAGGAAGTGGCGCTAAGCTAGGGAACGTCAACGCATTGAAGCATGGCTTTACGACCAAGCAGTCAAAAAACATAAGAAAAGAGATTAAAAAATGTCTTACTTTTAAAGTTCATGACAGTCCTTTGTCATGAGAAGGGCTCGAACGACTATCTTCTACAGAACCAAAAACTGTTACAGAAAAAAGACGTCCGAATGAGAAACTAATAACGGTTAACTCGAATAAATGTTCTCCAAAATTATATCGCGAGCAGGATGGACAATGCCCTCATAGCTGGCATCAGTATGACAATAAGAGCCTGACTGAATAAGAAGATTAGCACCCTCTACAACGTCGCCCTGCATTATTAATTTAACTCCTACTGTACAGCTTGCCGTGGTGCCCGTCGGTTGAGAGTTTTTGTAAACACTGGCTGTATACGTGGTGTAACAATTATAAGGGAACGCAACAGACTTCGGGTCAATTTTTATTTCATTCTGTGGGTTTGGTGTAGTTGGGTCGGGCGAAGAGGCATTTATATCGATTGTTTTAGGAAATGAAATCCCCGGGCAGCTGCCTGTATCGCTATCTGTCCATTTTCCAAACTGGGACTGGGTGTTTGGAGCTGAACCTGCTTCTCTTAAAACACTATAGTACTCGACAAAGTCATTTGATTGGCCTGCAAAAACTGATGCAGGAGCAATGAAGTATAAAAATAAACACAAAATTAAAATATTTTTTAGATTTACCATGTTGCAATCTCTCTATGTTTCTCATTGTTTGTTGGATTAATACCCTTGTTTTTTGGGGATTTTGTTTACATATGACGATTCATTCCTGGGGTTTAGGCATCATACTTTTTATGTAATTTGTGATAGCTTGATCGCTTCCGCTGCAATTTCGCCCAGTTAATGTTTTATACCGCGCCTCCTCAGAGATATAATACAATAGACAGGATTCGAGGTCGTGCTCTGCTAGAGATTTTGCAATTTGAGCATTTTGCGTTAAATCTGGCATTCTATTTTTTTTATATTCATCCGATATGGTAGTCGCATATTGATTTGCGTATAAAGAA
This sequence comes from Coxiellaceae bacterium, assembly GCA_030680235.1. Classification (GTDB taxonomy): domain Bacteria; phylum Pseudomonadota; class Gammaproteobacteria; order Coxiellales; family Coxiellaceae; genus 2-02-FULL-42-43. The sequence goes on from JAUXWQ010000030.1 coordinate 5,217, forward strand.
AATTGGCTTGCTTCAGCCAAAATGCTGTTTTGCAGTCCAAGAAATTCACCTGTATGCACATTACCCACGCCTCGTTTTTCAAAAAATCCTTTCCACCATGAAAAATTCTCTGGGTGCGTTTTTATTAAATCAATTATTTTTTTATAGTCACCAACTATAAGTAGAGTTAAGAAAATATCATTCGATAAGCAAGCTACTTCTTTTTTTAGCGCCGCTTGTTGCTCAGTGCGTTGTTCCGAAATCTGAAGCATAGCGGAATAATAAGAAGTATCTGCTTGCACCGCTGTATTGAATATTAAAATCAAGAAAACAAAAAATATTTTAATTCTCATCTTATCACTCGTCAATTAACTAAAAATTTTATTTTAATGTGAAATTATCCTAAGAGTTTTGGGTGTCTTTGTGTCAATAGATTATTATGATATGAAAGGCCAGTTCTTTTAGATTCGTATGGATTCATGCTTCTGTGTGGCATGATATAAGTTCCACTTCTATGAGCGTAGCCTCTTACCATATGTGATGCCAATGTAACGGTAGAGGTTAAAAACATAGAACCTAAAAGCACACACCACATAAAAATATTTTTTATATTTCTCATGTTGCAATACCATTTATTTTTTAATCGGTTACTTAGTTGATATTCACGAAATTATGATAGTCCGGTTGCGAAAAGCCCTGAGTTTGTGGCTCTGTATGCGTCAGCATCTGCTATATATGCTGCTTTGTATCCGTCACAAGCTGAAATATTTTTAGGATTCTGCTCAAGACAGTGGGTATATAACTCTTTTTCTTTCATCATTTCATTTCGTGATTTTGCTTGTGCCATAGCGGCTTGGACGTAGCAGCCAGAAAGGAGTGAGCATGTAATGGCAAGCGACGTTAGAATTAACAGTTTTTTCATAAAAAAGACCTCGGTTAAATTTAAATTGTTACACCTCCTTTTGTGATTTTCGTAGTCCGTAGTTTTATAAACATTGAAGGATGAAGTAAATATTTGTCCATCTTCCTGGGTATGGAGTGGATGACTTTATGTGAGTCATCTCAAGACATCCTATAGCTCAGGCGGCACTATACCCCTCTTTTTAGTAAAAATATAGGATTCCTAAGTATCAAAAAAAATCAAAAACTTAGATTCTCTAAGCTGGTAAGTAATGTACTTGCGAGCTTAAATGATCGACTCCCCTATTCAAAAGAGACTTAAAGAAGCCCGAAAAGCAGCTCGGCTTTCTCAGAAAAACCTGGGGATTGCAGCAGGTATGGATGAGTTTTCTGCAAGCGCGCGCATGAATCATTACGAAAAAGGCAGGCATGCCCCTGATTACTCAATGCTAAAACGTATTGGTAGCGTGCTTAAGCTCCCCGTTGCATATTTTTATGCTGACTCGGATGAATTGGCGCAATGGATAAGGTTGTTTGCCCAAGCAGGGAAGGCTCGGCGAGCTAAGATGTTAAAAGATACGATGCCATAGGTAAGCCAAAATTAGATGGGGTGTGTGGTCTTGAGCGTGTAGAGTGAGCAACATAGCAGCGCTTAATATCATTCGCATTGTCAAAGCGCTCAAAGTTGAAGTGGGCGAGTTATTCCCAGCTATTCGCGGCCTTTCTGTTGAGTAATTTTAAATCAAACAAATCGAATATTTTTTGATCAAATAAAATTAAGTGTACCCAATGTTGTACCCAAATGATTTTTTTCAGAAAAAAACAGCGAGAAATACAGCTTGAAAATCGGATCTAACTACTTGAATCTAAACAAGAAGCTGGCGAAAGGATTTGAACCCTCGACCCGCTGATTACAAATCAGCTGCTCTACCAACTGAGCTACGCCAGCGTTAAGATGGTGCATAATATATAAAACTTTGGTGGGATGCAAATGTTTGAATCACTTTTTTCTGAATTATCGCTACAAGCTCAATTTGTACATCTATGGTTGTCTTATTTGTCGCCTGTAAGAGATCATGATGGGCATCTTGAAGCGTGTCTATCAGAAGCGGAAGTCGCGCATGCCGATCGGTTTATTAAAGAATCAGACCGACAAAAATACATCGCAGGCAGAGTGATCGTGAGAAATCTACTTGCGCGGTATTTGGGCCATTCCCCAGAAGAAATTGTTTTTTTGACAGGCACTCATGGCAAGCCTTATTTAAAAAATTTCCCGCTCCATTTTAATTTCTCTCATGTAGGGGATTATTTGTTGTTGGGTGTAACACGTGATCAGGCAATAGGCGTTGATATTGAACATCATCGAGACAGTAAAGATCACATGGAAATTGCGAAGCGTTTTTTTGCGCCATCAGAATATGCGCAATTGATCGCACAGCCCGTATTAGCGCAGACAAGATACTTCTATCAATATTGGACGCTGAAAGAAGCATTTATTAAAGCAACAGGGCAAGGCTTGTCTTTTGGCTTGTCTAACTTTGAAGTGTCAGTTGCAGAGCAAATTCTCCTTGATCCTCCTTTTTCGACGGGGAGGGGGAATTGTTTGTTATCTGTGCATGGCGATGTTGCTGCTGTCAAAGATTGGACATTACAATCTGTTATATTTCCAGAATTACCCAATTATTTTGGTGCATTTTGCGTAGAAGGGCAGTGTAACGGAGTGAAATTCTATGTATATTAATGCCTAAAATTAAACGGAAAGAGTTTATTATGGCTACGTCCACTCCTCAAAATACCAATGTTGAACAACAGTCTATTTACGCTTTTAGCGAAAAGGCTTATCTCGATTACGCAATGTATGTGATCTTAGATCGTGCACTCCCACATCTTGCTGATGGCCTAAAACCTGTGCAGCGCCGCATTGTCTACGCAATGTCCGAATTGGGCTTAAAAAATACCGCAAAATATAAAAAATCGGCACGTACCATTGGTGACGTGATCGGTAAGTTCCATCCGCATGGAGACAGTGCGTGTTATGAAGCCATGGTCTTGATGGCGCAGCCATTTTCTTATCGCTATCCCTTGGTTGATGGGCAAGGAAACTTTGGCTCAAGTGATGATCCTAAATCTTTTGCTGCGATGCGTTATACGGAGTCACGCTTAACAGGTTATGCAAATGCATTGCTCTCCGAATTACAGCAAGGCACAACGGATTGGTCGCCGAATTTCGATGGCACAATGAATGAGCCAACCCTATTGCCTGCGCGTTTGCCGAATGTTTTATTAAATGGCGCATCCGGTATTGCGGTTGGTATGGCAACGGACGTCCCTCCTCATAATTTGACTGAAGTTGTAGATGCTTGCATTCATTTATTAGAAAATCCAAAAGCCACTTTGGCAGATATTACGGATATTGTACAAGCACCCGATTTTCCAACGAAAGCAGAAATTATTACGCCGCGCGATGAAATTAAAAAAATGTATGAAACCGGAAACGGTAGCGTGCGTGCGCGTGCAACGTATACGATGGAAGATGGCGATATTATTGTGACGGCATTGCCGCATCAAACCTCGGCAAGCAAAATTCTCGAACAAATTGCAGCACAAATGCAAGATAAGAAATTGCCGACTGTATCCGATTTACGTGATGAATCAGATCATGAAAACCCCACGCGACTGGTCATTACGCCACGTTCCAATCGTGTTGATATCGAACAATTGATGTCGCATTTATTTGCAACCACTGAATTAGAGCGTACCTATCGCATCAATTTAAATTTGATTGGATTAAATGGCCGTCCACAGGTGAAATCATTATTAATGATTTTAACGGAATGGTTGGAATATCGTCTTGAAACCGTGCGTCGACGTTTACAATTCCGTCTCGATTATATTTTAAATCGCTTGCATATTTTAGATGGGTTGTTAGCCGTTTATTTAAATATTGATGAAGTGATTCGCATTATTCGTCATGAAGATGAACCTAAATCTGCCTTGATGAAAAAATTTAAATTAAGTGACATTCAAACAGAAGCAATTTTAGAAATTAAATTGCGTCAATTGGCAAAATTGGAAGAAGTTAAAATCCGCGATGAACAAAGTGCATTAAGTGCTGAGCGTGATGAGATCGAAAAAACCTTATCTTCTCAAGCAAGAATGAAAACACTGGTTAAAAATGAATTAAAAGAAGATCAAAAAAATTACGGAGATAAAAGACGCTCACCGATTATTTCACGTAAAATGGCAGAAGCGATTCGTTTTGAGGATTTACAGCCAGCAGAAAACATGACAGTTGTCTTGTCGAAAAAAGGTTGGATTCGCGCAGGTAAAGGTCATGAAGTCGATGGTAAGACATTAAGCTATCGTGCGGGTGATGAATTCCATAGTCAAATTCTCGGTAAAAGTACCGACCAAGTGCTGTTCTTAGATTCTGCCGGAAAAAGTTATACCTTAGCGGTGAGTACTTTGCCATCAGCGCGTGGGCAGGGTGATCCGCTATCATCCAAAATATCAATTACGCCGGGGGCGGAAATTGTTGGTATGTTAATTGGTAAGATGGATGCCCGTGTTTTATTGGCATCGGATGCGGGTTACGGATTTATTACCACTATTGAAAATTTAATCAGTAAAAATAAAAATGGTAAGGCGATGTTAAAATGCCCGGATAATTCGCGCGCCTTATTGCCAAAATTTATTACTGATATGGATTCGCAATACATAGCGGTATTAACGAACGAAGGGCATTTATTAGTATTTCCTGTTGCAGAATTGCCTGAATTACCAAAAGGTAAGGGCAATAAAATGATTCAAATTCCATCGGCAAAAATAAAATCTCGTGAAGAATATTGTGTGGGTATGACGGTATTATCTGAAAAAGAGTCGTTAGTACTAACAGCGGGTAAACGACAATTAACGTTAAAGCCAAGTGATTTGAGCTCATTTCATGGTGAGCGTGCGCGTCGTGGGAATTTATTGCCGCGCGGATTTCGCGGGGTGACGGCGGTGGATGTGGGTTAGAATGCGTAGTTATTTCAGACCTGTAAATCCCCCCGACGCTGCGCGTCGGGGGGATTTTAAGATCTAGTTCAGCGAGTCTTAACACTTTTTAGCAATGAGGGTATTTCCAATATCATCATCTGCCATGCAGACATTATCTTTTCCAAATATGGCTGCAATATCATCAAGAAAACGAACAGCCGGTTTGTTTGCTTGAAACCAGCATTCTGTGTCTTCCGGTTTTGAGCCGCTAGATACTTCTGTATTATTTCTTCGAAATACTTTAAAAAAAGCGGTACCGTTAGGTTTTAATGCGCTATGCGCAAGCGCAATGTGCTTTTTACGCTCTTCGGGATGTTCGATCACATTTAAAATGCTCAGTGAAGTTACTGTGTCAACAGGTGCATTTCTTACTGTGTTCAGTGCGGCGTTATTTTCTGCTTCAGAAAGCTCATAGGGATTATAGGAATAGCTTGTTACGCCATAGTGGTTTTTCAAATACGCTTGGCTTGGGTATTTTGTGCTTTCACCCAAGTTTAAATTTGTGGTTCCTCGCATAAGAGGCAAGGTATCAAAGGCACACCATCCTGATGTTTCATCAAGTACGGCTTCGTCCACTCTTACCACTTCGCCTGAGTTTCTTGTTTGGTAAGAACCTGAAACGATGCAATAAGGATTATTAGGTGCTGAACCTGGCATGTCGGACCAATGCATTGGGGGTATCTCTTTGGTAGTATTTTAAAGCAATGTGTTTCGTTAAAAAAAACATTATAGGTATCTGTATATTAAATTAATATTAATTGGGTGTGATGTTAGGGGCTAAAATGCATTTTTACCGTGCATTGGACACAGAGCCTTATTCGTAATTAAATATTTTAAACATGACTTATCCTACTTGGCAATTAAGACAGAATTTTAATAATAGAGATAATTGTTATTTTAGATGGTTCTGATAGAAAATAACTATCGATGTAATTCGTGCATGTTCCCAGAAATGGCAAGTTAATTTTTGCACGACTTCTAAGTAAGTGCTAATCTAAGTTGATATACACGAGGATCTTGTATGCACTATATTCAAAACAATTTATTACAGAACGAAAAGTTACTTTATGCAGTCCGTCCGCATTGGGTGATTTTCTCATCGGGTGTGTGGGCTATTGTTTTCGCAATTTACTTTTGGCTTTTTTCAGACATTGCATCATTAAATATGGCAGTTTATGCGAATTATAGTGCACGAGATATCTTAGCGGCTGGTCTTTTCTTGATGGGTGCTTATTGGTTTTTGCGTGCGCTTATTTTTTATAAAAATGCAGAATATGGTGTAACCGATAAGCGCGTGATTGTTAAAATTGGTTGGATTCACCGTGAATCTCTAGAGTTAATGCTGGATAAAGTGGAAGGTGTTTTGGTAGATCAAAATATTAGTGGTCGATTGTTGGGATACGGCACAATTACCGTTGTGGGGACGGGTGGGACAAAAGACAGCTATCAATTTATTTCGCATCCTTTGCGTTTTAGAAAAGAAGTGCAGCAAGCGGTAGAAAATTCTGAAGAACGGTTTAGGCCGAGGTAGGATCTGCATCGAATCAGCACTAAAAATAAGCGGATTCAATAGACTTCTTTTCAAACCTCGATTAACGGATGATTTCATCGAAAAAATTTTCTCAAAATCCTCACATACTGACGTGTATGCTCCGGTTTTTCGAAAATTTTTTCTGCGAACTCACCTTGTTACTCAAGGTTTGGAAAGAAGTCTAATGAGAGCTGAATAGTGATTAGAAATCTTTATGCAGCATTCCCGGCACCTCGCGTGCTAGTTTAGGTACTAAAAATCCGGGCAGCATTTTTTTGAGTTCACGCATTATTTCAAGCGCTTTTTCTTCAGGGACTTCAAAATGCGCGCTACCATCGACTTTATCTAATAAGTGTAAATAGTAAGGCAACACCCCAGCGGAAAATAATTTTTTATGTAGGGCGCTCAATACCATGGCATCGTCATTAACATTTTTTAATAAAACAGATTGGTTTAATAGCGTAATCGCATTTAATTTTTTTAAGGCTGTTAAAACGGCATCATCAAGCTCATTGGGATGATTACTATGTACAACCATGATTGTTTGAAAGCGTGAATGACTTAGGGTGGCTACCAAGTCATCAGTAATGCGTTGCGGAATAACAATGGGTAATCGCGTGTGAATGCGCAAGCGTTGTAGGTTAGGAATGTCTTCCAGTTGTCGAATAAATTCTGCAAGCAAATGATCTTTTAAAACCAGGGGATCCCCACCACTTAAAATGACTTCTTCTATCGATACATCATTGCGAATGTAGTTGAGCGTTTTTTCCCAATTGTCACGCCCCGGTAAATTATTTTCATAGGGAAAGTGACGGCGAAAACAATAGCGACAATGAATGGCACAACCACCCGTTAAGGTGAGTAATACACGATGGGGATATTTGTGTAATAAACCAGGCACTGGATTTTTTTTGCTTTCTTCGGTGGGATCTGTCGAATAGCCTGGAAATTTTTGGTGCTCAATAGCCTGAGGCAATACTTGTAACAATAGTGGATCGAATGGATTTCCTTTTTTCATGCGGGCAACAAATTCGCGTGGTGCGCGTAAAGGGAGTGCGGAGGTGGCAATATCGGCAGGGGATATTGATAGAAGCGCACATAACTCTGATATGTCCGTTACCGCGTGTGCGAGCGCTTGTTGCCAAGTTTCGTGTGTGTTTTTCATTACGCGCATTAGACCATATTATGTCGTGTTTCGCATAGCGATCCAGCAATTCCCGGTGAACAAAAAATTTTCATCTTTTGGCGATCTTGAACGGTAATTTGTTTCGAAAATGCTCATGGACTTCATGACCACTGCGCTTTTCTCAACAAATTACCGTTCAACCTCGCCTAAAATCTGAAAATTAGCGGTTTTTCAGGCATTCGCCGGGAACTGCTGTAGCGATCATGCATCCATAATTCAGAGTTTATTTTGAGGTTAATGCGTTGTTAGTTGCATCCCTTCTTTTTCTAATTGTTGTAATAGTGATGTTTGTAATATTTTATCAATAAGCATTTTTTTATTTTTACACTTTAATTTCAATTTTAGATTTTTGACATAAAATTCAACGGTGCGTGCAGACAATGCCATTTTTGCAGCGGCTTCTGCAATGGTGTTACTCTGCATTAACCAAAACATGGACTCTGCTTCACGTTTTGTAAGGTAAACATTTGGGAAGTGATCGCCCAAATAATACATGCGTAAATCACGCGCCTCTTTTTGTATTCCAAAATTTTCAAGCTCATCTGAAAAGAAGCCATTGCCAGCAGTAGAAAAGTTTTCATGAGATAATAAAAAAGAGCGTGAATTTGATTTTTGTAATACTTCATTGAGTACGGAATCCCAGTAATGCATGCAACCTCCTATGTTTTTTTGAGGCGCGATCATAAGGTGATTTTATCGTTGCTGCAATACCGTGTTTTGAATATCAGTCGGGGGCCGAATCATGCGCGTTGTCTGATGCGAGCCGCGAGTGTAGCGAGCGATCAATGACAATGGGTCTCATCAGTTCCTAGATTAAGCAGAAAAAGAAGAGCCGCAACCGCAGGTCGTTTTTGCATTAGGATTTTTAATCACAAACTGTGCACCATGAATATCTTCTCGATAATCAATTGTGGCACCGTTGAGGTATTGAAAACTCATCATGTCAATGAGTAGTTTTACAGTAGCAGTGCCGCTGCCCCCTTCATCTTCGCCTTCAGAAATCGTTTTTTCGACAATAACATCGTCATCATTAATTGTTTCATCAAAGGTAAATCCGTACTGGAATCCTGAGCAGCCACCACCCGTAATAAAAACACGAAGACAGAGCTTTGGGTTATTTTCTTCCGCAATGAGCGAGAAAACCTTGCGCGCGGCAGCGTCTGTGAAGATAATTGAATTACTGTTTGTTTGTTCGGATAGGGATAATGTTGTCATGTAGGCATTATTCAGGCTTTTGCTGAGAGTTTCAAGATGAATATTGTAACTATGATTTGTATTGGTATTGGTTTAGTGTGTTTATATTACGATGCATTGATGGTAGAGGCGCCTGATGACAACGTTCCAGCCACTATTCAAAAAATTGTCGATTCTGTACATAAAGGGAAATTCAATTAATGTTGTGGATATTAGCGTTTCATGTCATTGCGATGGTCGCTTGGTTTGCAGGCTTATTTTATTTGCCACGATTATTTGTGTATCACGCCGATGCACACGATAGCATTTCACAGGAACGCTTTAAAATCATGGAGCGAAAATTGTTTTGGATGATTATGACGCCAGCGGCTGTTCTCACGACCGTTTTAGGATTAATCATGCTTATTCCCAATTGGCCTTTGTATAGTGACCAGCCGTGGATGATAGGAAAGTTAGCGCTAGCTGCATTTTTGTGTCTGTATCATGTTTGTTGTGGATTTTTAGTGGTGGAATTTAAGCATGATCGAAATCCATTTCCTGCGGTTTTTTATCGCTTTTTTAATGAAATCCCAACGCTGTTATTGATTGGGATTATTATTTTTGTGATTGTGAAGCCGTGACTGTGTCAGACTTAAAATTTAGCATTCTTAGGAATGTATAGTGGACGCTAATCTTTTGAGTAATACGCTTTTGCTCAGTCACAGTCTCAGTCACAGTCACAGTCTCAGTCACACTGCTATCTTTTCAAAATCCGCTTTGATTGCACCGCATAAGGGGCACGTCCAATCTTCTGGTACATCTGCCCATTTCGTACCGGGTGGAATATTTTCTTCGGGCAATCCTGCTTCCTCATCGTAAATAAATCCACAGAGCAGACAAATATATTTTTCGTATGACATAATACAGGCCTTTTTTAAGTCACAGGAGTTTTTCTCATGCGCAACAATAGTCGTTCTGCAGCCGATTTTCAAATAGCAAAGCAATTTATTCCAGGTGGCGTGAATTCTCCTGTGCGTGCATTTAAAGCCGTCGGTGGTGAGCCGCTTTTTATTGAGTCTGCAGAAGGGGCTTATTTAACCGATGTGGATGGTAATCGCTATGTGGATTACGTGGGTTCATGGGGGCCAATGGTATTGGGCCATGCAGATCCGATCGTCATTCAAGCAGTAATTGATACTGCAAAAAAAGGATTGAGTTTTGGGGCACCTTGTGAAAATGAAATCACACTGGCAAAAATGATTTGTGAGCGTGTAGATTCCATCGACAAAGTACGTATGGTGAATTCAGGTACTGAAGCCACGATGACCGCCATTCGCATAGCGCGAGGGGTCACGGGTCGCGATAAAATTGTGAAGTTTGAAGGTTGTTATCATGGGCATTCTGATTGTTTACTCGTAAAGGCAGGTTCCGGGGCATTAACCTTTGGGGCACCAAGTTCTCCTGGTGTGCCAGCAGGTGCGGCCAATGACACGCTGGTTGCGGACTTTAACAACTTAAATTCCGTGCTCGCTTTATTTGAAAAACACGGCGCTGATATTGCTGCCATTATTGTTGAGCCCATTTCGGGCAACATGAATATGGTTTTACCCTTACCTGGTTTTTTAAGTGGCTTGCGTGAAATTTGTGATCACTATGGTGCCTTATTAATTTTTGATGAAGTGATGACGGGGTTTCGCGTCGGATATCAAGGTGTGCAAAGCTTTGTCGATGTTGTCCCCGATATCACAACCCTTGGAAAAATTATAGGGGGTGGAATGCCGGTAGGTGCTGTGGGCGGACGTGCAGACATTATGGATCAGCTCTCGCCCTCGGGCAGTATTTATCAGGCAGGAACCTTGTCTGGAAATCCAGTGGCAATGGCAGCGGGGATTGCGATGTTGCAGCAATTAACATCGGAAAAATACGCTATTTTATCTGAAAAAACGAAAATGTTAATGGAAGGATTGCACGCACGTGCTAAGGCCGCTGGCATTCCTTTCCATGTGAATTATCACACGGGCATGTTTGGATTATTTTTTATAGACAAGCAATCGATTCACACTTTTGCGGATGTCATGCAGTGCAATTTAGCGCATTTTAATGCGTTTTTTGCAGGCATGTTGAATGCAGGTATTTATTTGGCGCCATCCGCTTATGAAGCAGGATTTATATCGTTAGCGCATGGGGAGGTTGAGATTCAAAAAACGTTGGATGCAGCTGAACAAGTATTTTCAAAAGTGTGATGTTTTATTGTTTCTTGGTTTTAGGTCCAGTGAAATTGCACTAAATTGTTGAAATTGTTCATAATTTCTACAATATACGCAATTGAACTTCTGCTTTTTATTCTGGATAATAGGTGATCATTTTTATTCGGGGTTTCTTTCATGAAACGACTAGGGACTTTACTGCTTGGCAGCTTCTTATTGTCCGCAGCACAAGCGGATGACTTGATGCAAGTCTATGGGCAAGCCGTTGAGAGTGATCCTATTTTTGCACAAGCTCAGTCAACCTGGCATTCACAAAAAATGAATATACCTATTGCGGAAGCGGGATATTTGCCGCAGCTCAATCTTTCCGGTAATTGGGGTCGTACTTACCAAAATTTATCGCCAATCTCGCCAGGGTATCCCAATTATGCGTGGGGCTATGGCTATACACTTACTTTAACGCAGCAGATTTTTAATCTTCAGGCGTGGGAAAAAATTAAAGGTGCCAAAGCCAATGTAAAATCTGCAACGGCAACGTATTTGGCAGCGCAACAATCTTTAATGCAGCGAACCGCGCAGGCATATTTTAATGTGCTACAGGCGTATGATCGCTTGCGTTATACCATCGCGGATAAACGTGCCGTATGGCAACAATTTTTGATGGCGCGCGAACAGTTTCGTGTGGGATTGATTGCGGTTACTGATGAATACGATGCGCGCTCACGTTACGATAAAGTCGTTGCGCAACAAATTGCAGCACAAAATAATCTAAATATTCAGCTAGAAGATTTGCGTGTTATTACAGGTCATGATTATAAATCATTGAGTAGGCTTGGTAAGCGCTTACCCTTAGTAACGCCGATGCCTAACAATATGGAACGGTGGGTGGATGTTGCCACTGCCCAAAATTACAGCATTAAAGCACAAAGTTTTGCTGTGACAGCAGCAATGGATAATATTAAAGTGCAAGCGGCAGGGGGTTATCCTTCCTTGGGATTGCAAGGAACAAGTGGTCAAGTATTGGGAAGTTATCCTGGTCTTGGTAGCGTGACGCAAACCTCAGGAACGTTAGGTATAGCCTTATCGTACAATCCCATACAGGGAGGCTCTGTCATTGCTTCAACCAGACAAGCACGTTATGACTATGTCACTGCTTCTGCTGCCTTAGAGCAAGCACATCGTCAGGTGGTGGATCAAGCGCGTACAAGTTTTTTGAGTGTGCTCTCTTTCATGAGTCAAGTGAAAGCAGACAAAGAAAGTATAATGTCATCGAAAAGCGCATTTGCAGCAACGGAAGCGGGATTTAAAGTTGGCACACGTACGATGGTGGATGTGTTAAATGATTTGTCTGGGGTATATTCCTCACAGCAAGCCTATGCAAATGATCAATATGCTTACATTAACAATCTCATTGCGTTGAAAGCGGCTGCAGGGACATTGAGTGTAAAAGATTTGGAAGATATTAATAAATGGTTAGGCAAGCAAATTGTTTTTCCTGAAAAAACCAGCGTTGGTAAAGTGCCAACAGAAAATGATAAGCGTGATGTGTTAATCACGAATGATATTGATGGTATTCAGACGAAGACAGAACAAAAAATAGTACCGGTGTCTGCGAAAACAGTGGTTAAACCCGTTGTGTCAGCGTCTGCTTCAATCCCTAGCGCACCAGCGTCAACGCCGGTGCCCGTATTTGCGCCGACACAATCAATCACGCCCATTCCTGCACCGGCTACGCCACAATCGTCTGGGTTAGCATTACCACCACCAAAAGCATCGTAGTGGTAGGGTTATTGTAACTGTTTGGTGCGAGCACAAATGTTTGGTGCGAGCATGAGCGTTAGCGAGTGTATTTTTCATAGGTATCGAAACAAAAACACTCGCTAACGCTCATGCTCACACCAAACATTTGTGCTCGCATCAAGCATTTGCTGGCATTAAGCACGATGTCTTACGCAGCACATAATTTTTTCTTTCAGTAATAAAAACATCCGCCACAGTATTTTTATCGATAAATGCAGTACGAAATGCTTTTGTATGTGCCAGCGGATCATAATGCAACAAACAATTGTCTAAAGAAATTTTGGTCGGTGCTGTATTTTTAATAACAGGGGGCGCAGTATTTTTTTTCTCCCACCCAAAAAATTGCGCAGCTTGATCAAAAATCATCGTTGTCGCACGTTGCTTTGCTTCAAGGGTATATCCTGCAATGTGTGGTGTTGCAATGGTTAATCGATGTAATAATTCAAGTGAAATCGTGGGCTCATTTTCAAATACATCAAGACATAAAATAAGATCTTGGTGATTCAATAAGGCATTTTGATTAATAACACTACCCCGTGCTGTATTGATTAATACCGCATTTTTTTTCATCAAGGATAATTCTTCTTCATCAATCATATGATAGGTGGGGTATAATCCTGTTTTCGTTAGGGGAGTGTGTATTGTGATGACATCAGAATCAGCTAATAATTTTTCAAGTGAGGTTGAATAATCATTTAACACAAAAGGATCATAAGACAGTACGGTAAATCCTACTGTATTTAATAAGCTAGCAATTAATTTTCCGATTCTCCCATAACCAATAATGCCAGCAACCCCCTGTTCTTTTAATTGCCCAGAATGAATGAGCGCTGCAATAGCGCATAACACATATTCTGCAACAGCTTGGCTATTAGCACCGGCGGCATTTGCAAAAAAAATAGCATGGTCTGCTAAATAGTGGGTATCAATGTGATCAATACCGGTTGTTGCTGACCCTACAAATTTCACGGCAGTATTTTTTAATAAGGGTTCATTAACAGTCGTAACCGTACGCGTGAGTAATAAATCCGCATCCGTTAAATCAGAATTGGCTATTTTTTCACCGGGCAGTAAAACAACCTTGTCGAAATGACTGAAAAAGCAATCAATATAGGGGATTTTATCATCCGCAACGAGTTTCACACTTAATACCCCGCATGCTGTTTTTACGGTAGACTAACAGAGGTTTATGATCGAGAAAAGGCGTAGTCAATGCGGCGATTGCTTGTACACTATTTTCTACTAGCAACGTCGCTTTGTACGCCTGTCTTTGCGTCCCTTGATTTACCGCCACCTTCCGCACCGACAACCCCAGTTCCAGCTACTGCATTACCGATGCCTGCTGCACCACCAACCCTCGCGCCTAATTTGGTGGATGATCGGGTGAATGGAGACGCCGTAGCGGGGTATCGTATGCGACGATTGGCTGAGCGCGATCAAAGCGCTTCTTATAATCATCCTTATCAGCCTGTGATTGATGCAAACGTGATGCAATTGCCAACGCCGACGAGATTGCCTGGGAAGCCGCGTCATCTCAGTTTAAATGAAGCCATTGCAATCGCACTGCGTAATAATCCTGCGACAAAAATTGCTGAATTACAGCGTATCTTAGATAAATTTGGATTAGAAACATCGATTCATGATCGCTATGCGCCTATCTGGAATCCGCTTGTTTTATCAGGCTTAACGCAAAGTGGTGCTACGCCTACACCGGCTTGGGGTGTTGGCGGCGGGGTTGCTGTAACCGGTATGGCGGGTACAAAAGTTGGCGTGACGTACTCTAATAATTTGCTGAATAACCCTGGCATCGGTGTGTTATCGATTACGCAGCCTTTATTACAAGGTTTTGGTAAGCAATTCAATGAAATTACTTATGACAACGCGATGGATGCTGAGGCCATTGCAAAATTGAATTTTAAAAATAGCGTGATAAACGTTGTGATCAGTGTTATTGCCAATTATCGTTCTTTGGTTGAGGCCTATCAAAATTTAGCGCTCAGTAAAGAATCCTTAAAAAGCCAAGAGCAGTCTGTTGCACAAACCAAAATACAAGTGACAGTAGGGCGCATGGCACAGAGTGATTTTGTTCAACAGCAAGCAACAGTCGAAAGCACACGGCTTAGCGTGGTTCAGCAACAAATTGCACTACAAGATGCGTATCAAGCATTTTTAACGGCTTTAGGTTTGGTGCCTTCTGCTAATATTGTGATTGATCAAACGGTGGATATTGGTAATAAAGAAGAAACAATACCGAGCCAAGAAAGATGTGTTGCGATTGCGCTTAAAAATAATATTGCTTATCAAACGGCATTAATACAATTACGCAGCACAGAGCGTTCCTTAATCACAGCAGAAAACAATAAAAAATGGCAGTTAGGCGTAACGGGTTCAATTGGGCTTGGAACACAAAGCACAGCATCAGGTGGTACGCCAACGGTGCCTTATGAGAGTAATCCTCAGCTCAGTGTGAACTTATCAATTCCGATTGATAATGTCGATCTGCAATCTGCCGTGGTCAATGCAAAAGTTCAGATTGAAAATGCGAAATTAAATTTAGAGCAAACGAAAGAAAATTTAGTACGACAAGTGATTAACCAATGGTTAACCGTTCAAAATGCGTATCAGCAGATTCACGTTGCAAAAGTTGCTTTGGATATGCAGGTAAAAACGCTCAATAATACAAAACTTCAGTTAAAATATGGTAAATCGAGTGTTTTTGAAGAGACGACCTTGGAAACCAATGTGTTGCAGCAACAGACATCTTATGTAGCCACAGAAATTTCTTATTTAAATGCGGTCACGGCCTTGAATCAAACGTTGGCGTTAACTTTGGATAATCGACACGTGAAATTGAGGTACTGATGAAAAAAATCATTTTATATTGCGTGATCATCTATTGCCTTGTTGGCATGACCGGATGTGAGCATAAGAAAAAAATAGTTTCACACAAACCGCAACTCATCGTAGCAACAGAACAAACGCCCGTGCGTCAATTATTTTTTTCGGGCACTTTAGCGCCTATTAGCGCTGTTGCTGTTGAAAGCCCAGTGACAGGTATTGTCTCTACTATGGGATTTACGTATGGCGAGCGGGTGAAAGAAGGGCAAAGCCTTTTTACCATTGCCTCTCATGAATTAGCAGAAAATTATCGCAAAGCGATTGGAGATTACCTCTTAAAAAAGCAAACGTATGAAACACAAAAAACGGGTTATGCAGGTGAGCAAGTACTTTATAAAGCAGGTGTTGTTTCAAGAAATGATTATGAAAACACCAAATCACAATATGAAAATGCTTCCTTAAGTTATTTAGAATCACGGTATGCATTGGAAAAGATATTGCGTACGGCGAATGTGGATTCAAAAGAAATTGAGGTTTTATCGCTTGCAGAAACCGATCGTGTGAATGCCATTATGCAGCGACATTTTCATGATGTGACCGTTGCTGCGCCAAAAGCAGGGGTTGCTTTGTATCCGCAACCAAAGACAGGTTCGGACGGCGCGACATCCGATGGGAAATTATCCGTTGGTTCTTTAATTAAGGAAGGACAATTATTAATTTCTATTGGGGATTTATCAGGATTGAGTGCGATATTTAATGTGAGTGAAGTCGATATCAATAGCATTAAACAAGGTATGCCAGTGATTGTAACAGGCAGTGCATTTCCTGGTATTGCCTTAAAGGGTGTCGTGAGTTCTGTCTCTGCACAAGCGAATCAAGGAGGCGCAGGAGATAGTAGCGCGCTTAGTATGTTTGCGGTAGGCGTAACGATGCCGCAAGTGGATGTAAAATCATTGGCGCATATTCGTGTTGGAATGACGGCAAAATTTGAAATTGATATTCGTTCTGCACCGCAAATTATGTTGCCGGTTAACGCTGTTTTTCAAAGCAAAGGTCAGAATATGGTACGCATTCAAGATGCAACAGGTAATGAACATAGTGTGCCTGTTGTGACAGGTGAAACGTCTCCAACACAAATTGTGATTGTGAGTGGTGTTAAAGCGGGTGACAAGGTTGTTGTGCCGGGATTGTGACTGTGACTGTGACTGTGACTGTGACAGTTGACTGTGACTGTATTGGAGGTATCGTTTAATGTAATCCAAAATAGTTACGAAACATTTCATTTTCACATTCACACGGTTAATTTATACTATATTGTGCCTCTGACACAGTCACAGTCACAGTCACAAATCCTCGGATAACCAAATGATCAAATTCGACAATGTCAAAAAAATCTATCGCATGGGTGATACCGTTTTTGAGGCATTGAAGGGTATCAGTTTTACGATTGAGCAAGGGGATTTGGTGAGTATCGTTGGCCCATCTGGCTCGGGCAAATCGACAACGATGAATATTTTAGGGTTGCTTGACAAACCCACCAGTGGGAAATATTTTTTAGATGGTATTGATACCTCAGCATTTTCGGGTGATAAATTATCTGCACTTCGCAATCGTCGTTTAGGATTTATTTTTCAACAATTTTTTTTACTGCCTAAATTAACGGCAATTGATAATGTTATGTTGCCATTAGGCTATCGCCATGATGAAAAATATCATTCACATGAAATGGAAGCAATGGCGATGGCGATGCTTGAAAAAGTGAATATGGCGAAATTCGCACATCATAAACCAACAGAATTATCAGGTGGTCAGCAGCAACGCGTTGCCATTGCGCGTGCATTAATTGGAAAGCCAAGCATTATTTTAGCGGATGAACCAACGGGGGCGCTAGACACAACAACGAGTCAACAAATTATGGAATTGTTGATCGAAGAAATGGAAGCGTCGAAAACAACAGTGGTCATCATTACGCATTCGCTAGATATTGCGAAACAGTGTCGCCGCGCAATTCATGTGCGCGATGGGTTGATTCAGGAGTCGACATGAAATTGATATCAGAGGCATTCCTTAATTTATTTAGCGCAAAATTACGGTCTTTTTTAGCAATTTTAGGGGTGCTCGTTGGAACGGGTTCTGTGGTTGCGTTAATTTCATCGAGTCAGTTAGCAACAGCACATGCCTTATCAGAATTTAAAAAATTAGGAACGAATTTATTATCTGTTTATATTCGGGATGAAAATCCTGGTGCGCAAAACACCAATAGCAAACAATTTGAATTAAGTGATGTTCCTGCTATTCAAGCGGCTTCAAAACAAATTGCGTTAATTGCACCTTATACGGTTTCTTTTCAATCACTCTATTATGGCGATACAAATTTAAATGGACAAATCATTGGTGCAACAAACACGTTTGCTGAAATTGCAAAAATAAATTTGAAGGCGGGTCGTTTCGTTTCTTATTTAGATGCGCATAACTTTTATTGTGTATTGGGTAGTGATATTGCTGAAAAAATTGAAGAGGCGGGTGCGAATCCAATGAATAATCAGATTCGTGCTGGCGATATGATGTTTACGGTTATCGGTGTTTTAAAAAAATGGCCAGATAATTTATTTATTGCGGCAAATATCAATGGCAGCATTATTGTGCCGTTAGAAACTTCGTATTTACTCAGCAAAAATACTGAAATTAATAATGTTTTAATCCGTTTAGTGCCACATCCAGATGTTAGCTTAGCAAAATCAGATATTGGTTTGGCGATGAAAACACTGTTGCCGCAAAAAACAGCGATATTTAACAGTCCAGAACAATTGATTAAGATGGTCGCAAAATCACGAGAAACAATGTCCTTGTTGTTGATTGCCATTGGTAGTATTTCTCTGGTCGTGGGTGGAATTGGTGTGATGAATATTATGTTGGTATCGGTGATTGAGCGTCGACGAGAAATTGGTATTCGTATGGCAATTGGTGCGCGTCAAATCGATATTTTACGGATGTTTCTTCTGGAATCCATACTGTTGACAGTATTCGGCGGCTTGCTGGGGATTGGTATCGGTGTTTTGTCCTCTTATATTTTTGCGATGGTGACAGGCTGGCAATTTTATTTTTATTTGACACCGGTAGTTTTGGGGTTTGTTGTTTCTGTTCTAGTGGGTATTATTTCTGGTTTTTATCCTGCTTGGCGTGCGTCGAAATTAGATCCGATTTTGTGTATGACGACATAAGAAACATGGCGGGCCCATATAGCTCACTGTTTTTTTTCAAATTGTTCTTTCAGTGCTTGTTTGCGATGCTCATGTTCTTGGGAGTAAGAGAGCATCATTTGTTTGCGGGCAATACTTTCTTCATAGCGTCTACGATCGATGTCATTACGCATTTCAAGCGGTTTTATATGGATAGGTTTGCTTTCCTTATTCAGAGCGACCATTGTGAAATAACAAGAATTGGTGTGGCGAATTTCACCTGTTTCTAAGTTTTCTGCAACTACTTTAATGCCAATCTCCATTGAGGTCCGACCAACATAATTCACATTGGCATAGCAAGTCACTAATTCACCGATATGAATAGCCCGCTTAAATAAGACTTGATCAACAGAAAGTGTCACGACATAGTGGCCAGAATAACGCGCTGCACAAGCGTAGGCGACTCTATCCAGTAATTGCAATAAATGACCGCCATGGATATTGCCTGCAAAGTTGGCTTTCTCCGGCGTCATTACTTCAGACATCATTAAACTTCTACGGTCATCATCCATGATTTTAGCTCCCTTGGAGTGACTGTTCACTGTCACTGTTTCAGTGCAAATTCCATATGCGCTTTCGATTGCTTTTGAGACAACCTAAATTTGCTTGCCAATAAGACTATGATAACTGAAAAAACAGCTAAAACGATCAAATCATAACCAAATGGTAGAATATTTTTACCGCCACCGAAGCTACCGAGGTAAGAAATCAAAGTTAAACCGCCAATGTAAGGCCACATCCAAGTGGATGATCTCCAGTCGAGCGGTGTTTCTTTGTGTTTTTTTGAAAGGGTGCGATAGGTGATTAATACGATAAAACCAGCAATGAAGCCTAGAAATAATTTCGAAATAATTTCCCAGCCATTGAAATAACTGAACATCGTGCAAAAATAAAAGGCGATGGTGGCCCATATTTTTCCAAGAGGCAACTTAAAAGGTCTTTTTTTATCGGGCGCTTGATCGCGCAAGGCAATTAAACAGATTGGCCCAATCGTGTAAGTAAATGTCATCAGTGACGTTAAAAAGGCAATCATTTTATTCCAGCCAGGCAGGGGTGCAAATAAGCACATCCCAAATAGGAAATTGATTAAGACGGCATAAATAGGGGTGTTGCGTTTACTTAATGTTTGTAAAAATTCCGGAAGATAACCATTAAGACTTTTGCTGCGTAGGGATTGTGCCGCGCCATTGGTGTAGATTAGTGAAGCTGCGAAGGGTCCCACCATTGCACCAACGAATAATAGGGGGATTAAGGCATGCAAACCATCTTGGTGTAAAATGGCTGCAAGTGGGCTATTTGCGCGATCAAGCGTTAATTTGCTCCAACCGTTGATTAAGTTATGGGGTGTAAGGGAGGTTAAAAACGCCATTTGTAATCCCACATAAATAAATAGTGAAAACACAATCGAGCCGATAATAGCAAAGGGTAAGCTAAACGATGGATTTTTTGCGGTGCCGCTTAACTCGCAAGCTTGTGTAAAGCCATTGAATGCATAAATCATTCCGCCTGCTGAAATGGCTGTGAGTACACCTTTCATGCCCATGGGTAAAAACTGGGCGTGATTAGGGTGAATGATCTTACTGGGTTCGAAATAATACGCAAAAATCACTGTCACGATAATAACAGGAATCAAAATTTTCATAAAAGTGAGTGTGGTATTTGAGCGCAATAGCCAGCGTAATGAATAGGCATTAATCACTGAAATGAGTAGCATCAAGCCTGTTGCCACAGCGTACCCATTTTGCGTTAAGCTGGCGCTGGGCTGGATTAGTGAAGGATAATAAAAACTGAGATACTGAACTATTGCCTGGACCTCAGTGGCTGGAATTGACGCGTAACAAAGCCAAATAATCCAGCTATACATAAAACCAACCAGTGTGCCATGTGTGATGTGTGGAATGCGCGTACTGGACCCCATGATAGGCAGCATGGTAGTTAATTCAGCAAAGACGAATGCAACGAAGGTGATACACACGCCAGCAATTAACCAGCCTAGTAATGCGCCAGGTCCCGCAATGGTGCTTGCGTAATAGGCGGAAAATAACCAGCCAGAACCTAAAATAGCGCTAACTGACGTAAATAAGAGAGACAGTGTTCCGACAGATCGCTGCATGGAGAGAATCCTTTTTAAGTAATAATTGTGACTGTGACTGTGTCTGTGTCTGAGGTACAATCCATTGTAAACTTTCTCCTAAAAATCAGGAAAGTTTTGGTTGTGGCTTGTACTAAATTATTCCTCGGACACGGTCACTGTTACGCTTAATTTCTTCTAACATAGATTGAGTATATGAGCAAAAAATTAATTTTAATCGATGGATCATCCTATTTATTTCGTGCATATCATGCATTGCCGCCATTAATGACCTCTAAAAACCATCCGACAGGCGCTATGTATGGTGTGATTAACATGATCAGAAAACTCATGTTATCACATCCATCAGAGTATATTGCTGTCGTGTTTGATCCGAAAGGAAAAACCGTGCGTCATGGTATTTATCCTGAATACAAAGCAAATCGTACAGCAATGCCGGATGAATTACGCGCACAAATTCAACCATTGCATGAAATTATTCGTGCAATGGGGTTGCCACTGATTATTCAAGACGGTGTTGAAGCAGATGATGTGATTGGCACACTTGCTGTTTATGCTGAAAAACACGGAATAAAAACGCTTATTTCAACGATGGATAAGGATATGGCGCAATTGGTCAATGCGCATGTTACCTTAATTAATACGATGAGTGATCGCACGTATGATATTGTTGGTGTGAAAGAAAAATTTGGTGTGATGCCGAATCAAATTATTGATTATTTAGCGCTGATGGGTGATACCTCCGATAACATCCCCGGCATTCCTAAGGTAGGGCCAAAAACTGCGGTTAATTGGCTCGAGAAATATCATTCAATAGATAATATTGTAAAAAATGCCAATGATATTACTGGAAAGATTGGTGAAAATTTACGGAATAATTTAGATAATTTAGCATTATCAAAAAAACTAGTGACCATTGATTGTGATGTACCTATTAAAATTGATTTGCATCATTTAGAAAAAAAGTCAGAAGATGATCAAAAACTACGTGAATTATTTGCAGAGTATGAATTTACATCTTGGTTGAAAGCCTTAAACTTATCACACTCACACTCACACTCACACTCACACTCACACTCACACGCACACTCACACTATCATGCCATTCAAGATGAAACCTCTTTTGAAGCATTTCTGAAGCGATTGGAAAACGCGACGGTATTTGCATTGGATACTGAAACAACGAGCATTGATGCTATGCGTGCAGAATTAGTAGGCATGTCATTTTCAGTGAAAGCCCATAAAGCCGTTTACATTCCTTTTCTGCATAAAACAGCATCTTCAATCGAGGCGATAGAAGCGCCAGCAACTGCAGCCTCACCGCCACAATTAAACCGTGAATACGTGCTTGAAAAATTAAAGCCTATTTTTCAAGATAAAAACAAAACGATTATTGGTCAAAATATTAAGTACGACTATAAAGTGTTAAAAAACCATGGTGTAACCATTGAAGCAGCAATGGAAGATACGATGCTTGAATCTTATGTGTTAAATAGTGTTGCGTCGCGACATGACATGGATACGCTCGCCTTAAAATATTTATCTCATAACACAATTAAATTTGAAGAGGTTGCGGGTAGTGGTTCGAAACAAATTACCTTTGATTATGTGCCCATTGATAAAGCAACGGAATATGCTGCAGAAGATGCGGATGTGACACTGCAGTTACATCAGGTGTTAATGCCTAAAATTCTTGAAGAAAAGTCAGTTGAGTCTGTGCTAAGAAATATTGAATGGCCTTTAATGAAAATTTTAGCAGACATGGAATTTTATGGTGTATTAATTGATGTGCCAAAATTACAAAAGCAAAGTGCAGAACTAGCAATACGAATAGATACTTTAGAAAAACGCGCTTTTGAATTAGCAGAAGAAACGTTTAATTTAAGTTCGCCTAAGCAGTTGCAAATGATTTTATTTGAAAAAATGAAATTGCCGATTATTAAGAAAACGCCAACGGGGGCGGCATCAACAGATGAATCCGTGATGCAAGAATTGGCTTACGATTATGAATTGCCGAAAATTATTATGGAGTATCGTCAGTGTTCGAAATTAAAATCAACCTATGCTGATGCGCTGCCCTTATTGGTTAATCCTAAAACGCATCGCGTACACACCTCGTATAATCAAGCGGTAACGTCAACAGGAAGGTTGTCATCCAACAATCCTAATTTACAAAACATACCTATCAAAACGGAAGAAGGTCGAAAAATTCGACAAGCGTTTATTGCACCTAAAAATTATAAAATAGTCTCTGCCGATTATTCACAAATTGAACTGCGAATTATGGCGCATTTATCGAAAGACCCTGGATTATTGGCTGCTTTTGCAAAGGGGCTTGATATTCATGCTGCAACGGCTTCTGAGGTATTTGGTGTTGCCTTAAATGATGTAACGAGTGAAATGCGTCGTCATGCAAAAGCCATTAATTTTGGATTATTGTACGGCATGTCTGCCTTTGGTTTGGCAAAACAATTGGGTGTTTCACGTGAAGATGCGCAAAAATATATGGACCTTTATTTTACGCGTTATCCAAATGTGCATGCATATATGGAAGGTGCGCGACAATTTGCAAAAGAAAAGGGTTACGTTGAAACCTTATCTGGCAGACGATTATTTATTCCTGATATTAATGCGAGTAATCATATGCGTCGTATGGCGGCGGAACGTGCAGCGATTAATGCGCCATTACAAGGTACCGCAGCCGATTTAATTAAATTGGCGATGATTGACATGAGTAAAGGGGGCGTGTTCAGTCAAGGTGAGGTATTTAAGATGACCATGCAAGTCCATGATGAATTGATTTTTGAAGTGCATGAGGATCATGTGCCCGAAGCCTGTGATTTGATTAAAAACGCCATGGAAAATGCATTTAAATTGGATGTGCCTTTAGAAGTTGCCATTGGGGTTGGTGATAATTGGGATGAAGCACATTAGCGTCTTACTGTATCAAGCCCCAAATCAATTATGGCCCCTCATTTATAGACCAACTATAAGCTTATACTTTATGATAGTGCCCATTTTGTTCATTTTGTTATTGTAAAGTATATTTTTTTGTTTGAAGTATGTTATGGTAGTAGTGCTAATTATTAATATTTATTAGGAGTTTTTGCATAAAGCATATAAAACGGTTATGCATTAAGGGTTCAAGGAAGAGGTGACTATGAATTTCAATAAAAAAACGCTTGCATTGGTTTTAGTAGTAAGTTGCGGTGCATTGGTGGCCATGAAGGAAGTGGAATCCGCTAATAAGGCTTCTGCTGCAGCAGAAAAGCCTACAGCAGAAAAGCCTACAGCAGCAAAGCCTATAGCAGAAAATCCTACAGTAATGAATCTACCGGCTCCGAATAATACGGTAGCGGAGAGGTCTTCAGTCTCGGAAGCGACTATAGCCACAGCGAATACTAAGAAAACAAATGTTTTAGCGATGAACGCGCCAGCTGCGAACCCCGTAGTAATGAATGCAGCAGCAATAAATGTATCGGCATCGCAAGCTGCAGCAACGAAGGCTGCAGCAACGAAGGTTGCGGCAACGAATAATACACCCATAAAAAAAACCAAGTATAGCAACAATCAAAAAACGACGGTTGAAACATTGTCTGATGGCACGATTATCAAAAAATCAGGTAAAAACATTACTGTTATTTTACCGCCATTAACTAAACAAGAGCTCGTAGCGCAAGCACACAATAGCCTTGTAACCACAGGCGCTGGCTCACCCACCGCGTCTATCGCAGCACCCAATGCCTTCGGTGGGGGTGGTACGATTATCTTCGCCAATGGCAGTTATGTTAATCATTGGCCACAAACCAGTGTTTCTGATGGTTTCGGTGGCGCTGGTATCTCAGTTGGTAATCCTTATAAATACGTTGCGGCGTTGATCAGTGTCAATTTAGCCTCGCTTGGTTTTAATGAGAACGCCTTCGGTAGCAATAGTGGCATCAGCTTACGATTAAATCATTATTTTAATCCTACAACGGCTATTGCCATTGGTGCGGGTAACTTGATTGGTTGGGGTACCGCAAACGGACTTTCTAAAAACTATTATGCTTCTCTGACAAAAGCGTTTTATCTTGGTATTCCAATGTCAATTAACGTGGGCGCTGGATCAGGTGCGCTTAACAACTCATTGGTTGCGACTAACTCTGATGGCAACATATATCCTTTTGCCAGTGCAGGATTTACGTTATTTAAAAACTTCTCCGCGATCGCCGATTGGACGTCACGTCAAGTTAATTTGGGTGGTACTTATACCTTGGTTTGCATCCCAAAAGTCCCTATTTTTTTTGGTGCCTATGCGATGAACGTAGCGGGCTATCAAAATACAAAGACCTTCTTTCAAGGAACGGTAGGTTTGTCATATCAATTCTAATGGATTTTGTAAGGGGATAAAAAATGAAATTTACATTGTCAAAGCGAGTGTCTGTGGCAGTTGTTCTAGTTTCAATTTCTGCTTTTATGATGCCGACGACGTTGATGGCTCAAGATGCTGTTAATTATTCTGGGAGCAGCAGGATGCCCAGCTCTTTAATAGCGATCGGGCCTTTAGGGCCTGGAGTAACGCTCACTGTTCTACGGAACGACGCAACAGTTGCAAAAATTACAAACACTACTGGCTCGCCGATGAGTAATTCAGCTGTTCAAGCAGCTGTATCTGGAGCAATGATGGGTGGTGGTAGTTCATCTTCAGCCGTAAACGTTGCTGGTAACTCATCAGCAACTGCAGCAGCAGGCGCTGCTACCGCACAGGCATCACAAGCCGCAGCTACGGCGCCGTCTTCCTAAGTCTTAGAGCCTGGAGATCTTAAACAGGCTCTTAAGCAACGAGGCGCGATGAATCGCATCTCGTTGCTTTTAAGGGACGTGCACGCATTAACCAAAACGGTTAAAAAAATTTCATTTCAGGTTTTTTATCGATAGTATTTTATCAGAAAATATCATTTTCCTAGTTTTTCTGTCCTTGAGGTTATTACCATCAAACAACCGTTAAATACGACCAAAAATAGTCGCCTTCTGGCCTATCGACAATTTCTATGTTATCCATTAGGATCACTTTAGACTTTATTTCCCCGGGGGGTATGTAAGTACGGATACAAGGCTTATGGAAAATAAAAGTGTTTTAGTTATAGGCGCTGCAGGTTTTATTGGATTTTATTATTATGAATGTACTATGGATGGTTTCTGGATTTCCTAAAAATACGAATAGTCCTTCTTGTATGTATTATTGGCATGCCTTTGAAGCTTTAGAAAAATTAGGGTGCACGCAGATTATTTTAGAGATAGCCGCTTGGAAACCATTTTTAGAAAAAAAAAATACGGCGCATTCTGAAAAAATAATGTATTTTGGAAAGTATTTGTCGATACCACGTTTCTATTGGCGCGGCGTTTCAAATTTATTTTGCTTGCTACAAAATTATTTTCTTTTTAAGAAAATTATTGGTAAGCATCCGATTGATGTCATTCACGCGCATGGTGAAATCTGTGGCTTTGTTGCTAATTTTCTGGGAAAAAAATTCAATATTCCTGTCGTTTTAACACTGCATGGGATCGAAACTACTGCAAGAATGTGGCAAGGATTATCCAGAAAACAATTTTTAAAGACGCTAAATGCTGTAGACCGGTTGATCTTTGTCGGAGAACCTTTGCAAAGATATTTTCATGGATTATTGATGCGACAGGAGCACTGTCGTATTTTGCATAACGGTGTTCGCTTACCAGAAGAACGTTGCGATAATAAACAAGCGTCGACATTCCCGATTCGTATTATCAGTGTGAGTCTTTTGGTGGAAGGTAAGGGTATTGATCTTAATTTACGGGCATTGGCTAAGCTGAAAAAAATGGGAATTGAGAATTGGGTCTATATTATTGCAGGTGATGGGATCAAACGAGAAACTTATCAAAAAATGGCTGTGATGCTGGATATTTCAGAGCAAATTAAATGGTTAGGTGCTTGCTCTCACGATGAAGTTTATGCTCATTTATCGACAGCAGATGTTTTTTGTTTGCCGTCTTACCGAGAAGCTTTTGGTATAGCTTATTTAGAAGCTATGGCACATGGATTAATTACAATTGGGGTGAAGCATCAAGGCCCTGCTGCATTTATTAGTCATGAGAAAACAGGGTTTCTCGTGAATCCTGAAGATGTCGATGATCTAGCGAATACCTTGCAAGCGGTGATGCAAAAGTACGATGATATGCAAGCAATACGAGAAGCAGCAAGAAAGCATGCTTTTTCTTCTTTTTCTTGGGAAGTGTATGCTAAAAAACTAGTGAATATCTATGAAGAAATGGATGAATGTAACGCGAGAAAAATAAGCAATGCGTATTAGAAAGTTATCATTTTTTGAATGGATGTTTCCTTTGATGGTGCTTGCTTTTTTGGCGCAAGGGACTCAGTTTATGGCTGTTTCACATGTGAGCGACCTGCGTTTTCTTTTTTTAGGGCTGTTGTTTTTATTCTTTTTTTTAAATAGAAGCATGTTGGGTTCAATTGAAAATGGATGGTGGCTTCTATTGCTCTTAATTTATCTGATGTGGTGTATGTCAACCACACTGTGGTCTGAAGTGTTTTCACTGAGTCTTGGTAAGAGTGTAGTATTTGCAGTTACAGTCGTTACCTTAATTTCTGCGGGCACTGCGTGGATACTTACTATTGGCTTTACACGTGGCTTTTCATGGCTGTTTCCAGTGTTAATCATGGTATTAATATCGGGACTGCTAGGGGGTTCTGCAAATGATAAAATTGGCATAGTTGATTTATATTCTGGATTATCAGGAAATGCAAATAATTTCGGGTTTCTAACAGCAATTGTGTCTTCATTGCTACTTTGGAAGTGTTTTCAGTCGAGAGAAAAAAAAGGGATGTTTTTTGTTTGGTTCATACTATTTTTAATCGACACGCATTTTTTATTTTCAAGCTATTCTCGTAGTGCTATCGTTGTTTTTTTATGTATTTTGTTGCTTTTTATACTGAATTTTCAGTTCTCAAAAAAAATAGTGATTGGGCTTGCCGGCATTTTTTCAATCGTGATTGTCCTTTTGGTTCTGCCGACGAGCTATGTAGAGGCAAAGATTTCCCCTTATATCCTCAAGGGAACCTCTATGGATACTCAAAATACTTTTCTCAAAGCAGTTCTTCACTCCCGGGCAGGCGTTTGGAAAATATCTTAC
Source organism: Coxiellaceae bacterium (assembly GCA_030680235.1). Classification (GTDB taxonomy): domain Bacteria; phylum Pseudomonadota; class Gammaproteobacteria; order Coxiellales; family Coxiellaceae; genus 2-02-FULL-42-43. The sequence goes on from JAUXWQ010000030.1 coordinate 33,367, forward strand.
GAACAAGCCTTAAAAGGTGGTGTTGTGGGAGGGGGATTTGGAGCGACCATTGGGCAGAAAAATATTAATATAAATTCCATGCTGCATCAATCTACAATGGGATATGGTCGTGAAAAAAGTAATTCTGAGTTAAGTATTATGGAAGAAACGGGTATTATTGGTTTGGTTTTGTTTGTGCTGATAATTGTATTTTTCTTTTTTTATGTTATGCCTTATTACTTTTATCTTAAAGGGGATGAGAAGGTTGCGATGGGATTGACCTTGGGTGTGTTGCTTGGCTTGTTGTTAGAAACCTTGGTAGAAGCGTGGTGGGATTCTTTGGGGCCTGAGGTTATTTGTTTTTGGACATGCATTGGTATGATTTTCGGTATGATTAAACTTATTAAAGAAAAAATGTATTTAGATGAATTAAAGAATCGGAGTGCTATGTGAACGCATTGCGTTGGAAGCGGAAGATTGGAAAACTATACGCGCATCTATATGCTCAGTCGAATAATCGCTGTATTATTCTGATTTATCATGCTGTGGGGTATGGCCCCTGGGCGATATCGCCTGATAGTTTTCAAGCACAAATAAGCTGGTTGCAAAAACACTGTGACATTGTTTCATTATCTGAACTGTTGAAGCCATCAGATTATTCCCCTCGGATTCGTGTAGCAATTACTTTTGATGATGGTTATGCTTGTTTGTATCAGCATGTGTTACCGTTTTTAAAAAAGGCGACAGTTTATTTAAATACGAATTGGATTGGTGACGAGCCCTTATATCGAATAAATTCAAATTCAGAGTTGGGACACTATCCTAGTGAGCAGTTTTTAACATGGGATGAAGTAAAAATACTTGAGCAAAGTGGATGGGAAATTGGTTCCCATGGTGCGGATCATCTTGATTTAACACAGCAAGCAGCTGAAAAAATTGCTAGTGAATTAAGACATTCTAAAGAGCATATTGAAAATAAATTGCAAAAACCGTGTCATCATTTTGCATATACCTGGGGACGTCATAACAAGAATCTTCGGAACACTGTTGCAACTGTGGGATATCACACGGCGGTTGCTGCACATCATCAGATGCTGAGTCACACAGATGATGTTTTTTCATTGCCGCGGTTAAATGTTGATCGAAATTACAGTCTTGATGATTTTAAGCGCGTTGTTTTAGGAGAATGGGATTTTATTCGATTTGTGCACCGAGTGAGAAACATTGCTTTATGAAATTAGTGATTAATGCTTTTAATATACAAATTGGTGGTGGATTAATGCATCTGATTGAGCTTTTATCAGCGGCAGATCCACAGCGTTACGGATTTTCAAAAGTTGTTATTTTTGCAGGAGAAAAAACTTTAGCGCAATTGCCAGAAAAAAGTTGGCTTGAAAAAAAAAGCCATCCAAAATTAAATGGAAATTTTTTAAGTAGAATCAAATGGAATTTGTTTTATCTGAATCGCGAGCTGCAAGATACAGCCCTTTTGTTTATCCCAGGTGGCACTTATCTTGGAAAATTCAGGCCATTTGTTGGAATGTTCCAAAACGCACTCCCTTTTGAGCCAAAAGAAACAAAACAGTTTTTGGTTTCTGCACCTACAAGTTTTTTGAAATGGCGTTTATTGAGAATAACGCAAGGGGCGACATTTTCACAAAATACAGCAGCTATCTCTCCTTCTGGCTATTTAAAATCTATCATTATACAAGCCGTAAAAAAAACAGTAGTTCGGAATTTTTCTGTTATTCCACATGGAATTAATCCTATTTTTTTTGCTGCTCCAAGAATTGAGAATAAATTGCTTAGCCAAAAAGCTGAAATTCATATTTCCTATGTTTCGCGAATTGATATTTATAAACATCAGTCAATGGTAGTTCATGCTGTTGCTGCGTTACGTAAAACAGGATTACCCGTTGTGCTCCATTTGTATGGAGACTGTGGTCACCCACTTGCGATGCAAAAAATGCATGAAGCGATGCATTCTGTGGATCCTGGAAAACAATTTATTGTTTATCATGGCTATATTGAGTATGAAAATCTCCCGATAATTTATCAAAAAACAGATATTTTTGTTTTTGCCTCTAGTTGCGAAAGCATTTCTAGTATTTTATTGGAAGCAATGGCCTCTGGATTGCCAATTGCTTGTTCTAAAATACCGGTAGCGTCAGAAGTTGTCAAAAATGCAGGGGTATATTTTGATCCTGAAGATACAGATGATATAAAACGCGCAATAGCTTTATTGATTTCAGATGACAAGTTAAGAAGTGATTTGGCACAAAAGGCATATTTATATGCAACAGAATACAGTTGGAAAAATTGTGCTGATAAAACCTTTGCATTATTACAAAAAACGGCTGAGTGTTATGGAAAAAAAGCATGCGCAAAAAACTAAATATCTTGGATTCAACATTGCTTGATGAGTGCGTTCGCGTTAAAAATTTAGGTTTTATAAGGGTTAAGAAAATAGAAAAGCAGTACTTTGTTAGAGAAGCTTTTTTGTCAAAAATAATCGCTTACGTCAATGAAATTGGCATTAAAAATACCTTTTTTAAAGTAGTGAGTAGACATAAAGAAAAAATTCGCAATAAAAAATATTTATCCGTCGGTTTTGGCCGAGTGCTGGATTCCAAAAGTGCTGCATTTTCTGAAAATGAGACTATTATTTTCATCGCTTATAACCATCCTGCTTATCCAGAGCGCCTTGTGCTTCATCAGAATTTTGTAAAAAAAATACAGCCAATACAATCCAATGAAGAAAAAGTTTTTTTTGGAAAAGAGGATGGGTTTTTAGATATTACTTGGACGCCATTTTTGGCATGGTCACCTTTTTCTGGTGTTACAGCGCCACATGTCGATGCGCATATCTGGCAACGTATCGAAGAGTATTGGATTCAATTCTTTAAAGAAAATAAATTAAATGGTATTGCAATTCAATCCACCCCCACTTTGGAAATAAAAGAATGTGCTGCGAAAAAAAGTATTAAAAAAACAGGTGTTTTATTTGGTTATGGAAACTATGCTAAAACGATTATATTGCCTAACCTTCACAAAGATATTGCTATAACGTGCATCCATGAAATTGATCCAGCACAAATTATGCCGATGAAAAAAAATATCCGCTATGATACCAGTCCCTTTTTAAGAGAAAATGAGAGATATGATGCTTTTTTTATTGCTGGATATCACCATACGCATGCGGATCTTGCAATTTCTGCGCTTAAAATGAATTCAGATGCTATTGTAGAAAAGCCTATTGTAATAACACGTAATCAGTTACAAAATTTATTGGTGGCAATGTCAAAGTCAACTGCTGGCCTTTATGCCTGCTATCAAAGACGTTATCATATTTTTAATACCTACCTTTTTCAGGATTTTAAGATTAAAAAAGGTGATCCTATTTCTTATTTTGCAATTGTTTATGAAGAACAATTACCCGAGTACCATTGGTATCGTTGGCCAGCTTCTCGTAGCAATATTATTTCGAATGGGTGTCACTGGATAGATCATTTTTTATTTTTAAACAATTATTCAGAGCCTGTTAATTTTTATGCAAAAAAAATCTCTAATCATGAGACTTTTGTTTTTATCACGCTTGAAAATGGTGCAGCATTTACCTTGACGCTATCACATACAGGTAGCTCGAGAATTGGTATGCAGGATTATATTGAGTTACGTTCTCAAGATGCGACAGCTAAAATCATTAATAGTAAAACGTATTTTGCTGAAAATTCATCGCGTGTACTCAGAAAAACGGCTGTGCAAAAGTTTGATGCTTTTAAAAGAATGTATTGCAAAATTTCAGAAGACATTGGTAATACAGCACGTTCAAAATTAAATGAAAATCCAAAACAGATGGAATCAACTTTGTCTTTGATTCTTGATTTAGATGAGCAAATTTTATGAAGCAATTATTACAATCGCTTAAAACAGGTGACCTCAGCTTAATAGAAGTACCTTCTCCACTAGCATCAGAGAATCATGTGTTAATAAAAACACGCTGTTCTTTAATATCTTCAGGTACTGAACGCATGTTAATGGACTTTGGTAAAGCGACTATTTTTGGAAAAATCAAACAACAACCCGAAAAAGTGGCTCAAGTTTTTGATAAGATTCGGACAGATGGACTGGTTACTACCTTAGAAGCAGTACAAGCGAAGTTAGATCAACCCATACCCTTGGGGTATTGCAATGTAGGCACTGTGTTAGAAAATACAAATGGTGCGCGGCATTTTCAAGTGGGCGATCGTGTGATTAGCAATGGAGCACATGCAGAAGTGGTTTGTGTCCCTAAGAATTTATGCGTAAAAATTCCTGAGGTTGTTGATGATGAATCTGCTACATTTGCAGTATTAGGTGCAATTGCACTACAAGGTATTCGTCTTATAAAACCTGATTTGGGTGAGTGTGTTGTTGTTATTGGCCTTGGGCTTATCGGTCAATTGGCTGTGCAGTTATTAATTGCTCAGGGTTGTCGTGTACTGGGCATTGATTTTGATGAAAGGCGGTGTGTTTTAGCAAAATCTTTTGGCGCTGATGTTTTTTGCGTAAATGAGAATAATAATTCTGTTGACTATGCAATGGCATTTTCGCGTTATCGGGGTGTTGATGCAGTATTAATCACCGCATCGACTGACAGTAATCAACCAATACAGCAAGCAGCACACATGTGTCGTCAGCGTGGACGCATTGTGTTGATTGGTGTTGTTGGCCTGCAATTATCGAGAGAAGATTTTTACAAAAAAGAAATTACTTTTCAGGTGTCTTGTTCCTATGGTCCTGGTCGTTATGATCCTCATTACGAACAGAAAGGAAATGATTATCCTGTTGGGTTTGTGCGTTGGACAGAGAATCGCAATATCGAAGCTGTTTTAGATATGATGGCAATGGGTAAAATTACTATTGCTCCGTTGATCACACACCGATTTATATTTTTCGAGGCAGTAGCCGCTTATCGCGTTTTGGATGATCGAGATGCTTTGGGTATTTTATTAAAATATGCCACTGAAAAACAGGAGAAAGTGTCTGACAATTTCACTGATACTTGTCCAAATAATACTGAAAAAAGTATCATTGTGGGCTGTGCAGGGGCTGGTAATTTTGCTTCGCGTATCTTATTACCACAATTTAAAAAACAGCCAGTTTTCTTAGATACCTTAGTTTCTAAAAATGGTGTAACAGCTGCTATTTATGCTAAAAAAAATGGATTTTTGCAGGCAAGCTGCCAATTTTCAGATCTCATTAAAAATAAAAAAATTAATACTGTTATTATTGTAACACCACATCATTTGCATGCGGATCAAATCATTCTTGCATTACAGGCAGGAAAGCATGTTTATGTTGAAAAACCTTTAGCAATTACCATTGAGCAGTTGGATCGTGTTGTAGAAACCTATAATTCTTTAAAAACTAAACCTGTTGTGATGATAGGATTTAACCGTCGTTTTTCACCATTGGTTGTAAAGATGAAAGCATTGCTATCGGATTTGGTTGAGCCTAAAAACATAGTGATGATGGTTAATGCAAAATTTATCCCTAAAGAACATTGGACGCAGGATAATGATATTGGAGGCGGGAGATTAATTGGAGAGGCGTGTCATTTTATAGATTTGGTAAGATTCATAGCGGATTCACCTATCGCTCATGTCTCGATAAGCAATTTGCAATCTGATAAGTATTGTAAGAATGAAAATTTTACAGTAACGTTAACTTTTGAGAATGGATCAATGGGAGCGGTGCACTATTTTGCAAATGGGCATACGCGGTTTCCGAAAGAACGATTAGAAGTGTTTTGTGCAGGAAAAATTTTACAGTTGGATAATTTTAGAAAATTGAACACCTTTGGATTTCGGCAGTCGGGTAAGCTATTTTCATGGCGTCAGCAAAAAGGGTATTCGGAAGCAATTGATGCATTTGTATCCGCTGTAACACATGGCTTGCCATCACCCATTTTATTTTCTGAGATTGTTGAAACGACAAGAGCTTGCTTGCAATGTCATGAGTCCGATTAAAAGTGTGGGTTAAGGTAACTTCTCAAAACCTCGGGGCAATTGAGGTGTCGAGCGAAGCGTTTCCCCCTTTAAAAAAGGGGGATTAAGGGGGATTTTATATAAAAATCCCTTCTGTCCTCCCTTTTACAAAGGGAGGGACCCTTCGTTTAACACCTCAATTTCCCCGGGTTTTTGAGAAGTCACCAATCAAGTATTAATCTGGAGTGGGTAAATGGATTTACGCGTTTGTATTATTGGATTAGGTTATATTGGCCTTCCTACCGCTGCATTGTTAGCAAATCATGGATTTCAAGTCTTAGGGGTAGATATTAATCCGGCAGTTGTTAAGGTAGTTAATGAGGGTGAAATTCACATTGTTGAATTAGGGCTTGAAGCTTTAGTAAAAGCAGCTGTTGTTTCGAAAAAACTAAGCGCATCGCTTGTGCCTGAGATTGCAGATGTATTTATTATTTCAGTGCCAACTCCCTTTACGAATGAAAAGCAGCCGGATTTATCTTATGTGATGAAAGCAGCTGAAAATGTTGCACCTTTCTTGCGAGAAAATAATCTTGTTATTTTAGAGTCTACTTCTCCCGTTGGAACGACGCACAAAGTACAACAGCATATTTATTCCTTAAGGCCAGATTTAAAAAATTTATATATTGCTTATTGTCCTGAGCGCGTTATTCCTGGGCGAATCCTCAAAGAATTGATTGAAAACGATCGTATTGTGGGTGGGGTAGATGAGTTTTCAACAGAAAGGGCAAGGTGGTTTTATTCAAAATTTGTGAAGGGCAATGTGCTTGTAACGGATGCGTGTACGGCAGAAATGACAAAGCTCACTGAGAATGCATTTCGGGATGTTAATATTGCCTTTGCAAATGAATTATCTATGATATGCGATGAATTAAAATTAGATGTCTGGGAATTAATTCGTTTGGCAAATCATCATCCAAGAGTTGATATTTTGCAGCCTGGACCCGGCGTTGGTGGGCATTGTATTGCAGTTGACCCTTGGTTTATTGTTTCAAAAACACCTGACGTGGCTCAATTGATTAAAAAAGCGCGTGAAGTGAATATGGAAAAGAAAGCTTGGGTTATTCGTAAAATTAAAAAAGCGGCGGCAAACTATGAGAATCCTACTATTGCGTGTCTTGGCATTACGTTTAAGCCAGATGTTGATGATTTACGCGAATCTCCTGCTAAAAAAATTGTAGAATCTTTGATGGATGCGAATGTAGGCAAAGTTATCGTTTGTGAGCCGCATTTACTCTATTCTGACAAATTTACCTTGATGTCAGCCGATCAGGCAATTCTAAGGGCGGATATTGTTGTGGTGCTTGTGGATCATCGCGAATTTAAAAACATCCCTTTGGATTTCTTTGAAGGAAAAATAGTGATAGATACTAGGGGTTGTTTTACACAGGCAGAGACTATATCTGAAGCGGTGTATGCCTAAAATAGCTTTATATTTTCATACAATTCGATATTTAAAAATGTCGCAGATTTTTTGGCGAATGATAAAAGCTATCAAAAAACCAAGCATTTCTTTTACTGTGGACCGCATCATCGTTTTAAATCCTGATAATTTTATTGAGCCAATTTTGCATCAAACAAAATTTATTGAAGGTAATCATATTATTTTCCTAAATAAGGCCTTATCACTGGATTGTATTTGGAAAAATAGTCAACAAGAATCCAAGCTATGGCAGTATCATTTGCATTACTTTAATGGACTATTATCTTGTGATAAAAATACAGTATTTAAAATGACAGAATTGTTGCAATTCTGGTTAATCTATTATCCACCTTGTACAAAAATGGCATGGGATCCTTACCCAATTTCTATTCGAATTGTTAATTTAATTAAATATCAGTTTATATATAGTAATTTATCGGCAGACTTATTAAAAAATATTTATTTACAAGCCCGTTTTCTTTATGAGACTCCTGAGTATCATTTGTTGGGCAATCATTTGCTTGAAAATGCAAAGGCGCTTGTATTTTCGGGATTTTTTTTTGAAGGGGATGAACCACGAAAATGGGCTCAATTAGGGTTGCACATTTTACATCAGGAAATACCAAGGCAGATATTAGACGATGGCGGATTTTTTGAATTATCGCCAATGTATCATGCATTAATGCAAGAATTGATGTTGGATATTTATAATTTATTTCAGGCCTATCAAATCCCATTTCCTGCGTTATGGGGAATTAAATTGCAAAAAATGCGTTTTTGGTTAAAAGCAATGACCCATCCAGATGGCCAATTGTCATTTTTTAATGATTCAGCATTGTATATAGCGCCAACGCTGTTTGATTTGGAAGGCTATGCAAAGCGCTTGCATTTACCTGATGTTGAGTCGTCTTTAGAAGGTATCACGCATTTGAAAGAGAGCGGCTATATTCGTCTTCAAAAAAACAAGTGGGTTGCCATTTTAGATTGTGCAAAGATAGGACCAGATTATTTGCCAGCGCATGGACATGCAGATACATTATCATTCGAGCTTTCTCTGAATGGAAAGCGAATTATCGTTAACTCTGGTACAAGCACCTATTCTGATTTAAAACAGCGACAATGGGAACGATCGACTGCGGCACATAATACAGTTGAAATCAATAATCAGAATTCTTCTGATACATGGTCTTTTTTTCGTGTTGGAAAACGCGCTTATCCTTGTCAATTGAAAATCCAGGAAAATGAACAGTATTATACAGTAGTGTGTGGTCATACTGGATATAAAAAATGTAATGTCATGCCGATACGCCAATGGATAATGACGGATCATCTATTTTCTATTGAGGATAATATTGGAGTAAAAAACAAGGGTGTTGTGAGATTTTATTTGCATCCAGCCTTTGTTTTTTCAGAAAAAATAGAAGGGCTTAGTGAGAGTGCATTTTATCCTGAGTTTGGAAAAATGATACCATCAAACGTAATAGCAAGACAATTTTATCAGACTACTAAATTGACAATTTCTTTTGATAAAGATTGCATTAATGATTTTCGGTTGAATTTTTCATAAAATAAAGTGGTGTCTCGTTCAGTCTCTTGATTTTGCATAAGCACACGTAATTTTTCTAAGCCTAGGGCTCCATCGCAGGGTGGGAATACTTCGGTATGACTGACATGTTCTTGTAAAAATCTTTCAGAATAACCAGAAATTCCAGCCAATATAGGTTTTCCTGTCATCGTGTATTCAAATATTTTCGAAGGCAAGACGCGCTCAAATGGCTCGTGTTTTCCTAAATGTAAGAATAAGATATCTGCATTTTGGTATTCTCTAATTAAAGCTTCTCTTGATATGGGATCAATAATTTCAATATTCTTCAAGCCAGCACAAGCCGCTTTTAAGGCTTGTAATTTTCCGCCGCTGCCAATAATTTTAAATAGGCATTCTTCTATTGTGTGTTGTGCAAGATAAGGAATGATTTTTTCAAGTGCTTGTCCTAAACCAATATTGCCAGCATATAAAATGGTTTTTATTTTGTTTTTATTTTTTGTCGTTGTTATATTATTAAAGCAAACATCGACTCCGTTGGATATATAAGTAAGATGGCAAGCAGAATTAATTTTAGATAATAAGTAAGAAGCAAAATCAGGAGAAACTAAATTGATGACCGAGGCTTTTTTAAAGGTATAATTTTCCACCTGCTTAAAAATCGGTAAAAATAGGATTTTAATGGGCCTTGACAATAAGGCTTCCATGGTTTCAGTGAAAATATCTCGGATATCAAGCAGTAGAGGGCAGCGATATTTTTTTGCGGCATTGGCTGCTAAAAACGCGGTGAATAGGCGAGATGATGTGGCTACGACACAGTCATACTTTTTCTTTTTTCTTAAAAATTTTTTAACAGAAAAATAATAGGCTGCGAAGGCTTTTGCCTGGTCAATAAATCCAGAATGATGGCAAGGTAATTGCACGCGACAAATATGTAGGTTTTCTTCTTGTTCATAAGCTTGTGTTTTTGCTTGGTAATTTGAGTATCGGTTTGGCATTGTAGTGACTAGATCAATATGGATATTGAGTGATTTAGCAAGGGGTATTAGCTCATTAATTAAGGCTGCTGTTCTGAAAGAACCGGCGCATAAATCTGGCGTGTAATAAAAGCTTAATAGTAAAATTCGTTTCATTGCTTGATCCTAGATTTCAGCGAGAACTTGCTTTTTAGAGGCAGTGTTGTCATGAGGTATTTTGCTTAAAATAAATTGCGTAATACGTTCAGATGCTTTTCCATCGCCATAAGGATTAGCAATTGTGGATATTTTTTCATAGCGAGTTGCATCCGACATTAAGGATTCTGTTTCGACAACAATCTTGTCGGTGTCTGTGCCGGTTAAAATAACAACGCCTGCTGCAACGCCTTCAGGTCGTTCCGTGACTGATCTTGTCACTAGCACGGGTTTCCCAAAAGAAGGTGCTTCTTCTTGAACGCCGCCGGAATCTGAAATAATTAATGTTGCTTTATCCATTAAATAAACAAAGCTGTCATAGTCGACTGGTTCAATGAGGTGAATATTAGGAAGACAAGATAAGTTTTCATAAACAGGTTTTTGCACGTTTGGATTTAAGTGTACTGGATAAATAAAGTGCCAATCAGGATGTTGTGTTGCAAGTTGACGAAAAGCAGTGCAAATACGTAAAAATCCTTCTCCAAAATTTTCGCGTCGATGACCCGTGATCAAAATCATTTTTTTTTTGTGCACAAGGATATTTTGAATGGCGTCACTGAATAGGCTTAAATAGTTTTTTTTAGCATTTACTTTTTCACGCATCCAAAATAGGGCGTCAATCACAGTATTTCCAGTGACAATAATATTTTCATCGGGAATATTTTCTTGCAATAGATTTTTTTTTGCGTTGAGCGTGGGGGCAAAATGAAACTCTGCAATACGTGAAATAACGGCGCGATTCATTTCTTCTGGAAAAGGCGCATATATATTATGTGTACGTAGTCCTGCTTCCACATGCGCCACAGGAATTTTTTCATAGAAGGCGGCTAGTGCAGCTGCCATTGCGGAAGTGGTATCGCCTTGAACTAAGACAAGATTGGGTTTATGTTGCTTTAGGATTATCTGCATTCCTTTAAGAACGCGCGTGGTAATGGCGCTTAGGTCTTGATTAGGAGACATGATATTTAAATCATGATCGGGTATGATTTCAAAAGACCGTAAAACACGATCGAGCATTTCACGGTGTTGTCCTGTAACGCAAACAATATGTTCAATGTCGTGTGTATGTTTTCTTAGTTCATGGACAATGGGCGCCATTTTAATGGCGGAAGGGCGTGTACATAAAACACTAAGGACCTTAATGGCAGCTGCATCCATGCGAAAATACCTTGCAATGTAAGTTGGTAGAAACTTACGTTATCAGTAAGCAATAGTATGTTACCTATCAAAGGGGAGTCAACATTTTTAACGAGTTGCCAGGAGTTCCCACTGAAGCCCATTCTTTTCATGTTTGGGTGAGGTTGGACGATAATTTGTTTCGAAAATACTCACATGCTAACGTGTATGTGCCGCTTTTCTCAACAAATTATCGTCCAGCCTCACCTCAAATTTGAAAAGTCGTGGTTTTCCAAATATTCAGCGGGAACTACTGACGAGTTGCTTCTGAAAGTAGCTATTTGAATCATTTATAATTGAGGTGTATTGTTCTCGCAAAATATAAGGAACATTTTCATGGATAGAATTAAGAATTTTATAATCAATGCAAGATTACTTGTATTTGTGCATGATATTATTATGGTTGGGCTCGCATGGATGAGCGCCTATCTTGTTCGTCAGAATTTAATGTTTATTCCAGATCAGTTTCTTAAACAGTCTGTTTCATTGTTGCCGATCATAGTGCTCATACAAACGAGTTCCTTTATCTTGTTTGGGCTATATCGAGGCATGTGGCGTTTTGCATCTATCCCTGATTTGATGCGAATTGTAAAATCTATCTTGCTTGGTGTGATTATATTTCTTCTTTACACCTATTTTATTTCTGATTTTAAAGTCATTCCCCGCTCTATTCCCTTACTCTACGCTGTTTTCCTGATGATTTTTTTATCTTTTGGACGATTAATGGTGCGTTTGTATAAAGAACCACGGTATTACGCCGATCCTAACAACGTTAAGCGCGTATTGATTGTTGGTTCTGGTATGGAAGCAGAAAAATTAATTCGAGAAATTATTTCAACCAAGCAGTTACACTATCAGCCTGTCGGAATTGTTGATAAAGACAAGTCAAAACGTCACACAGAAATTCATGGTATACGTATTCTGGGAGATTTTCAAAGCATTGAAAAAATTGTTTTACAAAATGAGATCGATCTTATTTTTATCGCTGTTAGCAATGCATCAGCAAAAGAAATGGATGTTATTTTAAGGGCATGTCAATCTTCAAAAGTGCCTTTTCGCATTATTCCAAGCCTGGGTGAACAGCTTCGACAGTCTAAGCTGCTTCACACATTACGTGAAGTAAGTTTAGACGATTTGCTCGGTCGCGAGACTTATCAAGTAGACACTAAAGCTTTTGAGCATGCAATCAAATATAAAAAAATAGTGGTCACTGGAGGGGGTGGCTCTATTGGATCAGAATTATGTCGTCAAATTGCAAGTTTATATCCGTCAGAATTACTGATTATAGATCATAGTGAGTCAAATTTATATCATGTTGATTTGATGTTAAGAGAAAACTTCCCATCGCTGAAGTTAACAATCGCTTTAATGGATATCACAAAATTAGCTTTACTAGCGACATTTTTTGAAAAACATCGGCCAGAGATTGTATTTCATGCGGCAGCCTATAAGCATGTGCCTATGCTTGAAAATCAGTTATTAATTGCTGTTTATAATAATGTCATTGGTAGTAAAAATGTAGTAGATATGGCGGTAAAATATAAAGCAGAGGTCTTTGTTCAAGTCTCCACAGATAAGGCGGTCAATCCAACAAACATTATGGGATTAACAAAACGTGTTGCAGAAATATATGCTCAGCATCAATCCTCACATGATACTAAAATTATTACGGTCAGATTTGGCAATGTATTGGGTTCGGTCGGTAGTGTTGTTCCCTTGTTTAAAAGACAATTAGAACGTGGCGGACCGCTTACGATCACACATCCTGATATTACACGGTATTTTATGACGATTCCTGAAGCTTCCCGTTTGATTTTACAAGCGATGGTGATGGGTGAAGGCGGTGAAATTTTTGTCTTGGATATGGGAAAATCTGTCAAAATTAGAGAGTTGGCTGAGCGCATAATTTTCCTTGCAGGAAAAAAACTCGATGAGGATATTAAAATTGTTTATACAGGCTTAAGGCCAGGTGAAAAACTGTATGAGGAGTTATTTTACAGTCGAGAAAATGTAATTAATACAAAACATCAAAAAATATTTTTAGCTGAAAATGTGCGGCACACTGTTGATGTGGGCACTATTTTTTCTGACATCATGCTTGCGTGTGAAGGTCGGGACGAAAATAAGATTTTGGCGATGTTAATAAGATTGGTTCCTGAGTATGCTAAAGCAGAATTGGATGTAACTATAAAGAGACAAGAGGAAATGCTTGTGTAATTGTAACTACTCACTTCGTTAGAAAGAAACGCCGCTGTTGGGGGCTTTTCCGCGAAAAATTAAAACAAAAAATCACCTCAGCATTGACATTTTTCATTGCTTATACGACGAGGGGCAAGTAGTTATGTGTAATTTATCGTATCAAAAATTTTTGGGGAAAAGCTTGTGAACAAAAAAAGAAATATTGCTGTTATCACGGGCACACGTGCTGAGTATGGCTTGTTGCGTAATTTATTGAAAGAAATTCAATCGGATTTTTTCCTGAAACTTCAGCTTATTGTGACCGGGATGCATTTATCACCTGAGTTTGATCTAACCTATCAATTAATTGAGAATGATGGCTTTTTAATTGATGCAAAGATTGAGATGCTTTTATCGAGTGATACTTCAGTCGGTATTGCGAAGTCTGTTGGCATAGGCGTGCTTGGATTTTCGGATTGTTTTGAACGTTTAAAGCCTGATTTAATTGTTGTCCTAGGCGATCGATTTGAAATATTAGCGGCCGTACAAACCGCAATGATAATGAAAATTCCTGTTGCGCATCTTCATGGTGGGGAATTAACGCAAGGGGCGATTGATGACAGCATTCGTCATGCTATTACAAAAATGTCACATCTGCATTTTACGGCAGCAGAAGTGTATCGAAATCGTGTGATTCAGCTTGGAGAGTCGCCGGATCGCGTGTTTAATGTGGGTGCATTGGGCGTTGAAAGATTAAAAAAAAATATTTTATTGTCCAAAGAAGCGCTTGAGGAAATAGTAGACTTTCAATTTGGAACGCCTACTTTTTTAGTGACCTATCATCCAGCAACGCTATGTCTAGATAACATTCAAGAAGAGATGAAAGCTTTGTTTGATGCCTTGGACCAATTTCCACAATCAAAAATTATTTTTACAAAGGCAAATGCGGATGAAGCAGGGCGCTTTATTAATCAGGCAATAGATAATTACGTAATGAAAAATAATGGCCGTGTTAAGGCCTTTGTAAGCATGGGAGATCTCAATTATCTGAGTGCTATGAAGCATGCTGATGCTGTAATAGGAAACTCATCAAGTGGTATTATTGAGACTCCCAGCTTACATAAGCCGACTGTTAATATTGGTAGACGTCAAGAAGGACGATTATTTGCAGATTCTGTCATTCAATGTGGTGTTAATATGGGCGATATACAGCAAGCGATTTTTAAGGCCGTATCACTTGAATTTAGAAGGGTTGTGCAAAACACAATCTCACCTTATGATGCAGGGGATACGACAAATTTGATCGTTACTATTTTAAGAACAGTTAACTTAGAAACGCTCACACAAAAGAAATTTTTTGATATCAAGGTTCAGGGATGTGACTATGAAAAAAACCTTTATCATTGCTGAGGCTGGTGTCAACCACAATGGTGATCTGACATTAGCAAAACGGCTAATTGATGTTGCGGCAGATGCAGGCGCAAATGCCGTAAAATTTCAAACTTTTTCAGCAGATGCATTGGTGACAAAAACAGCGCCGAAGGCTGCTTATCAAATTTGTAATGCAAATACTACTGAATCTCAGTATGACATGTTAAAAAAACTGGAGTTGTCTCGAGAAAAGCATTTTTTCTTAAAGCAATATTGTGACGAAAAGAAAATTACTTTTTTTTCTACGCCTTTTGACCTCGATAGCGCGAATTTTCTATTACAGGACATGAAACTTTCCACAATTAAAATAGCCTCAGGTGAAATTACCAATGCGCTTTTGCTATTAAAGATTGCACGAGCACAGCCTAAGATTATTCTTTCGACAGGCATGGCAACTTTGGGTGAAATTGAAGAAGCTTTAAGTATCATTGCTTTTGGACTTGTTGATGCTGCGCTACCGCCTTCAAAAAAAGCTTTTTTTTCGGCTTTTTCTTCGGAGTTGGGTCAACAAATGTTACGAGAAAAAGTAACCTTGTTACATTGCACATCCAATTACCCTGCGCAATTTCAAGATATTCATTTACGTGCAATGGATACACTTTCTTTTGCATTTGGTTTGCCCGTGGGGTATTCGGATCATTCTTTAGGAATCGCTGTTTCAATTGCGGCAGTTGCGCGCGGCGCTTGTGTGATAGAAAAACATTTTACGCTAGATAAAAATTTGCCCGGACCTGATCATCAAGCATCTTTAGATCCTGTTGAATTGAAAAATATGATTTACGCTATTCGAGAGATTGAAGTCGCGCTAGGAAATACGACTAAGGCACCAACAGGTGCGGAATGTGAAACAAAAAATGTGGCGCGAAAAAGCCTCATTGCTGCAAACACAATTTTACCCGGTGAAAAATTCACAGCTCAAACTATCACTGTAAAGCGACCTGGCATGGGTATTTCCGCTATTCATTATTGGGATTATTTAGATAAAAAGGCCTCAAGAAAATATGAGGCAGGTGATCTTATTTATGAATAAACCCCTCTATATTTTAGGTGCTGGTGGTCATGCAAAAGTCTTATTAGAAGCCTTAGGAAACAATATAACTGGTTTTTTAGAAATTGACTTAGACTTAATTGGCAAAAAATATGTAGATAAAACTGTTTTTTTACAAGAAGCAATTTTAAAAAAACAGGCGCCTAACAAAATTATGCTTGTTAATGGTTTGGGTTCTGTTGGATTGCCGATATTACGAAGAAGACAATATGAAGAATGTAAAGAGAAGGGATATCAGTTTTTATCTGTTTTCCATCGCACCAGTTATTTTTCAGAGGATGTGGTCTTTGGTGAAGGCTCACAACTATTACCGCGATCTGTGGTTTTAACAGGGTCAAAAATAGGTGCAAATACTATTATTAACACTTCTTCATCGATTGATCATGACTGTATTATAGGTGCGCATGTGCATATTGCGCCAGGCTGTGTTTTGTCAGGCAATGTTAGCATTGGAAATGGGTGTCATATCGGTACAGGCGCAAAGATTATTCAGGGTGTTAGTGTTGGAGAGAATGTATTAATTGCAGCAGGCGCAGTAGTGATTCACGATATACCAGCAAATAGCCGCGTTGCAGGCGTGCCAGCAGTAGTTTTTTAAGGATGATCATGGATAAAAACGCATGGAAAGACGTTCTTGTGTCGCCAGAAATGACGGTGATTGCAACGCTAGAAAGCATTTCAAAATCAGCGCTTCAAATCGCGCTTGTGGTTGATGAAAAACAATGTTTGCTGGGTGTCGTGACAGATGGTGATGTGCGTCGCCACTTGTTGTCTCAAGGAAAATTAGATGAGCCTGTCTTGCGGATAATGAATAAGAATCCAGCGGTTGGGACTCTTGCAGATACCAAAGAATATCTGTTAATAAAAATGAAAAATAAAAATATTTTACATCTTCCGATTGTGGATGATAATCGCAGGGTCATTGGGCTTGAACTTTTTTCATGCTTAACTAACAAAAACAAACGAGAAAATTGGGTTATTTTTATGGCGGGAGGATTAGGTACTCGCCTTCATCCTTTAACATTAGATTATCCAAAGCCATTGGTTAAAATTTGGAATAAAACAATTTTAGAGCTTTTATTAGAAAATTTTATTCAAAATGGATTTTATCGTTTTTATTTTTCGGTGAATTATAAAGCGCAAATGATTGAAGCGTATTTTGGAAATGGTGAGCGGTGGGGGGTGGAAATTCGTTATTTACATGAAGAACGCGCATCGGGAACAATTGGTAGTTTACAGTTACTACAAGAAAAACCTGAGCAATCGTTTTTTGTTTTGAATGCAGATATTGTGACTAACCTCAATTTCTCTTGCATCCTTGATTTTCATAAAAATAATAATCAAAACCCAATAGCCACGATGTGTGTGCGTCAATATGATAATAGAATACCTTATGGCGTAGTGAAGGTTGATGATCGATATCATTACTTGCTAGATATTGAAGAAAAACCTATAAGAAGCTATTTTATCAATGCAGGTATTTATATTTTAGAGCCGACCATTTTAGAGTGTTTTCCCAAAAATCAAGAGTATCTCGACATGCCAAATTTATTATTGCATTTGGTCGGGCAAAAAAAATGTGTTTCAACTTTTCCTATTCAAGAATATTGGTTGGATATTGGATCTCATGAAAACTTAATGCAAGCAACAAATGATTATCAAAGGATATTTGTATGATGGCTTGGCGAGATAATTTAAGTTCAAGTGAATGGGATACGCAATTAGCGAAAATGGGTGGGCATCCGTTACAGTCAGCCTTGTGGGGTGACGCAAGAATAAAATTTGAAGGCATTATTGATCAGCGTTTGGCCTTATATGATAAAGAAAATATAGTGGCACTTGTTCGCGCTGAAATGCGAGGCCTTAAATTATTGTTTACATTAATATGGATTCCACAGGGGCCAGCGCTTTCTCCCGATGTAGATTGTCATTTAATTTACAAAAAAATTAGTGATAAACTTAAAAAGAATGCAAATGTAGTTTGTGCCACTTATCCATGGGCTGTAAAAAACACTGAAGGGATGGGTTCACGTAAAACCATTTGGATAGATTTAAAAAAAGGTAAAGAAAAGTTATGGGCTGATTTAGATAGTCAGTGGCGTTATGGCGTCCGTCGTGCAGAAAGAGAGGGAGCAATAGCGTATATTGCACAAGATGAACAGGAACTTGAGGTGTTTTATCATTTGTGCCAGCAAGTCTCTCAAAATAAAAAATTTCAATTCAATGTATCGATTGATTTTATGCGATTTTTATTAAAAAACGGGAATGACAGTGGCGTGAGTGCAAAATTATTTGTGACTAAATATCAGAATGATATTGCGGCAGGAGCGCTTATTTTAAAGGTAGGTAAGCATATACACTATATGTGGGGTGCTGTTGATAGACGCTACAGCAAGGTACGTGTTGGTGAATTTATTCAATGGGCAGTTATCAATTGGGCTTGCGATCAAGGCTGTGAGCGTTACGATTTGGAAGGAATAGATGAAAATGCAAATCCAGGAACCGCGGCTTTTAAGAAGAAAATGGGGGGAGAAGAAATAGTCTTTCCATCTGCGGATGTGGTGAATATTGGCTTTCGTGGAAAAATTATTGCGTCCTTTATCAAGAAAAAGCTTGGGGTTGTTGAAGCCATATAAGTTTTATTATAGTTCTTCGACCTTTATCTTTATTGTCCAATTAGCAGTATGCGCTAGTGCATCAATCAAGGAGACTTGTTATTAATACTCAATATTTTTTACATGGTATAAAAGTAATGTTTGTAAGACCTAAACGTTTACTTAAGGTGCTAAAAAATCTGTTTTATGATTTGAAATATACTCGTTCTTTTTTGGGTGTTCCATTAAATAATCAAAATGATATAGCCGGGTTCACACAAACAACAAGCACTGAATACACTGTTTTAGAAGAACTATTTTCTAATATCAGTATAGCAGCGCGTGATGTTATTGTTGATGTTGGTTGTGGTAAGGGAAGGGTATTGGCATGGCTGATGCATAAAAAGATTCAAAATAAAGTGATTGGTGTTGAAGTTGACCTATCTGTTGCAAGTGAAACAAAAGAAAGGATGCAACATTACAAGCAAATTGAAATATTAACTGGAGATATAACTGAAGAAGCATTCCCCCTAGAGGGTACGATTTTTTATTTATTTAACCCATTCAGTGAACTCGTAATGCGAAAATTCATAGAAAGAATTGAAAATCATTTATTAGAAGGAGGAGATTTGGTAACAAATCGGTTTTTAATAGTTTATTACAATTGCGCTCATTTGAACGCATTCGAAGAAAATCCCATTTGGAAAATTAAAAAATGCGGTGATTTTGATGGGTTGCCGGCAGCTATTATTTCAGCTGAATTTTCACGATAATTTAACGTGGAAGCAATATGGTGAAAAATTGCTTAATATATAAGGAAGCGCTAGTGACTCAAAAAAATAAAAAAATACTAATGGTTTTTATTGAGCCAACGCCCTATATTCTAGATTTGCTTGAAAAAGGTTTTTATCCCATTAAGGATCAGTTAGATATTGTTTTTTTAGCGCAAAATTTAACGCAGCAGTGGGATCTAAAATCACGTTCTATTTCATTTGATATTATGCAATCTTGGAAACAAACTTTTCAGTTGTTGCATCATATTTTTATAAAAAGACGATATCAGTTATTGCATTTGGCTGGTTGGAGTAATCCTCTGACGATATTGTTAATAATGACTGCGCGTATTTTTTTCATTCCAGTGACAGTGGAAAGCGATACGCAATTGAATAAAAATTTACCCTTCTGGAAGCAAGCAGTAAAAAAAATAGTTTATCCAATTTTATTTAAATTTCCAAATGGGTTTTTGCCCGGCGGAACGCGACAAGCTAAGTATTTATCTTATTATGGCGTTAATGACTCTAAAATAACCAATGCGCAAATGACGGTTGATGTGGAATATATCAGAAAATATGTGGATGATATTTCCTTTTTAAAAAGAGAAGAAGAGCGGTTGAAGTATGGGGCTTTAAATGATGACGTGGTGTTTTTATTTGTAGGGCGGCTATTAGATTTCAAAGGTATTCGTGAGTTAATTTCTGCGATGAAATTAATTCAGGATGAGCGCGCAAAGTTGTGGATTGTGGGCAGCGGTGAGTTGATGCATGAGGTTCAACAATCGGCATTGAGCACCAGAAAAATAAAGTATTTTGGTAGAATAACGGGTGATGATTTATGGAAAATTTACAATGCAGCAGATGTGTTTGTATTACCGTCGCATGCTGAAGCATGGGGATTGGTAGTGAACGAAGCGATGGCTTCGCGTAAGCCGGTTATTGTAACAGAGGGAGTGGGTTGTGTGGATGATCTGGTTAGGCATGGTCAAGAAGGTTTAATTATTCAGCCAAAACAGGTTGACTCACTGTGCAACGCTATGTATTTTATGTTAGAAAATAATGAAAAAAGAAAAATAATGGCTGAAAATGCGTCGCGTCATATCTCAAGTTGGATATTGCAAAACGAAGCAAATAATATGATTTTTGGCTGGAAAAAAATTGCAAGGACTGAAGTTACCAATTACGTTTATTGATGAAAATGACAGGGCGGTTATATGACCTATTACAGTATGCAATTTGGCAAAAAATTTTTATGTTTTGGCATTGGGGCTGGATTAGGAAATAGATTATTGACCTGGGCTAGATGTCGTATTTTTTCAAACATACATGGTGGTACTGTAATAACACCCATTTGGGCGCGCCCTGCCCTTGGGCAAATCCTACGAGGAGGGGTTGATTACCCCAGTTATTGTCGACAAATTGCGCTGTGGGGTCTTTTTCAAAAACGTGCAGGTGATATGGGTGTTTTTGCTGGGTATTTTAAGACGCGTCTCCTGAAAGTGATTGATGAACCAAGTAATTTAAATGATTTTCCAAATGAAGCTAAAGATAAAAAGATAATTTTTCAACATAATGCCTCTAATAGTTTTCAACCACTTAATGGCTGGTCTGATTTTCTGTATAATGAATTGCGTGTCATCACTAAAAAAAAATATCTTGCGCTTGCAGATAAGCATAAATCTATTCCAGTTGGTATTGTGGTGCGTTGTGGTAATGATTTTGACGACCCCGCTTCTGATGAGAGCATTATATTAAAACGTGGTGAAAAAACCCCAGTCAAATGGTTTGCACGAATGCTACAGGTCATTCGAAATGAGATTGGTGTGGATGTAGAGGCCTATATTGTTTCAGATGGTACAAGGCAACAATTGGCTGAATTATTGGCAATGAAAAACACCCATTTTGTCAGACCAGGTTCTGCGATCAGCGATCTTCTCACTATTTCACGCGCAAAAGTGTTGCTTGCTGCTGGCAGTAGTAGTTTTGCAGCGTGGGCTTCTTTTTTAGGGCAGATGCCAAGTGCATCTCATCCAGGGCAGCCGTTAACTGCGTGGAATATCATTCCAACACGCCAACAATTTATTGGTGAAGTTAATCCGCATCATCCTGATCCAAACTTTATTGAACAAGTTAAGCAGGCACTAATAAAATAGCGGGAAAAGAAATAAAGGGTTTTAAAAATGTAACTACTTGCGTCTCATCGTATAAATAATGAAAAATGTCGATGTTGAGGTGATTTTTCGCGAAAAAGCCCCAACAGCGGCGTTTCTTTCTAACGGAGTGAGTAGTTACTTAAAAATAATGGTAAGTTTCCTGCTTGTTGATAAACCAACATCTGGTATCTTTGTTCTTTTTAGTAAATTAGGCTGCGTGTAATTTATGTTTAATAAAATTTTATTTGTTTGTGTGGGAAATATTTGTCGTAGTCCAATGGCAGAGTATTGGGCCAAAGATCAATTACAAAAAGCGGGCATAGAAAATGTTCAGATAAGCTCTGCAGGACTGCGGGCAATGGTAGGTGTGCCAGCTGTAGAAGAAACAGCGCAAATTATGAGCCGTTTTGACATTGATGTTGCTTTACATCGTGCGCAACAGATTACCAAAGCGAATCTTATTGCATCAGATATTATTTTTGTAATGGAGTCTTGGCAAATTAAAGAAAGTTTATTTGTTTTTCCAGGTGCACATGGTAAGATTTTTACACTTGGGAAATGGTGTGATGAGGAAATTCGAGATCCTTATCGGCAAGGTTTAGAAGCGTTTGAATTGACTTTTGAATCGATAAAAGAGAATTGGGCTCTTTGGCAGAATCAATTATGGCAAAATGGATGAGAATGGCAAAAAGGATTTTTTTTCTGTTGCTTGTGTTCATCATCACGGGTTGTGCTATGACAGGCACTTACATGAATCCCAACATTCCTGCGCCTAGGTATACGATCAATGGACAAGTTCTCCGAGTGAAATACGCTATCATTACTCCAACCTTGGTTCAAAGTTTTAATGCTGTGCATTTTTATCGAATCGGTCCCTACGATATCCTCAATATTATCGTATGGGATCATCCTGAGTTGACGACGCCGACTACGCAAATGACCTCAGTGGCTGATTCTGGCACCTTGGTGAGCGAAGATGGTTTAATTAGTTTCCCTTTTGCAGGGACTTTTAAGGTAGCGGGTTTAAGTATCCCTGAGGCACAGCAAGTCATTGCGCAGCATCTTTCTAGATATGTCCGTAATCCACAAGTTTCTGTTCGGGTTGTTGCGTTTCGCAGTCAAGAAGTGCAAGTGATGGGAGAGGTTGGGGGTGTTAAAACAATTCCATTAGCAGATAAACCGCTTACCTTGTTGGATGCCATTAATGGGGCGGGTGGCACGAGCTTAATGTCTGCAAACACGACAAAAATCTTTGTGATTCGGGGCAATTTGCGGAGCTTGATCGTGTTTGCTTTAGACGCACAGTCTCCACAGAATATGATGGCTGCACAGCGCTTTGTTCTGAAAAACAACGATATTATTTATGTGCCACCGCTTCCTGTTACTGATTGGAGCCGTATTTTCAGTCAGCTATTCCCATTTTTTGCGACAGGATTAACAACAGCTGCTACCGTAAAAGCATTTTAATAGGGATGTGTGTAAAAATGAAGGAAGCAAATGGATTACGCTCAGCCGCTGCGCGTCCGCAGACCGATCAGTATTTTGAGGTTGATTTTCGGACTGTCATTGGGTTAATTAAAAATAGCTATAAAGTTGTTCTTATTACTGTGGCGTTATTTCTGGCGGTTGGAGTGTATTATGCAACGACCAGGCCGCCTACTTACTTGTCCAGCGCGCTCATTCAAACCAGTGACTCTGGTATTTCAGATATGTTGGGAGGTGCTAACTCAGGTTTCAGGCGTCTTGGTCGGTATGGCCAAAATGCCAGCGCCTTGCAAATTGCCTTAATACAATCTCCTTATGTGCTTGGAGATGTTGCAAGCCGATTGGGCTTAGATATCCGGGTTTCTCCAATCAAATCGAAGAAAAAACAACCCGTCAATTTGACAGTGAATTATTTAGATATTCCTAATGTGTTACTAGCAAAGCCATTAATGGTAGTTGCGGGGAGTAATGGACAATATAACGTATTTACAAATACGGGAGAAAAGATAGGAAGTGGACTAGTTGGTCAACTCTTATCTACTGATTATTTTGGGAAGCCATTTCAAATACGTGTTGCTTCCATGACACAGTGGCCGGGTGCAGAATTTATTATTCAAAAAACACCACAAACTGAAGTCGCAGCAAGTTTGTCGAATCATTTGGATGTTTCTGAAACAGCTGAAGGAACAGGAATATTAAAGTTGAGTTTTTCTGCAACCTCTCCAGAAAGGGCTCAGAAAATTTTGAATGTGATTTTGACATCCTTGATTGAAAAAAATCAGCAGCAAAAATCCGAACATATGCATAAGATGATCGACTTTATGTCAAAGCAATTGCCTATTTATCAGGGGTCTGTGAATAAAACTGAAAATCAGTTAAATCAGTATGCGATCAAAAGTGGTGTTTTTGATGTGCAATCAACGGGTCAAGCGATGCTTTCGAACATTAATGCACTTCAAAATACCTTGGAGGATTTAAAATTCAAGAAAATGGCATTGTTGGAAAAATACACACCACTTTTTCCTTTAGTGGTTAGCGTTTCGAAAAAAGAAGCCGAAGTAGAATCAAAAATAGATGAGTTACAGCAAAAATTAAAAGATCTTCCTAAGGTCACGCAAGGTGAGTTGTTGTTAAAAAACAATCTTAAGATACAAGATCAAATTTATACGAATATGCAAATTAAAATGCAAGAAGCAGAGTTAATGAACTCAAGTACAGAGAGTGGCATTACAGTTTTAACAACCGCATCGTATCCGATTTCACCATTGTCTGTAAAAAAATGGATGTATATAAGTGCAAGTATTGTGCTTGGCTTTATCACTGCATTTTTTGCAATTTTCATTAAATTTTTATTAGCGCCTGTCATTGATGATCCAGATGAGGTTGAAAGTGCTTTAAATGTTGCCGTAGTGGGTATTTTGCCTTTCAGTGGAAAACAGAATCGTCAAACTAAAATGGTAAAACGTGGGTACAAAAAACACTATTTATTGTCAACAGTAGATTCTAAAGAGATGTGTGTTGAAAGTTTGCGAAGCATGAGGACAACGATCCAAATGCAGTTACTAGAAGCGCGTGATAATGTGTTGGCGATTACCAGTTGTAGTCCTGGGGTTGGAAAAAGTTTTATCTCTAGCAATCTCGCAAAATTATTTACAGATCTGGGTAAGCGCGTCTTGTTAATTGATGCCGATCTGCGTTTGGGTAAACTGCACGATGTGTTTGGCATTTTTAAGATGCCAGGATTGTCAAATTATTTGAATGGTACAGAGACAGATCTTTCGTTGATTATTCAGAAAGGAGTGGTGGGTACCTTAGACGTGATGACAACGGGGGCTTATCCAGGAAACCCAGCCGAATTGTTGGCAACTGATAAATTTTCAACTTTAATTCAATTATTAAAATTACAGTATGACTTAATTATTTTTGACACCCCCCCGGTACTTGCTGTGACAGATCCTGTACTTTTACTGCGTGCTTCACAAGTAAACTTAATGGTTTTGGGCGTTGGAAAAGACCACATGAAAGCCGCGTTGCACGTTAAGCGATTATTTGATAGGTCCAATGTTACATTAACTGGATTGGTTTTTAATCACATCTTAGAAAATAGGCCAGGTTTTGGGGCAGTCTATGGTGGATATCATTATGGTAAATACAACTACAATTACGCATATGATAAATAATATTATTTGTACGTAACAGTAAAATATAGTAACTATTTAGCCACGCTGAATATAAAAAAATGAGCGGATTGAGCAAAGTCTGAACAGTTGCAAAATATATAAAGTGAATACACAATGAAAACTTTCTTCCAGCGCTATTTTTTCTTGCTTGACTCCCAAGCTAAAAAACAATTACCGTTATTATTGCTCATTTTTATTTCTTCCTCTTTTCTAGATATCATTGGCATTGGATTAGTCGGTGCCTTTTTATTATTAATCGTTAATTTTTCCAGTATGCTGCAAAAATTACCGTTAAGCCTTCAATATTTTCTAAATCAGTTTAATCAAAATCACGTTATCTTTACTATCGGTATTGGCTTAGTATTTGCCTTTATTTTAAAAGGATTTTGGGGAATTTATTCGCAAAAAAGAATTGTGCTTTTTTCCTCCCAGTTTGCCGTCAGATTAAAAATGCGTTTAATGGCGGGGTTTCAAAATGCGGATTATGCTTTTCATTTGCAACAGAATTCTGCGTATTTAATGAATAAGATTTCTCAGGTAGATAATTTTTCTAACAATGTATTATTGGCATCACTTAACATGCTGTCCTCACTTTTTATTGTCTGCAGTGTTATTGCTTGTCTTGTT
Source organism: Coxiellaceae bacterium (assembly GCA_030680235.1). GTDB lineage: Bacteria > Pseudomonadota > Gammaproteobacteria > Coxiellales > Coxiellaceae > 2-02-FULL-42-43. Next base: position 59,155 of record JAUXWQ010000030.1, read on the forward strand.
TCTTTGCATCCACTAGTAACATTTTTTCTGGCGGCGATGATTGGACTGCTTTTTTTATGCTATGAGATTTTTGTTAAAAATGACATTGTTCGAATGGGAAAAGAATTAGCAACCTCCGCGGGTGAAATTAATAAGTTTATATTACAAGCGATGGGTGGATTAAAAGAAATACGTGTATTGGGTAAGGAAAATTATTTTAGAAATAAATTAAATAACGTCATTTCTGGTTATGCCCAAGCATTGGCCACTTTCAATTCTTTACAGTTAATTCCTCGTTACGCCGTAGAGTCTGCTGCCTCTATCTTTTTAGTCGGCTTGGTATTGGGTGCATTGGTTATTGGCACAAGCCCTGTCAATATGATTCCCACACTGGGTATCTTTGCCACAGCGTGTATTCGCTTATTGCCCACCATTAGTCAGCTTATTAGCCAATTTAGTCAAATTCGTAGTGGTGCTTTTACTACTCAGTTAATTTACGAAGAAATAAATCTATTAGAAAATACTTATAAGAAAAATTTAGAAGCGATTAGCAGCAGTTTAATTTTTAAATCTTTTTCCCTTGATCGGGTTTTATTTCGTTATCCTAATGCAAAACAAGATGCTTTAGATAATATTAATTTAACTTTGCATCGTGGCCAGTCTATTGGTTTCATGGGCGCATCAGGCGCTGGTAAAAGTACTTTGGTCAGTATTTTTTTGGGATTATTGTCTCCTGACGCGGGTCAATTACTCGTTGATGGTTTCACAATTAATAATTTACGCGAATGGCTTAACAATTTTGCCTACATCCCCCAGGCTATCTTTTTATTAGACGACACTTTAAAACGCAATATTGCGCTAGGGACAGAAGATTGTGATATCGATAATCAAAAATTACAAGAAGCAATTGCGATGGCACAATTATCTGAGGTCGTTTCCGAATTACCGAATGGTGCAGATACTTTAATTGGTGAAAATGGTGTGCGATTATCTGGCGGACAACGTCAGCGTGTTGCTCTTGCACGTGCGCTTTACTATGAGCGTGAAATTATTATCATGGATGAAGCGACTTCTGCATTAGACAACGAAACTGAGCGTGAAGTGATTAACTCAATTAAAAAATTACATGGTGTAAAAACATTGATTGTGGTTGCACATCGTCTCACAACATTACAATACTGCGATGTGGTTTATAAGCTTGAAAAAGGACGGATTATTGCGCAAGGGTCTTTTGATGATGTGGTTCGAAAGCAGGAGGTTGTCGATGTTCATTGAAAACAAGACGGAAACAAATTGTTTAGCGTGTGAGAATCTAATAGATCAATTAGAAATTGGTCGTGGTTATTCACTAGATTTATCCTTGACACAAAGTGAATTAAACAATATTCGATCTTTGTTGAATTTGCACTGGTTAAAAAATATCAAAAAATATTCTCCAGAAAATCTAGAGCGATTCTCAGAAAATGGGATTGAACGTTATCACGAATTGTCACATTTGATTGATCATCATGAAGCTTGGCCAAAATCAAACCGTATTTTTCCACAGAGTAGTGTTGATTATATTAGATCAACATCATTGATTAAGGATCTAGAAAAAATTTACGGAGATTTTTCTATTTCAGATGAGGAAAACATCGGTCGTGAAGAAATGTATTGGCGTTTGGTGAGACCTGCGCAATCTTCTGATATGGGAGCATTACATGCAGATGCCTGGTTTTGGGAGCTGGGTCATGGTATTACACCGCCGAATACAAAACGTGTGAAGGTGTGGATTGCTTTATTTTGCGAGCCAGGCCTTAGTGGGTTACGTGTTGTCCCTGAATCGCATAAAAAAATGTGGCCTTATCATGGCGAATATCGTGATGGATTTATGAAGCCGCAAATTGATATCAAAGAAGAAGATGTGAGTGCACAAACCGTTTATACAAAACCGGGCGATGCGATCGTTTTTCATGATAGATTACTGCATGGTGGAGCGCCGAATACAAGTAAAAAAACCAGGGTCAGTATGGAATTTACAATGCTTATACGACAATAATTTACTTTGTTCAGCGATATATGCGAACGAAGCGATTACCCCCTTCAAAAACCATAGGTATATAAACCTCTGACACCCCCTTGAAAAAGGGGTTGATTGCGTAGCAAGCAGGGGGATTTATATAATAACCAAGGAATATAACATGGATTGTTCAGTTGAAGTTAAGACGCAATCGGTCACCTTACAAAAATGCATAACGCATTTTGCAAATATTCTTTCCGACACAGAAATCACAACACAGCCACAAGCAGTTTTATCCCTTGATCATGGTTTAAAATCAATATTAAAAATTTTAATTCATTGTCGCGAAAAATCTGGGACGGTTTATGTAATTGGTAATGGCGGAAGTGCTGCTATTGCAAGCCACATGGTAATCGATCTGGTCAATATGGTAAAAATGCGTGCCATGGCAATGCTTGATCCCGCGGTCACAACCTGTATTTCCAACGATTATGGTTATGAGCAAATTTATGCAAAACAGTTATCGCAATTTATACGATCAGAAGATATATTGATTGCAATCAGCAGCTCTGGCAATTCAAAAAACATTATCAATGCAGTTGATATTGCAAAAAAAACATCTGCAAAAGTGATTACGCTCAGTGGATTTTCTGAAAATAATGCATTGCGACAAGTGGGTGATTATAATCTGTGGTTGAATTCAAAAGACTATGGACAAGTTGAAATTGGCCATGCATTCTTATTGCATTATTTGACAGACCGCTTGGCAGAAATGCTGAAATCCGATATAAATTTTGAGGAGATGATATGAATATATTACTTACCGGCGGTTGCGGCTACAAAGGCAGCGTCCTAGTTCCTAAGTTATTACGAGATAATCACACTGTTTTGGTTATCGACACGCAATGGTTTGGTAATTATCTACAACCCCACAAAAACTTAACGGTATTAAAAGCCGATGTTCGCGAACCAAATCAAAATTGGTTTAAAGATATTGATACAGTTATTCATTTGGCATCAGTTGCTAACGATCCTTGTTCTGATCTAAACCCAAAATTAAGCTGGGAAATTGGACCATTGGCAACCATGCGCATAACAGAAATGGCCATTAAAGCGGGCGTAAAACAATTTATTTATGCATCATCCGGTAGTGTTTATGGCGTGAATGATTCACCCAAAGTCACTGAAGAATTACCATTGAATCCAATAACAGAATATAACAAAACAAAAATGGTGACGGAACGCGTTTTATTAAGTTATGCGGATAAATTAGCAGTACAAATTGTTCGCCCAGCAACAGTCTGTGGTTATTCACCTCGAATGCGATTAGATGTTTCTGTCAACATGATGAGCATACAAGCACTAGCCAATAAATTAATGACAGTGTTTGGGGGTGATCAAGTACGGCCAAATATTCATATTGATGATATTACTGATTTGTATTTATTTTTATTGGAACATCCTGAAGTTCAAGGCGTATACAATGCAGGATTTGAAAATTTATCAATTTTAGAAATAGCACACTGTGTTCAAAAATATGTTGAAGCAGAAATTAAAGTTACACCCTCTAATGATCCGCGTTGTTATCGTTTATGTTCTGATAAATTACTAAAAACTGGCTTTAAACCTAAAAAAACGGTTGAAAATGCTATTCAAGAAATCGCTTTTCAATTCAACCAAAAACAATTAAAAAATGAAGATCGTTATTATAATTTGAAAACAATGAAATTATTGGGTGTTGAAAGTTGAAATATTTAATTTTAGGTAGTAACTCATTTGCAGGGTCATCTTTGGTTAATTATTTATTGGCAAAAGAGCAGACTGTCATTGGCGTCAGTCGATCGCAAGAGCCAGACCCATTATTGCTTGCATACGCAAAAAATAAAAATATAAAATTATTTCGTTTTTATCAGTATGACATCAATAGCAATTTTAACGAGCTGATTTCATTAATTAATAGAGAAAAGCCGCAATTTATTATTGATTTTGCTGGTCAAGGCATGGTTGCAGAAAGTTGGAAAAACCCAGAACAATGGTATCAAACCAATTTTGTTGCCAAAGTGCGATTGCATAATCATTTAAGACAATGTGATTTTCTAGAGCGTTATATACGTGTTTCAACACCAGAAGTGTATGGCAGTGCAGATAATGCTGTAGATGAAACGCAAGCATTTAATCCCTCAACACCCTATGCTGTTTCACATGCAGCGATTGATATGAGTTTAAAAGCATTTTATCAACAGTATCAGTTTCCTGTTGTTTTAACGCGCTTTGCCAATTTTTATGGGCCACATCAACAATTATACCGCATTATTCCGAGGACTATCTTGTATTGTCTTTTGGGTAAGAAACTGCAATTGCATGGCGGTGGAAAATCAGAACGCGCCTTTATTTACGGTGATGATGTTGCTTCTGGTATTGATGCTGTTATTCAGACTGGTAGCTTAGGTGAAACCTATCACTTTTCTGCTGGTAATGTTATTTCAATTAAAAAATTAGTTGAAATTATTTGTAAAAAAATGAACGTTAACTTTAATGAGCTTGTGGAAATGAGTGCTGATAGACCTGGTAAAGATGCATTATACAGCATGAAAACCGACAAAGCTGAAGCTCATTTAAAGTGGTCGCCAAAAATCAGCTTAGAGAACGGAATACAAAATACAATTAATTGGTTGCAGTCGAATGTAGAAAGTATTAAAACATTACCATTAGAATATATTCATAAATTATAGGAATTTTTTACCATGACGGTTGTTAATTTTTTACCAGAACAATATAAACAAGACAGTCAATTAGATATTAATCACAATTATCTTAGCCAGCAATTTTCTGATTGTGACATCCTTCTGGAAAAAATAAAAAATGTCGTGATGAATAACGACTTTACGCTTGGTGCTGAAGTAAATAATTTTGAAGATAAGTTTAAAGCTGCTTTAAATGCGAAACATGCAATTGGCGTAGGTAGTGGAACAGATGCTTTATTTTTAAGCTTAAAGTCACTGGGTATTAAGGAAGGCGATGAAGTGATTACAACGCCATTTACCTTTTATGCCACTATTGGTGCGATTGTCACCGCTGGAGCAAAGCCTGTTTTTGCTGATATACTAGATGATTACAATATTGATCCTGATCAAATTGAATCAAAAATCACTTCAAAAACAAAAGCAATTTTACCTGTGCATTGGGCGGGCAAGCCTTGTCGTATGGATGAGATCAATTTAATTGCGAAGAAGCATAATTTATTTATTGTTGAGGATGCTTGTCATGCGATTCAGGCAACTTACAAAAATAATTTTGCAGGAACCTTAGGGGATATTGGTTGTTTTAGCTTCCATCCTTTAAAAAATTTAAATGTGTGGGGGGACGGTGGTATTATTACAACCAATAATGACGATATTGCCAATCAATTACGTTTAATTAGAAATCATGGATTAAAAGGCCGAGATGAATGCGCTGTTTTTTCTTATAATTCACGTTTGGATACCATTCAAGCGGTTGTTGCGGATCATATATTATCAACAAAAATGGATAATATAACGCAATCTCGTATTCGCAACGCCCATTATTTAGATAACGGATTAAAACCAATCTCCGAAATTATTATTCCTAATCGAGAAAATGATATCAAACAAGTTTATCATTTATATTCAATTCGCTGTAAAAATCGTGATGCATTAAAAAACTATTTGCTTAAGCATGGGGTTGATGCAAAAATTCATTACCCAATTCCAATGCATTTACAGCCAGCAGCAAAACCATATGGATATCAAAAAGGTGATTTTCCAAAAACGGAAATGGTTTGCGCACAAACATTGTCATTGCCCGTGCATGAATTCATTACACAAAATAATTTAGATTATATGATAACGTTAATTAAGAATTTTTATGAATGAGAAGATTTACATTAAAAAGTCAATGATGATCGGTGATAATTGATATGCTTGAACAGAGCGATTACCCCCTTTGAAAAAGGGGGTCGTGTTTTAATGTGCATAGTGAACTTGAAAATGCAAAATACTCTCGCGCATTAAAACCGGGGGAGATTTATTAAAAATATAATACCAGGACGTATTAAATGACCACAGTATCAGAAACCAAACTAACCGTCCCATTTGTCGATTTTAAGCAGCGCTATGCACTTTATCGCAATGAAATATTACCTGCCGTTGATGAGGTATTCTCATCTGGCAATTATATTCTAGGGTCTTACGTTGAAGAGCTAGAAAAAACGCTATCAGAATATTTAAACTGCCCTTATGTTTTGTGCATTAACGATGGCACAACCGCATTAATTTTAGCCTTAAAAGTATTGAATATTGGCGCTGGTGATGAAGTCATTGTTCCTGTAAATTCCTTTGTTGCTTCTGCCGGCTCTGTTGTTGCTGTTGGTGCTAAACCTGTTTTTTGTGATGTATCTGATGATTTAAATATAGATGTAGAGCAAATTCAAAAACATATTACATCAAGAACAAAAGCCATTATGCCTGTGCATTTAACGGGTCGTCCCGCAAACATGAAAGAAATCATGTTAATAGCACAAAAAAATAATTTAGCTGTGATTGAAGATGCCGCACAATCTATTGGTGCAAAATATAATAATCAATTTACAGGAACAATTGGTGATATTGGTTGTTTTAGTTTGCATCCTCTAAAAAATTTATATGCTTATGGTGATGCAGGCATTATTACCACAAAAAACAAGGCTCATTATGAACAACTCAAGTTATTGCGTAATCATGGATTAGTTGATCGTGACACCTGTGCGCAATGGGGTATGAATGCACGTATTGATAGTTTGCAAGCAAAATTAGTCTCTATTGGATTAATGCATTTACCTGAATGGACGGAAAAAAGACGAAAAAACGCAGTACTGTACCAAGCTGTCTTAAAAAATCATGTGCATGTCCCGTTTGATACTCAAGAACAATTCTCTGTTTACCATAATTTTGTCATACAAACTGAAAAACGTGATCAATTAGCCCAGTTTTTACGTGAAGAAGGAATTGATACGCGTGTACATTACCCTATCCCTTTGCATTTACAACCTGCAGCGCGAAATTTAAATTATAATCTGGGTGATTTCCCCAACGCAGAGCGATTAGCAAAAGAAATGATGAGCTTGCCGATTTATCCTGAATTATCAGCCGAAGCAATTGAGTATGTGATTGTAAAAACTCAGGAGTTTTTCAATGGGATCTGAAATTAATTTAATGGAAAATTATCCCAGATCAAAACGAAATATTTTTGAACGTGGGCAAACAAAAACACCTGAAGATAGAGCAATTGCACAAGAATTTGGAAAAGCATTTTTTGATGGTTCTCGTGATCAAGGTTATGGTGGTTTTTCCTACCATCCTCGTTTTTGGGAGCCTGTTATTCCAGATTTTCAAAAACGCTATAATTTAAATGAATCAAGCAGCGTTTTAGATATTGGTTGTGCAAAAGGATTTATGTTGTATGATTTTGAACGGCTAATTCCCAATATAACCGTAAAAGGAATTGATATATCTAAATATGCTATTGAAAATGCGATGGATGAAATAAAACAACATTGCCAAATAGCATGTGCAACCGATTTGCCTTTTCCTGATAATAGTTTTGATTGTATTATTTCAATTACAACTTTGCACAATCTTGAGCGCCCAGAATTAATTAAAGCATTACAAGAAATTGAACGTGTAAAACGCAAATATAGTTTTATTACCGTTGATGCGTATCATAACGACGAAGAAAAAGAACGCATGAATGCGTGGAATTTAACAGCAAAAACAGTTTTACATGTTGATGACTGGAAAAAATTATTTAAAGAAGCAGGATACACAGGTGACTACTACTGGTTTATACCATAGGAAGTTGTTCGGAAGCACGCACGTAGTAAGTGCGTATTATGCGTAGGGAACATATGTTAAAGATTAATTTATTTTATTCCATGCTCCGTATTCGTATGATCGAAGAAGCGATTGCAGAGAATTACGCAAAACAAAAAATGCGAACACCTGTACACTTATCTATTGGGCAGGAAGCAGCAGCAGCTGCTAGTGGCGCTGTATTACGAAAAACAGATTATGCTGTCAGCAGTCATCGTGCCCATGCCCATTATTTTGCAAAAGGCGGTGATTTAAATGCAATGATTGCCGAATTACATGGCAAAGTAACAGGCTGTTGCCGTGGACGCGGTGGCTCGATGCATTTAATTGATCAATCAGTTGGATTTATGGGTAGTACAGCGATTGTTGGTAACACAATTCCAATTGGCGTTGGTCTTGGCTTATCAATTCAATTAAGCGGGGATGATCGAATTGCTTGTATTTATTTAGGTGATGGTTCAATTGAAGAAGGGGCGTTTTACGAATCATTGAATTTTGCGGTTTTAAAAAAATTACCCGTATTATTTATTTGTGAAAATAATTTATATTCTGTTTACACGCCATTACATAAACGCCAGCCTAATAACAGAAAAATACATGAATTTGTTAAATCAATTGGTGCGCAAACAGATTGCGTTGAAGATGGCTATGATGTTTTAGCTTGTTACAATTCATTAGAAAAAATGGCCAAAAATGTGCGCGCAGGAAATGGTCCTGGTTTTGTGGAAATTTATACTTACCGTTATCGTGAGCATTGCGGCCCTAATTACGACAATGATATTGGGTATCGATCAATTGCAGAATATGAATCCTGGCGAAAACGAGATTCAATTGATGCTTTCCAGACTTATTTACAAAAAGAATTGATCCTAACAGAAAATCAAATTAAAAAAATGAAAAGTGATATTGCAGCAGAAATTTTCTATGCGTTTGAGTTTGCAGAAAAATCCCCTTTCCCAAATCAAATTGAAGCGGTCTCGGGTGAATATGCACCTAATGCAGTTATTGAGGAGGTTGCATGCGTCAATTAACGTATACACAAGCTATTAATGAAGCCTTGCATTTAGCAATGCAAGACAATCCAAAATTAATTTGTTATGGGTTAGGTACGGATGATCCAAAAGCTATTTTTGGCACAACGCAGAAATTACAAGAATGCTTTGGTACAAATCGTGTTTTTGATATGCCAACTTCTGAAAATGCCATGACGGGTGTTGCCGTGGGTTGTGCACTGGGTGGATACCCATCCGTGATGTCACATCAACGCCTCGACTTTTTTTTATTAGCAATGGACCAGCTCGTGAATTCCGCTGCAAAATGGCATTACATGTTTGGCGGACAAAATTCCGTTCCCATTGTCATTCGTTTAATTTTGGGGCGTGGTTGGGGACAGGGGCCAACGCATTCTCAAAATTTACAATCCTGGTTTGCACATATTCCTGGATTAAAGGTGGTGTCACCAACTTCTGCGTATGACGCAAAGGGATTAATGTTGTCGAGTATTCGTGACAACAATCCTGTTGTGTTTTTAGAGCACCGTTGGCTGGGTAATAGTGTGAGTGAAGTGCCAGAAGAACACTATGAAATTCCATTAGGAAAAGCAAAGGTTGTTAGAAATGGCACGGATATTTCATTAATTGGTATGTCCTATATGACAGTTGAAGCAATGCGTGCTGCAGAATATTTAGCTGAATTTAATATTTCATGTGACATTGTGGATTTGCGCAGCATTCGCCCAATAGATTGGGAAACTGTTTTTAATTCTGTACGAAAAACAAAACGACTTTTAGCATTAGATACGAGTCAACCCACTTGTTCTGTTGCCAGTGAAATTATTTCTCTTGTTTCAAGCACGCTGTTTTCTGAATTAAAATCAGCGCCACACATGTTGGCGAATCCTGACAATCCAGAACCAACGAGTTTTGGATTAACCAAGCATTATCATCCGAGCGCTGAAGATATTGTGACGAGAGTTGCGAACATGTTAGGTATTGAAATTCCAACGGCACCATTGCGTGAAAAGAGAACTTGCCAGCATGATGTGCCGGGTGATTGGTTTAAGGGGCCATTTTAAAACAGTGTGAGCGTGAATGTGAGTGAAAAAAATTTTCCGACAATGACTGCCGCCGTGTTAACAGAACACGGCAAACCATTATCACTTTTTGATAATATTCTCATTCCAAAACCAAACAAAGGGCAGGTGTTGGTAAAAATGACGTTCGCGGGCTTGTGTCATAGTCAATTAATGGAAATCGATGGCAAGCGTGGAGAAGATAAATATTTACCCCATTTATTAGGTCATGAAGGGGTTGGAACGGTTGTTGAAATTGGTGAAGGCGTGACAAAGGTAAAACCCAGTGATGAAGTGATTTTGGGTTGGATTAAAGGTAAAGGATTAGAAGGTGGTGGATCGCAATATAAAACAACAGATGGATTAATGATTAATTCGGGTTCGGTAACCACCTTCAGTGAATATTCGTTAGTTTCTGAGAATCGATTAACATTAAAACCAGAAAATACGCCATCAGAACTAGCAGTTTTATATGGTTGTGCCGTACCAACTGGGTTAGGCATGGTGTTAAATGCAGTGCCAGAAAATTTCACTGGTAATGTGGGTTTTGTTGGGTTAGGCGGCATTGGATTAAGTGCTTTATTATCAGCGAAATTACGAACTTTTAATAAAGTGATTGCCATTGACGTTAATCCGGAAAAATTGGCACTAGCTAAAGAACTGGGCGCAACGGATGTGATTAATCCATTAGAAACAAATACCCATGAAACAATAAAGGCATTAACTAATAATATGGGATTAGATTATTGTTTTGAATCTGCAGGTAGTGTCAAAACGATTGAGCTGGCATTTGAATTAACGCGTCGAAGTGGCGGACAATGCATTTTTGCATCACATCCACCTGCGAGTGAAAAAATTGCATTAGATCCGTTTGAATTAATTTGCGGGAAACATATTTCTGGTACATGGGGTGGTCAATCCATTCCTGATAATGATATTAAAAAATTTGATGATTATTATAAAAAAGGATTGTTACCATTGGATAAATTGATCAGCAAGCAATATGCATTAGAGAACATTAATGAAGCTATTATTGACTTAAAAAATAAGAAAATTGTAAGGGCATTGATTCAATGCTCATAACGAAATGTAAACATAAAATGGATTTTTTAGCATGGAAAATAAAGAAATTACCTTTAATGAAACAGATAAATGGTTAGTAGAAAATTGTTTTAAAATCGATGAGGTTCTTGCCATTGTTTTTTTAGGTCGCAGTGGCAGTGTCTTTTTAGGGAGTTTATTAGACAATCATCCGCAAGTGATTATGCTTCCTGGAACACAATTGGCATTTTATGATTTTTTTTGGGAAAAATATTCTGGTTTGTCTAATGTAGAAAATTTAGTAAATACTTTTTGTGCTTATTTTTCTTCTTTTTTTGATGTTCATGCATTTAGCCCATTATCGTTGGGAACACAACCATCTTTAGATCTTGGTTTTTCTTCAATGGGTGAGGACCGAAATGAAAAGGTAGAAATTGATAAAGAGAAATTTAAAAAAATAATGTATTGCATTTTAAGTAAGATTTCCCATGTCAATAAAAAAAATTTTTTTCAGGCCATACATGTTGCGTATACTATTTCTAATGACAATAGTTCGCGGTTAGATAAAAATAGACTTCCTTTGATTGTCTATCAATTACATATGAATTGGGAAAATCTTGTTACCAGTTTGGTGTCTGATTTTCCTAAAACCAAATTTATTCATATGATACGAGAACCGTTTCAAACGGTTGGGTCACACTTTAAGCATACTAATTATAGGGCTAATGTGATGAATTATTTTTATCGCGATGCATTTCCTTATGCTGAAAATAGTGCCTCAAAGGCCATTAAACTTGAAGATTTACACACGCAACCAACTGAAGTTATGAAAAAAATAAGCGATTGGATTAATATTGGCTGGTCTGATTCATTAATGGAATCTACTTTTAATGGAAAAAAGTGGTGGAATTTAAAGGATGTAGAGCAAGTGAGTGGATTTAATAAAGTGATTATTTCAAAAAATCACAGTAGCTTATATTATAAATTTGACAAATATCGACTGGAAATTTTGTATTCTAAACGCTTTAAGCTCTGGGGGTACTCGAGTAAAACTTATTCAAAATTAGATCATTTTATAGCACTACCCTTATTATTATTTCCATTTAAAATGGAAATCATATCGTATCGCAACGCTTTTTCAATAACAAAATTGCATGGATTAAAGAATATTGTGTTAGATCTTTTTTCTAAAAAGCGTTTTTATTTATTTTCAGCGTGGAAATATTCGTTATCAAAAGAAGTGCGAGAAGTACGTCTTTTGTAAAAAACAAGGTGATTTACAAATGAAAGAAGCCATCATATTAAAAGATGCTGTTATCAAAGCTGGAAATGTTATTCAAAAAATAGCAGAAAATGGTTATGCAAAAGCAGAAAAAAATAATTACTCTCCTGTGACTGATGCGGATATAGCAGCAAATAAAATTTTAAAAGAATCTTTAATTGGCTTTTTTCCTGACTATGGTTGGCTTTCTGAAGAAACAACAGATGATTTTTCAAGGTTGGAAAAAAAACGTGTTTGGATAGTTGATCCATTGGATGGCACAAAAGAATTTATTAATGGTATTCCTGAATATGTAGTCTCTGTTGCATTAGTAGAAAACGGTATTACGATTTCGGCTGCGGTTTTTAATCCAATAACGCAAGATTTATTTTTTTCTGAAAAAAACAAAGGTGCTTTTTTAAATGGTAATCGTATTTTTTGTAATGATACTTTAAAAAGTAAAGTTGAGGTTTTGGCTAGTCGATCTGAGATTAAAAGAGGTGATTGGCAGTTTTTTGAAAATTGTTTTGATGTAAAACCAATGGGCTCTATTGCGTATAAGCTGGCTTTGATCGCTGCTGGGAAATCAGATGCCACATTCAGTTTAGAGCCCAGATCAGAATGGGATATTGCAGCAGGCGTGTTATTAGTGCAAGAAGCAGGTGGTATCATACATGATTTATATAAAAAACCATTTATTTTTAATCAAAAGAATGTCAGAGTAAGTGGTATTTTTGCTTGTAGCAAGAGTGCTTATCCTGCTGTAATGAAAAACGTTGAACCGGAATTAAGTGTGATGTGTTTATGAAAAACTTTATACCCACTTTATTTTGGATAACAGGACTTTCTGGTGCAGGAAAAACAACGATTGGTGAATTATTAACGCATAAATTGCGTGATCGTGCTCACCCGGTTGTTTTTTTAGATGGTGATGTGCTGCGTGATATTTATGATAATCGTTTTGGACATGACCGTGCATCACGATTAGAGGCTAGCTTTCACTATGCGCGTCTTTGTAGGATGTTAGTTGCGCAAAATGTGCATGTGGTTTGCGCTACGATCTCCTTATTTCATGAAACGCAAAATTGGAACCGTCAAAATATAAAAAATTATATGGAGATTTTAGTTGATGTACCAATGTCTGAATTAATTAAGCGTGACAGCAAAGCAATTTACTCCCGTGCATTGAGTGGTGACTTATGTAATATAGTAGGCGTTGATATAACACCCGAGCTTCCAAAAAACTCAGAAATTAAAATTACAAATGAGAATACTGTGGACGAAAGTGTTAATTTTATTTTGGAGAAGTACGATACCCGCATTTATTTAAAGGAGAAAAATAATGCAAACAACATGGAACTACACGAAATTAGCTAATGCTTATGTCAAAAGACCGGATTATTCTGCTGATGCAATTGATAAAATGTGTCAGGTGATGGGTGTTTCATCTGATAGCAAGGTATGTGATGTGGGTGCAGGTGCGGGACATTTGACCATTGAACTGGGAAAGCGTGGGTTGAACGTAAATGCAGTTGAACCGAACGATGCAATGCGTGAAAATGGTATCAAACGAACACAAGAATTTCAAAATATTGCTTGGTCAAAAGGAACGGGAGAGCAAACTAATCAAGATCAAAATAAATTTGATGCTGTGACATTTGGTTCATCTTTCAATGTATGTGATCAAGGGCAAGCACTACAAGAATCACTTCGTATTTGTAAGCCTGGCGCATGGTTTGCTTGCATGTGGAATCACCGTGATTTAGATGATCCTATTCAAAAAAATATTGAAAAAATTATTACTTCAAATTTACCAAATTATGATTATGGCTTACGACGCCAGGATCAAACACCTATTTTAGAATCATCCGGATTGTTTGAATCTGTTGATTTTATAGAAGGTAATGTATCACATCAGCAATCTATTGAAGAATGTGTTGAGGCATGGCGTTCACACGGCACATTGCATAGACAAGCCAATGAGGATGATCAACTTTTTAATAAAATTATTAATGAGATTGAAAGTTATTTGCTTTCATTAAAAGTGAATGAAATTACCATTCCTTATGTTACTAGAATGTGGGTGGCAAAATTTAGTAAAAAGTGATGTGATGATGCTTATTGAATCTGTAAAAAATGACAAAAAAATAAATCATTTTTCAACAAAAGCAAATACACTGTTTGATTTATTACCCAGCTTGAAAAGTGCGAAAATATTACCGCTGTATTTTTTCACAGTATCAAATTGGAAAGACAATCACAACGATGTATTAGCTGAATTACGGAAGGTGGATTGGTTTTCAAGTGCACTGGTTGTACGAAGCAGTGCACTTGATGAAGATTGTCAACACGCTTCAAAAGCGGGTCAGTATACTTCTATTGTTAATATTACAGGCGAAGAAAATTTTATTGCTGCTGTTGAAGAGGTCATTGCATCATTTGATGTTTCTCATTCAAATAATCAAATTTTAGTACAGCCCTATTTATGCGACGTTACTATCTCGGGCGTTGCATTTTCTCGTGACCCAAATACGGATTCCCCTTATGTTTTAATTAATTACGATGATTTTTCAGGAGACACAGCTTCAATCACATCTGGTTCATCTAATCATAAATGTTATTTTCAACATTATAAATCAAGCAATAATAATTTATTAAATGATGTTATTCGGCTGGTTTATGAACTTAAGGATAAGTTTGAAACAGACTGTTTAGATATTGAATTTGCAATCAATAGTAAAAATGAGTTATGTCTTTTTCAAGTGAGACCATTAATTATAAAAATAAAGTCTGAGATATCTGATCAAGAGCACTACAATGCAATTGAGCGTATTGCTAATCGTATTGCATTAGGCATGAAGCCCCATCCTTATTTATATGGGAAACAAACCATATATGGTGTAATGCCGGATTGGAATCCAGCAGAAATTATTGGTATTCGACCAAAGCCATTGGCTTTGAGTTTATATCGTGAATTGGTAACTGATTCTGTTTGGGCTTATCAGCGTGATAATTATGGCTATGCCAATTTACGCAGCTTTCCTTTATTGGTTGATTTTGAAGGACTACCTTATATTGATGTGCGTGTTAGCTTTAATTCTTTTTTGCCAAAAGAATTGCCTAGCCCGCTTTCAGAGAAACTGGTTAATTATTATTTGGATAGATTAATAGATTCCCCGTCATTACATGATAAAGTGGAATTCGACATTGTTTTTTCATGTTACACATTAGATTTACAAGATCGCTTAATTATTTTAGAAAAATATAATTTTGATGAGAGTGACTGTGCTACCATTTTTTCTGCTTTAGTCACATTAACCAATCAAATTATACACAATCAGCAAGGACTTTGGCGAAAAGACTTAGAAAAAATAGAAGAGTTACGCAGCAGACAACAAATATTATTTCAATCTGATCTTGATTCAGTTTCAAAAATGTATTGGATTTTAGAGGATTGTAAACGCTATGGTACATTGCCTTTTGCAGGCCTTGCACGAGCGGGTTTTATTGCCATTCAAATATTAAAATCATTTATTTCAGTTGGCATTATTAATGAAGAAGAATATGCCTGTTTTTTGTCATCCGTTAATTCAGTTAGTTCAACAATGAATATTGATTTTCAAAAAATGTCACGTATAGATTTTTTAGAGAAGTATGGTCATCTAAGACCTGGCACTTATGATGTTTTATCTCCACGATATGACGAAGAGCCCAATATTTATTTTGATTGGAAGAGCAAGGAAGTTCAATCTGAAAGTAAAAAAACAACGCCTTTTTCATTAAGCATTGCTCAGTTACGAAAAATTCAAGAAAAGATAGACAAAGATGGATTAAAAATTAATGTACTAGAGTTACTTGAGTTTATTCAATTTGCAATTGAGTCAAGAGAGTACGCAAAATTTATTTTTAGTAAAAATGTGAGTGAATTTTTAAAAATAGCCACTGAATTTTCTGCCAAATTTAATATTACACGTGAAGACTGTGCTTATATTGATTTAAGTGATATTATAAAATTATATACATCTAGTATTGATCCGAGTGAAGTATTACGTTGTAGTGTTTCAGCAGGGAAAAAACGTCATCAGTTGACATCCACCATTAATTTACCCCCTGTCATTATTCATCCAGAGCAAGGCTGGTCTTTTGAGTTGCCTGATACAACCCCCAATTTTATCACGCAAAAAAAGGCAACTGGAAAATTAGCTTTTCCAGATACACAAAAAGGCAATATAGAAAATACGATATTGATGATCCCTTCTGCTGATCCTGGCTATGATTGGATTTTTTCACATAAAATTGCGGGATTTATTACACAATATGGCGGTGTTAATTCGCATATGGCAATTCGCGCAGGAGAATTGGGTATTCCTGCTGTGATTGGTGCAGGTGAAATTAAGTTTAATGATTGGAAAAAAGCAAAAAAACTTCATATTGACTGCGCTAATAAGCAGGTTCAAATATTATGACTCTGATTGCTGTGACACAACGCACGGATATTATTACAGAATATAATGAAACACGTGATTCATTGGATCAGCGTTGGCATGAATTTTTATTAATCTGTGATTTAACGCCATTAATTATTCCAAATAATCTAGAGATTGCTAAAAAAATTATTAATACGATTAAGCTTGACGGTGTTCTATTGACTGGCGGTAATGACCCTTTAGAAAGAAAAAATACTGAAAATTTTTTATTGGATCTTGCTATTGAAAAAAAAATTCCCGTTTTAGGTGTTTGCCATGGCATGCAACGCATTCAAACCTATTTTGGGACAGTATTAAAAAAAATTCCAGGTCATATTATGGAAAAACAAAAAATTTTTATTGGTGGGTTAGAGGAAGAAGTGAATAGCTATCATCATTATGGAACAACTGAGCATACTAATGGTTTTGATATCTTAGCAAGGTCGGATGATGGTGTTATTAAAGCGATTCAACATCAATATTTGCCAATTAAGGGGATTATGTGGCATCCCGAAAGATACACTAACTTTAAAGAAAGTGATATTAAACTATTAACAAATATTTTCTTTGGAGTTAAATAGGCGTGAAAGCAATCATATTAGCGGCAGGTCGCGGGAATAGAATGGGTGATCTAACCAATAATAATTCTAAGGGATTGATTGGTCTTCATGGTCGTCCATTAATTGAATGGCAAATGGAAGCAATTAAAAAAGCTGGCATTGATCAAATTGCAATTATAAAGGGATATTGCGGTGATGTCTTTACTTACTCACTCACCTATTTTGAAAATAAGCGTTGGCATCAAACCAACATGCTTTCTACTTTGTTATGTGCTAATGATTGGTTAAATCAAACAACTTGTATTGTGAGTTATTCAGATATTGTCTATCAACCAGAAGCAATTCAAAAATTAAAAGAGGCGTCAGGTGATATTGTTATTACTTTTGATAAAAACTGGCTTAATCTATGGCGACAGCGTTTTGATGATCCTTTAAGTGATGCTGAAATTTTTAAATATAAAAATGATTCCTTGATTGATATTGGTGGAAAAACTGAAAACCTGTCTGATATTCAGGGTCAATATATGGGGTTGCTAAAATTCACAGTTAAAGGTTGGAGAAAAATTACATTATTTTTGGATCAATTTGCTGATAATGTTATTGATAAAATGGACATGACTGCTTTATTAAAATTATTATTAAAAAATAATTTTAAGATCTCTGTTGTTGCTATTGATTCACCTTGGTGTGAAATTGATAATGTTAAAGATTATGAGCTTTGTCAAAAAATAATGTCAATGGAAATAAAATCACCATAAATTACCTACGGAGTATCCATTGAATAAAGTTGCGCTAGTAACAGGAAGCTCAAAAGGCCTTGGTTTTCAAATTGCCAAAGAACTGGCTTCAATTGGATATAAAATTATTTTAACAGGTCGTTCAAAAGAATCGCTTAGTCTTGTTCATTCAAAGTTGATAAATCCAGAAAAACATATTATTTTTTCTGGTGATCTCTTGGAAAAAGAAAATCTCAAAAAACTTTGCGCAATTCCTTATATGCCAGATGTTATTATTCATTGCTTGGGTGGAAAAGTAGAAGGTGATGAGCAGCCAATACAATCAGAAATATTAATAAAATCAGTTGCGCTCAATTTAGGTGTTGCTGTTGCTTTGAATTCATATTATTTGCCCTTAATGCAAAAAGAAGGTAAAGGTCGAATTATTCATATCAGCTCAGATGCCAGTGAAACGGGTCGAAGTGCCCCAGGTTATGCGGCGGCGAAAGCTGCCATTAATGCATATGTGAAAAGCACAGCACGATTTTATGCTAAAAATAATATTATGATTTGCTCTGTGCTACCGGGTATTTTTTTATATTCCGATAGTCCATGGGATAAAAAAAGAATATCAAACCTTGAATATTTTGAAGCTCGAATGAAAGAGCAGCCATTAGGAAGATTTTTATCAACTGAAGAAATTTCAGAAATGATTGTAAAAATTGCTGATTCAGATTGTATGGCTTATTCTGGCAGCTTGATTAAGTTAGCAGGCGCAGAGTAAGAAGTAGTTTATGGTAGCAATGTTGAGAAAAATAGTAATTTTTTTAAAAAGAGCTGTTGGGAAATTATGCCGAATAGTTCTATTTTTATTGTCAATACCTATTACATTAGTGCTTATTTTAATATACCCATTTTTTAAATTTAAGTTTGTTAGTCTGGTTTCTGATCGTGTGGGTCATTATGCGATGAATACAGAATTACTGTTATGTTATTTGGATGAAATACAAGAAAGAAAAAGAACGAAATATATTTTTTACAGAAGAGTTGCTCCAATTTGTAATGAGCAATTAGATGTTATGTGGAAAAGAATTATTTTCATTTTCCCCTTTTCGAGGTTAGCTTCTTATATTGATCAATTAATGCTCATATTTCTTGGAAATCAGTATAAAAATAATGAGTTAAGAAGATTTGAAGTACCTGAAGGTTATCAAGATATTTTTTCCTACCTTCAGAATCATAAAGAACACTTGCATTTTAGAGACAATGAAATAATAAAAGGAAAAGGATTATTATTGCAATTGGGAATTTTAGATAATCAAAAATATGTCTGTTTATTAGGGCGTGATTCGACATATTTAAGTAAATATCTTCCTGATGGAAGTTGGGCGCATCATTTTTATCGTGATTCTGATATCAATAATTTTTCTAAAGCTGCCTTGTTTCTTGCTGAGCAAGGCTATTATGTTATTCGGATGGGGAAATCCGTTGAAAAGTCGTTCAATGCTAATCATCCAAAAATAATTGATTATGCAAATCATGATTTACGATCAGACTTTTTTGATATCTATTTATCTGCTAATTGTGAATTTTTTATATCCACAGCAACTGGCTTGGACGCGATTCCACAAATATTTAGAAGGCCAATTGTTTTAGTAGATGTTGCTCCCTTTAAGGCTCAGATACAATATTGGTGGCCATGTGAATTTTTTATTACAAAAAAAGTGTATGATAACAATAAAAAACGTTTTTTATCTTTCAAAGAAATTGATGATGTTATTACAAAAGAGTGTGATGTAAGAAAAGTCATTAACCAATATGATCTTAGTATTATCGAAAATACAGCTGAAGAAATTTTAGCTGTTGTGAAAGAGATGGAGGCATGTCTTTCAAAGAAAAAACCTATTGAAGATAAAAATATATTTTTTGAAAAATTAAAAACATCTCGGGTATTCTCAATGATAGCAGATCGTAATTTTTTGAAAAAAAACCCTGAAAAATTTTATATAAAAATGGGCAAGGAATTTACAGAAGAAAATAAATTTTTAATGGATTGATATGCGCGCCTTGATAATTGGTTATGGTTCTATTGGTAGTCGTCATGCGCGTATTTTAAATGATTTGGGGTGTAATGTTTCCTTGGTTTCTTCAAAAATAAATGAGCAATACCATACTTATAAAACCCTTGAAGCAGCATTTAAAGAAAATAGTTATGATAAGATTATCGTTTCCAATTCAACAAATTTACATCATGAGACATTAAAGGAAATAAATAATGCTAATTTCAATGGGACTATTTTAATTGAAAAACCATTATTTTCAAAATCCGAAAATTTACAAAATCAAGATAACGTTTATATTGCCTATAATCTCCGTTTTCATGAGCTTATTCAAAAACTAAAAATAGTGCTGCAAGATGATGAGCTGATTTCATTTTCAGTGCAAGTTGGTGCTTATTTGCCTGATTGGCGAAAAAATATTGATTATAAAAACTGCTATTCAGCTAAAAAAGAATCTGGGGGTGGTGTTCTTCGAGATTTGAGTCATGAATTAGATTATATTTTATGGCTATGTGGTAATTGTATCGAAGTGACTGCCATGGGCGGTCATTATAGCAATCTAGAAATAAACAGTGATGATATTTATTCTATTTTAATGCAATGCGAGCGATGCCCTATTATTAATATACAGCTTGATTATTTAAATAAAACACCTAGTCGTCAAATAATAATTCACACAAAAAATCATAAAACATTTTTTTTAGATTTAATTAAAGGCGAATTCTATATGAATGGTGAGCTTATCTTAAAGGTTCAAGATGCGATCGCTAAAACGTATATAAGACAGCATGAGTTATTGTTGAGAAAAGAGGTTTCTGATTTTTGCGATTATAAACAGGGGTTGTCAATAGTAAAATTAATTGAAGTGATAGAGCAATCTTCATTTGACAGAAAATGGATTACATTATGAAAGTACTTTGCACCATTTGTGCTCGCGGCGGATCACAAGGCGTTAAAAATAAAAATATTATTTCATTATGTGGAAAGCCCTTAATTGCACATACTATTCTGCAAGCCAAGAAATCAGGATTATTTGATGCTATTGCTGTAAGCAGTGATTCAAAAAAAATATTATCTGTTGCTAAAAAATGGGGGGCTGATTATTTGATTGATCGCCCATTGGAGCTTGCTTCTTCAACAGCAGCAAAAATTCCAGTTATTCAACATGCTGTAGCACAGACGGAAAGCTTTACTAATACTATGTTTGATATCCTTATTGATTTGGATGTAACAGCGCCTTTAAGATCGGTTGATGACTTGTGTAATTCTTTTAAATTATTTGTTAAAAATAAAACTGCAATGAATTTAATTACGGGGTGTCTTGCACGCAAGTCACCCTATTTCAATATGGTAGAAGCTGATCAAAATGGCTTTGCAAGGTTAAGTAAAAAACCAGAAAAAGCAGTTGTAAGACGTCAGGATGCCCCCGCTTGCTATGATATGAACGCCTCGATTTATATCTGGAAACGCGAGGCATTATTTAGCAATTCACCTGTTGTATCTGATCATACACTCTTGTATGTTATGCCAGAAGAGCGATCAATTGATATTGATACGCCAACGGATTTAGCCTATGTAAGATTGTTGGCAAAAAACCGTGTTGATTTAAAAAAAATGGAATTGTAGGAAATGGAAAACCTATTTCGATTGGATGGAAAGGTGGCGGTTGTAACAGGTGCTGCTGGTATATTAGGTTCTGAATTTTGTAAAGCCTTGAATACATTTGGCGCGAAAGTGGCCTGTCTTGATTTACATACTGAAAATTTGGAAATCTTGAAAGAAGAGATAAGCAGGAAAACAGATACAAATAATTTCCTTTTTTTATCCTGCGATGTTGCTAATTCTCAATCAGTTGATGACGCGATAAAAAAAATCATTAAAAAATTCTTTAAAATTGATATTCTCTTAAATAATGCAGCAACAAAAACAAAAGACGTCCGTTCTTTTTTTACTGATTTTTCCGATTATTCGCTTGATATTTGGCGCGAAGTCATGTCAGTCAATTTAGATGGCATGTTTTTAATGGCGCAAGCTGTGGGAAAATACATGCTTGAACAAAAGCAAGGCACTATTATTCAAACAGCATCTCTCTATAGTTTAATTGCGCCAGACCAGAGGATTTATAAAGGCTCCAATTATTTAGGGGGGGGGATTAATACACCAGCAGTTTATACTACTTCAAAAGCCGGCGTGATTGGCCTAACAAAGCACTTGGCAACATTATGGGGTGAGTTTGGTATTCGTGTGAATGCATTGTGCCCAGGTGGTGTTTCAAGTGGACAAAACAATGAATTTAGTGAAAAATATTCAGCGCGTGTTCCGATGGGTAGAATGGCAGAAAAAAGTGATATTGTTGGCCCCATGCTATTTTTAGCCAGTGATGCGGCGAAATATGTGACAGGGCAGGTATTGTATGCAGATGGTGGGCTGTCTGCGTGGTAATAACAGGATGTTGACAATGATGGATTTGGCAGAAAAAACAACAATCAAAAGTAAAGTCATTACTTTTGATGATTTAAAAACGTGTATTAATGACCATGTTCGAATTGTGCAATCTCATGGTGTGTTTGATTTGTTGCATATTGGCCACATTAAACATTTTCAAGCTGCCAAAAAACAGGGTGATATATTAATTGTAACCATTACACCCGATCGTTTTGTTAATAAAGGCCCTAATCGTCCGCGATTCACTGAAAAATTGCGTGCTGAAGCGATTGCCGCATTGCAGTGTGTTGATTTTGTGATTATCAATCATTGGCCGACAGCAGTCGAAGCTATTCAATTAATCAAACCTGCTGTTTATGCGAAGGGTGATGAATATCAAAATAGCGAAAACGATATAACTGGAAAAATCAATGATGAAGCACTGGCAGTTAGTGATGTTGGTGGTAAAACGATATTTACTAATGAAGCTACGTTTAGTTCTTCATCATTGTTAAACGAATTTTTTTCACCATTTTCACCTGATGTTTTGCATTATCTCAATCTGTTTAAACAACGTTATAACTTTAAAAAAATCAATGCTTATTTTGAAAATGCACAATCATTAAAAATAGTTTTAATTGGTGAAACGATTATCGATGATTATCGATTTACAGAAGTGATTGGAAAAGCGGGAAAAGAACCGACTTTAGTTGCAAAATTCAGACACAAAGAAACTTATGCTGGGGGTATTTTGGCAATGGCCAATCATCTCAGTGATTTTTGTGCTGAAGTTACTTGCTTAACTTATCTGGGTGAAAACAAGGAATATGAAAACATCATCCGAAATAGTGTAGCTCCCAATGTTAAAATAATGCCCATTTATAAAAAAAATTCTCCTACCATTGTAAAGCGACGCTATTTAGATGAATATTTAAAGCAAAAATTATTTGAAGAATATGAAATCAATGATGACTTTATGGAAGGGGATCAACAGATTGAATTTTTAGAGAAAATGAAAAAATTATTGGATGATAATCACATGGCGATTGTGGTTGATTATGGTCATGGGCTGTTGGATGAAAAGGCAATTGATTTTTTAACAAATAATGCAAAATATTTGGCAGTTAATACGCAAGCCAATGCGGGAAATCACGGTTTTAATTGTATTTCTAAATATAAAAAAGCCAATTACATTTCATTGGCATCGAGAGAGTTACAGTTAAATTATAGACAGAAACACTTCTCTGTTTCAGAACAGTTGGATCGCTTAATGTCGGATCATGATTATGATTGTGCAATGATTACGGGTGGGAAAAGT
This sequence comes from Coxiellaceae bacterium, assembly GCA_030680235.1. Taxonomy (GTDB): domain Bacteria; phylum Pseudomonadota; class Gammaproteobacteria; order Coxiellales; family Coxiellaceae; genus 2-02-FULL-42-43. The sequence goes on from JAUXWQ010000030.1 coordinate 82,917, forward strand.
GGCGCACAAGTGTGTCGTGCTGGTGAGTCAATCGAATCTGTGCCAGCGTTTGCGACTAATGTTGTTGATCGCGTAGGTGCAGGAGATGCGGTACTTGCATTAACTGCTTTATTCGCTTACCAAAATGCGCCATCAGATTTAATAGGCTTTATTGGTAATGTGGCTGGTGCAGAAGCAGTAAGTATTATGGGGAATAAAAGTGCTATTAATAAAGTGGGCTTTTTAAAGCATATTTCGCATTTACTAAAGTAAAGAAGAGCATGTAATGCGCAAAAAAGTATCTGAATTTACTTTAAATCTCCAGAGACAGCGTATTGTTCCCTTATGGGCTCTTCTAAATGATGATGTTATTTATAGTAATGCCATCAATGAGAAATTTGCATGGAAAAACAAATCAAAGAAAATTCACAGTGCAATGAGAATTGCAGAATATTTAAAAATTACTGATGTTCTTATTTTTATGGTTGGGCTTTTTAAGATTGCATTGTCACTTAATAAAATCAAAAATAAAAAATTAAAAAATGGTGATTCATCAGAAATTTATAAAAAAATTTTTGTTGGTCATGGCGCTAATGCTGAGAAATTTATTTTTGATGAGTATAAGTTAAAAGCAAAAGAATCTATTTTGGTGATAAATGTAATAACATTGGAAGGGTTTGAAAAAATTTGTGTACCCAGACTATTTTTTTTACTTAAATCGCTTTTTAAAAATGCATTTGGATTAAGCGCTAAGATTGGAAAATTATCTTTTTTTCTTAAGCATCACAAACAAGATTTTTTAACGGTTGCTGCGTTAAATATTGGAGAATATGTTTTATTTAAGCATTTTTTTTCTGCAGCAAAATCAAAAGGGATTGATGAAATTACTTTTTTGGCACTACATGTTGCAGCGCATAGCTGTATACATGAAAAAATTAAAATGACATATTGGTCTCATGGATTGATTAAGTTAAGCATTCCTATGATAAAACCAGATCAGGTTTTTGTTTTAACTACAGAAGAAAAAAGACATGTCGAATTTCTATTTGACAATAAAATTAATTGTAACTTGATAAAAAATTATGAATATTTTGTCGAGAAAAAAGAAAATAAAGTTATTTTTATTTCTCCAGAAGATACTTTAGCCTACTCTGACTCCGTGCAAAAAAATATTTTTTTATTTTTTCAATGGTGTCGCTTTGAGAGTATCGAGATTATCTTACGGCCATCTCCCAAAATCACCGAATCTAATATGTTAAAGTTAGAGCAAAAATTTGGCAACGTAAAAATAGACAAGTTAGATCAAAATTTTGATGCGAGATTAAAAGAAATAAAGCCAAAATATGTGGTTGGTTTTAACTCGACTGGTATGTTTACCGCATTTTCGATGGGTATATTACCAATTAGTTTTTGTGATCCTGATCCTAATAGTAAAAAATGGAATATGATTTATCCAATGAATCGACAGGTTTTATTTTGGCCAAAAGATCAAAATATCATAAAAGAAACAATGCAAGCGGAGTTAGATTATCACTCCGTTCTATCAAGACTTAGAGTAGATAACTCTGAATTTATTTCAGTGTAAGGTTAGAGCGCATGAAAAAACTTATGAGCTTATTGAATAGATTGTTATACGCAATAAAAAGAAAAGGATTTTTTATTTTTCTTGCGCAGCTCGCTCAGTTTTTTCTTGCGGTTCCCACATCCATGATGATTATATTAATATATCCATTTTTTAAAATCAGGTTGATAAAGCTATATACTTCTCGGATTGGTCAATATGGATCAAATACCCATTTAATGTTGTGTGCTTTAATATCTAATGATTTTCCTGAAGAAAAAAAGTGTCTGCATTTATATTATTCCTACGATGATGTCCCTATTAGCAATGTATTTTTTCATAAAATGTGGAAGAGGGCTATTCCAATAGTGCCTTTTGGAGCGCTGAGTAGCTGTGTAGATAGAATATTAATTTTAGTATTCAAGAAAAAATATAAAACACCCTTTAAGTCAATGTTTGAGAGCTCCTTAGGTGGGCATGATCACTGGGATTATTTTTTAAAGTATGATAAAAAGCAATTTATTAATTTTTCTAAAAAAGAAAAGAATAAAGGTGAAGAGCTATTAAATAAAATAGGCATCCCTAGTGGAATGCCATTTGTTTGTCTATTGGTTAGGGATGAAAAATATTTAAAGACACGAATGCCAAACTCAGATGATTGGCAATATAATCGGTATCGAGATGCCAGCATTGAAAATTACATACCTGCTATTGAGTTTTTAACACGATCTGGATTTTATGTTGTTCGAATGGGGAAAGAGGTAGGTTCAGCATTGAATTTAAATAATACAAAATTTATTGATTATGCGAATCATAACTTAAGATCAGACTTCATGGATGTTTTTTTATCAGCTAATTGTTATTTTTTCGTTAGTACAAGCTGTGGTATTGATTGCATCCCTCAGATTTTTTATAGACCACTAATAACAACCAACTCTATTATATGCGATACAAGAAGTTATGAAAATTGGTTTTTTACTATTCCTAAAAATGTAATTTGTAAAAAAACTAACAAGTTAGTTTCATATAAAGAAATATATTGTGATTATCAGCATTTTTTTCTTTCAGGAAAGTATGCTGGGCAAGATTCAAGAAGAATTATGTTTTCTGAGTGGAAGAAAAAAGGGTTTGAATTTATTGAAAACACACCAGATGAAATTTTAGGTGTTGTCAAGGAAATGGTGGCATTTATGAACAATTCCTTTGTTCAAACGCTTGAGATGAAAGAAAAACAACGCCTGTTTTGGAGAAATTTTCCAGCGCCGTTGGCATTAAACAAATCGTCGTACGAAAACATAAAAATGAAAATATCGCCATCATTTTTAAAAAAACATGCTAACCTCATGACAGAAAAATCAACGTGTGAGATTGATTAAAAATGAAAAAAATACTCGTCACCGGCGCCGACGGTTTTATCGGGTCTCATTTAGTAGAGCATTTGGTCAATACAGGTTATTCCGTCAAAGCCTTTGTTCTCTACAATTCTTTTGGTACTTGGGGTTGGTTAGACAGTTTGCCTGCTGCTATTAAAGATAATATCGAAATTTTTATGGGGGACATTCGCGATCCGCACGGCGTAAAAACAGCTATGAAAGGGTGTGATGTTGTGTTGCATTTAGCAGCGCTAATTGGCATTCCGTATTCTTATCATTCTCCCGATACCTATATCGACACCAATGTAAAGGGAACTTTGAATATTGTGCAAGCTGCGCGTGAACTAGGTGTTTCAAAAGTGGTGCATACGTCTACGAGCGAAGTATACGGCACTGCAAAATACGTTCCAATTAACGAAAATCACCCTTTGCAAGGGCAATCCCCGTATTCAGCCAGTAAAATAGGTGCTGATCAAATTGCGATGTCATTTTATGATTCATTCAATGTGCCAGTCAGCATCATTCGCCCTTTTAATACCTTTGGACCTAGACAATCAGCCAGGGCATTTATTCCAACGGTCATCACACAAATTGCAGCGGGTTATGAGAAAATAAAATTAGGGTCCTTGCATCCAACACGTGATTTTACTTTTGTTAAGGATACCGCAAAAGCCTTTCTGGCAATCGCAGAATCTGAAAAAACAATAGGCGAAGTGATTAACATTGGCAGTAATTTTGAAATAGCTATGCAGGATACTGCTAAAATGATCGCTGAATTAATGAAAGTCGATATTGATATTGTGGAAGATGAAAATCGTATTCGACCCATTAACAGTGAAGTAGAACGTTTATGGGCAGATCATGCTAAAGCATTACGTCTCACTCACTGGAAACCGGACTATTCTGGATCTGATGGATTTAAACGTGGACTTCAAGAAACCATCGCATGGTTTTTACGAGATAAAAACACTCAGTATTATAAACCAGCAGTGTATAACGTATGACAATTAGTAATATTATTAACGCTATTTGCAGCAATATAGCCACCGAAAATAAGATGATTGCATTACATGAACCTATTTTTTCAGGGAGAGAACTGGAATATGTTCAAGAATGCATTACTACAGGGTGGGTGTCTTCTGTTGGGAAATTTGTAGATCGCTTTGAAAGAGAGTTAGTAGATTTCACAGGCGCGAGCCATGCAGTTGTCACTGTCAACGGGACCAGTGCCTTGCATATGTGTTATTTGCTGGCGGGTGTATCAGCAGGGGATGAGGTCTTGGTGCCAACTTTGACATTTATCGCTACTTGTAACGCTTTAGCTTATTGTAATGCAACGCCACATTTTTACGATTGTGAAGAAAAACACTTGGGTGTGGATATTGAAAAACTGTCTGATTATTTAAAAGAAACGACAGTGATTAAAAATAAAACCTGTTACAACAAAATCACTGGCAAAATTATAAGGGCATTATGCGTGATGCATACCTTTGGACATCCAGTTGATCTTGATCCTATTTTAGCATTGGCTGAGCAGTATCATTTGATTTTAATCGAAGATGCCGCAGAAGCCTTAGGATCTTATTATAAAAATAAACACGTCGGTAATCATGGCCTGTTAAGCGCACTGAGCTTCAATGGCAATAAAATTATCACAACCGGTGGCGGTGGTGCAATTATAACAAATGATGAGACTTTAGCGCGGCAAGCAAAACATCTGACAACGACAGCAAAACAAGCGCATCCTTGGGAATATTATCATACACACGTTGGTTATAATTACCGCATGCCAAATATTAATGCGGCGTTGGGTTGTGCGCAGCTTGAGCAGCTACCTTATTTTTTAAAAATTAAAAGAGCATTAGCAGAAGGGTATCAAAAAGCATTTTCAGCTGTCACAGGTGTGCGTTTTTTGCAAGAACCTATTTTTGCCCAAAGCAATTATTGGTTAAATGCTATGATGGTTGAAAATAAGTCGATGCGTGATAGCTTGGTAGAAGCATTAAATGCAAAAAAAATTGCTGTGCGACCCCTGTGGGAGTTGATGCATCGCTTACCTATGTATTGTCAGGCACCACGAATGGACTTAGCAACTTCGGAAAGCATAGCAGAGCGTGTGATCAATATTCCAAGTAGCGTGGTTTTAGGGCGCATTTAATAGACTTCTTTCCAAACCTTGAGTAACGAGGTGAGTTCGCAGAAAATTTTTTCGATGAAATCATCCGTTAATCGAGGTTTGGAAAGAAGTCTAATGCAATTAAATCACCTTAGCCGCACCCACTACACTCATACGAGCATATCGATTTCTAAGAATATGGCCGAGCATTAATAGGGCAGACCAAAATACCGCTGCCGTCAAGGCATAGGTTAAAAAAGGAATTGCTAAGAAATAACACATCAATAATCCATGCAGCGTATGCCCATACATTCCTGAAAAAATCCACACATTAAAATTTGTCCACGCCCAAAAAAACAATGAAACAGCCGATGCTGAAACCATAAATAAATATTTATCTAGACGCACGCTGATGAATGAAAAAAACAACATAATAGCGAATACAGCGCTATAGGTCCCTAGACTCCAGCTCCCAAAAGCGCTCGTATGATAAACCACCCCATAAGCAATATCAGATAAAATCCACATCAAAAACACATAAGCAACTGCGACAATTTTTTTTGATTGTGTTGTTGTTAAATACAGTGAAAAAACCAATTCAGGACTTACATTTGGCAAATGGGGGATACATTTTATTAACACTGAAAGACCGATCAATACTAAGCATTTAAAATGATTCGCATAATCATTCCACTGCATACCTTTTAGGGACACCATAAAATCTCCTCCTTATTTAATTCAGCTAAAATATGTCTAGAGACGACAAATAACCAATCGCTTAGACGATTGAGATAAGGCACCGTATTTTTATTAACCGCATCTGTCATCTTATCTAAAAAGTGGCAGGCTACTCTTTCTGCTCGACGACATACGGTTCGTGCAATATGAAATCGTGCGGCTGATTCACAGCCTCCAGGCAAAATAAAGGAGCGCAAAGAAGGTAACTTATCATTCATCCTATCAATATCTTTTTCCAAGGCCAAGATGTCGTTTGTGGTAATGCACGGCGTAGATTCTCTTCTATCTTCAGGCAATACGGCAAGACTCGCACCTACATTAAATAATTGATTTTGAATCTTTAAGCAAGTAGCAGATAAAGCCAAAAAAATTTTTTCGTCTCTAATACTCTCTGCCGCAAAAGCAATATGCGCATTTAATTCATCTATTTCACCCATTAAGTGCACACGTGGATCAGTTTTTTCAATCCTATGACCCCCTGCGAGAGAAGTTGTCCCGGTGTCACCTTGTTTTGTATACACTTTTGTTATGCTGACCATAGTAAAAAAACCCTAACCCAAATTAATTTTTAACCAATGCATTGCTGTTTCAAATGAAATATTTTTGCGTTGCGCATAATCAGCAATTTGTGATTCATTGATAGGTCCCAACGCAAAATAATGTGATTCAGGATGAGAATAATAAAACCCACAAACCGCTGATGCAGGCCACATGGCCATGCTATCTGTTAAATGCACCCCAATAGCATTCGTGGGATCCAATAAATCAAACAACGTTTTTTTCTCGAGATGATCAGGACAAGCTGGGTAACCCGGCGCTGGTCGAATGCCTTGATAGTCTTCCGCAATTAATTGCTCATTTTGCAACGTTTCATCCTGTGCATAAGCCCAATAATTTTTTCGCACACATTTATGCAAATACTCTGCACTGGCTTCTGCTAATCGATCGCCCAATGCTTTTAGCATAATACTGCTGTAATCATCATTGTCACTTTCAAATTGCTTTGCGCGCTCATCTAATCCAATGCCCGAGGTCACTGCGAATACCCCAATGTAATCATGAATGCCCGTTTCAACAGGGGCAATAAAATCAGCCAATGATTTATTGGGTCGCCCTGGCGGTTTTCTATTTTGTTGACGCAAATGATGAAGTGATACCAACTGTTGCTCTCGAGATTCATCGGTGTAAATGGCAATGTCATCATGATCAATCGTATTAGCAGGGAAAAAACCCACCACACCTTTGGCTTTTACCCAATGCTCCTGAATCATTTTATCGAGCATGATTTTCGCATCCTCAAATAATACGCGGGCCTGTGTGCCACAGATTGGATCATCAAGAAGCGCAGGAAATTTACCGTGCAAATCCCATGCGCGAAAAAAAGGAGCCCAATCAATGCATTGTTTTAAAATAGTCAAATCAAAATCATCAATGACTTTTACCCCTAAAAAATGGGGTTTAGGAGGGCTATAATGTTCCCAATTTATTTTAAATTTGTTTTGCCTTGCCGCTTGCATGCTTAGCCAATCAATTTTTTGTTTTCGATTGCCATGATTTTCGCGAACCTGATCGTATTCTTTTTTTATTTCTAATAAATAATCGGTTTTGTTTTCGCCCAATAATTTTGATAGTACAGGAACGGAACGAGAGGCATCATTGACGTGAATAACAGGGTGATCATAATGTGAATCTATTTTAACAGCCGTGTGTACGCGTGACGTAGTAGCGCCGCCAATTAGCAATGGAATGGTAAAATTCAGGCGTTGCATTTCTTTGGCAACATGCACCATTTCATCTAATGATGGTGTGATTAACCCACTTAAACCGATGATATCGACATTTTCTGTTTTTGCAGTCGATAGTATTTTTTCGCAAGGCACCATTACACCCAAATCTATCACATGATAATTGTTACACTGCATCACAACACCCACGATATTTTTCCCAATATCATGAACATCGCCTTTGACAGTGGCCATTAAAATTTTGCCTTTTTGCTTTTGTGCAGTGCCTAGACGTTTTTTTTCAGCTTCTAAATAAGGCAAAAGATAAGCAACGGCTTTTTTCATTACGCGCGCGCTTTTCACCACTTGGGGTAAAAACATTTTACCAGCGCCAAATAAATCACCGACCACATTCATGCCATCCATCAAAGAATCTTCAATGATGGATAGTACTGAATCAGCCTGTTGACGCGCCGTTTCCATATCTTCTTCAATAAATTCTGTGATCCCATTCACCAATGAATGTGTGATTTTTTCTGAAATTGATCCCTCACGCCATTGCAAATCTTTTTCTTTTTGAATGGATTTACCCGAAAATTGATCAGCGATAGTAACTAAACGCTCTGTGGCATCAGGCGATCGATTTAAAATGACATCTTCAATGCAGTCGCGTAATTCTGGCGGTATGGCTTCATAAATTTGCAATTGACCGGCATTCACAATGCCCATATCCATGCCTGCAGCAATGGCATGGTAGAGAAAAACAGCGTGCATTGCTTCACGTACAGGATTATTGCCACGAAATGAAAAAGAAACGTTGCTTACACCACCGCTGATTAATGCATGAGGGCACTGTTTTTTAATTTCTCTCACGGCCGTGATAAAGGCATTGGCATAATCATTATGGGCTTCGATACCCGTACCTACCGCAAAAATATTGGGATCAAAAATAATGTCTTGCGGTTTGAAGCCAATTTTATCAACAAGTAATGTATAAGCACGTTTACAAATGGCTACTTTACGATCAACCGTGTCTGCTTGACCCTCTTCATCAAATGCCATTACAACGACTGCTGCACCGTAGCGTAAACATTTTTTAGCCTGCGCTAAAAATTCAGCTTCGCCTTCTTTCAAGCTAATAGAATTAACGATGCATTTACCTTGCACGCATTTTAAACCAGCTTCTATAATTGTCCATTTTGAAGAGTCAATCATGATAGGCACGCACGAAATATTCGGCTCGCCTGCCACCATATTTAAAAATTCACGCATGGCATGCTCGCAATTGAGCATCGCATCATCCATGTTGATATCAATTATTTGTGCGCCACTTTCAACTTGATTGAGTGCTACTTCTAATGCTTCTTCATAGTGTTCTTCACGAATCAATTTTGCAAAACGAGAAGAGCCCGACACATTGGTGCGTTCGCCAATATTAATAAAATTGGTGTCTGGCCTTACTTCCAGCATCGTCAATCCGCTTAAGCGACAATAAGGCTTTATTTCAGAAATAAGGTGTGGCTTACAATCACTCACTGCTTCTGTAATTGCCCGAATGTGTTCGGGCGTTGAACCACAACAGCCACCGACAATATTCACAAAACCACTTGCTGCATAATCTTTGATAAGCGCAGCCATTTCAGTAGGTGTTTGATCATATTGACCAAACTCATTGGGTTGTCCTGCATTGGGGTAAATACAAATATAAGCATCTGCAAGGCGCGATAACTCTTGCACATAAGGTCGCATTGCTTCTGCGCCTAAGGCACAATTAATTCCGATGGTGAGCGGGTTTGCATGTGCAACGGAGGTCCAAAATGCAGCGATGGTCTGTCCTGATAAGGTACGGCCACTGGCATCTGTAATGGTGCCTGATATCATCAGAGGCACACGACAATTTCTTTTTTCAAGCTCGAGCTCAACAGCATAAATAGCCGCTTTACAATTGAGCGTATCGAAAATAGTTTCAATCATCAGTAAATCAGAACCGCCATCTAATAATCCTGCAATCGCTGTGGTATAAGCTGCAACCAATGCATCAAATGTAATATTGCGAAAGGCGGGATTATTGACATCAGGAGACAATGAAGCCGTTCTATTCGTTGGCCCCAATGTGCCGACAACAAAACGTGGTTTTTCAGGGTTTTTTGCTGTTATTTCTTGTGCGACTGCTTTTGCGAGTTTAGCGGATGCAAAATTTATTTCGTATGCTAAATCTTCTAATCCATAATCTGCTTGTGAAATTGCGTTTGCATTAAAAGTATTGGTTTCAATAAAATCACTACCTGCTTCTAAATACGCACGGTGAATAGCCGTAATAATGTCAGGTTGCGTCAAAGACAAAAGGTCATTATTTCCCTGTAAAAGTCGTTCGTGATTACAAAAACGATTGCCGCGATAATCATTTTCAGATAAGGCATAGGTTTGAATCATCGTGCCCATACCGCCGTCCATAATCATAATACGGTGGTCGAGTGTTTTTTTAAGCGAAGTTAGAAGGTCGTTCATAGGGTTACGTGATATGCGTGTGTTTAATAAAAATGCTATCTATCGTATACTATTTTTTTAGCATACGGAAAACTTTCTATTATGGACGTCAGTTTCGAATTTTTCCCACCAAAAACGGATGAGGGCTTGCAAAAGTTGGTCGCTATCAGCAAACAATTATCCGCTTATTCTCCCAGTTATTTTTCAGTCACCTATGGTGCTGGCGGATCAACGCAACGAAAAACCATTGATACTGTAGCGCAATTAAGGCAAATGACGTCTCATGCTATTGCCCCGCACATTTCTTGTGTGGGGGCTACAAAAGTGGCAATTAGCGCACTTTTAGATGAATATCGTGATCTAGGTGTTCGTAAAATAGTCGTGCTTCGAGGTGATTTACCATCTGGCGAAATGGACTTTGCAGGTACACTGCGATATGCGAATCAATTGGTTTCATTTATCCGTGAATACTCAGATGATTTTTTTCACATTGAGGTAGCTGGCTACCCAGAATGCCATCCTCAATCAAAAAACTTTGAAAAAGATTTTTTTTATTTTAAGCAAAAAGTGGATAGTGGCGCCAACGGAGTCATCACGCAATATTTTTATGATGTAAATGCCTATTATTGGCTATTGGAAGCGTGTCATAGACACAATATTCGCGTTCCTATTACCCCGGGAATAATGCCCATCACGAACATCGAACAGTTAATCCGATTTTCACATCAATGCGGCGCACAAATTCCACGCTGGTTGATCAAGCGTTGCGATAGCTATGGCGATGATATCGAATCCATCAAACAATTCGGAATGGAAGTTGTGACGCGTTTATGCGAGCAGTTAATAGCCATTGGTGTGCCGGGCTTACATTTTTATACATTAAATAAAGTAGAAGCCAGCATGCACATTTTGGATAGCTTAAAAATTGCGCGGAAAACACCTGAAAAAGAACTGGCTTATAATTGAAGCGCCGGGTGCGGCTTCAGCACGATGTAAAAAATACTCGGTCAGCAATGGCGCGTTGGCGTTTGATGAATAGTGTGACTCACATCACTTAATAAGTGCCAACCGCCTTCGCGCATGAAAACATTTTTGCACACAGCCAATTCGCCGCTGGCGAATGTGGCTATGCTATCGACCGGTCTTCGTTAATTACATCGTGCCGAACTCGAACGCCATAACAGTCCTTTGCATGTTTGAATAAGAAAATAGAGCGTGATTTCCATGTAGATGCCTAAATGCTTACGATAAGATCTACGAAACCGTAATATACTGGAGTGAAAGCATTTGAAAAAAAACAACACAGATTTTCTTATCATCGGCGCCGGTGTTATTGGTATTACTGTTGCGCTTGAATTAAAAAAACGTTTTCCAGATCAAAAAATAATCATTCTTGAAAAAGAATCGCAAGCCGGTTTCCATGCAAGTGGTCGAAATAGCGGTGTTTTGCACGCAGGATTTTATTACACAGCAGATAGTTTGAAAGCACGTTTTTGTCGTGATGGAAACGTCGCCATGAAAAAATATTGTTTAGAAAATACTATAAAAATTAATGAAAATGGAAAACTGGTTATCACAAAAAATGAATCAGAATTAGAAACATTACAAATGCTTTATGAGCGCGGGATAAAAAATGGCGTTAATTTAAAATTATTATCAGAACAAGAAGCGCGTGAAATAGAACCTCGTGTTCGCACTGTAAAAAAAGCAATTTTTTCACCCGAAACAGCATCGGTTGATCCAACAGAAGTTATGAAATCTTTGGTCAACGAAGCAGAAAAAAATAACATTATTTTTTTGTATGATGAAAAATATAGTGCCCATAAAGAAAAATGTGTCATAACCAATAAACAAAAAATAAATGCGGGGTATGTGATTAATACGGCAGGCTTATACGCAGATCATATTGCAAAAAAATACGGCTTTAGTCAGCACTATGAAATCGTTCCTTTTAAGGGTCTATATTTATATTCCGATGAAAAAATAGGAGCGCTGAAAACACACATTTACCCTGTGCCAGATTTAAATTATCCTTTTTTGGGAGTGCATTTCACAATAACAGCACAGGGAAAAATTAAAATTGGACCAACTGCTATCCCTGCGTTTTGGCGAGAGCAATATCAAGGAATCAGTCGTTTTTCATTGTCTGAAACTATCGCTATTTTAAAAAGAGAAGCCATTTTATTTTCAAAAAATAAGTTTCATTTTCGTGAGGTGGCCTTGCATGAATTAAAAAAATATTCTAAACAATTTATGGCAAGTAAAGCGGATTATATGATTGACGATTTTTCAGTAAAAAATTATAAAACTTGGGGAAAGCCGGGAATTCGTGCGCAGTTAGTAGATATACGAAGCAATGCATTAGTGACGGATTTTTGTTATGAAGGAGATTCACATTCATTTCACGTTCTTAATGCTGTTTCGCCCGCATTCACTTGTTCATTCCCATTTGCAGAACATTTAGTGAATGAAATTAGTGTATATTTCGCATAACTACTCGCGCCTCGTCGTATAAGTAATGAAAAATGTCGATGTTGAGGTGATTTTTTGTGAAAAATTAAAACAAAAGCGCAGGCGTACTTGATTGGTGCGTCATGTAATTGCTTTGTTTTTTCTGAAAAAGGGGCTCTGCTAATGCTGGCCTCTTTTTCAGAATCTGCTAAATAATCAGCGGAACGTGCGGGACTGACCTTGTCATAAAGTTTACTATTCTTGCAGAGGAGCATAGTTTTTTGTTGCATCAGAATATACTGCAATTTCACCCGTTTTAATATCAAAAAACCATCGATGAATTTCAAGTGTTTTATTTTTGACGCGTTCATGAATCCAGGGAAACGTGAGGCAGTTGCCGTAGGATAGTGTTAATGCATTTTTTGCAATCGTATCTGAGCTATTTGACGGCTGATGAAAGTCAATAATAGAAACCCAGTTACTGATAAAATCATCTTGTTGCAGGGTATTTTCATGGATTAATGCTTCAATCCCACCGCATTGGCTATGCCCTAAAATAATTAAATGTTTGACTTGTAAATAACAGACGCCAAACTCAAGTGCAGCGCTGGTACCATGATGTTTTTCATCGCATTCATAAGGAGGGACAATATTGGCGACATTCCGCACAACAAATAAATCACCAGGGTTGCACTGTAAAATTAGGGAAGGATCAACGCGGGAATCGCAGCAGGAAATGACCATTACTTCTGGTTTTTGTCCTTCGCTAGCCAATTGGCGCATGATGGATTGATCGCCCGTTGCATAGGCTTTTCGAAAATGCGTGTAACCTTTTTTTATTTTTTCGAGAGATTTTTTCATTTTAGATTGATCATCCATGGTTCTTTGCTGTTGTGTTCACGAATGACGCTGAGCGCATAAGTGGCTTCCACTGATTTGGGTGCTGCTTTTTGTAGCCATATAATGCCTTGTGCTTCATTTCGTTTTATACCAAGGCCATAATAATATAAATAACCGACAGCATATTCTGCAGGCACAATATCTAGATTTGCTGCATACAAATAATTAGCAAAAGCGATCTTATATTGACCCTGCACATAGGCCTTATTTGCAGTTTCATATTCTTTGAAGCCTGGTCCATGACAGGCGATGAGAAAGAACGATAGGCACAATAGTAGCAAAAACTGCTTCATTTTTTTTCCTTGATGGGGTTTATTCTGAATTGGTCACAGTTTGAATGGGCAATAGTAATTTTTCAAATGTTCCATTTTGGTTGATGACGATATTATCCCCGGAGATATGCGTGATGGTAGCGTTGCCAGGAAGTGTGTCGCCGACATGATAGACTTCCGCTGGTTGGCCAGGGGCAGCAATTAAAGCTTGTGATTCATTGGGTGAATCAGTGACCACAATGGTGCCTTGTAAGGTAAGTTGAGAGTTTGCGGTAGGCAGGTTCGCTTGCGCAACATTGTATACGCCAAATAAATGGAGCTCGCCAAGATTGACGGGTGGTACCATTATTTTTGCAATTTTAGGAGGCGGGCTTGGATTTTTTTCTAGAAAAGTTGTGATGAAGGCCCCAGTAGACCATAAAAAACAGATTCCGAAAAAAAGCGTACCAATCACGGGTGTGCGTGGGTTGCGGCGCAATTTGTCGAATTCTGTTTGCCAGTCGATCACCGATGACATCCATCTGAGCTGTTTTTTTTAGTATGAGTGATTATATCATTAAATATTAGAAGCTGTTTGGTTAATCGCTTGACAATAAAAAACCGCATAAATTTGTGGTATTTTTTTGTTAAACGATTAACCAAATGGTCTCTTAATTATTCTTCTGTCTCTAGTAGTGGTGCGGCAGCGATATTTTTTGCGTCCATCATGGTTCCCATGCGTTGTAGTGTTGAAAGCATTTGTGTTTGCTCCCAAGATTCTAGGGAACGAAACTCGGAAATAAATTCTTCTTGCAGTAGTGGGGGGGCGTTTTTAAAAATTCTGACGGCGTCCTCTGTTGCTTCAATAAAGACTTTTCGTTTGTCATCCTTGCTTGGTATGCGCGCAATATAGTGATGTTTTTCAAGTCGATCTAGGATGGAAGTCACGGTTGCATGACTAAGATTGACATCTCTCGCTAAAATACCACTTGGTACTCTGCCATAGTGAATTATTCTTTTTAGAACCAGTGCTTGAGGGCCTGTGATGCCATATTTGCTGACTAATTTTTTCGAGTGTAGGTCAATTGCTCGGATAATTTTCCGTAGTGCAATTAATACGTCATCTACAATATCTATTCTGTCCAGCATAAGTTCAACCCTTGAAAAATACCCGTTTACTTAGTACACTAAGTAAATACATTCTTGCAGAAAAACATAAAAGCATGAAATGGTAGCACGTAACACACTGAATAATCATGAAAGCCGACAAATTCGCCTCTAAAAAGCAAACTACCAATTTTTTTTCGGGGGCGAATCCTTAAGAAATTGTTTCTGCACGAAACAGATAACCCAGAGGATTGTACATGGAGCAGCTGGACTTCATCCCTTCAAAAGATTTAACGATAGGAACGGAAATTGAGCTTCAGTTGCTAGATCCACTTACAAACGATCTTACACCAAAGAGTGGTGTATTTTTAGCCGAAATTAACAAGTCTTCGTATTACGGGGAAATAAAGCCTGAAGTTACGCATAGTATGCTTGAAATTGCATCTACTATCCATGAAAACACAGATTCCTTAAATAGTGAGCTCAGACTCATCAATAGTTTTTTATCTAAAGAAGCAGAAAAATTTGGAATACAAATTTCTGGTGGTGGAACACATTCTTTTCATGCCTGGAAAGAGAGAATTGTTTCAGAAAATTATACAAGCTTATATGAAAAATATGATTTTCTAGTTAAAAAATTCACTGTATTTGGGCAGCATATTCATATTGGTTGTGCTGATCCAGATAAAGCCATTTATCTTATACACGCTTTTTCTCGTTACTTACCCCATTTAATTGCATTGAGTGCTTCCTCACCATTTTATGATGGCGCTGCAACAGCTTTTCATTCAACACGGCTACATCTTATAGATGCGTTTCCATTGAGTGGTCATTTTCCGTATGTTACGAGTTGGGATGCATTTTGTACGCATATCGATAAATTGCAAAAATTAAATATTATTGAGCAACTTCGTAATTTTTATTGGGATATTCGATTGCGTCCTGAATTTGGCACGCTAGAAATTCGCATTTGTGACACGCCACTTACCATAAAACAGGCTGTGGCTATTACGGCTTACTGTCAAACACTTGCTTTATATTTTCTTGAAGAAGCGCCTGTAAAGATGACAGGTGATCTTTACCTTACTTATGCACATAATCGATTTCAAGCAAGCCGATATGGTTTAAAAGGTGAAATTTCGGTACCTAATAAAGCAAACGCTATCACAATAGAGCGTGATATTTTGGAAACCCTCGAGAAATTGGCGCCTTATGCAACTTATTTGGGAAATACGGCGTATTTGGATTATATAAAAAACAATGTGTCTGCGTTAAACAATGATGCGGAAAAAATAAACAAAACTTTTAAAAAATTAAAGAACATGGCTGATCTTGCAAAGTATCAAAGCAACTTATGGATGCGTGAAGAAATGATCCATTAATCAAGATTCTAGTTGCACAGCAGTAGTTCCCGGCGAATGTCTGAAAAACCGCTAATTTTCAGATTTTAGGCGAGGTTGAACGATAATTTGTTGAGAAAAGCGCAGTGTACACGAAGTCCATGAGCATTTTTGAAACAAATTATCGTTCAAGATCGTCAAAAGATGAAAATTTTTTATTCACCGGGAATTGCTGGTTGCACAGGTTATATTTATGCGAGGGCCGTAATAACTCACTAATAGGAGACGCATTATGCCGTATGGAGGAATCCCGTTATTTTGCAGCGAAATAAGAAGGCCAAGGCAAGACAGGAACATTTTTTCTAGTCAGGAAATGATCGGAGCGTTAAATGACTATTTAGCAGCTAGAAAAATAGAATTTGAAAGGGTAAAAAAAAGCCACAATTTATTTGGATGGATTCGAGGAAAAATAACACATTACGAAGAAAAACAAATGCTGATTGAAAATAAAATTTTTCGAGCTTTGCATGAATTAAATCAGTGTCCCACTTCAATAAAAGATAAACTAGATCTTGAGACTGCTATTAGAGATGTTGCACGAAAACAGCTCAGTAATACTTTGTCATTAATTTTAGAGAAATATTACTTTCGATTGACAAATAATTCAGTTGAAAAAAATTTTTCACTGGGGGAGAGCTCAATTCCACCGATTATGCTTGCTCAAGCAGTTTTTCGTTGTTAACTGTTTAGTCAAAAGATTAAAGTGTCAGTGTTAGTACGCGCATAATACTGACACTGACACTGCATAACCACTGAGTTCGCTGATTTTAATCCTATCTCTTGTGTGGTTTTCATTGCCTTATTGTGGTGTAAAAGGGGTATACTGCGCACGTTTGATAAAGTGACTGTGACTGCGCCAGAGGTCAAGCTTTGGCGAAAGCGTACGCCGCTAGTTTTTAGAGTTGTGGCAAACTGTACCGCTGACACAGTTACAATAAAAGGTGCCCCATGCTCTTATTTGAAAAAGCCATATACGTTACCAGTGCAACCAAGCTTGCAGAGCTTCCTTCTGATTGCGGTGTTGAAGTCGCATTTATTGGGCGTTCCAACGCGGGCAAATCCAGTGCCATCAACGCGATTACCCGGGTTAATGGGTTGGCACGAACGAGCAGCACGCCGGGTCGCACGCAAATGATTAATTTTTTTCAAATTGATGAAAACCATCGTTTGGTGGATTTGCCAGGGTATGGCTTTGCTAAAACAACCTTGGCCAATCGCGCGCGTTGGGACCAGATGATTTCTGACTATTTTGAAAAACGTGAATCCTTGGCGGGTTTGGTATTATTGATGGATGTGCGACATCCCCTAAAGCCGCACGACCAAGAAATGATTGCGTGGTGTGTCGAATTTGAAGTGCCTGTACATATTTTGCTCTCAAAAGCTGATAAACTTTCAAAAGATGCACAGAAAAAGGCTTTATTTCTCGTACAGAAGTCCGTTTCTCATTGCGAAGGGGTGTCTGTGCAGTTATTTTCAGCGCCGAAGAAGATGGGCGTTGATGAAGCACGACTGAAGTTGGATGCATGGCTGAGACAGTAGTTCCCGGCGAATGTCTGAAAAACCGCTAATTTTCAGATTTTAGGCGAGGTTGAACGATAATTTGTTGAGAAAAGCGCAGTGGTCACGAAGTCCATGAGCATTTTCGAAACAAATTATCGTTCAAGATCGTCAAA